>JAFSJW010000023.1 GCA_017449265.1 Treponema sp.
ACGAAGGAAAGATTCTTATTTCAAGTGACTTTAAACACGATGGTATTGAAACGCTTGAAAATATCATTTACATTGCTGAGGGTGGTAGTTTTATTGCGTTGAGTAGCACGGGTGAAATTACTTTCTAAAAAGTACAAACTAAATTACATAAAAGGTTATTCAAAAACTTAGAAGATGTGTTCGCAAACATTTTAGCAAAGTGTGAATATTAGAAATTTTTATCATTGATTCAGAAGAGGAAATGAGAATCTCGTAAGTTGAGATTTTCCAGAGTTTTGTTATTTACACAAAATCGCTGACACAGACCTCAATCGAGCCACATTAAATCTTTGATTTTCTAACCCACACAACAAGTTAATTAGGCAGTGTCAAGCAGATTGTGTAAGTATTGAAAGTTAGCGGTCGAATTTGTCGAAGAGTGAAGCGAGGCGGTCTTTCAAGAGCAGCTGATTGCGAACGAGCGACCAATTGGCAACGGGGCGCGACGCCCATTTTTTTGCAACTCTACTACTCTAAGATAAAGCAATTTGAAAACGGAATTGTCATTAGGAAATGCGCCGCGCTTAGTCACCTTGCGAAAACTGGAATTAACCGCCTCAATCGCATTGGTCGTGTACATAATCTTGCGAACCGCCGACGGATAGTCAAAAAGTTGCTCGACGTAGGCAAAACAACGTTTCCAGACGGCAATCGCCCCGGGATATTTTGCCCAAACTTGGCAGAAACGCTCAAATTCAACGCGACAAGCCTTGATGCTCGGTGCACCATAGATTTTTTTCAAGTGAGCGGTGAAGACCTTGTAATCGCGCGTCGGCACGTACTTTAGCGAGTTGCGAATCAAGTGGACAATGCAGCGTTGCACGACCACTTCAGGAAAAATCGCCCGCGCTCCTTCCTCCAGTCCCGTAACGCCGTCCATAGAGATGAAACCGACTTCCTGCACGCCGCGACTTTTCAACTCGTCGAAAATCTGCATCCAAGCGTGTTTGCTTTCGCTGTCTTGTATCCAAAGCCCCAAAATTTCCTTTCGCCCGTCGACACGAATGCCCAAAATGTTGTAAATGGCACATTCTTTCGTCTCGTAATCGCGCTTAATTGGCACAAAGAGGCAATCGACGAAAAGGAACGGATAGAACGGCGCCAGCGTCCGATTTTGCCAACTTTCTTGCTCTTCGAGTACGTAGTCTGTGATTTTGGAAATTTGCTCGGCACTTAGTTTAAAACCATAAATGTCGTCTTGAGTGGCAGAAATATCGCGCTGACTCATGCCGCGAGCATACATTGCCAGAACTTTGTTTTCAATGTCGGACACGTCGCGCTTATGTTTGGGCAGGATTATCGAGTCGAAGGAGGCTTGACGATCACGGGGCATCTCAATCGCTGTCTCGCCCATTGAGGTCTTAATAGTCTTGTCGAAGTAGCCGTTACGCCGATTTGTCGTCTCTTTTTCCTCGCGCGAATTGGGTTCGTAGCCAAGATAACTTTCCATTTCGCCATTAAGCATAGCCTCAAACATCGGTCCGAAGACTTCTTTTAGAGCCGCTTGCATTTCGGCGACACTTTGGGGCTTGTACTGGGCGATAATGGCTTGAGCAATTCTCCTGCCGGGTGTGTCTCGATTCTTTCTTTTCATCTCTTTTTCTCTCCTATATCAAAAAAATGGATTGTGCTCTCTTACTTACA
>JAFSJW010000024.1 GCA_017449265.1 Treponema sp.
ATGCTGCTTGCGTCCACATCCTCTGCTTTTGCAAATCCTTTTGATGAGAAAGAGAGTTTTACACGCCCGAAATTCCCCAGTTGGATTTTAAATCCGTTTTTGAGGTACATCGGAAGCTTGCGGACAAGCGATGTTAAGACCGCCTCCACATCCGTAACATTTAAGGTACATGCATCGGAAATATCTTTCGCAAGGTCGCCCACCGTCAGTTCTTCCATGTACTGAGGGGCAGCGTAGAATTTAGATTCCTCGTTATTCTGAGGGTTTAATCGTTTTACGATTCTGTATTTCATAGTTGTTTACTCCTATATTCGGAAACTTCGTTCCGTATTGGGAAATTGCTGTTTTTATAAACATATGCATTTCTCCAAAAATAATTTTTCTTTTGGCCCGCGCACTGCCAGTGTGCTTTATACCAAAAGTCGCCTTGATTTTCTTCAACGAAGCTTTTCAAGGCTCCTACAAAATTTGCTCATTTTGTGCTATAATAACAGGTGCTTTTTAAGTGGTAAATACAACTTACAGAATGGCGGAAAAGGATTTTCTATGAGTGATATTTTTGACATTCACGAAATGTCCGAAGAGGACATAAAGCACGAATACATTACAAAAGCCCTCGACGCAAAATGGGATGCAAAAAAAATCACCATGGAGACGGAGATTTGGAAGGCCGTAAAAAAACGCAATCAGAATCTTCATATCGCTTACTCTCCGCTCAATGATTTTACGGACGGCAAAGTCCGCATCAAAGGCAACATCCCCAGCCGCGACAAAGGAAAGCGATGCGACTATATCCTCTGGCACAACAAGGGAACGCCGCTTGCCATAGTCGAGGCAAAAGACAACAACCACTCATCTTCCTTTGGGCTCCAGCAGGCAATCTCTTACGGCGTTCTGCTCAATGTGCCCTTTGTCTATACTTCCAACGGCTCAAGTTTTTTTGAGCATGATTTTACCACGGGACTTGAAAAAGAATTTCCGCTTTCCGAATTTCCTACCGCAGAAGAATTGATGGCCCGCTGGCGTGGAGTGGATGCAGAAAAAATCCTGGAAGTGGAAAACCGCATGACTTATGCCGTCGACGGCGAAAACAAAATCTACGATGTTCCTCTTGTGTATGAGGATAAACTTTTGGACACGCCATTCTATTCAGGTGCAGACTGTTATCCGCCGCGGTACTATCAGCGTAATGCCGTA
The DNA here is from genome assembly GCA_017449265.1 of Treponema sp. Lineage (GTDB taxonomy): Bacteria > Spirochaetota > Spirochaetia > Treponematales > Treponemataceae > Treponema_D. Next base: position 1,198 of record JAFSJW010000024.1, read on the forward strand.
AACCGAACTCTAGAAGCCATTGCAAAACATCAAGCTCGCATTTTGATTGCCATGGCGACAGGAACAGGAAAAACCTATACCGCTTTTCAGATTGTCTGGAGGCTGATTGATTCTGGAACCAAAAAGAAAATCCTCTATCTTGCAGACCGGAACAATCTTGTGGACCAGTCTATCCAGCAGGACTTTAAGCCGCTGGAAAAAGTGATTCATAAAATCAACTTTCAGAAGGAAGACAAATCTAAAATCTCTGCCTATCAGGTTTATTTTGCCCTTTATCAGCAGCTGGATTCTACAAAGCACAAAAGTGAGGATGAAGAAGAAACCGAAGAAGAGATTGAAAGCGAACTTTCAAAGTACAAGGAATTCTTCACGCCCGATTTCTTTGATTTGATTATCGTGGACGAGTGTCACCGCGGTTCTGCAAAGGCTGATTCCCGCTGGCGCAAGATTCTTGAATATTTTAGCGGCGCTACCCAGATTGGCATGACCGCCACACCAAAAGAAACAAAGTATGTTTCAAACATAGACTACTTTGGAGAACCTGTTTATTCATACAGCCTTAAGCAGGGAATTGAAGACGGATTCCTCGCTCCCTTCAAAGTAATAAATGTCCACACAAATATCGATGACAGCTGGCGACCTAAAAAAGGGCAGAAGGATGTTGACGGAAACGAGATTGAAGACCGGGAATACAACCTTTCCGACTATGACTACAACATCATCATTCAAGACAGAATCGACCAGGTTGCCCAGGAAATCACAAAGTATCTTAAAGAAACAGACCGTATGTCTAAGACAATCGTATTCTGCCCTACAGAAGATGCCGCGGAAAGAATGAGGAAAGCCCTCAACAATCTGAATACAGACATGGTTCTGAAAGACAGTCAGGGAAATGTGAAAGAGCAGTATGTCGTCCGCATTACCGGAAGCGACAAATACGGAAAGGAAAAGCTGGACTATTTCATTTCTGTCTCACAACCTTATCCTGTAATCGCTACGACTTCAAAGCTTCTTTCCACCGGAAGCGACTGCAAGATGGTAAAGCTCATTGTCATCGACGAGCTTATAAATTCGATGACGGAGTTCAAGCAGATTATTGGACGAGGCACCCGCTTGCGATACAGCGAAGGAAAGACTCATTTCACCATTATGGACTTCCGCCGGGTGAGCCGTCTGTTCGCCGACCCCGAATGGGATGGCGAGATTGAGCAGGATGAAGAATTCGGGGCTTCGACAGGCTCAGCCACCGAGCAGAACATGCCTGATGAAGAAAATGAGGACGCTGAGCGTGGACGAAGCGCAGACAGTGACGAACAAAAAAGCCCAAGGACAATACAAGTGGTGGCAAAGGGCGGCGTAAAAATCACCGTCCTTGAACGAGTTGTCCAGATTTACGACACCGACGGAAAGCTATTAAAAACCGAAAGCATCGAGGACTACACAAAAGAAAGCATCCTCGGAACGTATCAGACTTTGGAAAACTTTATTCAAACATGGAACGGCGAGCAGAAAAAAGAAATCGTCCGCAACATGCTCAAGGAAAAAGGCATTGACCTTGAGCTGGTTAAGAAAGACCAGAACATGACCGATGTGGACGACTTTGACTTTATCTGCCACATTGCATTCAATCAAAAGCCGCTGACAAGACGGGAGCGCGCGGAGCATGTAAAGAAGCGGGATGTTTTTGGAAAATATGGTGAAGCAGCCCGTGAGGTCATAAACGCGCTTTTGGACAAATACGCCGAACTTGGCATTTATGATATTGAATCAACAGAGATTCTCAAGCAGAACCCGTTCACGAAGTATGGAAAGCCGGCCCGCATTGCCGCTTTGTTCGGAGGAAACGACAAATACCGACAAGCACTGAAAGAGCTTGAAGACGAATTGTATAAGGTAGCGTGATATAACACTTTCAAAACTTTAATTTTTTGACTTTTGAAAGTATGTTACATGTAAATAAAAATGGGAGTCAGAATGAAAAATAATAGAGAAAAAAACGAGAATAACATAAAAAATACCTCTGACAGTCAGGAAAACTCTCTTTTAAGTAAAATATCTGAACTTATCGAAAAAAGCCGTGCCTATGTTGCACACGCCACAAACACTGCAATAGTATATACTTATTACGAAATAGGACGATATATTGTTGAATTCGAACAGAGCGGAAAAACAAGGGCTGAGTATGGCAAAGGAGTGTTAAAGCGTCTTTCCGAAAACCTTACAGATATTTATGGGAAAGGCTGGTCTGTTGAAACTCTGACAAAGTGCAGGAAATTCTATCAGACATATTCAATTTCGTCTGAAAGGCAGACGAAATTCATAAAAAAAGAAAAATTGTCTGATATTCAGACGAATTTCAGTCAGAACTTTACACTTTCATGGAATCATTATCAGATCCTTATGCGAATTGAAAATCCAGATGAAAGGCATTTTTACGAAATAGAGGCAAAGCAGCAGAACTGGGGATATAAGTGGCTTCAGCGGCAAGTTGCCAGCAGTCTGTACGAGAGGCTTGCATTGAGCAAGAATAAAAACGAAGTCATGAAACTGTCTCAAAAAGGACAGATAGTCGAGAACCCTTCCGATATCATTAAAAATCCTATTGCACTGGAATTTTTAGGTTTAAGAACAGAAAGTGCTTACACTGAATCAAAATTGGAAAATGCAATCATCAGCAAGTTGCAGACTTTCCTTCTCGAAATGGGAAAAGGCTTCTTGTTTGAAGCTCGGCAGAAACGATTTACTTTTAACGAAGATAATTTTTACGTAGACCTTGTTTTATATAATCGAATACTGCAATGTTATGTTCTTGTTGATTTAAAGACTGACAAACTCTCACATCAAGATCTTGGTCAGATGCAGATGTATGTAAATTATTTTGACCGCTATGTAAAACTTGATTTTGAAAAACCAACTATCGGAATCTTGCTCTGCAAATCAAAGGACGATGCTTTGGTAGAACTTACATTGCCAAAGGATACGAATATTTACGCTTCTTCCTGCGAACTTTGTCTGCCCGACAAGGAGCTTTTACAGGCAAAAGTTAGAGAATGGGCAGAAGAATTCAATGAAAAAAACGAGGAATCATAAAATGGGAGCAAAAGAATTAAAAGCAGCAATTTTGCAGGAAGCAATTTCCGGTCGCCTTGTGCCGCAGATAGCCAGCGAAGGAAATGCACGGGATTTGCTGGAAGAAATTAGGAAAGAAAAACTGTCACACGGATTGGATTTGCGCCTTGAAGTTTCGCTGGCAATAAACGCAAAATCTGGAAAGAAGAAATCCAAAAAAGAGACAGCGTTAGCTGGCTCGAATCCGTGTGACATTAAAGAAGATGAAATTCCCTTTGATATTCCAGAAAGCTGGTGTTGGTGCAGAATTACTGATATTGCAACTTGTGAATTGGGTAAAACTAAAGATGCTCTAAAGAATAAGGGAGAAATGAAAGATTATCTTTGTTCAATAAACATACAAGAAGAAGGAATTGATTTATCAAAAGTCAAACAAATGAAATTTGAGGCAAGCGAATATGAACGATATACCGTAAAAAAGAATGATTTGCTTATATGTGAGGGAGGAGATGCGGGAAGATGTGCAATTTATGACAGAGATGAACCAATGTATTATCAAAATGCACTTCATCGCGTGAGATTCTTTTGTGATTTAAATCCAAAATTTTATTTGTATGTATTCCAAGTCTATAAAGCAAACAAGATTTTAACAGAAGCAAGCAAAGGAGTTACAATTCAACATTTAACAGGAGCTGCATTGAAGGAACTTTGTTTTCCTCTCCCACCGCTTGCCGAACAAAAACGCATTGTCGCTGCTCTGAAAAAGTTCATGCCACTGTTTGAGCAATATGAGCAGAAGGAAAAGGAACTGGCAAATCTTTTGCTGAGATAGAAATCTATGCAGAATGAACTTGTAAAACAAATATCATACATTCTCTACACAAGTGCGGAGGAAGATGTAAAAATCAACGTGCTGGTAAAGGACGAATCAATATGGCTTACGCAAAAAGCCATGGCAGAGCTTTTTGATTGCTCTGCTGATAATATCAGTCTGCATCTAAAAAATATATATGAGATTGGCGAATTGGAAAAAAATCGAACCGCCGAGGAAATCTCGGCAGTTCAAAAGGAAGGAAATCGCTCCGTAAAACGAATGAAAAAGCCTTTGGAGAATACGAAATTTTTAATAGAACCCAAAAAATCACTTCTGATTTTGATAAAATGATAAAGCAATTGGAGACAAAATAACATGAGCAACTTAACAAGTTTTGTTAAAAGAATCCGCGATGTAATGAGGAACGATGCCGGCATCAACGGTGACGCGCAGAGAATTGAGCAGCTGGCATGGATGCTCTTCTTGAAAGTATATGATGCAAAGGAAGAGGACTGGGAATTTGCAGCTGAAGCAGCAGATGAAAAATATGAATCAATAATCCCGGAAGAACTCCGTTGGCGTGCCTGGGCGCACTCGGAAAACCAGGGAGACGGACTTACCGGCGACAAGCTCTTGGACTTCGTGAACAACAGGCTTTTCCCGACTCTAAAGAACCTTGAAATCTCTCCTGACACGCCAATCCGACAGAGCATCGTCCGCACGACCTTTGAAGACGCGAACAACTACATGAAAGACGGCGTTCTCCTCCGCCAGATTGCGAACATCATCGACGAGCTTGATTTCGGCAGCTACGAAGAGACCCACGCGTTCGGCGAAATCTACGAAACAATCCTCAAAGAACTCCAGAGCGCAGGTAGCGCCGGTGAGTTCTACACTCCGCGGGCTGTGACGCAGTTCATGGCAAAAATGATAAAGCCCCAGATTGGCGAGACGATGGCGGACTTTGCCTGCGGAACCGGCGGTTTTCTTTCCAGCTGGATAAAGGAGCTTGAGGCAATCAAGGACGCAAAGGGGACAATCAGCAACGAAGATTCCGAAAAAATCTACAACTCAGTCTACGCCGTAGAAAAAAAGCAGTTCCCCTACATGCTCTGCGTAACAAACATGCTGCTTCACGGTCTGGACAGCCCCAAGGTCTATCACGGAAACTCACTTATCTATAAACTTCTGGACTACACTCAGAAAGATGCCTTTGATGTAATTCTTATGAATCCACCATACGGCGGAAGCGAAAAGGACGACATCAAGCAGAATTTCCCGGCAGACTTGCGCTCCAGCGAAACCGCCGATTTGTTCATGGCCGTCATCATGTACCGCCTTAAAAAAGATGGACGCGCCGCTGTAATCGTTCCAGACGGCTTCCTCTTTGGAAACGACAACGCAAAGAACAATCTTAAGAAAAAGCTTCTTACAGATTTTAACCTTCATACAATCGTCCGCTTGCCGGGCAGCGTGTTCAGCCCCTACACAAGCATTACGACAAACATCCTTTTCTTCAATAACGAAGAGCCGACTGGAAAGACCTGGTTCTACCGCGTAGACATTCCGAACGATCGCAAGCATTTTAGCAAAACAAAGCCAATGGAATTAAAGCACTTTGACGACTGCATTGCCTGGTGGAATGACCGTAAAGAAATTACAGACCAAGAAGGAAATCCAAAAGCAAAGTGTTTTACAGCTCAGGAACTTATTGATTCAAATTACAATTTTGATGTCTGCGGCTATCCTCACGAGGAGGAAGAAATCTTAAGCGTTGCAGAAACAATTCAGAATTACGAAGAAAAGCGTACAAAGCTCAATGCCGAAATAGACAGGCTTCTTTCACAGATTACAGAGCTTCATCAGAAAGCGCAGAAAGGGGAGTTGTAATGCCAGAGCGAACCTTGTGGAAAATTTTAGATGAATATTACTCAC
>JAFSJW010000002.1 GCA_017449265.1 Treponema sp.
AGGTTTCCAAGATAAACGTGGAAATGTATTTTTAACTTTTATTGACAGAATACTGGAACTCCGTCCCAAATTTGCAGTAATTGAAAATGTAAGAGGAATTTTATCTGCTCCTTTCGAATGTGAAGAAATGGAAAAACGTTTTGGTTTTGCTCCAAAAACACCCGAAGAAAAGAAAGGTGGAGCTTTGCTTTACATTCTCAAAAAATTGGAAGAAGGCGGTTATACAGTAACCTTTAATCTCTACAATGCTGCAAATTATGGTGCTCCGCAAAAACGAGAGCGTGTCGTATTTTTCTGTTCTCGGGATGGTCAAAAAATTCCATATTTGCCACCAACAAATGATGAATTTGGAAATTTTGGCTTACCAAAATGGAAAACTGTAAGAGAAGTTATTTCTGACTTAAAAGAAGCTGAACAGAAAGCAATGAAATTTCCAGAAAAACGTTTGAAGTATTTTAAAATGCTCAAAGCTGGACAATATTGGAAACATTTACCACAGGAAATTCAGTATGAAGCTATGGGGGAAAAACTCAAACTCGGTGGCGGAAAAACCGGATTTTTCCGCCGTGTAGGTTGGGATGAGCCTTCTCCAACTCTTGTAACAGATCCAACAATGCCTGCTACAGATTTATGCCATCCAGAAAAAGACAGACCTCTTAGCATCCAAGAATATGCTCGAATACAGGAATTTCCAGATGATTGGAAATTCTTTGGAGAAATGAAGGATGTTTATAAACAAATTGGTAATGCAGTTCCAATTAGCCTAGGTTGTGCAATAGGCAAACAGATTGTAAAACTTATTACAAATCAACCATTAGATTTGCCACCTGTCGATTTTCCTTTTTCTCGTTACACATATACGGATGATGTTTCAATAAAAAAGCTTATGGAAAAACGATTGAATAAATCAGAACAACCAGATTTATTTGATTTTGCTGTATAAAGAAAAAAGTCGTGAAAACTTGATTTTCACGACTTTTTTATCCTAATTTCCTTTTCCAAGATTTATATTTTTCTTCAAATATTGTTCTACGAATTTTTTAAATCCTTCTTCTGAAAGATTCATTCCTTTCATAGGTTCTGGAACATTATTCCACATTGTTTCTCCAGTTTTAGCTTCAGTTCGATACCATTTATGAATTGAAGTACCTTCTCTGATTTTACTGCTTGAAGAATTTTCTGTATTACTTCTGTTTTTTATCTGTAATTCAAACCACACTCCATTGTCAAATTTTACAAAGTCGATAGCTTTTACAAAATTTCCACAACACCAAGCCCAACCTTTTTCTCTTAGAACAGAATCTAAATATCTTTCCAAAAGTGCTCCAACAGCATTTTCTGAAGCCATTGATTCCAAATGTGTTAGTTTTATTTCTTCTGTTTCCTGTTTTGAATGATTAAAAACAATTTCCATTATGAAACTTACCATTTCATCTGGTACAGTCTGAGGCAGTTTCGGAACTGTAGGAGAATGAAAACCATTAAAATACGAAACAGCTAATTGTTCTATTCCTTCTTTTGTTTTTACATCAGGTATATTATTTTTTGAACGAACTGAAAGATTTTCCGGGAATTGATTTAAATATTTTATAACTGTGATAAAAGCATTTCTCAAAGATTGTTCTATATCGTAGCAAGGATTAAGTTCATCAAGAACTTCATTACATACTTTCTCAATATCCATTTATACCTCATTTATAAATCGGCATATTTTTATATTTCTTAATACCAGCGCCCCAGTGCGGGCGTCCACATAACAAATATTCTCCGTATCCGTTGTAAGCATTTTATAACAAACATTATGTCAGTGTAAGCAAATACCTTAAGTTGCAACACACATTGTTCATAGGGCTAGAGAGTTCTTGAATTGTTCTTATGCGGACCGCTGAAACCAGCGATTCGTCGATGTGGAATCTGCCTTCTTCTCCTGTGAGTTTGTTCCTCCAGCGGTTTTTCTGAGGGAAGAGCCACTGCCATTTCAATTCGGTGCATTCGGTCGGATATTTTGCGCCGAGTGATTCTGGCATGAAAATTTTGCCCTAGCCTTTCCGCGCGCTCACACAAGTAAAATCTTTCGGGATTTTTCAGTCAAACATTTCAGATATCGGCTGTTTCCTTGCCGAATGCTCGATCATCGCGCCCGTTACCGCCCCTATTGCGGCTGCGACCGCGGCGTTGCGGATGGCGGTCCCGTCATCTTTGGGCAGCGTCATAACCCCGACATTCGCGAGCGCGCGTTTCTCGTACAAATCTGATAGTTTCGTGCCGACGAGCGTGGCGAGTCCGAATGACAGCCCGAAGCAGACTGCGAGCGCGCCGGGAAGTGTCAGGAGCAGGAGCAGAAGCAACGAGCCTCCTGAGCCCCCTTCAATCATGTAGAAGAATACGACAAGGAACAGAAGCGTAAGGCTGAGCATGAGGCTTACTGCCAGCGTAATCTCCTTGTGGATTTTGATTTTTTTGCCTATGGCCGTGTAGGGGAGCACGGCTTTTAGGGAGCTGCATTTTCCGTCGTTCCAGAATTCATGGAGCAGGCTTGCCTTTTGCTCGGGCGTTCCCCTTATGGAGGTAAGGGCGAGCCTTATTGCTTTCAGCCTGTCTTCCGCCTGCCCGTGTCTTTTCATGGCGTGGCTGTACTCGTCAGGGTCGGTCGTCGTTTTCATAATTCCCTCGTATTTTGACATAATCCCTTCATACACGGGTATTTTTCCGATGATTTTTCTGGTCAGCTCGGCAATAATGCATCCGTAGTGGGACTTGTCGTCTCCCAGAACGGCCTCCACGCGGTCCCAGTCGTCCGCCTCCGCCGCCTGCCAGACCTCGCCAGGCTTGAGCCTCGCTCTTTTTCGGGCAGGATGCCTGGCCCACGCCCAGAGCGCGCCAAGCCCCAGGAGGATTCCGAGCCTGACCAGCAGTATCTCATGCCCGCGGGGGCGTATGTGTCTGAAGGCTTCCAGCTCCAGTATTTTCAGTGGGTCAAAGAACATGCTCTTCGCAAGGAGCAGGACTGGTCCCCACAATATGGTTACGGCAAGAAAAACGAGCAGCACTATGTCACGGGCTGCCAGCCTTGCGGAGGGATTTCCGTTTTTCTCCGTGTTCCTGCGGATTCTTATCAGCGTTTCCGCCGTCATCACGGACGCTGCGAGCCATGTGATTATCAGCATCTTGTTCCATTCGACTGAAAGCAAAAGCCAGATGCGGCTCACGCCGCTTAAAAATTCAGGGTTGTTTATGTTCATAATCAATTCCTCCTAAAAAAAATCAGTTATCTGAAAATTCTTCGGACAGTAGGGCTTACCTCGCTTATCGTGAATTCATCCCCGTCCGTCCCGAGAAAAACCTTCTGGTCTTCCCGGTTATGGAAAAGGCCCTTGTTGTTTTCCTTGTCGAACCAGTCCTTTATCTTTTGTTTTATGGCCGTGACCTCGTTTATGTCTATCGACAGCGCGGATGCTATCTGAGCCGCCGACACGCGCGTTTTCTTTCCGTCATAAAGGCTTGTCAGGTACATCGCCACGAGCTGCGCGGGATGCCTTGCCTTCTCTTTCATTTTCTCTACTGCCTCGTCGGGCTGCTCTGGCTCGGGCAGCTCCTCTATGCGCGGGCTGTCGAATTCGGTGTCAGGTATGTAGCTTCCGTATTCGCCGCCCGCAGGCTCTCCGTGTGCCACGAAGAACCGTATCGTCCTGTCGTTCAGGGGCAGCTCGCCCCTGAAATACCTGCTGAGCCTGTGGTACTCATCCTCCGACACAAGTACCTCAAGCCCGATTCTTGCCATCACTTTTATCGCCTTTCCCATTCTAGCCCCCTTACTCGCAGTCCTCTATCTCACGGCGTTGTCGTCCGCAGGTCGGAATCCAGTTCGTCTTGCGCGCCATCTCTATGAGTTTGTCAATGTCCTCCTCGTCCGTCTGGAGCAGGTAGCGGAGCTTCATTTTCGCCACCGCCTCGCACACGCCGAGAGCGTCCGCCTCCCACGAGAACGCTCTCGGGGCGCGCCACCTCCACAGCTTTATGTCGTACAGGTCTTCCATGTAGCCCTTGTTCCCTGACACTATCTTTCCTCCGTCCTCGCAGACATAGCTTATTTCCGTGCCTGGCCGGAGGATGTCGGCTATGAGCCTCCACATTTTCACCGTCGGCCCCCCGTCGTGAAGGATTTCCAGCTCGGTGCTTCCGCCGGTGTCCGTGATGCGCGTCACCCGCCCGCGGCAGGCTACCTTAATGTCGTCGTCAGTCCAGAAATTCATTCCGTCCCATTTCGCCGCGCCCGACTCATGGAGTATGTTGCCCGCCCAGTGCATCCCGAACCTTCCGTCAAGGAAGTCGCAACGCCTCCAGTCCATGAGAATTTCGCTCAGCTCGCCGCATATTCCGTCCAGCGTCACTATTGTTCTTGGCATAATAGAACCTCCTCCCCTTATATTTATTACAAGAGGATTTCTAAAGAAAATGAAAACGGCGGTTGAGCGGAGTCGAAACAACCACATACAGAGTGATTGTTTTTCGACACTTCGACAAGCTCAGTGCATTGCTTCGCTCAGTAACCGTATGCAACAAACTTTTTGGACAGTTTCTTCGCAAAAAAAAGACTTAAAAGATTTTTTATTTTCAGATTATGAGTACAGTATATAATCAAGAAGTGACAAGGAATGACACTACAACTTTTTTTTACATTTTTTTCTGTTTTTATTAGAGCTGTTCGGAAACTTCAGATTTCCGAACACGAACCTTAGAAATTCTGTAATTTTGCAAGGCTTTAGCCTGAAAAATTACGCAAGACCAGTGAGGAACCAATAGGTTCCCGAACAGGTCTATTTTACTGCTTCAAAAATAATGTCTGCGAGAAATACAAATGTCAAAACCCATGTAACAACAGGAACGACCTTTGCTTTTTTTGCAAAAATGTTACATAGAACGAATGCAATCATTCCGAACTGAATTCCCTTTGCGATTGAGTATGCGAACGGCATGACAATAATCGTGATGAATGCTGGCACACCTTCCACAGGATCCTTGAAATTAATGTCTCCGATAGAACTCATCATCAAAAATCCTACGAAAATCAATGCAGGAGCAGTTGCGGCAGCAGGAATCAAAGCAAAAAGCGGACTCAAGAAAATCGACACCAAGAACAAAAAGGCCGTCACAACAGAAGCAAGACCTGTACGAGCACCAGCTGCAACACCAGCAGAACTTTCCACAAAGCTGGTTACCGTAGAAGAGCCAAGGCATGCACCAATGACAGTTCCGATTGCATCCGCCATAAGCGCCTTACGCCCACCAACAATACCAGTCTCGCGCGAAGCAAGTCCTGCCTGCTCGGTTACACCGAAAAGAGTTCCGATTGTATCAAACAAATCGGTGAACAAAAATGTAAAAAACACGACGAAGAATTTGAGCGTCAATATATTCTTCCATTCAAACATGAACAGATGCGGAGCTTTCGGCGTAGAAAACGGCTTGAACCCATCAGGCACACTCGTGACTCCAAAAGGAATACCAATCACCGTAGTAATAATGATTCCGATAAGAATAGCCCCAGGCACTTTCAGCATATACAAAGCAATCGTAATAACAAGACCAAGCATTGCCACAATTGCAGGGGCATGTTCGCCATCAAAGTTTACAAATCCAATCAGAGTGCCAGTATCACCTGATGTAATTCCAGCATTCGTCAAACCAATCAAGGCGATGAAAAGTCCAATTCCGACTGCAACAGCCTTTCTGAGCGAACGCGGTATAGATTCCATAATCAGCGTACGGACACCGAAGACAGAAAGCAAAATGAAAAGGATTCCTTCAACGAATACTGCCGTAAGAGCAAAAGCAGGTGTACACCCCATGCTCAAAACAACCGTGTATGTAAAGAATGCGTTCAATCCCAAGCCAGGGGCGAGCGCAATAGGAAGATTTGCACAAAATGCCATCACAAGCGTAGCGATAGTGGCAGAGATGCTTGTAGCCGAAAAAACAGCTCCCCAGTCAAGACCAGACTGGGAAAGGATTCCAGGATTGACTGCCAGAATGTAAGACATAGCAAGGAAAGTGGTGATACCACCTATTATCTCCCTGCTAACCGTAGTTTCTCTCTCTTTAAGTTTGAAAAATTCGCACATACAAAATCCCCTGCGTTTAATTTTGTTCTATATTTATAGAAGAAACATGAATTTTATCTTTGTTCTATTAAAAATATATTCTTTCCAAAAGTCTTTCAAGAATTTTAGGAAACAAAAAAATCATCACAGCTCTTTTTGCGCGCTTCGGAGCCTGTAGTACTCTCCGCCTTTCGCCATAAGTTCGTCGTGAGTGCCAATCTCGGAGATGCCGTGGTCGTTTACGACAGCGATTTTATCTGCGTTTTTTATTGTCGAAAGTCGGTGGGCGATGACAAGAGTTGTGCGCCCCTTTGAAAGCTCATCAAAGGAGCGTTGGATTTTAGTTTCCGTTGCGGTGTCCAAAGCCGAAGTCGCCTCGTCCAGAATCAGAATCGGGGGATTTTTTAGAAAGCAGCGGGCAATTGAAACGCGCTGCTTCTGTCCGCCGCTCAGTTTGATTCCGCGCTCGCCCACGACAGAATCGTATCCGGAAGGCATCCGCATGATGTCGTCGTGGATTTCCGCGCGGCGAGAGGCAAGCTCTATTTCCTTGTCGGTAGCTCCGGGCTTTCCGTAGGCGATGTTCTCCCGGATTGTGCCGGCGAACAAGAACACATCCTGCTGAACGATTCCGATTTGCTCACGCAGAGACGACTTTTTGATTTTTCTGATGTCGATTCCGTCCAAAGTGATTTTCCCTCCCGTAATTTCGTAGAAGCGCGGAATCAGATTACAGATTGTGGATTTTCCCCCGCCGCTCGCCCCCACAAGGGCGAATTTTTCCCCGGAATGAATCTCCATGTTCACGCCCTTCAAAACCGGAAAATCTTTCGTGTACGAAAAATCCACATTGGAAAACGAGATGTTTCCCCGCGCAGAAAGAATTTCCACCGCGCAAGGAGCATCTTTCGGCTCTTCCTCCTCTCGCATTATTTCAAGAAAGCGGTGAAAACCAGCCATGCCGGTAGCGAACTGCTCCACAAAGTTCGTAAGTTTTCTGACAGGAGCCGTGAAAGTTGCGATAAAGAGATTAGCCGCAATCAAATCAGGGAGTGTCATCTTCCCCTGCATGATGAAAACGCCGCCCACGGCAAGCACAATGAGAGAAAGAAGGTTATTGCACAGCTCTATGTTTGAATGGAAGAATGCCATAAAACGAAAGCGGACCTGCTTGGCAAGGCTGTAGTTTTTGTTGTGTCTTGCAAACCGCTCGCGCTCGAAATTTTCGTTGGAAAATCCCTTTGTTACGCGGATGCCAGAAATACTCGACTCAAGCGATGCGTTTATTTCGGAAGTCGTTTCTTTCACGGTGACGGAAGTGCGTGAAAGGCTCCGTCTTGAAGCGATAACGATGAAAATCATCGTTGGAAGAGCGATGATTACGACTAGCGCGAGTTCCCAGCGGATTTTCAGAAGAAAAAAGAAAGAGCCTAGAATCGTGAGGACTGCTATGGAAAAATCCTCAGGTCCGTGGTGGGCAAGTTCGGTGATTTCAAAGAGGTCGGTCGTAGCGCGCGACATGATTTTTCCCGTGCGGTGAGTGTCGTAGAAACTGAACGGAAGATTCTCAAGATGATTGAATACATCCCGCCTCATGTCCTGTTCGATTCTGTTTCCGAAAACATGTCCCCAGTAGTTCACGAACCAGTTGCAAAGCCAGCGGATTGCGAAGCCAAAAAGTAGAACGCCGAGCAAAATCAAGAAAGTGCGCATTTCCTTGTTCGGAATGAGCGAGTAAAGCGCATAGCGTGAGAACATTGGAAAGGCTACATCAATAGAGGCGATAAAGAAGGCACACACCATGTCGGCGATGAAAAGCGGAAGATGCGGCTTGTAATACGAGAAAAAAATTTTCAACGGATTCTTTGAATAGTCCATGAAGTTGAGTGTATCAGAAAAAAGCGTGGCGTTGCACTAGATTTCAGGACGAAAGGAACAAAACAAGAACATGACAAACCGTCTCAAACCTGTTTATCATTGAGAAATGAAAATCTCAGCATCAACACAAAAAATCTTGCACCCTCTCCCGCCCGTCTGGAATTCACAAAGCAAAGTCCTGATTCTAGGCACTATGCCCTCTCCTGCCAGCCGCAAATCCGGCTTCTTCTACATGCACCCGCAAAACCGCTTCTGGAAAGTGCTGCCCGCCTTGTTCAACGAATCGCTCACTTTTCCGAACGATGCGGACGACATTGAAGCCGCAATAAAAGAGCGCAAGGATTTTCTTCTGAGGCACGGACTTGCCCTCTGGGATGTGCTCGCCCAATGCGAAATACACGGAGCCGCCGATTCGTCAATCAAAAATGCCGTACCCAACGACTTCACGGAAATTTTTGCGCATAGCAAAACAAGGCGAGTCTTTTGCACAGGAAAAACCGCATTTAATCTCTGGCAGAAACACTGCGCCGCCCGCTACGAGTCTTTCAAAATCCAATGCGACTGTATTCCGAGCACAAGCCCGGCGAACGCCGTCTGGTCACTTGAAAAACTCGTGGAAGCGTACAAGGTCATCAGAGAGCCGAACCAGCATCAACAAACTTAAGCAAAGTTCCGAATACGGTCAGCCTGTCAAAATGACCATTAACACCAAAAGTGGTGGTTAGCGTTCAGCAACTTCGCACGACTCCGCTCAACCACCGGTTTAATACTTTTTAGACAGTCCCTATTGTCTTCCGTAGTAAGTCAGAGAAAGCATTGTCAAATCATCGAACTGAGGGGCATCACCGACAAAACGGTCAACTTCCCGGCGGATAATCGGAAGAAGCTCTTTAGGCTTGGCATCAGGATTTATATTGAGCGCCCTTTCCAG
>JAFSJW010000025.1 GCA_017449265.1 Treponema sp.
GAATAAAAAATAACTGAGTAAAAAAGGCAAAAGGGAAATTAAAACACATGAGTCGCAGCCACTGAACCAGAGCGACATGAATCTGGAATCCATTGTTGTAAGGATAGTAAAGGAAGGTTGCAATCAGGCTCATTGCAGGTACCATTAATCCAACTGTGGCGCAGATTATGGTAGTCTCGAAAATGACGGGGTGTGTTGTTTTGGGATCAAAGTTTTTGCAGGCAAGACGGAATGAAAGCGGGCTTCCGTAGACGCATTCCATAAAATAGGCAAAACAGAATTCAACTAGAACAACAGACCAGACCGGCATAACGCGGCCGAACATATAGATTCCGCCGATTGTTCTTACAGCTGCAAGAACACTGGTTGTTCCCACAGCCTGTCGAAGTGAATCTCCATTTACAACATAAATGCTGTAAAAAACAAAAGCATGAACGGTAATTACAACTGTGATGAATGCAAAGACCATTCTCTGAAACTGATTTCTTGGCATAGAAATCCTCCGTAAAAAAGAATTCTTAATGTGCCGTGATCAGATTTACTCGAAGTGGTGCTTCAACACATGTGTCGTTTGCATTAAGTTTTGTGAGTATAGCAGAAAATCGGGAAACTGAAAAGTGAAAGGTATTTAGTTGTGATGTTTCTAAGATTCATTCACCAGTTTGCCAGTCATGTGTTCAATTTCCAGTTCCAGGCATTGAACGCGGGGCAGAGCGTTTTTGAGTTCTTTTTCCAGGTATTCTTCATCATCAGTGAACTTTTGAACCAGCTTAGTGCAGATTTTGCGGGTGAGGTCCGGATTGGTCACGAGGCGGATTTTTCCGAAGACGATTACGCTGTTGATGTTCAGAGCCCATTCTCCGTCTTTTCGGTAGCCTGAATCGTATACGCAGAAGCTTGCCTTGTCGTAGTTTTTGATGGCGTCGATTTTGTGGCCTTCTTTTGCACCGTGAAAGTAAATCTTGTTGTCTTCTTCGCTGTAAAGGTGCGAAATTGGAAGTCCATAAGGATATCCGTCATCGCCGAGGAGCGACAAAACTCCGCGCTTTTCGTTTTTGAGGATTTCGATGCACTGTGCATCACTTATCTGCTGTTTGAATCTTCTCATTGGTCTGAACATAAAATCACCCCTTATTTCTTATTTATAAAATACAGCCCTACGAGGCAGATTGCAATACCCAGAACTTTGCTCCAGTTGATGGCTTCATGGTAACCGATGAGACCTACAAAAATCAGCACGATAGCAAGAATAGCGTTTGTGGTGACAGAAAGCGTGTTTACCTTCCAGCCTGCTTTGTAGGCAAAAATGAATCCTACTTCAAGTCCTGTGATTACGATTCCAAGTACGACGGTTGCCCAGTTTGTGTGACCGAACTCTTTAAGGATGTTCCCGCCCTTTGTGGTCACAAAAAAAGCGGCTGCGGAAAACAGCGTTGCCACTGCATAAGTGATGGTCATACTTGCATAGGTGTTCATCTGCTCGGGGATTCCTTTTGCGCAGATTTGATAAAGTGTGTTTGAAAAAATGATGATTAAAAGCGGCCAGATGTAATTAATCATGGGCGACTCCTTATAAAAAGATTGCCCATCTTCTTGCCAATGCATTGGCGGACCTAACGATGTGGCTGAATGTTTTAGGGTTGATTCCCGCACATTCCTACCCGGTGGCAGATATTGGGATTATAGACGAAAAATTGAATTGTGTCATTCATGGGAAATTACATCAGCCTTGACAAAAAAAAGGTTTTCTTATGAAATGGGAATTATGAAGAAATGCATGGATTCGGAAAATCTGCACCGCAGGCTTGCAAAAATTATGGGGCAGATTAAGGCGATTGACAGAATGGTTGATGAAGATGTTCCCTGTGAGGATGTGCTTGCCCAGATTAGCGCGGCAAAGTCTGCCTTGAACAAGGCAGGGCAGGTTGTGCTTGAAGGACACATTCAGCACTGCATCCGCGATGCAATTTCTGAAGGAAAGGACGAGGAAATTACAACCTTTACAAAAGCGATAGAGCGGTTTGCAAATATGCAGTAAGGCGATTTTTACGGCAGTCTTCGGACTGCTTTTTTTTATTTTTCACAAAGCTGTTGACAACCTATACCCCCATAGGTATAATCTGAGTTAGTTAAGGCTAATTAACTTGCTTTAGGAGAAGCCCTGTGAAAAATATTTTCTATAAATTAGAAGTCCTTCTGGAAAAAGGCGGAATCAAAAAAGATATTGCTCTGCTTGCGATCGGCGGAGTTTCACTTGTTTTAAGTCTCTTAAACTCACATTTTCATTTTTTAACGCTGCCATTTGACATTGCGTGGGTGGCAATAATTCTCTGCGGAATTCCGATTATCCTTGAAGCGGTTATCGGACTTGCGACACGTTTTGACATAAAGGCAGATGTACTTGTCTCGCTCGCGCTTGTTGCTTCTGTCTGTATACACGAAGATTTTGCCGCCGGGGAGGTTGCCTTTATTATGCAGCTTGGAGCGTTGCTGGAAGATTTAACGGTTGCAAAAGCTCGTGCCGGAATTGAAAAACTCGTTCATCTTACACCGCAGACCGCCCGAAACGTTATAAAAAATGACGATGGAACGGAATCAGAAAAAGCTGTTGCTGCCGAGGAGGTGAAAGTGGGTGATATTCTTCGCGTGCTTCCCGGTGAGACAATTTCTGTGGACGGTATAATTATTTCCGGTCAGACTTCAATAAATCAGGCGGTGATGACAGGTGAATCGCTTCCTGTTGATAAGACAGTGGGAGACGAGGTTTCCAGTGGAACTGTAAATCAGTTTGGTGCGTTTGAGATGATGGCAACAAAGGTCGGCGAGGACAGCTCCATTCAGCGGATGATTCGGCTTGTTCAATCAGCTGACGCGGACAAGGCAAAAATCGTCCGTCTTGCAGACCGCTGGGCAACCTGGATTGTCGTAATTGCCCTTTCTGCTGCAACTCTCACATGGATTTTTACAGGGCAGATTATACGCGCAGTAACGATTCTTGTTGTGTTCTGCCCCTGCGCTCTTGTACTTGCAACTCCAACTGCAATTATGGCGGCAATCGGAAACGCCACAAAGCATGGTTTTCTGGTGCGTGAGGGTGATGCCCTTGAACGTCTGGCGAAGGTTACGAAAATCACCTTTGATAAAACTGGCACTCTTACTTTCGGAAATCTTGAAGTCAGCAAGATTCAGACTTTTGGGGCGCATACGGAAGAAGAAATTTTTGCGCTTGCAGCGGGAGCAGAAAAACTTTCAGAGCATCCGATTGGGAAAGCAGTCGTAAAATCCTATCAAAAAAAACCTGCCAAAGACCTTCCTTCGGCAGATGATTTTTCGATGATTCCGGGAAAAGGAGTTTTAGCAACGGTGAATGGAAAAAAGATTCTTGCCGGAAACAAAGCCATGCTTGCAGAAAATGGAATTGACTTAAAGAAACTTGAGGATAACACAGAGGAAAACGGCACGCTGATTTACATCGCAGTAGAAAAGGAGCTTGCAGGCATTCTGATTTTATCCGACACAGTCCGCCCCGATTCCAGAATGATGATACAAAATCTTTCTTCGCTCAATGTACAGCCAGTTCTGCTCACAGGAGACAACATGAAAACTGCGTCTGCTATCGCGGGAGAACTTGGAATATCAGAAGTTAAGGCAGAGTGCCTTCCGGAAGACAAACTTACTTACATTGGCAAAATGCAAAACTGTGGCGAAAAAATCTGCATGATTGGCGACGGCATAAACGATGCGCCCTCGCTCAAAAAGGCGAATGTTGGAATTGCAATGGGTAAGACTGGAAGCGACATTGCAGTGGATGCGGCAGATATTGCACTTGTAGACGATGAAATCAAGGAACTTCCGCACCTGTTCGCTCTTTCAAAACGCATGATGACAACAATAAAAATGAACCTGACGTTTTCGATGACGCTGAACTTTGCGGCAATTGCGCTTGCCATAACAGGAATCTTGAATCCGGTTGTGGGCGCGCTCGTCCATAATGCAGGTAGCGTTATCGTGATAATAAATTCAGCTCTGCTTTTAAAATGGAGGAAAAGATGATTAAAGCGATTTGTGGAATTGTAATCGGACTTCTTGTGTTTGGTACAGGATTGTTTTACCTGTTTAAGGAGAAATCTGACAAGGAATCCTTAAAAATCTACAGCATAATTTCTGGGGCAGGATTTGCAGTTGCTTTGATTTCAACAATCTTACTGTTTCTAAATCATTAATAAATGCGCCCCAGTGCGGGCGTTCACATAACTATGTAGCTAAACCGCAACGCGGCTTGACCGCGTTGTTGGCTTTGAGCTACTTGTTAGGTTAAAATCTACCTTCTGGCACAGCATCTCTCAAGCATTTGTTCATTCTTGTTTGATACGGCCGTCCGGTTTATTGTTCGATATGTAATTTTTTACTTTACGTATACGATATTATCGAAACTCTTTGGTGCGTGGGGTTTGTTATCTTCTGAATAGCCGAATACAATCATTGCCTGTGGAACTGCATTTTCTGGGATTTTTGCAGCTGCTTTAATTTCTGGGATGGCGAATGCAAGTGTTGGACTAACAAGGTAGCATGAAGCAAGACCAGAGTCGGTTGCGGCAATGAGCATATTTTCCCCGGCACAAGCGGCATTTGCAACTGTCATGTTCTGTGAATTCGGATCTGCAGCCTTGTCTGTAGAAATAACAACTGCAACAGGAGCTCCGTACATCGGATTGAAGCCAGGATTTGAAGCAAGCTTTACCAGCATATCAACACCTGATTTTGACATAACACCCTTTGCACCTTCCGTAATTTTTGTAAGAAGTTGTGGATTAGTAATCACAGAAAAATAAATCTTACCTGCCATCGGTGTTCCTGCTGCCATAGCACCAGCTTCCACAATCGAGCGGATTTTGTCTTCTTCTACTGCCTTGTTAAGATAACTGCGCACGCTTTTTCTTGCTTTGATAGCTTCCATTGTGTTCATAAAATGCCTCCAAAAATGTTTGTATCAGGTTTTCAGAACTTATTACGTCTGAACCTAGTGATAATATAGTGTAGTAATAATTAGTTGTCAAGTAAGAAAAACTAACCAACAATAAAAATATTACTCAGTTTGACAAAGTGAGTAATACATGATAGGATGCCATTACAAGGAAATGAGTAGATGAACAAAAAAGAAGAAACTATTCCCGAAGAAATTGCAAACTGCCCTATTTTTAAGACAATGCTTTTATTTCAGGGCAAATGGAATATCTGGGTTTTATTCGAACTTGGAAGAAATAAGTCTCTCAGATTTGTCGAACTAAAGAATAAAATACCCGGCATCTCAAACACCGTTCTTACATCTACTCTCAAGGAACTTGAAGAAAAGGGACTTGTTCACCGCGAACAGTTCAACGAGATTCCGCCCCATGTAGAATACTCAGCAACAGAAAAAGCAGCCCGCTTACGTCCCATTTTCGAAGCAATGTGGAAGTACGGTGAGGAGAATTTGTAAAAATCAGCTTTTTGAATAGTGGCAAGAGATATTTTTATATGCCCAGAACTTCCCTGTAAATTGCTTCGTCCTTTTCGCTGAACACATTGAAAATCACTTTAACGTCGCTTGAATGTTCGAGTTTCCACTTTTCCACGGTCTGGACTGCAATCTGGGCGGCACGATTGGCTCTAGCTTTGACCAGCTTAAGGATACGGACAAACTTGTGCGCTCATTTTTTGAATACATGGAAGCTCAGGATGATTTTTTCAAGCGTGTTACCTGCGACAGCCGTTTTGACTATATCCGCGAAAGAATGCAGAACCGGGTTACAAAGCAGGCGGCGGAATCTCGTCCCCTGAAGGGAATAGAGCAGAGCGTGCGCAACATTCTTTTGACTTTTAATAACTGCATTGTACTTCTTTACCGCCAGTGGGTTTATGACGGTCGTAAGATTCCAATGGAAGAAATGATTGAGCTTGCAACGACTTTGCTTGAAAATGGGATGAGGAGATTTAGGAACAAGTAAAGAATCTTTCCTTAATTATGATGTTCCCCGTGATGATTACACTTGGCCTCAAAGTTTGGTTTGAGTTCACCCCTTGCAAAAAGCTCTGCGGCTTCGTCGGCGCTTCCGGTGATTCCTGGGACTTCTTTTAATCCGCTGGCAGCAATGGCTTCGATGGCTCCCTGTCCGCGGTTTCCAAGAATCAGAGTTTCCACTCCAAGACTCCTTAAGTATGGTGGGATGGCATGATGTCCGTTTCCGCCGTTATCAATCACTTCTGAGGAGAGGATTTTTCCATCCGCTGATTTTAGATATGCTTGCAAAGTACGGTCTGTGTATCAGAAGAAGTTTCTTCTCTAAAACCTTTTCTTTTACAAACATATTTTTCATGCTCTGAAAGATTTTGGACACATACTTTTAAAGTCTCAAATCCATTACCTCTTGCAACAGAAATCAGTTTTTCAAGAAGCTTTATTTCTTCAGGTTGATCTGTCAGTTCAGGCGATATACATAAAAAAAAATCGCACAGACTATTAGAAATTTTATAATAGGCAGAAAATCCCTGAAGGCTTCCATTTCGGAGAGAAACAAGTGAAAAACTGTTATTCTCAAAAAAGCGTTCATCAATGCTTTTTGAATTCTGAATAAGAAGTTTTTTTATTTCTTCTGAATAATTTTTTCCATTCATTATCATGATGCTTTTTCCTTA
>JAFSJW010000026.1 GCA_017449265.1 Treponema sp.
GACTCAAACTTCGCACAGCAAAAAATCTGAACTTTTTTGGCGAAATCAATGTTGAAACTAAAATTCTGAAAAATCAGTTTTTCCGAACTTTTTAGGCAAAAAAGTAGATGCAGATCCTATCGTATGGTATAATGTATTTGCACCACATCACAGCCATACAGAAAGGACCTGCACCATGAACAGTATAGCATATGATATTGAAAACGAGAAGACTGTTTCTTCAAGAATCGTGCATTATTTTCAGAGATTTCATATTGGAGACATACTGAGAAAATGTAATGCCTACAAGGAGACGGGCATACCAGTAATCGCTGTCTTTCTGTACTTGTTCCAGCTGGTTTTCCGGAATCGAAGCATGTATCTGGATATGCAGTCTGAGAAGGCGCCCAGGTTTGGCAAGGATACAATATATCGGCTGAAAAACTCTGCTCATATTAACTGGCTGCGGTTTACAACACTTCTGTCCGCAAAAGTGATTAGAGAAACGATAGAACCGTTAACTGATGGAGAACGGCGCAATGCCTTCATCATTGATGATTCCATTTTCGAGCGGGACAGGTCCAAAACGGTTGAATTGCTTGCAAATGTGTTCGATCATGCGCACCATCGGTACGTACGAGGGTTCCGGATGCTGACATTAGGTTGGTCAGATGGTGTGAGCTTCATTCCGGTAAACTCTTGCCTGCTATCGACAGAAAATCAGGAAAACCGAATCAATGAAGCAAATCCGGTCAACAAGCAGGCCTTCGGAGCAAAGATCAGGGAAATGGCAAAAAGCAAGGCACCTGACGTGTTGCTACAGTTGATTCAGGAAGCACAAAAAGCGGGAATTAAAGCGAAGTATGTCTTGTTTGACAGCTGGTTTACCTACCCCAAGACAATACTGGCACTGAAAAAGATGAATCTGGACACAGTTGCTATGGTAAAAAAGACCGACAAGATTCAGTTTTTGTATCATGGAGAGATGTGCTCTGATAAGCAGATATTCAACCGCAATAAGAAACGTCGTGGTCGTGCGAAATATCTCCTGAGCGTTACGGTTGAAGTATGTGGTGAAATAAAAATTCCTGCAAAGCTCGTATTTGTCAGAAACAGAAACAAGAAATCGGATTATTTGGTCCTCATCAGCACCGATACATCCTTGACAGAGCAGGAAATCATACAACTATACGGTAAGCGCTGGGATATAGAAGTCTTCTTCAAGACCAGCAAATCCGTGTTAAAACTTACGGGTGAGTGCCGCTCTATTTCTTATGATGCCATGTGCACACAGACAGCAATCGTTTTTGCTCGATACATATTCCTTGCCGTGGCTATGCGCGAGGAAAAAGACGACCGCTCCATTGGACCTCTGTTTTACGAAATCAGTGACGAAATCGCCGATATTACATTCGAGGACGCCTTGAGAAAATTGGAACTTTTTTTGGAAAAACTGTCTCAGATATTTAATGGGATCCATGTGGATATTTGCGCTCTAATTGCCGAATTTATAGCCGATTTGCCTGCTGATCTGGCTGCTATACTTGATTTCAACAAGCAGAAGCTGGCAAAAGCCTGATTATTTCCCACTTTTGATCAGCTTTTTGCCTGCGAAGTTTGAGA
>JAFSJW010000027.1 GCA_017449265.1 Treponema sp.
AAGTCGTCATTCTGAGCTTGTCTCAGAATCTCTTGCAAAAGACTGCCACACGGATTTGCTCACGCCTAACGGCGTTCACTAATTGAGAATTGAGAATTGAGAAATTAAATTTTAGAGTGAAAAATTGTCATTCTGAGTTTGTCTCAGAATCTCTTGTGGAAAACTGTCACACGGATTTGTTCACGCCTAACGGCGTTCACGGGGTGAGAATGGAGAACAGAGAGATTAAAATGGAAAATGAAATCATAAGCACGGAAGACACAATAAAATCAAAGATTCTGGTCATTCGCGGACAGCAGGTGATGATAGACAGAGATTTGGCTCAAATATATGGAGTTGAAACAAAACGACTGAACGAGCAGGTAAAGCGCAATATAGAGCGTTTTCCTGCGGAATTCTGTTTTCAACTGTCGGTGACAGAAAAAGACGAACTGGTCGCAAATTGCGACCGGTTCAATTCTCTTAAACATTCAACTTCAGCTCCATATGCTTTCACAGAGCACGGAGTTGCAATGCTTGCGGCGGTTCTGAAAAGTGAAACGGCTGTAAAAGCAAGCATTCAAATTGTAAAAGCATTTGTCGCAATGAGGCATTTTTTACAGACAAATGCACAGGTTTTTGCAGAACTGAAAAGCCTCAGACAACATCAGATAGAATCTGATATTCATCAAAAAGAAGCAGACAAACGCATCGACGAGCTTTTCAGCCTCATGGACAAGTACAAAATAGAAGAAAAGCAGGGCATTTTCTTTCAGGGGCAGATTTTCGACGCTTATGCAAAGTTCGAGTCTTTCTTGTCTCAGGCTAAAAGCGAAATAATCTTGATTGACGGCTATGTGGATTTTTCGGTGCTGGAGCGACTTGCAAAAAAGCAGAACGGCGTGAACGTGACGATTTACACCGACCCAAAAACAAAACTCACCACTCTGGACATGCAGAAATTCAACGCGCAATATCCGGCATTGACCGTAAAACATACAACGAAAATGCACGACCGCTTCCTGATAATCGATAAAAAGCTTGTATACCACATCGGCGCGTCGCTCAAGGACTTGGGCAAAAAGTGCTTTGCGTTCGAGATTCTGGACAACGCGCTCATTCCTGCGATTTTGCAGAATGTTTGAGAGTGAAAAGTCGTCATTCTGAGCTTGTCTCAGAATCTCTTGTGGATAATTGCCACACGGATTTGTTCACGCCTAACGGCGTTCACGGAGTGAGAATGGAGAACAGAGAGATTAAAATGGAAAATGAAGTCATAAGCACGGAAGACACAATAAAATCAAAGATTTTGGTCATTCGCGGGCAGCAGGTGATGATTGACCGAGATTTGGCGGAACTTTATGGCGTGGAAACAAAGCGACTGAACGAGCAGGTAAAGCGCAATATCGAAAGATTTCCTGAAAATTTTTGTTTTCAGCTCGATGAAAGAGAGTTTGAAAATTGGAGGTCGCAATTTGCGACTTCCAATTCTGATAAAATGGGATTACGCAGACCTCCGTATGCATTTACCGAACAAGGTGTAGCAATGCTCAGTTCTGTACTCAAAAGTGAAACGGCTGTCAAAGTTAGCATTCAGATAATGAATGCTTTTGTTGCAATGAGGCATTTTTTACAAAACAATGTGCTTCTTTTTGATGAGATTATTTCGATAAAAAAGCATCAAATTGATTCTGACAAACGCATCGACGAGCTTTTCAG
>JAFSJW010000028.1 GCA_017449265.1 Treponema sp.
CTTCTCAATGTTGTCTTCACTGTTCTTAAAAACAATATTGATTACGTTCCTATTTTTCCTCCTGATGTTGATGTCTCAAAACTTGCTGAAAAAACATTGAAAAATGCTTCGTCAAATGATTGACATTTCATAGCAGGTCTTTTCTTAGTGGGCTTAAGATTACGATACACGATATAATTGTCGGAAAATATTCTGTTACACAGCGGCTTTACAAGCAGGTTATGAAAAAAGCAGGACATTCGGATGTTTCGCCGAGTTATTTCTCGAAAAAGCCTAAAATCAAAGGCGAGGTTTCGGATTTGCGTCCTGTGGAGAATGTGAGCTGGTACGATGCCGCACTCTTCTGTGATGAGCTTAGTAAAATGCAGGGGCTTGAATGTGTCTACGAATTTTCAGATGATGGAAAATTCAGAAGAGCCGACACGAAAAAAAATGGCTGGCGGCTTTTATCTGATAATGAATGGGAATATGTGTACCGTGCTGGAAATAAGTCTCAGCGGGATTTTGATTCCACTGAAACAGCATGGCTTTTAGAGGAATGTACTCACCAAGTTGGTTTGAAAAAGCCTAATGAACTTGGAATTTATGATTTGCATGGAAATGTTTTTGAATGGACTTCGACTATTTCTCCGAAAAAAATCTTGCGAAAGTCGGAGGCTAAAGGCACATCTTACGCATTTGTATATGATCCACCGCAAAAATATGTGGCGCGTGGTGGATGTTGGAACAGCTCGTTTGAGCGTGAGGCTCTGAGACCTTCTGAAAAATC
Source organism: Treponema sp. (assembly GCA_017449265.1). GTDB lineage: Bacteria > Spirochaetota > Spirochaetia > Treponematales > Treponemataceae > Treponema_D. Next base: position 770 of record JAFSJW010000028.1, read on the forward strand.
TAATCGAGTTGGGTTTAGAATCTGTCGGAATGCTACGCTGGATGCCCCACAATAATTCAGCGAAGCCTTTGTCGATTTCGGAATTGCAAAAAAAATCTTTATCAGTTTATAATTTACTCTAGAGTAAATTACTTTGGAGTAAATTATATGACATTGGATGATGATTTTTTTTATCGGCAGGAAATCCGAGCTTGCATTTTTGGAAAAACTTTATAATTCAAAATCTTTTGAGATGCTTATTCTTCATGGTCGCCGCAGGAACTTCCGTGTATGCGGCGCTGCCTGGAAAGGTCATTGAGACTGGCTTCAATCTGACTGACGGAAATTATATTATCATTCAGCACAGAGCGGGAAACAAGACATTGTACGGACATCTGAACGCAATCAATACAAAACGAGGGGCGTATGTAAGTCAAGATTCAATAATCGGAACAGTAGGAAATACAGGAATAAGCAATGAGCCTCATCTGCATTTTGAGGTATCAAAAGATGGAACGCCTGTAAATCCAGCTGGCTTGTGTAACTAGGAAAATGCTCGGAATGTCGGCGGAGATTATGATTCTCTCTAAAACGGCATTCCAAGCGGTGTAGAAGAAAAAATCCGGGAGAAAAGAAATTATTTTGTTGTCACAGAGAATGATTTGTTTTGTGAGTGAGGGGAGTGGAAATTTTAATTAAAAACAACAACTCCATTTCGCCATTCAAAGTCTTCTCTATAAATATCTCGTAAAATTTCTGGAGCCAAAACATCAATTTTTGAGACTTTTCCGTCTTTAACGACATATATATCACAATCTAAATTTACCAAATGATTCGGATTATGAGTGGTGAAAAGAATCGTTTTATCTTTTTTTGAAAGCTCTTTTATAATTCTGAGTAATTTTTGCTGATTCCCAAAATCAAGCGAGGCAGTCGGTTCATCCATAACAATTATTTTTGTATTCTGAGTTAATGCCCTTGCTATAAATGCTAGTTGTCGTTCTCCTCCACTAATTTTATCTATTGTACAGTCAAGCAAATGTGAAATTCCACAATACTTTGCATAATAAAAAACCGTATCATAATCTTCTTGTGAAAGTTTTTTGAAAGCAGTAAGATTTGGATTCAGTCCAAAAGAGATAAAATCTCGCACTGTGTAATCAAAATTAACTTGTAAATTCTGCGGAATATATGAAAGAACTTTTGCCAACTCTTTATAGGAATATTCCCTTAAATTTTTTTCATCTATGATTACTTCTCCAGAAAAATTGTTCATACCAAAAATACAGTCAAGCAGAGTTGATTTTCCACTGCCATTTTTCCCTAAAAGTACAATAATTCTTCCCTCTGAAAATTCAAGAAAAACTTCATCTAAAATATTTATTGCTTTGTTGTACGCAAAAGAAAGATTTCTTATTTTGATTATGCTGTTCATCTATTTTATATCCATCCGTCGTTTATAAATTGCATAGATAAAAACAGGAGTTCCCAAAATTCCTGTGATAATACTAAGCGGGATTTCATTCGGGGCTAAGGTTCGTGAAAGAACATCAACAATAATCATTAAAATTGCCCCGGAAAGCATAGAAAGAGGGATGAGTTTTTTGTTATTGCTGCCAACTAACAGGCGCACAAAATTCGGAACAACAAGACCAACCCAGCCAATAGCCCCTCCGACAGAAACAGAAAAAGCCGTAAGAGCCGTTGCCGTTGCAATCAGCAAAATGAAGAAAAAACGATAATTCACTCCAAGACTTTTAGCTTCTTTTTCTCCCAGTGAAATGATATTCAATTTCCACGAACAAGACAGAGCAACAAAACTACAAATAAGTATCACAGGAAAAAGAACAAAGAAATCATCCATCGTAACTTTCGCAAGACTCCCCAAAAGCCAGAATGTCATTTCTGCAAGTTTCATCTCATTGTCAGCGAGGTATTTCATAAGCCCTACAAACGAAGACATCAAGCCGCTCACTGCAAGCCCGCAAAGAATCATTGTTACAATACTTTTGTTTTGCAAAGTATAAGATAGAAGAAGTGTAAGCAAAACGGCAATAAACCCAAAAGCAAAAGCGAAAAGACTTATAAAACCAGAAGAAAATCCAAGCAGAATCGCAAGACAGGCCCCGACACTTGCTCCGCTAGAAACCCCTAGCAAGTCTGGAGAGACCAAATGATTTTTAAACATGCTTTGATACATTGTTCCACTCACAGAAAGTGCCGCCCCTATAAGAATTGCACATAATGCTCTTGGAATACGAAGATGCAAGAGAACCCTTGAACTCATATCTGGAATTTTTCGGAAAGTAAAAAAAGAAAAAACATCACCAAAGGGTATTTTGAATCGTCCCAAAAACATTGAGACAAAAAATAGTGCTATCAAGATTAGCGAGAGCAAAAATAAAATAAATGCAAACCTTTTTTCGTCGTTAGTAATGTTTTTTTCTGGCATCTATCATTTTACCATCCGCTCGCCAAACTTATCTAATCCATTACACATATTCCTGACATCAGAATCAGAAAGTTCATAATTGAAATACTTTTTTACACAAGTTTTCATCTCTTTTGCCATATCAAACTCATAGTTATTGAAAAGTGATGCCGTATATTTGAGCATAAGAGAAGTTTCAACACCGATATTTTCAATCCCAATCATACAAACAGGAATTCGGTACACCCGATTATTCTTGTAACAATCCAAGTTTGACCATATTGGGGAAGCCTTTAATGCATCAAAAAGATTGTTCTGATACGCCCCTCCAATCATCATCGCATACGGATTTAAGGAAACCATCTCTTCATCAGAAACTTTATGAACATTCAAAACCGCATATTTTTCTGTTGCAAGCTGAATATTTGCAATGTCAAAGATTTTTGAAATCATAGAATTGCCACCATCAGAGTAATATAAACCTTTGGATTTTTCGCCGTTCACATAATACACAAGGAAATCTTTGTCTGCCGTTCCAATTTTTAATTCAATATTCCGTATCGTTTCTTGAACTTCTTTTATCCAAGCATCAGCTTTCTTTTTTGCTTGTGGAAAAATCTGTGCAATTATTCTTGCAGTATCAAACATTTCATCATCAAATTTGCCGCTCGGCGAATATTGATGAACAGCAACCACAGGAATTCCAGCATTTCTGAATGATTCAGCATTTTCAGTATTCTGAGTAATTACCAAATCAATTCCATCTGCTAAAAGCTCTTCAGCCGCAACACTATAAGAATAAGCTTTAAAATTCTTTGCCGCAGGATACAATTCAAGAGTCCAAGGATTATAAGTAAAAGAACGATAAGTTCCGGCTATTTTATCACCAAGCCCAAAAGCTATCATAAAATCTGTAGCAGATTGTGAAATACAAGCCACTCGATTTACATCTTTTGGAATTACAACACTAGTTCCTTCCATATCTGTAATTGTTCTTTTAGATGAAGCAATATCAGCTTTTTTGCAACCAGCGGCACATAATGCCAAAATAAGAAAAGAAACTAGTTTTAAATACTTCATTTTCAATGTTCCTCTAGTTAAATATTATGCACTACTCTTTACGAAATAGAAAGAAATTTTATTACAGTTTCTTATTAGCGCAAAATCTTCTTTTTACTTCAACATAGAAATTTTTTTCCACCCTCCGCGGTTAAATTTAGATGAATTTTTTCAATCAAAATTTAACCGCGCTCGGTCTACTCAATTTCTTTTATTCGATTCATACTAAATTAAATTCTAACAAAAGGAGGCATGATAAAATTACATCCATGTAATTTTATCATGGGCAGATTTTGCCGTTGGCAAAACTGCGATTTCGTGCCTCCTGCACGACCGCTAACGCGGAGTTTTTAACGGAGAATCGAATGACTGATTTCTACAATTACAAAACCGCGCTTCTTTATTTGTTCATCAGATGTATGGGCGATGGGTTCTATGGCGAGATGTGCAAGTATGGAAACATACAGGAGAGCAGCTTAAAGCACAAGATTTCAGAAATGAAAAAAGGTGACAAAAGTGCCTATCGGGAAATCTCCATTATTTTGCAAAATTGTATAAAAGCCTTCACGGAAGGAGAAATTTCTGATAAGGAAACAATTTTTTGTCAAAAAAATGCGTCAGATAAGTATTATTTTACTTTTGGTGCTTTTTTTGACAAATTCAAATGGGCTTGTAATGAAAATGAACCTTTCTTTTATGAAGATTTTTCTGATGTGCTTTCATATATCATTTCTAGCGAATTTTATATCGATTTGAACGAATACAAATTTCCAAAAAGTCCCAGTGAGCTAGATTTATTTGAAAAAACAAACGATTTTTTAAAAGATTCTGATTTAGAAGAATATGAAACGAAAAAGAAAGATGTTTCGCGCTCTTTTCGTCCTGAATATCAGAATGCGGTCTTTGAAGTGCGTCGCAATGCAAAAACGACTTTTTACAAATGGTGCATAGATGAATTTTATCAACAAGTCGCCAGCAAAAGCAAAGCGGACAAAATAATAAAAGTAGTCTTCGGTAAAAATGAAGATGATGACAGCATTTCCACAACATTTGAAAAATTGAAGTATGAAAACGGAAAACGAGAGTGGAAAACATTCAGGCATTTGTTCCAGAATGAATTAAATGATTCTGAGTTAATGGACTTGCTTTCTGATGAAGAAATTCTTGAAAAATATCAGATTTTTCAAAGTCGGATGTCCGCTGCTTTTTTCTTGGAAAATCTTTGTGCAGAGCTTTCCAAATTTGTTGATGATTCACAAAAATCAAATTCTTCTGAAATACGCAAAATTCTGATATTTGATAAATCCTGCAAAAAACCAGAGGATTTTTTGGTTCCGAATCATAAAGAAAAAACGGAATCATACAAAGAAAAGTTGAATTAAGAATTTGTCTTTCAGTAAAAAATGGACTAGAATTATTACTAATTAAATTGATAATATAACTGAATAAACGGAGGTTTTAACTGTGAAACGGATTTTAACAACGCTTTTTGCCGCTTTTTTGTCGGTAGGATTTTTTGGCTGCCTGTCGCTTGGCTCGGTTTTAGGCGGAGGAGAGTCAAATAGCCAGGATGCGGACAAATGGGACATCGCAGCCCTTGATACAGCCCGAAATGTGGACTATCTTTCGGCAATAGAAAAAGATGTAATTCTGGAAATGAACAAGGCGCGCTCAAATCCTGCTTTGTATGCGGAACTTTATATTTTGCCGCGCCTCAAAAAGTTTGACGGTAAGGTATACAACGGAACGCTTGTAACGCACGAAGGTGTGGCAGTGGTGAACGAGTGCGTTTCGTACATGAAATCGGCAAAACCGCTTTCTGTTCTGAATGGGGCAAAGGGACTGTCGCTTGCTGCCCAGCAACATTCAAGCACGCAGGGCGAAACCGAGCAGACTGGTCACACGGGCGTTGACGGAAGCTCTCCGTTCACGAGAATCGAGAAGTACGGAACTTACAGGACTGCGGGTGAAAATATAGATTATGGGGCAAAATCGGCTCGCGATATTGTTGTCTCGCTTTTGATTGACGATGGGGTTTCAAGCCGTGGACACAGAAAAAACATTATGAGCAAGGATTTTTCAGTTGCTGGGGTAGGGTTCAGCAACAAGCACAAAAAATACGGCTCGCTTTGTGTAATCACTTTTGCGGGCGGATATTCTGAGAAATAAGGGGAATTCGATGAAAAAACTGATTGCTGCGTTTTTCGCATTTGCTTTTGCCGCGTCACTTTTTGCGGCAAGCATGGACTCAAAAGTTCGCTCCGTTCCAAAAGATGTGATGGAGACTGTGTTCAAAAAGCCGAAAGAAGGTCTTCCGCTCGTGGTAAAATATCTTACCCAGAATGCGGGCGGAACGGCTGCCAAAGTCAAAATCATGCACGACTGGATTTGTGACAATATCGCTTACGATACTGATATGTATTTTTCGGGGCGGATTTCCAAACAAGATTACGAGAGTGTCCTCAAAAAGAAGAAGGGAGTTTGCTCCGGCTATTCGAGCGTGATGAACGAAATGTGCCGTCTTGCAGGAATTGAGTCGATGGGAATCCACGGGTACTCAAAAGGATTCGGTTATCAGGGAAAGCTTGGAAAACGGACTGACCACGAGTGGAACGCAATCAACGTTGGCGGAAAATGGCAGCTTGTCGATGTGACTTGGGATGCGGGATATGTGGACTGGAAGACTTGGGTAAAGCACTATTCTGATGAGTGGTTTTTTCTTCCGCCCGAGCAGTTCATTTTCTCCCATTTGCCTGAGAAAGAGGAATATCAGTTTTTGAAAAAGCCAGTTTCTGCGGAGCAGTTCGTAAAAGAGCCGTTTGTTGCCGGAAAATTCTTCAAGATGGGATTTTCATTCGGGAAAATTATGCCAGACTACAATACGGTGATTTCAGAGGCCACTGAGTTTGATTTTGGAATAAAGCAGGGTGGCGTTTCAATTAGTTCAGAAATCCGAAATGCAGATACAATGCAAGATGTTGATAATGCGGTCTGGGTGAACCGTTCAGGAAGCACCTTTGCGATTAATTTTGATGTTCCTGACAAGAAAAATTACCGTGCGTTCATTTTTGCAAAAAAAATCTCTGAAGAAAATTATGGCGACAGGTTTTCGATTGCCAAGTTTGAGCGTGATTATCTTCCGAGAGTCGAGCAGCTTCTTTCTGAAAAGAAAATCACTCAGAAGGAGTATGATTTTTTCACAGCCGCATTCTTCAAGGTTGATGAGAATGATTTCTATTATTTGTATGAAGATTTGTTCGCTACGGCTCGGAACGCCGCAATCAAAAAAATCTACAAGCTGCTTGAAATCTCTCCGAACAACCATGAGCCAGTACTTGATTTCCGTTTGAATGCGGACGATTCATATGATGGTTTCGGAAATGTAATGAAATATCCGTCGGTTTATCTGAGTTATGACGGAGCCGTGAACACGAAGCTTATTTCCCCTCTCGGCGGAACTTTGAGAAAAGGCGAGAACGTTCGGTTTGAAATTGCGAGCAAAGATTACAGCGGAATTGGCGTGAATGTTTCCGGAAAGCTTGAAAAGCTCTCAAAAGACCCAAAGACTGGAAATCTTGTGGGAGATTTTACTGTTGGCGATGTGGAGCAGGTCGTAGTTTACGGTACGAAAAACGGAAAGAGCTACGAAGGATTGTGGTTCTACGAAGTAGAATAGAAGAATCTGTCCAATAGAGCTTTGCATACGGTCATTGAACTTGTCGAAATGGCCGTGTGCAAAAATCTATGTCGTATCAAGTTTGGATATTGGTAATTCCTCTTGCATAAAACTCGATGAATTTTTAAATTTATCTCCAGAAGTTTTAAAGGAAATAACCATGAAATCTCCTCTCACTACACTCTGCTATATCGAAAAAGACGGTTGCTATCTTATGCTGCACCGGGTCACGAAAAAAAATGACATCAACCATGATAAATGGATTGGCGTTGGCGGGCATTTTGAGGAGCATGAAAGCCCCGAGGACTGTCTTTTGCGCGAAGTGAAAGAAGAAACCGGGCTTACGCTCACAAATTACCGCTTCCGTGGGATTGTGACTTTTGTTTCTGATAATGAGCCTGCCGAATATATGCACTTGTTCACGGCGACTGAGTTTCATGGAGAGATTGCAGATTGCGATGAAGGAAAGCTTGAATGGTACCCGATAGATAAAATTGACGAGCTGGAGCTTTGGGAGGGCGACAAGATTTTTTTCCGCCTGCTTCGGGAAAATGCGCCGTTCTTTTCGCTCAAGCTCGTGTACAAGCGCGGTGTGCTCGTTCAGGCAGTTCTGGACGGAAAAAAACTCTGTTCTTGTTCGGAAAAATCCTGTGGAGCTTAATTGTTGGCCCGCTTGAAACGATGGCTCAGCCGGGCTTGTGTATTTTCTGACTAGCTCTAATTTACCCGTTTGATAGTTTCGATGTATATTTTTCAGTATGAGAAAAATTCAAATTGCGTTTATAGGGTTGGTACTCATTTTAATTTTATGCCCGCTCGTTTTTTTCAATGGAAAAGGTTTGATTTCAAAAAGAGAAAATCGTTATCTTGCAACTCATCCAAAGTTTGTGCGGGATGGAAAATTCAATAGCAATTTCTTCAATGAATGCAATTTGTATGCTTCCGACCGATTCGGTATGCGTAATCGCCTTATTTCATTGAATGCAAAAATCAATTATGAAGTATTGCACGGTGCTGTATTTTCGGATAGCGCGATTGAAGGCAAAGACGGCTGGCTTTTTTATACTGACGCGCTTGGAAAAGACGAGGGCAATTTGTACGATTTTTTTAAGAGAAATTTGATGACTAATGAAGAATGTGCGGAATTCCGAAAAAAAATTGAAAATGCCGTGCAGTGGTGCAAAAATGAAAAAATTCCTTTTATTTTTTTACTTTGTCCGAACAAACATTCTGTTTATTCAGAGTATTATCCGTTTGTTCGTCCCGATGGAATATCACGGGCTGACCAAGTGACGGCAATTTTTGACGAATTGGGTGTTCCTTACATTTTTCCGCGGGATTATCTCATAAACAAAAAAAGTGAGTATGATTGTCCGCTGTACTATGAAACGGATGGACACTGGAATCCATTGGGGGCATATCTTACTTCCAGGCTATTTTTTGAAAAGCTGAAGTCTTTTTTCCTAACGGTTGCTTTTCCTGAAATTTCTTACAATATGACAGTAGGATTTAGCATGACGGAAGGCGATTTGATGCGCAACCTTGCGACAAAACTTGATAAGCGCAAAAGTACGCGCCCTGAATTTTCCCCGGTGGGAACGACAAATCAAAATTTGTACACTTACTTGAAGAATGATTTGCGAAATGGAGTCCAGACAAAAGGCGCACAGCCTGATTTGCCTCGTGCGCTTATATTTCGTGATTCTTTTTTTATTGCCCTTGAGCCTTTTGTCTCTCCGTTTTTTTCTGAGGCCGAATACATATGGAAAAATTTTTCAATCGAAGATGAGGATTATGTGAGGAAGTACAAGCCTGACATAATCGTTTTTGAAGCTGTTGAACGATATGCTCTGCGCATTGTGAGCGATATATGCGCTGAAAAGTGATTTTCTCGTGCTCCTCGGATATTTGTCGAACAAGGCTAATATTTGTATACTTTTGGCATGAAGAAGAGTTTGTTGCTTGCCCTTGTGTCCTTGTGCGTGACTGCGGTTCTTGTGTTCGTGAACGGACGAGTCAGCCCGCCGAGCTACGAATACGATGTGGATTTGTCCCACATGAGTTCCACAATGGTGTGGGCGAAAGTATTCGATATGATGACAAATCCTGAGAAATACGATGGTGCATCGGTCAAAATCCACGGCACGTTCGAGGTGTACGAGGACGAGTCGTTTCCCAACGGGCGGATTTTTTCCTGCATGGTGCAGGATTCCACGGCGTGCTGCCAGCAGGGATTCGAGTTTGTTCTGGCGGGAAATCCTGTTTATCCCGACGATTACCCGCCGCGACTTTCAAAAATCACTGTGTCCGGCACATTCCGCCAGTTCATGCAGGACGGAGAGCCGTACACGGCAATTTTGGACGCGCGTTTTCACTAGCATTTTCCTAGAACTCGTGCATTTTGTATTCCGGGTCGTCGTCAATCATATTGATAAGAATATCCGCAATTTTTGGGTCAAACTGGCTTCCGCGGCATCTGACTATTTCTGCCCGCACAACATTCTGCGGGCGCACGTCCGAGTAGGCGCGTTTTGATGTCATTGCGTCGTATGCGTCGGCAACTGCGATTATGCGGGCTTCCTCCGGAATTTCATCTCCTTTCAGCCCGTCAGGATAGCCGCCCCCGCCGTACCGCTCGTGATGCCAGTGCGCGCCGTTTGCAATCATAGGAAGCTCCGAGACATTTTTGAGTATTTCGTAGCCTTTTTCGGGATGTTCCTTTATTATCTGAAACTCTTCGTCAGTCAGCTTACCCTGCTTGTTGATGATGGACTCGGGAACCCCGATTTTTCCTATATCGTGCAAAAGCCCCATTATAAAGATTTCTTCCTGCTCTTCGCTTGTTTTTCCCATTCGCCGTGCTATTTCCTTTGAGTACTGGGCTACGCGCAAAGAATGACCGCTTGTGTAATGGTCTTTTGCGTCAACGGTTTTTGCGAGGGCGAGCATGAATCCTTTTGTGAGCTTTGCGCTTCTTTGCTCCTGACGAATGATTTCTTCTTCCAGGGCTTTTTCACGCTGCAACTTTTCTATGTAGCCCGAAATCCTTGTGGCTGTGATTTTCAGCGTCTTGTATAAATCTTCAATCTCATCGTTCGTGTGAATGTTCAGAAGATGGATATCCAATATCGACTCTTTTTCTTCGTTGAGTACATCGCTTGTGAAGTCGTTCATGGCGGTTGACATAAGCCTGACCGGAATTGCTATTTTGAACTGCGCCAACAAGTTCACAATCTGGACGAACGGAATTGTCGCATTTAGCATCAAAAGAATTAGTTTTAGATAAAAGTTTCCGTGCGGGGCATCTGGACGGCTTCCCATCATTTCAAAAAATCCTGGGGCTTGAGGAACAATCAGTATGTGTACGAACATAATTCCTGCGGCTATAAGAAACAACACTATACATAGAATCAAAGCCGAAATTTTTATGCTTAGTCTTGCTAGCCCCGCACTTGCAATGCGTTTGTAAAGAAGGTCATAGTCGTGAATGTAGAAAAGTCCCCCGAAAGTCTTAGATTTGATTTTGTCGCTTGCTTTAAGAAAAAATTGTCGGCATAGGAAAACCGAAAGAAGGCAGATTGGAAGCGCGTTAAAAAACTGGAAAACTATTTTCCCGGCTTCGAGCGAAACGCCCTCGACGAGCATAAAAAGAGCCGTCCAGCCGCTTCCGAGGATTATAGAAAACACAATTGCAGCCGCAATAGATTTGGGCAGGTCATAGTACCAGTGGCGTTGCAAGGGAATTGCTGGAAGCAAGGCGCACATGACAAGCCCAAAGTCAGAAAACGCAAATCCGTGCAGGAATATGGAGTCGGCGATAAAATTGACAAGAACCATTACTGTTGCCGGAATTGGACCGAATATGTTCGAGTACATTAGGACGATGAAAAAATCTATGTAGTCGTTTATGAAAATTCCGTTTTCAAGAAGAAACGGCTTCTTAAAAAAATATATATGGATATCCTGAAGGATAAGGCACAAAAAGCCTGCTAGAATCTGCCTCAAAAGAAGCTCGTTGCGTTTTTTTGGTGACACGCCCAGCATAAAAAAGCAAGCTGAATCGGTTGGTGTAAGAATTCTTTTTATCGTTGGGAGAAACATTTTCATATATTATAGAAAAAATCTTATTTTACAAAAATTACACTATAACAAGAAATACATGGGTAGTGGCGTTTTTAGAACGCTACTAGCCGCATATCGTATCGGCAAGCCACTCAATCGCTTCAAATATGATGACATCAGGTTTGTACTCAAGGATGAAAGATTTCTCGTCTTCGCTGAACTGCTTGAATTTGTACTGAACTTCGGAAAAAATGGGAGACACGAACGGCTCAAGCGCGCCGAAGAATGAATCGTGGAATATGATTGCGCGCGGAAGTGACGGGTCGGTTCCTTTTGTATGAACGCTGGTCATAAAATCGTAGTGAAGGAAAGTGTAAAAATCTTCTTTTTTGCATCCTGACGGAACAAGGCTCGGGCGCGTGCTGTGACCGTGTTCAAGCCCAAGAATCGGAAGAAGGTCGCCTTCTTTTTCGCCGTAGGTAATAACTGTATCGTACTTGATTTTTGGAAAATTTGTGTTCGGAAAATAGTCGCGCATGATTTGGAATATTCGCTCAAATGCAATGTTCGCGCCCACAGGATTCCAGTGCGTGTCCGTTTCCCAGTACAAAGGAAAATCGAAAGCTGACTTTTTTTCGATTATATCTTTCAGCGGGAAAATATACGGGAGATTAAGCTCTTCAAACACAGAACAAAGCTGCTCGGAGCGGGTTTGTCCTTCGGGGCGCGGCTGGAACGGATAATACTCAGGATAGACGCTGTGCTTGTTCGGGCAGATAAGAAAAATAACCTTGATTCCGTTCGATTCGCACCATTGGGCTGTCCGCCTTACATTTTCTGCGAAAGTGGAAAGCTGTTCCTTGCTCAGAAGGTTTGTCTTGTAAAAGTCCGAGAGCTTTGTAGCCCGCCCTTGAACCATTACACCAGTGTAGTACAGCCAGCCTTTTTTTCCGCGGATTGCCTTGTCGTTGAAGGCGGCGGCTCCGAGCACATTGTACGATACACGCTTGTTCAGTGAGATGAGCTTTTCGCGTCCGCCGAACCTGTCGTTAAAATATGCCGAGCAGTCGGAGAAAAAATCAGTGTTGAGCTTGTCATTTTTTCTGAGCGAAGGCACTTTTACCAAGGCACGATTTTCTTTTTCAGACACAGTTCCTGAAAAATTGAACCGTAGAATTGGGAGACTCATTATAATCAAAACGAAAAAAATAAATGCAGCTTGAACTTTTCTCATAGATTTTTATTAGATATGTTCGGAAACATCAGTTTTCCGAACAAGTCTATTTTAGAAGAATATCCGTAATTATTGATTTTGTCATCCGAGAAAGTGAAGTCCTCTTCTTGCGCAAAAAAACGAATTGTGACGATAAAAATTGCTTCCGTCATAAAAAGATAGCATCTTGTTCCGCTTGAATAGACGGTCGGCGAGAACGCAAGTATGAATGCGGAGCAAAATCCTGCACAAAGAATCAGTGCGTTCAGAAGTCCGCCGAGCTGTGTTTTTGATGCGGCAAAAGTCAGCAGAACAAGAGAGGCAAGAGCCGCAACAAGAAAGAATGTTTCCATGAATACTGTAAATTCCGAATATTCAAGGAACCGCGCAAGAATCACATTGGAGAACAAGGGCTTTCCGCCGCTGATTTTTATGTAAAAGGCGATGTATGTTGCGTAAAATACAAACAGATTCAGCGCGGACTGGGCAATAAAAAGCCTTTTGCTTTTTCTGTAGCAGATGATTGTGAGAAGGACAAGAATCGGAATGATTATAAAATTCAGGCATCGCTCCGTAAAATAATATGTCAGTATTGTAAGAAGCCCCATCTGAACTTTGTCCATGAAGCTGTATGTGGAATACGGCGGAATCCAGTGGCTTATTTCCGTAGCTTTTCGTTTGAAATTCCCGGGACATAAGAACATATATGTGATTGACATAGCGCATATAATTATGAGCGCAACAAGATAAAAATCGCTAGGCTCAATTTTTTTGTTCCGTGCGATGCGGTACACAAGAAGGACGAGAAAAAGCCCGAGCATCAGGGCCGCAAGCTGCTCTTGGTTTGCGGCGTATGTGGCAAGGACAATTGATACGGCTATTTTCTTTTTTGACAAATGTTCGCCGCAAAACTGCTTTTTCACGGTTACGAACGCAGGAAGTGCTGCTGCGAGCGGCCAGAGGTAGTTGGTGGTGGTAGGCCCCCAGCCCGCATCTGACAGAGAGTGCTGCGGAATAAGGAAAAGAAGCGCGTATGCAAGGAACGAGTAACGCCGCTTGCTTTTTGGAAGCGCGATTTGAATCGTACATTCGGCGATTGTTATAAATGCCGCCATGTTCAGAATGTGCCAAGGAAGCCCGTTCCAGCGGTAGATGTAAACCATCAGTGCCTCAATCAGAAGCCTTGAGCTCCAGTAGTAATGGCGGCTTTTCATAAATTCCAGAAATGACCTGTCGTCTAGCGCGGTTGCATAAGAATGCGGGTCACCGGTCGTTGGCGAAACAAACACGCTGAATCTTAGAAAAACGATTGCGAAAACGAAAAGTGTTGCAAGATGAAGCCGCTCGTCAAAACTAAGGGATGAGGCTTTTTCATAAAGAAAAACTCTCGGGCTTATTTTTGGCTCTGCCAATACTGTGAGCCTGGCAAAATTCAGAATCAAAAAAGCGGCTGCATCAAGCAGAAAGAGGACAGTTCCCAGCTGTACGAACCGGGAGTTCCAAATTTTGTGGTTAAGTCCGCGTCCGATGAGGCTTTCGCCTGTCTTTATTAAAATCTCCCGCATTTGCGGAACAAAAAGTGCGGCTGCGAATAATGCCAGAATGATTATAGCAATAGTAAATTGTTTTCTTTTTGCGTCCTTGTTCATAATAACCTTGTTTCTTATTGGTGAGAAATCTATTTATAATATAGCAGAATCGGAGGAGTGAGAAAACACGGCTGGAAATGTCTAAAAATTTCAGTTTTGGACTTAACCAGCAATACGAAGTGTTTTCATGTATAATATAGGTATGAAAAAAAATCTTTCGCTTTGTTTTTTCTTTTTTCTTTCTTGTATTTCGTTTGCGTTCACAAGGAATTCTGTGCGAACATTTGTGTTTGAGAACGGATTCACGATGTTTTTTCTAGAGGACAATTCATGCGCCACGGTGACTATGGATTTATGCGTTGACGCAGGTTTTTCAAAACAGACCGAAAGAAATGCGGGCTTTTTTGAATTGTATGCGTCTTTGGCTGGCGGTGAGATTTCATCAGATTATGTTCGCGTGCGGAAAACTTGCGCGCCTTTGGAAAGCGAAGATGGATTCCGGTTCGTGTCGTCCGTTTTGAAGCCTGTTTCAATTTCTGATGCGGCTTTGAAAAGAACTCTTGAAGCCGAGAAGAAAAAAGTTTCCGCGCAGGCTGCTGATGTTACTGGCTTTTTGAACGCATCGATTGACGCAAAAATGTTTCCGGACGCACCGTGGAAAACGGCCAGCGGAACTTCGCCGCAGTTTTTCTCTTCGGTCACTGTTTCTGAGGCGCGGGCAATAATTGAGGCGATTTCAAGAAAATACTATGTTCCTTCAAATTCTTTCCTTTTTCTGAGCGGAAATATTTCTGCTCAGACGGCGCAGGTTCTGGCACAAAAATACTTCGGAAAACCTTCTGAAATTACTTCGGATGTGGCGGAAAAAAATGAGCGCGCGCTCGGCGAGGAAAAAAGCGTTCTTTTGCAGGAAGAAATCAGGGCGGAGATTTCTGGCGGAAAAATCGGCTCTGAGCGGAAATTTGTCCTTCACGATGCGGAGTTTTCTTCTGACATGACGCAGATTGTAGTTCAGTACAAGGATTTTTCCATGAGCGAGGCCGATGTTCTTTCCGTGATTCTTGACCAGAATTACGCGCCTTACAAAGAAGAGCTTCTGAAAGAGAAAGAGCTTGGAATACGCGGGGCTGAGTATGTGAACGTGGCCTCCGCTCAGAAATGCGGCTCATCAAGGCTCGTGTTCCAGTCGCTTTTTGAGGATTCAAAGCTAAATCCTGTTCAGCAAAGCGAAATCTTCATCAGAAAAATTCGCGAAATCTCTTTTCTTACCAAAAATGATATAAATTATGCGGCTCGGAAAATTCGAGCGGACTTTGAGAATACAAGCGACAGTTCAAAAGATTTTATGGAGCTTTTGGTTCAGTGGCATTCGCTTAAAAAGACGGATTTTCCCGATCAGTCGCTTTTTGACAGAATCCCGGAGCTTTATGCCGTGGATTCAGCTTCCGTTCAGAAAAGGCTTCATGAAAGCGAGCCGTTCGTGTTCCTTCTGGTAAGTTCAAAAAATTATCTGAAATATGAAAAACGTTTCAAGGATGGTGGTTTTGTTCCGCTTACCAGAAAGAACGGAGCGTGGTACACCCAGACTTCGTACAAGGAGCTTTTGAAAAAGAACCGGGTTTCAAAATCTTCTGACATTGAGGAAATCTCTGACGATGACATACAGGCTTCTGCAAGCAGGTTCGTTTTTGAGAACAAGAATGCGGTTTCTTCGTTCAAATTGTCGAACGGAATCCCTGTCGTAGTAAAAACTGTTGCGAACGCAAAGACCGTTACATTCGCAATGACGATTTCTGGCGGGGATATGCTTTTTTCAAAAACGCCAGGACTTACTTCTGTCCTTACGGACTGCCTTGCTGTCAATGTGCGCGACCAGCTTGATATAATGGCGATGAACGGAGATATAATCGGAAGCTACAATGTTACCGCAAAGACGAACTCGGTTTCTTCGTTCCTTACTGTGTCATGCTCTGTTGCCGAAATGGGCAAAGTCCTGAAAATGCTCGCAGGCGTGCTGATTTATTCGGACATTTCGCCAGTTCTTGCCGACGGAGTTACTTATGACGAGCGGACTCAGTGGAGAATCAAAACGGGAAGCTCTAATTTCCAGCTTTTGTGCGAGGCGATGCGCCAGATGTACAATGCCTCCGAATATCTTTCTTTGTTCAAGGAGAATGAGGACAAGCCTGTGACTATGGATTTTGTTGATATTGCCGAAGCGTATCCGACGATTCTTGATGCCACGCGCTATTCAATCGTCGTGGCTGGCGGCGTTCAGGACACTGATTCTGTTAAAAAAGCCCTTGAGGAGAATTTCGGCTCGCTTGGGACTCATTCTTTTACGGCAGATTTGGGGCAGGAAGTTCCCAAGCCTGTTTTTTCCAAAGACGGCGTTGCAAAAAAAATTCAGCTCAAGCATCTTTTTCTTACCGATGTTCCTGCTGATAAAGCAGGTCCTATGCCGGCCGTGCTTATTCCTACTACAAGATTTTTGGACCCTGTTCTTTATTGCTTTGAGTCTCCTTCCGTCGATTCAAAAAAGACGGGGCTTTTTAACGCTCTTCTTTTTGAGATTGCAGCCAGAATGGAAAGAAAAATCAATGACCCGAATACTAAGGTGAATGTTTTTTTGCCTGATACTGATTATCTTTTTGCAAGGATTGTTACGACGAATGTGTTGAAAACATCTACAGTTGACAATGCGTATAAGTCGGCGGTCAAAGAATTGAAGTCGGAGCTTTCAAAGCTTGCGGCAAATACAGATGATGTTGCGAAAGATAAGATAAAGGGCGAGCTCCTTTCTGCGATAGAAAGCCGCTGGGTTTTGAACGCACTTTCTGAAACTAATAATCCTGAAGAAATCGCATCTCAGATTCAGCTCGGGGCGGCTCGCGGAAATCCGCTCCTTTATATAGAAGAATATGAATCAATTGATAATGCTGGCGCGGGCGACTACCTGAAAATTCTTGAGGAATTGATTCCGTCTTTGCCGCTTCTAAGAATTTATTCAGTTGACTCAAGATAGAATCTATTCTTTAAAAAAGAAAAGAGACTGTCCCAAAAATATTGGGCAGCCCCTTGTTCTATGCTGCTCTATGCAGCCGTAAAGCTACGACTAGCGGAGGAGTGAAAGAACGTTCTGACCCTGCTGGTTTGCCTGAGCGAGCATAGCAGTTCCAGCCTGAGAAAGAACCTGGTTCTTTGTGAACTCAACCATCTGTTTAGCCATATCTGTATCGCGGATGCGTGACTCAGAAGCCTGGAGGTTCTCAGCTGCGTTGTTAACACCGTCAACTGTCTTCTCAAGTCTGTTCTGGTAAGCACCGAGGTCAGCTCTCTGTTTGTTGATGAGTTTGATAGCCTCGTCGAGAGTTCCGATTGCGCGGTTAGCTGAATCTGGCTGAGCGAGAGAGATGATTTCCTCGTTTCCAACTGAGCGGAGGCCGAGAGAAGCAGCTGTCATTGTTCCGATGAAAGCCTGGATTCTCTGATCCATGTTAGCTCCAACATGGAACCACATAGAAGCAGTTACTGTGTTCTCTCCTGTTGAGCGAGCGAAGCGTCCTGTCAACATATTCATTCCGTTGAACTGAGCGTGTGAAGCGATGCGGTCAACTTCTGCAACGAGAGCAGAAACTTCAACCTGAATCTGCATTCTGTCTTCGTCTGTGTAGATACCGTTAGAAGACTGAACTGCAAGCTCGCGGATTCTCTGGATAACATCTTCTGTTTCCTGGAGGTATCCCTCAGTTGTCTGGATGAAGCTGATTGCGTTCTGAGCGTTCTCAGAAGCTTTGTTCAAGCCGCGAATCTGAGATCTCATTTTCTCAGAAACAGCAAGACCTGAAGCATCGTCACCAGCGCGATTGATTTTCTCGCCTGATGAGAGTTTCTCCATGTCTTTCCTCATTGACAACTCTGTGATTCCGCCCTGTCTCTGCGCAAACATTGCGCTCATATTGTGATTAATAACCATAACTAACTCCTTGTATTGGTTTCTAAAAAATTCTTGGCAAACATTCTGCTTGCTGTCCCCGGGTATACCACCCTATACTAAATTCTTCGGAGAACGATTTTTTTTCTTTAACAAATTTTTAAATTTTTTCGCGTAATTCTGAAAAGTTGAAATTTGAGGATTCGCAGAGGATTCCGCGTTCTTTTGTGAACATGATGAACGAAAATTTGTATTTTCCTTGAACACGCCGCGCGATTTTTCCGCATGCGGCTCTTGCAAGGCTTACGGAAACTTTTTTTGTGAGTCCTGTTTCATCAAGGACGGAGAATGCGGCTTCAACCGTGGCACATTCAAAGATTCTTGCTATATCGAAGGATTCTGCTCCGAGAAGAGCGGCATGGCTTGCGATTATTTCCATGCGGCAGTCGGCAATATGGGAGTGTGTGTTGAAGATTCCTCCTGCGAGCTTTACGAATTTGCCCGCGTGTCCTACGAAAATGACATGAGTAAAATCGTATGCGGAGGCAAAGTCTATTGATTTTCCGATAAAGTTCGCGCAGGTTAGGACGGGAATTCCAGCCAGCTCTTCGCGCGAGCGGATGAAATCCTCTCCGAAATTTCCGGGCGTTATGATGAGCGGACGGATTTTTTTGTCTTTGAGGCTTTGCGAAATGACTCTTGCCTCAACTTCAATCGCATCGACAAGGGCTTCTTCGCTCATCGGCTCAACGACTCCGCTCGTTCCCAAAATTGAGATTCCGCCCTCAATCCCAAGCGCGGGGTTGAATGTTTTTTTTGCGATTTCCGCTCCGTCCGGGGCATAGATTTTTATTTCTGCTTTACCGAAAAACCCATGCTCAGAACAGACTGAGCGGACGGCTTCTTCTATCATCTTGCGCGGAACTGAGTTTATGGCGTATTCACCTGGCTTTTGGTCAAGACCGCTTTTTGTTACTCTCCCGATTCCGGTACCGCCTGTTATAGTTACTGAAAGATTTTTTTTCTTGGATAAGATTTCGTCCGCTCGCAAGGAAACTTCGGCAAAAATAAGCATGGAATCGGTTGCGTCCGGGTCATCGCCAGCATCTTTTCTTACGGCGCATGATGCTTTCATTTTTGAGATGATTTTTGACTCGATAATCTCAGCCCGGGCAATCCAGCCTTTCGGCACAGTGATTTTTGCGTATTGCGGAAATGTTCCTGTCAGTGCGGCTTGTGTTGCGGCGAGTGATGCAATCGCCGCGCAGGAGCCTGTGGTCATTCCGCAGCGCAATCGTTTTGTTCCTGAAAGAATGAACTGCTCGGTCGCGATTTTTTCTTCGTTTATCATTCATTCGTGCCGTAGACGATTCTGAAAAGAACTTCGTAAGATTCTCCCCACCGTGTTCCGGGCTTAAAATGAAAAAGCTCTCTCGGCAGAATATAGTAATTTCCGTTTTTGACGGCTTTAAGGTCTTTCCATGCCGGGTGAGAATTTAAATTTTCTTCTATATATTTGAGTGCTTTTTCTTCGTTTGTTCCCATTGTGGCAACGAAAATGAAGTCGGGGTCATCTGAAATGATTTTTTCCATGCTCAGGTTTTCCTTGTAGTAACTGTCGGTGTCGGCAATGTTCTTGCAGCCAATATCTCTGAGCATTGCGGCAAGGGAAAGATTGTCGCTTGATTTTGCTTCGACTTTTCCGCTCGACGACCTGAGCGCAAGAATTGTTGGCGGTGTTTTTGATTTTGACAAGGAAATGATTTTTTCGATTTTTGATTTTTGCGATAGCGCGTTTTTTTTGTACAAATCGCTTTTTCCTGTTATGTCGGTGAGAATCTGCATAATCCTGAGATACGAGTTGAAATCATCATAATTGAAAAAAGCACATTTTATTCCTGCGTTTTCAAGAAGCGACATGATTTTTTTGTGTCCCGTTATGTTCGCGGACATAATTGCAAAATCTGCCCCCGATGCGATTATTTTCTCTGCGCTGGGGCTCATCATTGGTCCAATATCTTCGATGTTTTTTGAATCGCAACCAAGATATTCAAAGATACCTTTTTTGTGCGCTGAAAAGCCGCTTGTTGCCCATTTTGAATTGAAACTTTCAGCTTGGTCCTTTGTCATTTCAGGCGGTTCAACAAAGCAGTCGGTTGTCGCCGCAACCATTTTTCCTCCTGCAAGAATCCAAAGCGATGCAAGGCTTCCTTGCAGGACGGCGGCGTTTTCTGTTTTTTGAACGGAAACTTTTCGACCTAAATCATCCGTGAAATTTACTGACGACTTTTTAGATGGTTTTCTTGCGCTTGCGGCGAACAGTGCTGAAAAAAGCATTATTGATGATATTATGATTTTTTTTGAAGAAATGTATTTCATAGAAGAAGTGTATCAGAAATTTTGAATAAAAGCAGCTATCGGCATAAAATGAAGAAAAAATGAGTTAGCAATGTATAACTTTTTTGGTTTGGCTTTGTTTTTCCTTGAAAAATCCCGTTACCAATTATAAAATTATATCCTATAGAAATCTCTTTTTGAAAATCAATTTTCTGCGAAAATTTGGTTCTTTACTGTTCTTGAGTAATTTTTCAGGCTAAACCTTGCAAAATTACAAATTTCTAAAGTTGCTGTTAGGAAAAAAATTCCAAATAGCTCATTATTTTTATTAGGGAGGACAATATGTCCAGAAAGAAAATGTCAATGGACGGAAACCAGGCTGCAGCTCATGTAGCTTACGCTTACACGGAAGTTGCTGGTATCTATCCAATTACACCTTCTTCACCAATGGCTGACTGGGTAGACAACTGGTCTGCTGCTGGTCAGAAGAACATTTTCGGTAACAAAGTAAAAGTTATCGAAATGGAATCAGAAGCCGGTGCTGCTGGTACAGTTCACGGTTCTTTGGCATCAGGCGCGCTCACAACAACATTCACTGCTTCACAGGGCTTGCTCTTGATGATTCCAAACATGTACAAGATTGCTGCTGAACAGCTTCCTTGTGTTTTCCATGTTGCAGCACGCTGTGTGGCAACACAGTCATTGAACATTTTCGGTGACCATTCAGATGTTTACGCTTGCCGCCAGACTGGTGTTGCAATGCTCGCTGAATCTAACCCGCAGGAAGTCATGGATTTGGCTCCTGTAGCTCACTTGGCAGCTCTCGAAGGCAAGGTCGCTTTCATCAACTTCTTCGACGGTTTCCGCACTTCACACGAAATCCAGAAAATCGAAACCTGGGACTACGCTGACCTCAAAGAGATGTTCCCTGCAGAATCTCTCAAAGAGTTCCGTGCTCACGCTCTCAATCCAGAGCATCCTGCAATGCGCGGTTCACACGAGAACGGTGACGTATTCTTCCAGCACCGCGAGGCTTGTAACTCAACTTACGAGGCTCTCCCTGCTATCGTTGAGAAATACATCGACAAAATTAACAAGAAGCTGGGCACAAACTACGGTCTCTTTGATTACTACGGTGCAAAAGACGCTGATCGCGTAATCGTTGCAATGGGCTCAATCTGTGACGTTGCAGAAGAAGTAATCGACTACCTCACAAAGAAAGGCGAGAAAGTCGGACTTATCAAAGTTCATCTTTACAGACCGTGGGTTTCTGCAAAATTCTTGGAGAAACTTCCAAAAACTGCAAAGAAAGTCGCTGTTCTTGACCGCACAAAGGAACCAGGCTCTCTGGGTGAACCACTCTTCCTTGATGTTGCTACAACATTGCGCGAAGCTGGCTTGAACGATGTAGTTCTTACTGGCGGACGCTACGGTCTTGGTTCAAAAGACACACCGCCAAGCTCCGTATTCGCTGTTTACACAGAGCTTGCTAAAGCCGCACCAAAATCACGCTTTACTCTTGGTATTACAGACGATGTTACAAATCTCTCACTTCCAGAGGTTAAACCAGCTCCAATCACTTCTGCTGAGGGAACTGTTGAGTGTAAATTCTGGGGTATCGGTGGTGACGGTACAGTCGGTGCAAACAAAGACTCTACAAAAATCATCGGTGACCACACTGACAAATACATTCAGGCATACTTCCAGTACGACTCTAAAAAGACTGGCGGTATCACAATCAGCCACTTGCGCTTTGGTGACAAACCAATC
>JAFSJW010000029.1 GCA_017449265.1 Treponema sp.
GATGAAAAAATCTCTGTCAATGCCTAATGTTTGCTGTTCCATGGTGCAAAGGTACGAAAAAATCTTTCTTCATGTATCATATCTGCGCCATTCTTTTGGCTAAGCCTGCCTCAGGCTCCCACGGAAGTTTTCATCTGCGCCCTTTTTTAATTTCGCACAGAAATCACAGAAAGCACGGAAATTATTTTATTAACGAACACATATTGAACGGATTAAACTAATTTTCTGCGAGTTATTTTTGCCATTAATATTCACACGAAAGGTTTTGAATTGCGAAAATGTGCGAAAGAGCGAAAGGATGCGAAAATGTTATGAATCTACTGTAACTTTTTCTCTATTTCTTCAACCAGACTACGAATGTAAGCATCAGAAACATTCTCTATTTCCGACTTGTCATATATAGACATTAAGGTTATAAGAATCTCTTCATGATTCCGCTTCTGAAGATTATAAGTCAATACACGAGCACCTCCGCTCTTTCCTTTACCCTTTGAAGATATGACCATGCGATTCTTGTATGTATGCATTCCTAAAGGTTCTCCGGAAAAAGGGTTCTTTTCCAATTCATCCAAAAAAGCATCATAGTCTTTTTCGAAAGAGCGATATTTCTTCCGTAAGGCTTTAGCCCCACGTTCAAACTCCGGAAGATAATCAAATATAACTTGCATTATACTTACTTTTTGAAGAGGCTTCGCGCATCATGATGAACTTTTCCGGAATGCAGTTCTTCAAAAGCGCGTTCTAAGCTCTCTTTTACCATTGCCTTCTGGGCCTCCGTTTTATCCTGCTCTGCCAATAGCCGTTCGGTTAATGCTTTGCGAACAGCTTTCGTCTGGCCCTGAATGAGAACCCACAACGCATCAACGGTGCTAATCTCGGATGTCTGTGTCGGTATTGTTGTAATCATAATTACTTTGGATAAAAAAACTGCCGCAAAAATAGCAATATTTTCTGAGAATACCAAACTTTTCGCTAAATTTTGTATTTTAAATCCTTAGGATTTATTACTAATTACTAATTACGAATTACTTTTTTAATTTCGCACAGAAAGCACAGAAAGCACGGAAATTATTTTATTAACGAACACATATTGAACGGATTAAACTAATTTTCTGCGAGTTCTTTTTGCCATTAATATTCACACGGAAGGCTTTGGATTGCGAAAATGTGCGAAAAAGCGAAAGGGTGCGAAAATTTTTTATGCTTATTTTTTAGTTTTTGCGTTTTTTGCTATTTTCGTCGTTTTCGCAATAGAGAGAAGAGATTTCAGGTGGTGAGCTGGCCGTCTGATTTGAGTTGAAGGACTTCCTCGTCGGTGAGGTAGCGGAGATGGCGGTTGGGGACATCTACGATGGCGGGGGCAAGCTCCTTGCCTATGGGGAGAACTACACAGCGAAGACCCTTGATGCGCTTGATTTTTCCGATGACACCGGTGAAGGGACCTTCGATGATCTGGACTTCACGGCTCGGAAGGTTGGCATAGTCTGTGTCGGTCAGGAAAAGGATCTTCGCGTTCTCCGCCTCCATGATGCGCTGGTAGTCGGACATCGACTTGTCCGTCATCCACAGGACTTCGGAATGAACTTCGTCCCTTTCGTCGTACACCGGATGCATCACGAAACGCAAGGGCTCGAAAAGCGTCAGGTTCTGCTTCACCTTCACTAACTGGGCGAACGATGAACGCACGAAGATGTAGTTCAGGAGGCAGGGGGCGAAATCCATCTTGTCCTGGTTGACCTGGA
>JAFSJW010000003.1 GCA_017449265.1 Treponema sp.
GAACAGAAAAATAGATTCTGTTACTTAAACGGTTGCAGTAAAATAAATATGCTGTGTTACAGCTAAATCTTAATTTAAAAAGTGTCACCAATTCGACACCAGTGACTTTTAAAACTGTCACCTTTTTTGGGTGCATATCACTTGGCCGCCAGCCGGGAGCGAAGCGGACGGCCGAGGGCTACCGAGCCACGGAAGGGCGGCAGCCGGATTATGTTGCGCAAAAAAAAATGGATTTTACCACTTTACTATGGTGTTTACGATTTTCTTTTGCTCTTCGATGCTTTTCCTAAGGTAGATTCTCGTCGTTTCCAGGCTTTCGTGGCCCAGCAAGTCAGCAAGAAAGGTTATGTCACCGCCTTTTTCCAGGAAGTTTTTCGCAAAGAAGTGCCGGAAAGAATGTGGATGAAGGGTCTTATGGTTGATGTTATATATAGAAGAAAAATGTTGAAGCTCCGCTGATATTCCCCTTGTGCTTATTTGAAGGCCGAATTTGTTGAGGAAAAGATAGCCGTCATTCCTTTTTTCGGACATTAGCCATTCAAGCGTGCGTTTTTTCAGTTCTTCGGGAATGTAGATTCTTCTGATTTTCCCGCCTTTGGAGCGGATGTCAGCGAAACCCTGTTTTACATTTTCCACTTTCAGCTGAATCAGCTCACTCACGCGAACTCCTGTCGAGCCAAGATAGCAAACGATGAAATGCCATTTGAGTCGCTTGTCTTTTTCCAGTGATTTTTTGAGTCGCTCGTAGTCTTCGCTGCTGATAACATTCTGCAGGTATGTCTCCCCCTGTTCCTTCACGAATTTCGGAAGTAATTTGTCTTTTTTAAGAAAACGCATGTATTTTGTGAGTCCAGCCAGCCGTAAGTTCACGGTCTTGACGGAATAGTTTTCAAGCAGAAAGTCCCTGTAATCAGAGATTCTCTTTTGCGTAATCTTCCCAAAGCGTTTTTTGTAATCATTCGCCGCATACAAGTAAGAGCGGATTGTGTTCTCGGAAAAATTCAGTTTCCTGAGATAGTTTTCATAATTCTGTTTAAGCATATTTACCCCCTGCCTGTAAAAACTTCCGATAAGCCCCCTTATTGGTAACGCTGTGACAAAAATATGAAAAGGGCATCCGCTTTTGTTCTCATTTTCAGCTTTCTCTTCCTGCTGCTCGCCTCGGGCTGCAATCAGTCGGTGGATGACATGCTGGACGGGTACAACGAAGCCTTTAAGGTCGGGTACACGACGATTGCAAGCGAGAACGAGGAGGAGGTTATTCTGCAGCCGGGAGACCAGGGGTTTGACGAGAGGGATATGCTCAGGGATGAATACTTTCTTGGCTATGACTCCACGCTCAACCTTTATGCGCCTGAGACCTGTGAGACTTTCCAGTGGTACATCACGGATCCCGATGATTCCGATGAGACGAAAATAGAATTCTGCCCGTGTAACGAGCCGTACAACAGTGATTTCATTGTTACGGAGGCAAACACGCAGACTTTCTCAATATATGCCGAAGATTCCGGACTGGACAACGGCACAACTTATAAACTGACGTTGAACGTCTGGAAAGGAGGTAAAAAGTATAGTGATCACTGCTCGCTCGTAGTTTATCAGCACTATGAGTGGAATCAATAAGACTTTATCGTCCTGGCTTTTTACAAGCTGGCTTTATGTCGGAAATCGCTGTGTTTAGCACAGGGATTAGCAAGTTAAAACTTCAAACAATTTTTGCATGGAGGAAAACATGAAAAAACTTTCTAAATTGACCGCCCTGGCGGTCAGCTTGGTCGTAGCCTCTGCCCTTGCAATCATCGGCTGTTCTGACCTCAGCTCTTCTGGGGAAGGCACTGCAACTCAGGGGTACACATTGGCTGGAGCGTCTGCAGTGTCAAAAAAGCTCACGCTCAATGTTTCTTCTGACTCAGACTTGATTGATTTTTCAACCTCGTCTATTGCGGAAGATGGTGCCCGAACTGTTGCCCCGGAAGCTGTGGATTCAACAGATTTAGACTTCTACTTGAACAGTTACGACCTCATTGCTAATGCCAACAAATCTCTCACAAAAGTGACTTTTGTAGGCACGGACTCTTCTACAACGAACGGAACTGTAACGGTAGAACTCGACGCTTCAAACTATCGCTTTACTCTGGTTGCTGTTCCTACAGGAACTGCTGTCACCTCATCGACAGACCTTGCAACTCTCATAACTAAGGCGTATCTTATCGGTTATGCGACAGCGGACTTGCGTTATACAGAAGAAGCTGCGAGCGTAAATTTTATCCTTACTTCTGACAGCCTTTCTGGAAGCGGTAAGCTTAAGCTTGATCTCTACCTTGACAGTTGGTCTGCGGAAAGCCTTGCTCTTGAACAAGCAACAGGAACAAAGGTGATTGCGGCCGCTACGGTTGGTCTTTATAACATCCAGACTGGTGCCGTAATTTCAACTTCACTTGTGAACCCCGCATCATTTGAGGGAAAAACAAGTAATACAACTACATTTACATACTATGGAACGACTGCCAACACTGCATTAACCGCAATTGATTCCGGAACTTATGACTTGACTGTTACTTTTACCCTTAAAAACGGCAGCAAGTATATTTTCAGTGAGCCGATTATTATTCTTCCGAATCAGACGACAGAGGCAACCCTGCCAATTCCAGAAGTCATAGGTCTTCCGCCTACAGCTCCGACAAACTTCAAGGCAGGTTACATCATTCCTGCTTATGATGACAGTGATTACTACAAGGTCGTTTTCAACTGGGATGATAACTCTAACAACGAGCTTTACTTTGAGCTTGATTTGTATGATATTACAAGCAGCACTTCAATCACTACGGCTTCTTCAAATGTGGCTTCAAACTGGAGCGGCGCAAATTACAACACGAACACAAAAACTTACGCGAACAGCTCTTCAAACCCAAGCGATTCAACACATGAATCGCTCGTATTCTACGGACTCAAAGCTGATGAAGGACCTAACTGGTACGCAGGCTCTTTGAACAGAAACAACAAACAGGCTGTATTCTACATAGAGCTTGGAAAACGTTACCTTGCTCGAATCCGTGCCGTAAATGCAGCCGGTGACTCAGCTTATGCTGTAAGTGAGGTTGCGGCCGACACTTATAAAGAAGATGCTATCGGTACGACAGAAGAGACAGCTGAGACTTTTGCTAAAAATGCTCATAATGCGTACTGTGTTCCTGCGGCTACCACATACACTGTCTCAACAAGTGAATGTACTGCTGAGTCCGCGACTCTCAGCGATGCGGAGACTAAAACAGCTGTGAAATTCAACACAGAGATTATTGGTCTCTTCAGGGTCAAATATGAACTTTCAGGAGGGGCTTTCACATCTCCTACCTCTCTCAACCAGGTTTACTATTTTGACCAGCTTTCTGCCGGTAACCCGATCATGCAGCCGGACGGAGTCCGTACAATTGGGCTTGCAGAAGGTATTATAAACACAAATTCTCTCATCTATAACGGCACTGAAAGTAGTGGAACCATTACAAACGCTGCTATCACTATCAAATATGGCGAGGGAGCATCTGCAAAGCCGTGGACCTCTTGGAAGGTCGGATCTATTTCCGGTGACACCTATGAAAGTGATTATACCGCTTGTACGACTTCAACCACATACAATCCGGCCGAAACCTATTATACGCTGGTCAACAGCTCTTATGCTGTCACAATCTTGACGGCAGCACCGACCAATACAGCTGATTGGGCAAATTACTACACTGGTACTCTCAAGCCGTACACGGGATACGAAAACCTCGTTCTTTATGCGAACTACACGTCAAATACTTTTGGAGTGACAATCAAAAATGTGGCTGACTATCTGATTGAACAGAATCTCGGAATCGTGGCAACGCTTTCAGGAACAAGCGGCTCAACACCAAAGCTTTACACATCGGCAAGCGACTCAACAGGTGCTAATTCTGTAGATGTGCTCAAAATGACATCGGGTACAGTTGCAAAGAAGCAGTATCTGATTATCAGCCGTACTCAGGATAATTCTGGTTCAACTATTTCAGCTTCAAATCTTGTCTTGAACTATTCTTACAACACAAAAGCTGACAACGGTGCAGACCCATTCGGAGGAGCCGGCGGTACTTATGAGAAAGTCATCCTTGAGATTGTCCAGCAGGGAACAGCTACTGGAACTTCTAAGGGAACTTACAGCCCAAGCGGTACTACATTCACCGTTCCTCTCTCAAGCTTCACGACAGGAACCTACATGGCGACATTCAAAGCCTATGTTCCTTCAAGCAACAACCAGAAGCCGTATGAATACACGGTTTATCTCCAGATTAATGACTAAGTAAGTCATAGCAGGAAGCCTTCGGGCTTCCTGTTTCATGGCTTAATAAAAGGACGCACGCAAGGGGCGTGTTTCGTTTCATTAGGCTGTGTTCAATAAGGTGATACTATCGTGAAAAAAAAAGCATTTAAGTTTTTTACAGTATCAATTTTCTCTTTTTTGACTGCGATTCTTATCAGTTGCGAACATATAAATACAGATGCGTATCTTTTTGAGTCAACGAATTCAATCATGACATCAGGTATAAAAAATGTTAAGCTCATCGTGTCATCAAACGCAAACCTTTTTTCAGTGCGAAAGACAAGGACAATCGCTCCTTCCGCCTACGATGCCAGCGAACTGAATTTTTACCTCGGTGGAAAAAATATCGGAAGCGGAGACAATATTTCCGTCCAAAAGGTTGAATTCATAGCAAGTGAAGATTCCGATTCTTCGGGAATAATAATAGCCCCTCTGAACAGCTACAACTATCAACTCGTTCTTCTGGCTATCCCCAAAACGACATCCATATCACTGTCATCTTCAACCTATGTGGCTTCAATCGCTTCTTCTGCGGTGCTTGCAGGAAGCACGACCGCAGATTTACGGTACAACAATAACTCTGCCGTAAACTTCTATCTTTCTTCTGAAGGACTCACAGGCAAAGGTGCTTACGCTATCAATTTTTATCTGGACAACTGGTCGGCAAAAAGTCTGGCGACAAATGATCCCGGAAATTCTAATGTTTCTGTCATAGACAATGTTTCAATCGGGCTTTATGACAAGAGGGGTGAGAATGTCGTTTCTGGTACAAGCCTTGTGTCACAAATTTTTTCAGGGGCGACATCTGCTTCATCTACATTCTCTTATACAAACTCTTCGGTTGATTCTGGAACTTATGATTTGTGCGTCACTTTCTATTACAACGACAAGACGTTCGTCTACAGTGACAAAATCATAATTCTTCCTTATCAGACGACTTCCGCAACAATCGCTATCCCTGACATTCTGCAAGTCGTTCCGGCCTCTCCTTCAAATTTCAAACAAGGTTATCTTCTCCCCGAAAACGAAGACTCAAATTATTATAAAGCGGCGTTCTCATGGTCTGACAATTCAAACACTGAGACAGGTTTTGAAATCCAGCTTCTTGATATAAGCGACACTCCCTCTATCACTGTTGCAAGTGAAAACAACGCTGACACATGGAGTTTGGCTTCTTCAACGAAAATTACGACATATTCAAGTGATTTTGAAGGCGGCAACAACTGGTATGCGCTCTCACTCTCAAGAAACAGTTCTGGAGCAGTATTCTATCTGCAATTGGGGAAACGCTATCTTGCAAGAATTCGTTCAGTAAACAATGACATCGGTGGTTCTGAATGGTGCTATGCTTCTTCAGAAAATGTTTCGCTTACGATTCCTGCGGGCGACTCAACGGCAACCAGCTTGATTCTAACCTACGATGAGACTATAAGTGCGACATCTTTTGATTCTGCAATTATCAATTTGTTCAAAATCACATACAATCTCGTCGGGGGCACACTCAGTCCTGTTATCGCGAAAACTTACTATTTCAACCAGTCCTCATCGGGAATCCCGGTTCTTACTCCTGACGGCACTACAACAAATGATGAAGAAATTTACGGTAACAGTCTGGTTTCTCTTTCTTACGGGGAACTTGAGTGGTCGTATTGGGCAATAAACAATGTTGATGGAGAAAAATATCCGAGTTCTTTCACTCAATGTACATCTGTATCAGACTATGATGTGAACACGACTTATTACACGCAGTACACTCGCACTTCACAGGGATTGAGTTCGACTGACATAAATGGCAACTCTTATATTTATCTGGTGGCAGAGGAACAGCCAGATTCGTTCTCCGATTATACGAACAATTATTATAATTATTATACGACTGACGGCATACAGACAAATTATATTGGATATAACAACCTCTCTCTTTACGCACAGTACAAAGATGATGATTCGGGAAATGCAGTCACTACAGATTACAGTATAAAGACAAATCTTTCTTTTTCAGTTCTTGCAGACGGCTCTGCTTGCAGCATAAACAATTATATGTTCACAGTTCCTACAGGCTCATCGAGTGTAATAATGAGCTATTCATACAACACTTCGGAATTCACTTATGATTCCGTGAGCCTTACTCTGACTGAAAACGGAGGAAGTGAAATCGGAACATATTCGCCTTCTTCGGGCGTATTCAGTTTCTCACCATCCGCATTAAGCTCTGGAATTTACACGCTCACTATAACTGCAATGAAATCTGGCTCTGAATTCAGAACCTCATTATTTATGATATTGGAGTAATGTTTATTTTTTAATTATAGAGGTAATCATGAAGAAGTTTTTATTTTTTCTAATGCTCGTCGCGACAATCATTTTTGAATCTTGCGTTTCAGAAGATGATGAAAATAAGACTCCTACAAACTGTACGCTTACGCTTTACGCAAATGGTGGTTCTATGACAGAAGGTGATTCAGGCTCAAACACGAAAAAAACATATACCGTTGCCTATACAGGTGAACTTCGGCTTCCTTCTGCTGAAGATTTAGGATTGACATATCCAGGTTTTCAGTTCACAGGGTGGTCAACTGATGCGGCATCCGCTGAGTCTGAATATGGGGCAACCTTGGCGATAAAATTATATTCGGACGTCTCTTTGTATGCAGTTTGGAAGGCTACCGGAACTAAGACTTATTATATTTCGGAGACTGGAAGTGACAATGCTGGCGATGGAAGCGAGACAAACCCATACTCAACATTGAACAAGGCAATCGAAGAAATCAACTCAGACTATGTGGATTATGTTTTCGTAATATCCGGAACGATAACAGTGACGACAATATCGTTTTTGGACGAAACTCTTTCATGGGTGAGGGCAAAATCAATTCTCATAAAGGGTCAAAATGGCGCGGAATCGGATAGCCTCAAGGGAGACGGTTCTTCATCCCTATTCATGATTGGAACGGTTGTTCCTGTAACTTTCAGCAATATTTCATTGACTGGTGGAAATGGATTCTCATTTGCAGGTAACACGGTTGGTGGTGCCGTTTACATTAGTTCTGTCTCAAATGGAAGCACAGATGTTACATTCTATTCCGTTTCATTTTCCGAAAATTCGGCAAATTATGGTGCGGCTGTTTATAACAGTACGGGAAGCACAATAATTTCAGACTGTATTTTTACAAAGAACTCTTCAACAAAAGCCGGGGGGGCTATTTACAATGAGGGCGTAATGACTCTGAAAAACAGTACGATTTCGTCAAATATTTCACAAAATTCTGCAGGAGGAGTATATAATAAAGGAACACTCACATTAACAAATACTGAAATTACCGAGAACGAAGCCTCAATAAAAGGTGCGGGATTGTATAATGCAGGAAAAACGACTTTAACAGCCTCCAGTTCAATTTCAAAAAACACAAGCAGGACGGGTGCGGGAGTTTTCAACGCTTCTTCGGGTACATTTATTTTGGAGAACGGCAAAATCTTTGAAAATGAGGCTGATGAACTAGGCTCAGGAATACTCAATGAGGGAATAGCTACAATAACTGGTGGAACAATAACGGATAATGTTCTTATGTCTTCAACAAGTTATGGAACGGGTATTTATAATTCAGGGGAAATCACATTGAGCGGAGTGATACTGAAAAACCATAACGCAAGCACTTACGGTGCAGGTTTATACAATGACGAGAACGGAACGGCATTTTTTTCAGGCAGTACTATCAGTAAAAATTCCAGTGAGAATGGGGGAGCCTTTTATAATGCCGGGAATCTGACAATCCAGGGGGGCGAAATTACTTCTAATT
Source organism: Treponema sp. (assembly GCA_017449265.1). GTDB lineage: Bacteria > Spirochaetota > Spirochaetia > Treponematales > Treponemataceae > Treponema_D. Next base: position 8,134 of record JAFSJW010000003.1, read on the forward strand.
CAGCCTCAGTTTCTGGTGGAGCCATATACAGCACAGGCACACTCGTTATAAAAAAATGCGATATAAACAGCAACACTTCTCAGAACGGTGGCGCAATAGCTCTTTATGGTGAGGAATCTTCATGTATCTTCTCATACGGCACTATCTCCAAGAATAATGCTGAAAACGGTGGCGGTCTGTATATTGCAGCCGGAGCGGAACTTGAATTGTCAGAAGATTCCGATTTGGGATATGCCCAAATTATTGATAACATTGCCTCTTGTCATGGAGGAGGGATTTACATATCTTCAGGATCAGCAAATATAACAGAAGGTGTAATCAGTGCCTATGGAAGGCGTGTGGCAAGCAGTGTCTACGGCGGTGGAAGCGCATATTACTATAGTGGCAATAAGGCCGGAGAGAACAGGTCGAGCATTTCTGATGAATCATATTCAGGAGCGGGCAACTCGTGGTTCAATGAAAGCGGAAATATTATCGTAAACGGAGTCGAATTGACAGGAACAACAATTACGGTTGAAGAAACAACCTGCTCCTACAGCGATGAAGATGTCATCGTTGGAGTCACCGATTGGGCTGTAATCAACTGACAGGAAACGAGCGTGGTTGTCCCTTTAAGAAATTTGAAAAAACTCGCGTGCAGAAGGTCAAAAAATTGCAAACGAAGGGTTCTTTTCAAATCAAGGCGCGAATTGAGTATGAATCAACATTTAAGTTGAGTCGGCAAAAGCCCGGACGCTCATGCCGCTCTGCCTGTACAGCTGCAGTAATTCCTCTTTCTCTTCTTTTGTTTTTGCTTGCATTTTTACACCTCTACAAGGAGTGTAATGCTACATGCCGCTTTTGTTCACTTGTCTTTAATTGACGGATACTTTGCTCTGATTCTCGAGCCGCAGGAGCGAGCACAAAAAAACAACCGCCCCAAAGCGGAGCGGCTGTTTACTACGGAAGTTTATCAGACCTTAAACTGGTCAATCTGGCTTCCTATTTCATTAATTGAGTCTTCCATCTGCATGGCAATTTCCCGCAGGGCTTCGCCCGTCTCGTTTATTTTACGGGCACCAACGCTCATAATATACAACTAAATTATATCACACCTTCTTCTATAAAACAAATTTAAAAAAATAAAGCCGCCCCTGTATCAAGGAGCGGCTTGGCATAGCCTGATAATGACTTATGCTTCTGCTGGAGCTTCAGATGCTGCGGCAGCGGCTGCTGCGGCTTTGCTTGCTCTAGCCTCTTTTCGTGCAATGTTCTTCAACTGAGCGTTGCAGAATTTGCAGATTTTTACAGTATTTCCATCAATTTCTTTTTCGTAAAGAACTTTGATGTTTTCAGATCCACAGCGTGGGCATTTTCCACGACCGTGATTAGCTTCAGTGCGAACTCCAGTTCCACGATGTGCCTTAGACATAGTTAA
>JAFSJW010000004.1 GCA_017449265.1 Treponema sp.
CCATAAGAATCTTTGACTGCAAATAAAGGGCAGCGAATAAAAGCCGCTGCTGGCGGGGCTTGTCGAATTCTTTTATGGTTGTGTTCAAGAGAAGCTCTGCATCAAAAAGTTTATCTTGCTGATAGTAATATTCGGCGAGACACAGATTATAGATTGCCGGGCAAAGAGATTCGTTGTACAGATAGGACAAAGCCTTTATAAACGCGTCTTTTTTCTTTTCCATAAATGGCCACAAGCGCGTAAAGTCATTGAATCCGTTGGCGAGTGATGGGCGGCCTGCGGTAAGTGCTACTTGGGTGAGGTGAAAATTATTTTCTTCCAGATATTTGATTATATTGACGAAATCTTTCCAAGTTGTCTTAGGATGAACAATCGAAAGGGTAAGTTTAATAAAATCAAAAATATCATTCTTTGGCAATGAATCCAAAAATTCATCGGTCTTTTCAAGCTCTCCGTCCATGATAAGATTCAGTGCGATGCCACAGGCACAATAGTAATTTTTTACTATTTCATCCTCAGACAAGGCGTAAAAAGCCTCTTTGTCGCGCCGCACATCAATGAGATAATAATTTGTGCCAAAATTCCGAATTTTCTGGTTAAGCTCGCTCGCACAGGGCATAGAATTCTTTTTTGTTTCTTCCATAACTATCTCATTAGACCTGTTCGGAAACTCTTTGAGTTTGCGACAACTTCGTTGTCTGCACAAGTCGTCAAGTTTTTCAGGCTAAAGCCTTGCAAAACTTGCATTCTTTTAAGGTTCATGTTCGGAAAACTGATGTTTCCGAACATGTCTATTATACCATAAGATTACAAAAAATTCCCAAATTGTTGGGTCAATTTTGAGTTTTGGAAAAGACTGTCATTCAGTTTAATTTTTATGCCGTCTTGAATCTTGCCACATCATTTCCGAGTTGTGTTACATTCGCGTCAAACTCTTCAACACATTCATCGAGCTGCGTACCGCTTTTTACTACGCTATGTGCATTCTCGGACATATTCATCATGCTTTCCTTTACGGCTTCAAGCGAAGTCTGGAGCTTGCTCATCTCCGCAAGAACATGGTTGCTTCCTTCCGCCATTTTTACGGAAGCTCCGCGCACATTCTCGGCAGTTTTGTCCATATCGGCAAGCGAAGTGATTACGCTTTGTGAGTCTTCGTTCTGAGCCTCAAGGGAAGAGCGCACTGATTGAACGAGAGCGTCGGTCTGGTGAATACGCTCCGAAACTCCGGCAAAAGCCGTGCTTGACTCCTGCGATGCAGAAACAATGTCTCCGATTGAGTTCTGAATGTTTTGCAGCTGGTCTCCGATTGTCTTGGACTGATTGGAAGAAGTTTCGGAGAGCTTTCTGATTTCGTCCGCAACGACGGCAAATCCTTTTCCGGCTTCTCCGGCATGCGCCGCCTCAATGGCCGCGTTCATGGCAAGAAGGTTCGTTTGCTCCGCGATGGCGGCTATAGCCATGTTCGCTTCCTGAAGCATTTGCGACTGCTCGTCAATTTGCGAGATGCGCTCGTTAACTTTCTGCTGCTTTGACATTCCGCTCTGAGCCTCTTGGTCAAGTATGTTGAACGATGTTGCCATAGTTTCCATTGAGCCGCTGATTTTGTCGATGCTCTTTACGAGCTGCCCTACTGCCTCCGATGATTCACGGATTATTTTTGTCTGTGAGTTAATCATCTCGTTTACGGTGTGTATGCTTGAGGCAACATCTTTTATGACAAAGGAAGCTTCGTCGAAGCCGTTTGACTGATTTTGAATCTGCTCTTGAACAGTTCCTATGCTGTGTCGTATTTGCGTCATTGATTCGGAAACTGAGCCAACGCTTTCTTTCATATCGTGTGATACTACATCAAGATTAGAGCTTGAATTCTTGATTGTTGCGAGCGTGCTCTGGAGCTTTTTTGCGAATTCGTTAAAACTTTCCACGACAGTGCGCATTTCTTTTGTAGGGGGAACGAAATTTATTCTCCGGGTCAAATCGGCATCTCCGGATGCAATATCTGAGAGAGCATTTGCCGTAAGTTTGATTGGACGCACGATTCCGCGCAGAATCAAAATCAGGATGATGAACATTACGGCAAAAAGTGCTACGAAAGAAAGGACGATAATCTGGACTGTTTTGTTCACGAACGAATTTGTGGCTGCCTTTGACCTTCCGTAGATGAAGAACCAGTGAGTTCCCGGAATTTGTGTTGACTTGTAGTAATAAGCACCGCCGTCCGTCACAGCGGAAAAAATCTCATCGCCGCCAGAAAGGAATTTGTTTGATAAGGCTTTGTACGCGCCGTTTTCGATTGAAGTGATGTTGTCATCGGCGGTGTATTTGTCATGCACGGCGAAAAATCCTTTGTCAGTAAGGACGAACATTTTCTCGTCGGCGAACCGTTTCTTGGCTTCCAGCGCATTTTTTATTGAATCAAGAGGGTAGTCTACAGAAACAACTCCCAGCGATTTATGATTTTTGTCAAAAACTTGTTTTGAAATACTCACTATTGAACTTTTTGTCATGTCGTCTATGTAAACATCCGAGTACACGAAATTGTCAGGGTCTGCGATTGCTCCAGTGTACCAAGGTCTTGTAATCGGATTCCAGTCTGCATCAGGCTCCCAGCCAGTTCCGTCGTAATAAACCCCGTCAATCACACCGTAAAACCCGTTGCTTTCAAGGTATGATGCTGTAAGGTTCGTAAATACATTCAGATTATCTTTTTGGGCATCGAAGCTTCCGTTCAGAAACATATCCGTAAGAGCCTCAAGAAGATTGGCTGGTTTCAGCATACGACCCATAACATATTCTGAGGCGGATTCGTTCGATGCTTTCATGTATTCGTACTGCTGCAGGAGCGCATAGGATTTCAGCTTGTAAGAAGCTACCGACATCATCAGAAAGAAAATGATAACAGTAGGCACTGAAATCATAAAAAGGGAGCGTTTTAAAAGTGTCATTTTTTCCTCCGCAATAATTTTATCATATAAAAAAGTTCAAATCACCCCCCCCTAAGGGTGGAATTTGAAAAAAATTGCTGTTTTAAGAAAATTAGTTTTAAAAGCCCTTTGTTTTTTTCTCTTCTTCCATCAATTTTTCGACTTCTTTTCGATAAAGCGGTTTATTCGCATCGTATGCTTTTTTGTTCGCTTCGATTTCTTCAAAAGTCCAAAGCTTTCCGTTTTTGTTGTTCATTCCGGGGCAGTCTTGCGCACATTCTTCCCAAGTTTTTTTGTCCGCAATCATCCAAGACCAGAATGGATAAGTGGAACATTGCACAGGACGCGCCTCGTAGCAGGTGCAGCCGTTTTCCCAGAGAATGCAGTCATAATTCGTCTTTTCAACAAGTGCGAGAACTTGCTCGCCGTAGTAATAGTCGGCCCATCGGCAATATTTTTTCACGAAATCAGTTACGCTCATTCCTAGATGATTCCGAAGTTCCGTCAAATCACGCAGCGAGAGATAAACGAAACCTGGCGAATGTCCGCAGCAGAACGAGCATCTCTGGCAGCCGAAAAAAAGTCCGTTTTTGTAAAATTCTTCCATAATATACGACCTGATTTTATCCCAAAACTGTTTTTTCAATCTCAAACATCTGGCTTCTGTACAAAGATGAAATATTATGTCCGTAATCAGCCAGAAGCTGAATGATGTTTCGGGGCTGCTCTTTTGTGTCGCATCCGTTGAGCCTGTCGCCCGCATCGCCCAAGCCTGGCATTATGTAAGCTTTTTCGTTCATTACAGGGTCCATCCAGAGTGTGTAGCAGGTAAGGTTAGGGAGCGCGCGCGAAACCCTGATTGCGCCTTTGAGTGTGGAAATCGTGTTGAAGAATGCGATTGATTTTGGTTTTACCCCATGACTTTGCAAATATTTTACGACAGTAACGAGCGAACCGCCTGTTGCGTTCATCGGGTCGGCGAAAATCAAATCTTTTCCGTCAAGCTGCTCTAAATTGAAGAAAGATTTTTCCAAATCAAGGATATACTCCATGTTGTTTTCGTTCTTTGTGTCGTTGCGACTGATTTTGAAAAGCGCGAACGGCGTAAGGTATGAGTCGGAAGAGTATTCTTCGATTTCTTTTGATATAATCATGCTCGGAAGAAGCGCGCCCCTGAGCATTACGCACATGACTGTGTTATGGATTTTGTGGTCAATGTCTGGAATTTTGTGAACGGCATAGTTCTGAACTGGGAAATTTACAGGTGTTTTTACAACAATATGACCTCTTTTGTCAGTCGTCTGATTTATGTAAGCCATGCGGAAAAGCATTTCATAAGCGCGCTGGCTGTAATATATGAATTCCTGATGTCCGGTTTTTTCGCTCCTGAGTTTTGCAATTACCCGGCTTGCCTCAGCTTGTGCCTGCTGCTCTGTTTCAAAAGAATAGACCTTAATGTTCGGATGCTTTTTGCATATCGCGTGCATTTCATGTCCCATTTTGTCAAAGCTATCGATGATTTTTGCTTCGTCAACAGGGTTGAAATATCTCATTGTTTCAGTGAACATTTCGTCAAGCTGCTTTAGTTCAGCCATATCATCGTTCGTGAGGTAGCCATCCAAATCTTCTGCTTTGAGAATAATTTTTTCGTTCATCTAGTACTCCATAATCTATTATACAATTGTTATGGTTTTTTACAAAAGAAAATATTTTTTTTATTTTGCTGATTTACCAGTTTTGGTCTGCTTGAAAAAATAAATGGCTTTCTCTAATAATTGGAGCTGTCTGCTACTTAAGTTCTGGTGGCAATTCCGTCTGATTTGAGCTGCCTGCCGCGCTCAGTGAGTCTAGAGATTCGAAATTGAGTGGAGGGGGCATTTTGGGCGGCTCATGGGAATTCTGTCTTGAATCCACACGGTCAAGGCTTTCCTTTGCGAGCCGTTCAAGTTTTTCGCTGGGTGAAAACAAGTTGTAGTCAAAGAGCGTCAGGAGCGACTCTTCGTTCAATCTATATTTTTTTTGTCATAAGTATTCCCGAATCCTTCGGGCTAAAATTGATTTTCAGATTATAAAGGAAATTTGTCTTTTTGTCTTTTTAATTCTGCCGTGGAAGGAGCCCGAACCCCTATTCCACCTGCGATAGAATCCAGTTCCGCATCGTTCAGAATTATTCCGGCATCTTTGATAGCCTCTTTTGCCTCTTCGCGGCTTTCTGACTTATCAACCTTTTCTTTCAATTTACCAGTTAGTTCCATAATTTGCCTCCTGAGCATTTGGTATTAAAGTGGAGCGGCTTGAGCCGCTCGACATGACTGAAACTCACGGTGGAAAAACTCCCTGCCGTGAGTTTCAGTCAGAAGCTACATTTCACGTTTCAATGTTAAATTTAAAATACTTTCCAAGATCGACACCAAACTTAAGGCCTCCAGCAACATTGTCAAGTGTCTCAGTAGACAACTTGCCTTCCTTAATGGCTTTTAGTTCTTCTACAGAAATTGTAACGCCTTTTGCTGCGAATGCCTTCTGAACATCCTCAACATTTTTCATTGTAGAAATTTCTTTTAGGAACGTTTCATCGTTCAACAACTCTTCTTTAGTCATATACATGACCTCCTGTATAATATATTTTTGCAGCCCAACGGACTGTTTTGATTCACTTATATATTTAGACGATGAACTTTAAAAACGGGCAGCCAAAAATTTGAAATTCCTTGCAATAGACTATCTTTTTGCTTTTTTTGTCAACTTTAAAAAAGGCAGGCTTTTTTGCGTGTCCCTATGACTTGCTGACTACCGAGAAAAAAAATCCGCCTGAATTAGATTAATATCTACTATTTAGCAGCCCATATAGAGTGGAATGTAAAAAAAATTCACTTTTTTTTATTTGACAAGTCGTATATTGTGCCTTATGCTTTTATACATAATATGAAGTTGCGAAAAAATTGTCAGGCTTCTTATGATGCATGTGTTGGGGGAGTGAATGGCGCAGCTTGACTGTGAGCGAATTTGGCGTGAATACAAGAATCGAGTTGGCAACTACATTTTTGCTCATATCTCTAACAAGGATGATGCCGAGGATTTGCTATCTTCCGTTTTTGCGAAAATAGTTCAGGCTTCTTCCACATATCGGGGCAATCCGAATGCAGTTTCGAGCTTCGTTTACAGAATCACGCAAAATCTTGTCATCGATTATTACCGCACCAGAAAAACTTATGATGAAGTTCCTGAACTGACCTCCCCCCCCCCACCACACACACAATCTGTTGAAGACGATTTTTTGAAGCAGACTACGCTGGACTTTCTTGCGGATGCTCTGGCTCTGCTTCCCGAATTTGAGCGAGATGTGCTCATTCTTCATTATTACAAAAATATTTCGCTAAAGAAAATCACGGTAAAACTTCAATCGACTGAAGGCAAGGTAAAACTGGCTCACAATCGTGCGATAAAATTCTTAAAAGAAAAATTCAAAGAATTCGATTATTAAAAGGGGTGTTTTATGGCAAATTCAGAAGGATTGTTCAGAAAATCCGCATTACAAAAACTTTCTTCTCCTGAACAGCTTGATCAGGCGATTACGATAATAAAATTGCAGGGCTGGATAGGTCTTTTTGCTTTGGGGGCGCTTCTTGTTGGCGTATTCGTATGGTCAATCGTCGGCTCTATTCCGGAAAAAGTGCAGGGAAACGGAGTTCTCATAAATTCCAGTGGACTTTTGAGCGTGACCTATGCTTCGGGCGGTGTCGTAAAAGGAATCTTCCTTGAGAATGGCGAGAAAGTTTTTAAAGGTCAGGTAATCGCAAGAATCGAGCGGCAGGATTTGATGGAGCAAGTTCTGGTTGCTTCCCAAAAACTTGAGAACTTGCAAAACCACTACGACTCTGAGTCTCAGTTATATCTGAAAAGTGCGAGCCTGACAGACCGGATGCTTGCAAAAAATGAGCTGGACCTTGATTCTCAAATCAGAACGCTCAACACTCAGATTGCCGATGCCCAGAAAAAAGAGCAGAACATGAAGGCTCTTTTTGACGAAGGACTCATTACGAATGCAGTATACCTTGAAACCCGCAATACTCTTTTTGCTCTCCAGCGGCAGAAACAAGAAACAGAACGTCAGCTTATGAATGCAGGCGTTGACCGAATCAAAAGCGCAGGAAGTTCCAACCAGCACCTTCTGTTATTGCAGCAGCAGATTGAGGAAGCAAGAATGCATCTTAACATACAGCGGGAAAATTACGAGAATGCCACAAGAGTCATCTCTCCTGAAAGCGGAATCGTATACGAAGTTTCAATATCGAAAGGAACATATATTTCACCAGGGGCTACGATTGCAGTAATCGAACCTTTTTCAAGTAACGGCTCCGCGCTTGAAGCCACAATGTTCTTTGCAGGAAAAGACGGAAAGCGCGTAAAGAGCGGAATGACGATTGATGTATGTCCTTCCACGGTAAAACAGGAAGAATATGGCTGTATTCAGGGAATTGTCACAAGCGTCTCAAAATTTCCTGCGACTCCGCAGTATATTCAGGCAACTTTCCAGAATCAAAATCTGACACAGAGTTTTTCCAGTCTGGAAGCTCCGATTGAAATAAAAGTCCGGCTGATTCCTGACGCAAAAAATGTGTCTGGTTACAAATGGTCTTCTTCAAAAGGTCCTTCCGAAACATTGGAGACAGGAACTCTTTGTTTCGGGGCCGTAACGGTAACTGAGAAAAAACCAATTGCTCTTGTCATTCCGCTGGTAAAGAAAAAAATCTTCGGAATAGGGGAATAGAATACTATGGAAGAAAAACAGGCTTCAAAAAAAATTTTCCCATGCAACAAGCGCGAAAAAACTCCTACTATATTGCAGATGGAAGCTGTGGAATGTGGGGCTGCAAGTCTTGCGATGATTCTGGGATATTATGGCACTTTTATTCCTCTGGAGCGGCTTAGAGTTGAATGTGGAGTTTCCAGAGATGGCTCAAAGGCCTCAAAAATAGTTCTTGCGGCAAGAAGATTCGGTCTTAATGCGGACGGCTACAGGCGCGAGATTGCAAACCTGAAAAACACGGTTTTTCCCGCAATCATATTCTGGGAGTTCAATCACTTTGTCGTTCTTGAAGGATTCAAGGGCGACAAGGCTTATATCAACGACCCTGCAAGCGGCAGACGAAAGGTTTCCTACGCGGATTTTGATACATCCTACACCGGCGTGATTCTTGAATTCTCAAAAAGTGAATCATTCGTAAAGCAAGGGAAAAAACCTTCGCTATTCTCAATGCTCCGCCGCCGAATTAATGGCATGAAATCAATTATTCTTTATGTCATTTTACTAGGACTTTTTCTTTTAGTTCCGGGCTTCGTTATTCCTGCATTCAGCCGTTTTTTTGTTGATACCATTCTCGTTTCAAAACTCACGGGATTTTTAAAGCCGCTTTTGGTTGCAATGGGGCTTACCGCACTTCTGAAAGCCCTCCTGACACTGATTCAGCAATTTGTCCTGATGCGATTTCATTTAAAACTCTCTCTTTCATCTTCGGCTCAATTTCTGAACCATGTCTTTAAGATGCCTGTTGAATTTTTTACCCAGAGAATGCCGGGCGAAATCTGTAACCGGCTTCTTTCAAACGATGTCGTGGCGACCCTTATTTCGACACAGCTTGCTAGTGCGGTGATAAATCTTTTCTGCGTGTTCTTTTATGGAATTCTGATGTTCCGCTACGATATTCCTCTCACGCTTATTTGTATTGCGGCTCTTGGTCTGAATTTTTTCATAATGTGGATTTTTTCCGAGCCTGTTAAGATAGGAACTTTTAAGACGGAAATGGAGATGGGCAAACTCTACGGTCATACGATGAACGGAATCAGTATGATTGAAACGCTCAAAGCTTCGGGGCTTGAGAATGATTTTTTCCAGCAATGGTCCGGACAACACGCAAAAGTTGTTCTTGAAAACCAAAAAATGGGTAGGCTTTCACATGCTGTGGCGCAGTTTCCGCAGTCGCTGACTCAGATACTGAATCTTTTGACGCTTTTGGTGGGGGCTTTCCGGGTGATGAACGGAAACATAACAATGGGAATGCTTGTAGCGTTCCAAAGTCTTCAGGCAAGTTTTATTGCTCCTGTAATACAAATCTTGCAGCTGGGAAAAGAAATTCAGTCCAGTCAGGCTGACATGAGCCGTATTGATGATGTTATGAATTATCCTGTGCAAAAACGCTACAAGGATGATTTTGAAAAAGATGAAGAAAAACCTGAATCTAAAGAAAATTCTACCGCCGACAAAAAGGCATTCGGCATAAAAAAATTACAGGGCTATATTTCGCTAAAGAATGTGACTTTTGGCTATGACAAACTCGCAAAGCCTTTGATAGAAAACCTGAATCTGGAACTGAAACCTGGTTCTCGCGTGGCACTTGTAGGCGGCTCAGGCTCTGGAAAATCCACAATCGGAAAACTCGTAAGTTCCCTTTATGAGCCGTGGAGCGGTGAGATTCTTTTTGATGGAAAAAAAGTTTCTGAAATAGAGCGGAATCAGTTCACTTCTTCGCTTGCTGTCGTTGACCAGAGCATTTTTCTTTTTGAAGGAACTGTGCGCGATAATCTTACCATGTGGAATTCAAATGAAGCCGATGAAAATTTCTACATTCAGGCTGCAAAAGATGCCTGCATTCATGATGATATTTCCGAGCGTCCTGGCGGCTACTATGGAAAAGTCGAGGAGGGCGGAAAGAATTTTTCCGGCGGTCAACGGCAGCGGCTTGAAATTGCCCGCGCACTTACGGTAAATCCAAGAATTCTGATTCTGGACGAGGCTACAAGTGCCCTTGACCCTGTTACGGAATTAATTGTTGATGAAAACATACGCCGCCGTGGCTGTACTTGTATTATCATTGCGCACCGACTCAGCACGATTCGGGATTGCGATGAGATTATCGTGCTTGACGGCGGAAAAATAGCACAGCGCGGAACTCATAACGAGCTTGTAAATCAAGATGGCATGTACCGTGATTTGATTAAGACAATGTAGGTATTTTATGGAAGAAAAAAGAATTACTTTGCAAAACAGCAGTCCATTTGAATTTCCAAAAGACTCCTTGTTTTATCGGGTCGCAAAAGGTACTGCCTATCTTTTTGCGGTGGAAAAATTGAAGGACGGTTTTGACAGCGCAAGGACTGAAATTGCTTCGTACAAAGAAGGCGATTACATTCTTTGTATACCGCAATCTGGTTCAGTTCGGTATGTGTTGACCGGCTCGCTTGACGCTCAGATTGAACAGGCTCAAATCTCAGATTTCTCCGGAGATGAAGGAAACAAGACTCTTGTAAAAACTCTTTCCGAGGCTTCTGCACTTTTGAGGCAGGGACTTAGCTCAACGGAAAGTTTTTCAGACATTCTCAAAGCATCTGACAGGGAAAAAGCCGTCCGAGATTTTGCGGAGAACCTTGCCACTGAGTTGAGGGCACTTCGCATAGCCGATATGCTTGATGAAAGTGTAGCCGCTACCCGAAAAATCGAAACCAACGAGAAAGCGTTTTCGGACGCCCTGGAAGATATTGTTGCGGCTGTTGGCGGAAAAAAAAGCGAAAAAACAAAAACTGAGTCCCAGTTTCCACTTGTGGAGGCCGCCTGCCTTGTTGCAGAATACAACAAAATAAAACTTCAAGAAGTGCAGGGAAAAACATACATAACCGGAAATGATCTCGTAGAGCTTGCGAAAGACAGTAACATTCGCCTGCGTTCAGTCACGCTAAAAAACAAGTGGTGGCAGGAGGATAACGGTGCACTTTTCGCATGGTATGTCTCTGACTTTGAAGATGAAAACGCAATTACAGAACCGGCTGCTCTTATTCCTGAAAAATTGGGCGGCTATGCGTGTGTTCTTCCCCAAAGCAAAAAAAGCGAGCCTGTTACGGAAGATTTTGCCAGGCATATAGTTAGCTCTGCCTATATGTTTTATAAGCCCTTTGCTGACAGCCGCATTTCACTCAAGGAACTTGTGAAATTCGTTTTCTCCGCACAAAAAATGTCTCAGGATGCTTTGCTTTTTGTGGCACTGGGTTTGACAAGCACAATTGTAGGACTTTTGATTCCATTCATTACAAAAATTTTTATAGATTCCGTAATTCCTCAGGCTGCAAAAAGCATGGCAGGTCAAATTGCCGTAATCGCTTTCTTATGCGTTTTTTCTGCTATGGCCTTTGATTTCATAAAGACAATTGCAATAACAAGAATGGAATCACGCTCGGATTCTCTTTTGCAGGCAGCTGTTATGGACAGGCTTTTAAAACTTCCTGTAGGCTTTTTTAAGGACTATACATCAGGAGAACTTTCACAAAAAATCTTTGCGATTTCACAAATACGAACGGTTGTCTTTTCAGTCATTGTTTCAAGCGGTATGACAATTGTGTTTTCGCTTGTCTATCTTTTCCAGCTTTTTGCATACAGCAGTTATCTTCTTGGCTGGGGACTGCTTTTTTGTGGAGTTTCTGTCGTTTTGACAATTATCATTTCGTTCTTCAAATACAAGTTTAACAAAGAGATAATCTCACTTACCGAAAAACTTTCCGGCGTTCTTTTTGAATTCATAAATGGTGTGAACAAACTGATTATGACCGCTTCTGAAAAACGTGCTTTTTCGATTTGGGCAAAACTTTTTGCGAAGCAAAATGTGTACTTAAAAAAGATTGATCAGATTAGTATGATATATCTTACTTTTACATCATTTTTTCCCCTAGTCACAACTCTTTGCTTCTATGGAATTTATATGAGTGCGTTTGAAAATGGAAAAATAGATGCTCTTTCCACAGGAAGTTTTCTGGCTTTTATGGCTTCTTTTTCAGCTTTCCAAAATGCACTTATATCTTCTACAGATGCAGTATCGAATTCCATACAGATAATTCCTATGTATGCGCAGGCAAAAACTTTGTTAGACGCAGTGCCAGAGCTTCATGAATCAAAGCCGGCTGTTTCTTCACTCAAAGGAAACATTGAAATAAGCCATATAAATTTTCGTTATTCACCGAAAACACCTCTTGTTTTAAAGGACATTTCGATGAAAATCTCTCCGCATGAATTTGTTGCCATAGTTGGCGGCTCAGGTTCAGGAAAATCAACATTGATAAGAATACTGCTTGGCTTTGAAAAGCCTGAGACTGGAACCGTGTTTTTTGACAACCACGACATCAATTCGGTTGATGTTGGCAGTGTTCGGCGGAATATGGGCGTTGTTCTGCAAAACAGCACCATCATGCAAGGTTCTATTTTCTCTAACATCGTTGGAAGCTCCGACTTGACTATTGACGATGCATGGGAGGCCGCAAAAATGGCGGGGCTTGCCGATGACATCGATGCTATGCCTATGGGAATGCACACAATGATTCCGGCAGGCGGCGGAACGCTTTCTGGTGGTCAAATACAGCGTCTGATAATCGCCCGGGCAATCGCAAGAAAGCCAAGTATTCTTATTTTCGATGAGGCCACGAGCGCACTTGACAACAAGACTCAGGCACAAGTCAGCAAAAGCCTTGAATCGCTCAATGTTACAAGAATCGTAATTGCGCACCGACTCAGCACGATTATAAATGCCGACAAAATTTATGTTCTAAACAATGGCGTAATCGAAGAAACAGGCACTTACGATGAACTTATGAAAAAAAAGGGGTTTTTCGCAAAGCTGGCAGAACGACAGCAATCGTAAAAATTTTATAAAAACTGTTCGGAAGGTTAAATTTTCTGAGCGGTTTTATTGGGGATAATTTCTAAGGAGTCTTTAATTATGAAAAAAATATTTTTATTTCTGGTGACTGTAGTGATTGCTTTTGCTTCATGCTCAACAAAAGACACTCCTGCGCAAAAAAGGGATATTGTCACGCAAAAACTCTTGAAGAAGCATCGCATAAAAATTGCTATCACAGGGCAGTGGTCAAATCCAAGCGGAGTCGCAACATGGCGTGGCGCGGAGTTGGCAGCCAATGAAATAAACGATGCTGGCGGAATTCTTGGTGCAAAAATCGAACTGGTTAAATTTGATGATAACAACAAAGTTTCTCAAGGCGCGGAAATTGCAGGAAAAATCACGGACGATGAAGAAATTTGCGCTGTCATCGGGCATTATTCTTCTTCCGTTTCTTTATTCAATTCCGTCATATATCATTATTACGGAGTTCTGATGTTTACGCCTTTCTCAACAAATACAAAGCTGACCAAACAAAATCTTCCATATATTCTCAGAAATATTCCAGGAAACGATGTTTTTGCAAAAGAAGCCGTTCGATTTTGCAATCAAAAAAACTGGCGTAGGGTTATGACGCTTTATTTGGACAACGCCTACTGCAGGGAGTTAATCGATTCGTTTGAGCGATATTGTGGTGAAAACTCCATTATGGTGCCAGACAGGTTGGGCTATGAAGATGTTTACAATTTTAACAATTATATGGAAATTGCGGAAAAATGGAAAAGCAACTATGACTTTGATGCTGTCTTTATTGCAGGATTTCTTCCGCAGGCAGCAGAGATAGTCGCTCTCTTTCGCTCGGTTGGAATCAATGTTCCTGTTATTGGAAGCATTGATTTTGATGAACCAGAGTTTTTTTCAATCGCCGATAACAAAAGTGAGCAAAATTTTTATTGCATTTCATTCTTTGACCTAAATTCTAAAAATGCGGCTTTTACTGCTTTTAAAACAGCGTTCAAGTCTCATTACGAAATTGACCCGAACTGGGAAGCGGCCCAAGGTTACGATGCTGTGAAAGTCCTTGCAAAAGCAATTCAAAAAGCAGGTTGCGTAAAACACGAGAAAATCGCTGCCGCACTAAAATCTGAAGAGCAGTGGGACGAATGTATGGGACCATATCGATTTAACGAACAAGGTGATATCGAAAAAAAAATCCTTATCAAAAAAAGCGTGGATGGCGAATTCAAAGTACTCAAAGAATAATTAGTCGTGCTTGAAAAAACCTCGCTGCAAGAAAAATCACTCACAGCGAGGTCTTTATTTGGGGGCGTTACGGGGGTAGGGAGCGACGGCTTAGCCGGCAAAACTTGCGAGGCAAGTTTTGAGCAAGTCTCGGTGAAGGCTGTGCCTGAACCGTCCCCCGTAGAAGGGGTAGGCGAAAATGGCGAAGCCATTGTAGCCGAGGGGAAGACTTTCCCCCTTCCCAACTCCTCACTCCTAATTCCTAACTATTAAAGTACCTTACACCAGCTCTAAAGAGGTTCTGACAGCTGCTTGCTTCTTTGTTGCAGGCAATATTCTTAATCAAATCCTCTGTGTAGCCGCCGATGCCGACTGTTCGCTCTGAGTGACCCATCTTGCCGAGAACGAGACCGTCCGGGCTTGTGAGGCCTTCGATTGCGAATGCTGAACCGTTCGGGTTCTCAGGTTCGAGCATTGTCGGCTGGCCGTTTTCGTCGCAGTACTGGCTGTAGACCTGACCTTTTTCGAACAGTTCTTTTGCGAGCTGCTCAGAAATGAAGATTTTGCCTTCGCCGTGGCTTACCGGAATGTAATGCGGTTTTTCTTCGAGTACAGAAGCGTCCAATGCCCAAGGGCTTGCGGCACTTACCATGCGGGTCCAGACCACGCGCGAAATGTGCCGGTGGATGTCGTTGAATGTAAGTGTCGGAGTTTCTGTGCTCGGCTCAGTGATTTTTCCGTATGGAACGAGGCCTGTCTTAATCAAAGCCTGGAAGCCGTTACAGATACCGAGAATCAGGTTTTTCTTTTCAAGGTGAGAAGTGATTGCATCGGCGACCCGTTTTTCGCGGATTACGTTTGCAATGAATTTTCCAGAGCCATCTGGCTCGTCACCGGCAGAGAATCCGCCAGCGAATGCTATAATCTGTGCTTTTTCAATCTCTGCCTTGAAAGCTTCGAGAGATTCTTCCAAATCTTTCGGAGTGCGGTTCTTGAAGACGAGAATATGTGAGTCAGCACCTGCAAGGTTGAATGCGCGCGCCATGTCGTACTCACAGTTTGTGCCCGGGAATACTGGAACGATTACGCGTGGTTTTGCCTTGCTTGAATCGATTACTGTGAATGTATCTTTCTTGGCTCGTGCTTCGCCCAAAGATGCGTGCTCTGCCTTTGCCCAATCTGGGAGATTTTCTTCTTTTTTAACAGAAGAAACTGGTGGAAAGACTTTTGCGAGCGGAGTTTCCCATGCAGAATAAAGCTCATCAAGGGAAATCTCTATGAACGGAAGCGGAGCAACGCCCTTCATCGCAAATGATATTACAGGGTCTTTCTGTGTGTTACCGATTCGGATTACAGTTGTGTTCACAAATCCGCCGTTCTCAAACTTGTCGTCGTCTGTCTCAACGATGATTGAGCCGTACTGCGGTGTGAAAAGGTCGGCAATCGTGTCGTTTGCGTTGCGATGGAAGCCGATGATTGTTGCACTTGTCGGAATCTGGCTCAGCTGAACGCCGATTTTGTTACCGAATGCCATCTTTGTGACAGCCTCGGCAATTCCGCCCGCTCCTACAGGATACATAGCGTTGATTTTACCGGCCTTGTTAAGCTCGTAAAGTGCGTTTGAATTCTTTTTGAATGCTTCCCAGTCCGGGGCAAGTTCTTTTGAATATGGAATCTGAACGAGATAGATGTAGCTTCCGCTCTTTTTGAATGAGCCTGACTGAACATTCTTTGCCTCATCGTGAGCAACGGCGAATGAAACCAGAGTGTGAGGAACGTTGATGTGCTCGAAAGTTCCGCTCATTGAATCTTTACCGCCGATTGAAGCACAACCCATCTCACGCTGAGCATCGATTGAGCCTAAAAGGGCAGCTGCAGGGTAGCCCCAGGTCTTTTCGCTGACTGCACGGCCGAAGAATTCCTGATAGCTCATGCGGCTTGTTGTTGCCTTACCGCCGATACAAGTGATTTTTGCAAGAGAAGAAAGGATTGCTGTCTGAGCGCCGTGCCACGGAGACCACTGGGCAACGCGCGGGTCATATCCGTAAGACATAAGTGAGACAGTTGAAGTTTCGCGAGGTGAAATAACCGGAATTTTTGCCGACATAGCACATTCTGGAGTTCCCTGATATTTTCCGCCGAACGGGAAGAGAACTGTGCTTGCTCCGATTGAGCCGTCGAATCGTTCCTGAAGACCACGCTGAGAACAACATGCCAAATCCTTGATATTTTCGATGAATGCGTCTTTAATCTGCTCTGCGCTTGGCTGCTCGCCGCCTGCCTCGCCAGTTGCGCTTGCACATTTGCCCAAAACTTTTGCGACAGAATCAAGCGGCTTAACGAGAGGTGAATCATGCGGTTCTGCAGGAGATTCAATAGAAGCTTTTGCAACATGAACGGCACCAGCCGAATCAAGGAATGAGCGGTCAAGGTCAACGATTGTCTTTCCGCGCCATTTCATTGTGAGCTTGTTTTTGTCGGTTACGGTTGCAACAACGACCGCATTCAAGTTCTCGTCATTACAATATTTGATGAATTTATCTACATCGCCTTTGCGGACAACTACAGCCATTCGTTCCTGTGATTCAGAAATTGCAAGCTCTGTTCCGTTCAAGCCTTCGTACTTCTTTGGAACGGCGTCAAGATTGATGTCCAGTCCTGGGGCAAGCTCGCCCACAGCAACAGAAACACCGCCTGCACCAAAGTCATTTGAACGGCGAATCATGTGGCTTACTTCAGGATTTCGGAAAAGACGCTGAATCTTGCGCTCTTCAACGGCATTTCCCTTCTGAACTTCGGCAGCCGCTGTAGTAACTGATTTTTCTGTGTGAACTTTTGATGAGCCTGTAGCACCACCGATACCGTCACGACCAGTTCCTCCGCCAAGAAGAATGATAATGTCGCCAGTCTCAGGTGTCTCACGCATAACGGTTTTGTATGGAGAAGCTGCGATTACAGCACCCAATTCCATTCGTTTTGCGACAAAGCCCGGATGATAAACTTCTGTGACCTGGCCGGTAGTCAAGCCAATCTGGTTTCCGTAAGAAGAGAAGCCCTGAGCTGCCTCACGACAAATCTTCATCTGAGGGAGTTTACCGTGCAAAGTCTCGCTCAAAGGAACTGTTGGATCGGCAGCACCTGTTACGCGCATTGACTGATAAACCCAGCTTCGTCCTGAAAGAGGGTCACGGATTGCGCCACCGATACAAGTTGCAGCACCACCGAAAGGCTCGATTTCTGTAGGATGATTGTGTGTTTCGTTTTTAAACTGCAAGAGCCACTGTTCGGTCTCTTCTTTGCCCTCCGGAATAGGATTTCCCTTTTCGTCAGTAGTGTAGTGAACATCGATAAAGATTGAGCAGGCGTTGTTTTCCTCGCTTACTTCCATGTCATCAAGCATACCGTGCTTGCGGAGATATTTTCCGCCGATTGTAGCCATGTCCATGAGAGTGAGAGGCTTGTCCTTTCGTTTCGCATAGATGTCTGTGTGCATGGCCTCGTAATTTTTGAGGGATTCCTTGAAAAGCTTTGCGTAAGGGCCTTTTTCGATTTTGATGTCTTTGAGGACAGTGTTGAAAGTGGTGTGACGGCAATGGTCAGACCAGTAAGTGTCAAGAACACGGATTTCAGTTTCGGTCGGGTCACGCTTGATAGACTTGAAATAATCCTGCAAGAACTGAATGTCGGCCAGGTCCATAGCCAGGCCCATCTTCTCGCGGTAAGCGTCAAGCTCTTTTTTATTGTAGGAAATGAATCCTTCCACTGTGGGAATGTCGCCCGGAACTTCTGTTTTCATTTCGAGAGTCTCAGGGATTTCAGCCTTTGCAAGCCTTGAATCAACAGGGTTGATAAGATATTTCTGGATTCGCGCCACTTCATCGGCAGAAACATTGCCTGAAAGGATGACCATTTTGGCACATCGGACGCGGGGAGGCTCAGTGCCGACAGTGGCCGTAGAACGCATAGACTCGCGAAGGAGGGAAAGACACTGTTCGGCAGAATCCGCACGCTGGTCGTACTGGCCCGGCAAATATTCCCAAATAATAACGGTGTCAGTTTCGTCAGAAACTGTCAGGTTATCGTAGATAACCCAATCACTCTGAGGCTCAGAGAAGATTCGCAAAGCCGCCATCTTAGAGACATCTTCCGAAGTATTTTCGATGTCATAGCGGTTGAAATAACGCACTCCCTTTACAGAAGAAATGCCCAAAAATCCATTGATTTCACCCAAAATGCTGGCCGCTTCGCTCTGGAAGCCCGGCTTACGCTCTACATAAATACGAAACATGGGGATATTTTACTGTTTTTTACGGTTTATTGAAAGATACGGAAAAAATGAGATTTTCAGTTTTTTTATCCGCTATTATTTTGAGTGCTTGCTCTATACGATTTCAGTTGAAAAAACATTATACTGGTGGGAAGGAGTATGATATTTTGTATGAAAAGAATTTTTGAAAATATTTTTCTTGGTTTTTTGCTGCTGATTTTTCTAGTATCTTGCGCATCAACTAAAAAAAGAGGCGATTCCTCTGTCGCAGAAATCAAAGCGTGTGGTACAGTTCTCATCGGTACGACGGGAGATTACAGACCGCTTACTTATATGGGAGAAAACGGCAAATATTGGGGATTTGGGATTGAAATTGCAGAAAAAATCGCACAGCATCTCGGTGTGAAAGCCGAATTCGTGCCGACATCATGGGTGACTCTTTCAGCCGATACTCAGGCTACGCCCAAAAAATTCGATTTTGCAATCGGTGGCATTACAATTACCGAAAGCCGAAAGGAAACTATGCTTATGTCTCAGGGCTACCTTGCAAATGGCAAGACGATTTTGTGTCGGGCGGAGGACTCGGAACGATTTCAAGCTTTGAGTGACATAGACAAAAGTGATGTTCGCGTCATGGTGAATCCAGGTGGGTTGAACGAAAAATTTGCCCGCGAAAAATTGAAAAACGCCAAAATTATTGTATTCAACCAAAACGAGTTGATTCCTAACGAAATTGCCGTGGGCAATGCTGATGTGATGATAACGGAAATCACCGAAGCTCCCTGGTATGTCAAGAACGACTCGCGTCTTGCCGCACCACTTTTGGCTGCGCCCTTTACCCACGGACAAATCGGTGTTCTTATGCAAAAGGGGCAGGAAGATTTACTTTCTCTGATAAACGACATTTTGTCACAATTGGAAAAAGACGGCACATTGAGCCAGCTTCGCCAAAAATACGGTCTTCAATAGAACAAAAAAGCGGCATTGCTGCCGTCTTTTTATAATTTTGCCCTCTTGCTAGTATCTGCCTACTAAACCTGCAGCCGTTGAAGCGGCGGTTCCAACGACTGCACCTGCAATCGCTCCATATGCGGCACCGGTCGCCATGTAACTTCCTACAGCGACTCCTGCATGGAACAATGCGGCATCTGCTGCTAGGGCAAATCCTGCAAGTGCTCCTGCCCCTGTACAAATCAATGCAACTCCCACGGCAATCGCCGCACCTACCGCGACCTTTTTCCAGTTATCCTTAAACCAAACACCGATTGAGTCAAATAAGCCGCCGCCAGCGACATTTTCAAGTTCATCTTCAGTCAGTTCAACAGGTTCATTTTGTTTATGGTCTTTCATCGCTGCCTCGACCTGTTCCATAACAAAATCACACTGCTTCTGCAATTTTTCCACTTCAAGTTCAGGGTAAAAATTGTGCAAAGCCTCAAACGCTTCTTTTGGATTTGAAGCACCGTCTACGATTTCGGTGATTTTTTCTGCGTCGAATTTATCAGAAACTTTCTCAATCTCCTTTTCTGCAAGTCCATTCTTTGCCAATACTTGTTTCATCTCTTCGTTTGTCATTTGTATGTTCTCCTTGCGATTCTTTCGCTTTATTAAGCTGTCTCAAAAATATCCTTTAGTTTGGAAGATTTCCTGTACCTGCCAATGCACCTGTTACTCCAGCTCCGATTGCCGCTCCGACTCCAGCTCCGATTGCCGCTCCTGTTCCCGTAAGAACAGAAATGCAAGCTGCGTTTGCTAAAGAAGTGAGAGTCGGGGTTATTAACGCAATGCCTGCAGATTTTATGATGGCACTTCCTGTAGCATATGTTATTGCGGCTCCAGCCCCAGCACCAATTCCTGTGCAAATCAAAGCCGTACCCACGACGATTGCCGCTCCTACAGCGACTGCCTTCCAGTTGTTCTTGAACCAGCTGCCCACAGAATCAAAAAATCCGCCACCTGCCACATTATCAAGTTCATCTTCGGTAAGTTCCATCGGCTCATTGTGTTTCTGTTCATTCAATGCCGCTTCGACCTGCTCTTTCACAAAATCACACTGTTTCTGCAATGCTTCAACTTCAAGTTCAGGATAAAACTCGTGAATTACTGCAAATGCTTCTTCGGGTGTGTTTGCCGCTTCCACAAGCTCGGTAATTTTCTCAGCGTCGTATTTTTCAGAAATCTTTTCGATGTCCGCTGTTGAAACTCCGCTCTTTGCCAATGCTCTTTTCATCTCTTCGTTTGTCATAATCATTTCTCCTCGTGCATTTTGCACTTTGTTTTTTTGTGTGATGTAAACCCTTGCGCTTACATATATTTATACGAAGGACTTTTGGGAAAGGCTAAAATTTTTAATTTTCCGCTTTTTTTTTGCAAAAATCTTTCCAGCAAAAAAAAAGACGGCATTTTAAGCCGTCATCGCCGATTGAATCAAAGAAACCGCCGACTGCTACTTTTTCACTTGTCGTGAAGTTCCACTGTCATCTCCAAAAGTGTTTAACACAAGTCTTAATCCAATAACTCCTGCAACTGCACCGAGTGGGGCAGCAGGAGTAAAACTTGTAAGGCAACCAACAGCGGCTAAAGCTGTTCCCGCAACAATTAAAGCGGCCCCAACCGCAACCTGCTTCCAATTTTTCTTGAACCAGCTGCCCACAGAATCAAAGAAACCGCCGCCGGCCACATTATCAAGTTCTTCTTCGGTCAGTTCCATCGGAACATTCTGCTTCTGCTTCTGTTCATTTATTGCCGCCTCAACCTGCTCTTTCACAAAATCGCACTGCTTCTGTAATGCTTCAACTTCAAGCTCCGGGTAGAAGGCGTGAATCGCATCAAATGCTTCTTCGGGAGTATTTGCCGCTTCCACAAGCTCGGTGATTTTCTCAGCGTCGTATTTTTCAGAAATCTTCTCGATGTCCGCTTCCGCAATTCCGCTCTTTGCAAATTCCATTTTCATTTCTTCGTTTGTCATAATTATTTCTCCTCGTGCTTTCTGCACTTTGTTTTTTTGTGTGATGTAAACCTCTTGCGCTTACATATATTTATACGAATGACTTTGCAAAAAGGCTAATTTCAGCCAGGAAGATTGTCCGTTCCTGCAAGACCGCCGACAACAGCCCCGCCTGCCGCCGCTCCTGCTGCCGCCCCGATTGCCGCTCCAATACCAGTAGCAGCTACATGAGCAGGTATTACTGCTCCTGTAATAGGTAAAACCTCCATAACAGTGAGTATTACAGTGCTTCCCGCCGCAGCACCAATTCCTGTGCAAACAAGAGCCGCGCCCGCAAC
>JAFSJW010000001.1 GCA_017449265.1 Treponema sp.
CTGCACATGGCTCTGCGCCGCAAGGTTGTAGATTTCGTCCGGCTCTATCCCGCGGATTATCCGAATCATGCTCTCGCTGTCCGTAAGGTCCCCGTAGTGGAGGTACACATTCCGTTTCTTGTGCATGTCCTCCAGCGCATCGTCTATGTACAAATGCTCGATTCGCCCCGTGTTGAAGCTGGACGAGCGGCGGATTATCCCATGTACCTCGTACCCTTTCTCCAGAAGAAGCTCTGCCAAGTATGATCCGTCCTGCCCTGTAATTCCTGTTATAAGTGCCTTTTTCATCTTTTCTCCAAAATCAAAAACCATTCAATAAGTAAACCTTTCAGTTCCGAACGGCCCTAATTGATTTTAATTTATAATAGACTTGTTCGGAACCCTATTGTTTCCTCACTGGTCTTGCGTAATTTTTCAGGCTAAAGCCTTGCAAAATTACAGAATTTCTAAGGTTCGTGTTCGGAAAACTGAAGTTTCCGAACAGCTCTAATAAAAATAATTCCGACTTATGCCACGACCGACTTGAAGATAATACCGCCACCGCGTATAACGCCATCGATATAAAACACGACGCTCTGCCCTGGGGCTACGGCACGCTGCGGCTCTGAGAAGACAACCTTGTACGCTTTACCTGTGAACGACTCTCCATCGCAAGGCTCATACGGCTCAACCGTGCAGTCAACCGGGCGTGAGGCAAGCCGGATTTTTGCTTTCGCACTGAACTTTGAGCAAGGCTCCACGCCGCCCGGCCAGACAAAATCATCCGCAATAAGTGCCGGACAAAGAAGGTCGTCATTCTGAGCAAGCACAACAAGATTCCTTTTTGCGTCTATGGAATGAACATAAAGCGGCTTTGATGAGCTTACGCCAAGTCCCCTGCGCTGCCCAACGGTGTAGTGTTCAATTCCTTTGTGCCGCCCGAGCAAATGACCGTCCAAATCGATTATGTCCCCTGGAATGCCAGGCTTGTCACTGAACAAATGCTCAAAATACTCCGGAGGAATGAAATCCTGGCTTTCCTCGCGCGAAGCCGCCGCAAGCCCGCGCTCCCGCGCCATTGCGAACACATCTTTTTTCTCCGTGAAACCAAGCGGAAAACGAACTTTCTCAAGCGTCCTGCTCGGTATCCTGTACAAAAAATAAGCCTGATCCTTGGTCATGTCGCTCGCACAAGAAATAAGCGGCGGACGCACATCAGTTCCCCAAAGCCCTTCGTCGGGGCGGACGATTTTTGCGTAATGACCTGTGCAGAACCAGTCGTATTTTATGCCCATGTCCTCTACACCTTTCAAAAGCGCACCGAACTTTATGAGCGAATTACATCTTATGCAAGGATTTGGCGTTCTTCCCGCACGATACTCCGCCTTAAAATACTCAAGAACCATTTTTTGGTACTCGTCTTTCACATCTATTACATGGTACTCGATTCCTTTCTCAGCACAGAATTTTTTGCATTGCTCAATGTCTTCAGTTTCATCAGGACCGTAGCACGAGCTATGAAGTTTCTGTCCGTCAGGAAGCGCAGGAAGGTCACCTTTCCAAAGGGACATGGTAACGCCGATTACATTGCACCCTTTTTCTTTCAGAAGCGTGGCAACGAGCGTAGAATCAACACCGCCGCTCATTCCAACGACGACAGTATCTCCGCACTCAGGCATATCAACATCAGTATAGTTCATATTTTCCTCCAACTTACGGCACTCACTTTGTGGCAAATGAGCTGAAATAATCAGGAAGGTCAATCTCCAATGATTTTTTCGTTCCATCAAAATCCATAGTAATTTTTTTTGAGCACAACAAAAGATTCTTTATTTTCAGAGCTTTCCTTGCAATTTTGTTCAGTTTGAAATCCCCGTGCTTGTCATCCCCGCACACAGGAGCGCCTACACTAGCCAAATGTATTCGTATCTGATGCATACGACCTGTCCCAAGAACAAGGTGAATCACTGAGAACGAAAGCTGATTCAAACTAGAATCAGCAAGGGACACAGGAACAGAAAAGCTCTCAGAAACAGAAAATGAAGTTTCGGCAGAAAGCTCGCGCTCCGATTTTCGCACAGCCGATGTTATTACCCCTGACAAAGTTTCTTTCCCGTCAATTGAAGGCCGCCCGAAACAAACAGCCTCGTACTCTTTGCGAACTTTTTTTGACGACACAAGCCGAATCCATTTTGCCGCCGCCGCAGGATTCTTTGCCACAATCATAAGACCGCAAGTTTCCTTGTCAAGACGATGCACAAGATGAATCTTGTAACCAACAATGGCGGAAAGGTCTTTATCAAGGGAACGGGAAATTCCTTCACCGCCCTGAACCGGTACGCCGGCAGGCTTGTTGACGACAAGGATTTCTTTGTTCTCGAAAACGACAGGGATGGATTTCACTTTTTTTCCTTAATTTTGATAATATTTTGTATTGCAGCCCATTTATCGACAGCCAGCTGATTTTTCGGGTTTATACAAAAATACAGCTGATTGCCCAATTTTACAAGGCGGATTCAAATATTGCAATATACAAAGTTTTATATTTGTTTACATTTTTATTAACATTTTTATTAACATTTTTAAAACGACATTGACAGCCTTACTGTTTGTATAGGAGGGGCTGTTCATTTACAGCGGAAAAACGGATTTGTTATAATGCGGACTTGGAGAAGCACTCCAGCAAGGCGGTTGTCTCTTAGATTTTATCTGGGAGCGGCTTATGTCAAATTATGAGCTTGCTATGCTCTGCGTAGCGATTTATTCTGCAATCGTTGACACAATTGCTCTTTTGGTTGTTTTGACCAGAAAGTGATTAAAAAATAAAGCCCCGCCCAAAGTTGCAGCTTTGTCAACAAAATCTCAGCTTTCCCAGTATAATCAGGGCTGATGCAAAAAAACAATCGGCCCTGATTCTTTTTATTTTTGAAGTAATGAATCCAGCACAAGGCGGCTGACGGTTTTTCCCTGCGCTTTGGCAAGTTCTTTAAGCGCCGAAATTTCCTCAGGTGTTCCGCTGATGGTGGTGTTTACAAACTGCTTGACTCTGCCAGTGGGCTTGCGTCCGCCTCCGTGGTAGCCGTAACCGCTATATTTCGGTTTTTCTGTTTTCGTTTCTCCGCTCAATTATCTTCCCCACAGCATAAAGAATAAGACCTGCTCCAATGAGAAGCAAACCTACTGCCTTTACAATTTCGATGATAGTCAAAAATTCCATGTTGACACCTCTGAAAAAGGGTGGTAACCTAAAGGCGAGAGGTTTGCAAATCCTCTCACCCGCTCGCGAACGCCTGACAGGTTATTCCGCGAGCTTGAAGATTACCTTCAAGATTTCAGCAAGCCCTGCAAGGAATGTGCCAATTCCTGCGAGCAAAGCCGCTAAAACTTGAAGCCAGAAGCCGGGCTTGCGCCCCGGCTTTTTTCGTTTATTAGATTTGTACTTCATCTAATAACCTCCTGACTCTTCTATAATAGCACTTCTGTTGTAATATGTCAATAACTTTTTACAAAAAAAGGTGTAACGATTCGCTACCCCCTCCGCCATATTTCTCCGGCGTTCTGCCCGAATCTCAGCTTTCCCAGTATCTCGGCATCTGTAGGATTAGACCGCCAGCATCTTGCCGGAAACCGCCCGGTTTCGGGAAGCGTTAGACAATGAACTGAAAAACTGTGAATCATTGCAGAAGCGTTTCAATTTGAAGGAAAACTAATCTTTTTTATCAGCCCCCACCATTTCCCGCCATTGCGTGTAGAGACTATGAATGTGTGGCAGAGTTTTGAAATTTTATAAAAACATCAATCAAATTCTCGTAAAAAACTGAATCCCTGCTTTCCGAATGTTCTAGAAGAATATCGCCGATTCTTTCCTCTAAATCAGCGATTTCATCATTTGAATAATCCTTGGAGAAATTGAAATTCACCCCATTTAGAGAAAGGGCTTCCAGTTGTGTTTCGTCATATAAATCTTTAGGAATCTTCATTTCTTGCTTTCCCGCGCAATTTTTCTCAAAGTGCTTGTTCCTGTACGCCAGACAGTGCTTCCTGTAATGGTTGTAAATCTGTATCGCTGGCGGAAAATCAGCATACAGGGAGAAGTCCGGGCTTAGTATCGCTCCGCACTTCCTGAACTTGTCGATGTACTTGTTCGGGTGATTCCACAGCGTCTCGAACTGGTAGTCGTCAAGGCAGAAATGAACGCCGACCGACTTCATGCAATACTCGTCCTTCTTGGCGTAGTTGAAGCCAATCCAGTGGGTGACATCCAGATTCCCGCTGAAAGCGTCTATCGGCGGTATGCCGTACTTGCCCACGCCGTCGTATATCGCTTTGTCAAGGTTGCAGTATGCCATTCAGAACTCGTACTCCTCAAACAAATCATTTTCAAGCAGTTCAAGGAAACTTCTCTCCTGAAAAATCTTTGCGTTCAGCATTATGTCCAGCATATCGAATTTGTAAAAATCTTGCTCCCAATCTCCCTGTGCGTTTTTCTTGTCAATGGCACAATGTTTCACAGGGTTATTCATGTGCATATAATACTCGATGCCTTTATATGTAAACATAACGCCACGGTACTGAGAAAAAGTCCTGTCAAAATGCTCTCTTTTGTCGCTCATTTTATCATTATACCATTGTTTTGTGCATATTTGTATATCTTTTTGA
>JAFSJW010000030.1 GCA_017449265.1 Treponema sp.
CTTTGCTTGGATGAACTCCTGCAGACGCTGACGCATGTAGTTGTACTTGACGAGAGTTCCGTTCTTGCGGTCAACACCGACGCGGGCTTCCAGATCGGCACACATCTTGTTCACGGCATCCATCAACGTCATCTGAGTCTTTACGCTGCCCTGAAACATTTCCTTCACGTCGGTTGCAGTAAAATCCACCTGACGGGCTAAAAGGGAGTCAAAAGCCGAGTTGACGGCAAGGAGTAACTTTTCAATGCGCTCATTTGTCTCTACTGCTTCCTTGCTCTTGCCGTTCAGTCGGCTTTCACGGGGATTCCACAATTCCGGCTTGCAAGACAGCTTGCAAGAGAACTGCGCCATCGAGTCATTGAGGGTGATGCGTCCCATGATAGGAGCCTTCCCCTGCTTGTCCAATCCGCTCTTTTTGAGGTAGAGCAACACCTTGAATTTGGATACTTCCATACGCTTACAATTTTTGAGGTTGCAAAATTACTTTTTTCTGAAGTATCCTCTGGTGGCAGGTGAGCGCAGATGACAGAGACTATATGCCTCACAAAAACAATCTTTCATTTGCTGCCGTTAGCATACCCCATTTCGGTAACTGAGTCGCTAACGGATAGGTAACTGAACTATTGCTTTCAGCCGCTTTCCCTTGCACTTTTTGCAAAATGTGGATTTCTCTCAAATCTCTGATTCTTACCGTTTTATGTCTCTAACTGCTTTCATCTGCCTTCTGTTGATTTTGGGCTTAACTACCACTGTTTCAGGCACACGTCAGCAACAATGTTGCTCAATCTTGATGTGCCACTTGAAGTCGTATCTAAGCAGCTCGGACACAAAAAGACGGCCACAACTGAGATATATGCTAAGATTCTCAATAAGACACTTTCAGCAGCTGTCAGCAAGCAGGATGATTTGTTTCCTGAATAGTCATGCGAAAGGGTGTCGTTTAAATCAACACCCTTTTCCTTTAGATGGGGCAGATTCAATCACCCCCACCTAATTCAGATTAAAGGGGGGGCGTTTAAACCGAGGCACCTGGCAATAGCGAATGATTCTTTGTGTTATGGGGATTCTCATAACACTTTTTTATGACTATTGGCGTGATGGTCAACGCAACAGAAATGGCCAAACCATTTGGGAAGCTAACGGCTGATTGGTTAAAAACCCGTCAGACAAAGCATTTCCTCAAAGCATTTAGCGATATGAAAAAAGTCATATCGGCTGATTTGGTGAAAATTATAAAAGGAGGTGGCGGGGAGCAAGGTACATGGATGCACGAAGATGTAGCTTTGGAGTTCGCCCGTTGGCTCAGATGGATCTTCGCAAAGTAACGGGAATTGAAGCCAAAACACTTTGAAGGGGGTGAATTGAAGTCACCCCCACCTTGATTGAATCGTGGCAGGGGTTGGGGAGTGTTCAGAAGATTGTCGGAACACCGCTACGATAATTCTCACAGCGGTTTTAATGGCGAAACACACTCTCTGTATTATGACCACCTATCTATTTTGCCCCACAAATATGGGGAGCAAATAAAATGTCAATAACTCGCTGGAAATCAACGATGTCGGAATTCCGACATCGGTTCGAAAATCATCGAAGCGGCTTTCTAAGTATTTGATTTCGGCGTTACAAGATTTTCTTGTATCGCAAATGTGAGGAAAATAGCATTTGTAACTCTCACTAAATCAGCCAAACCGACATTCTTCGTTTTGGAATATGTGCCGATGAGTCTGCGTTATGCAGACTCACATCGTTCAATATATTCTCGTAACGGCTAACTCGCTGCAAATCAGCGGTGTCTGAAAATCGGATAGCGGGTCAAGTCATTCCGTTCAGAAGATTGTCGGAACGGCTTTCTTGATGCGTTTCTCGATGTGAGAAAAAGCACTCCGGCTGATTTTCAGGTAGTTACAATTCAAATATGCAGGCTATGCATTTGCATACAATGCAATCCAAAACATGCCATATATAGGTATAATTACAGGTACATATATATTCTTTCTAACGAAAGAACAATGTAAGAGAATATAAAGAGAAAGTTATGTTTCTTTTTATCGGTGCCTGAATATCGGATAGCGACCCAGCTCGAGGTTTTTCACAATTTTGGGAAAAACATAGCGATGTCCGATTTTCAGACTTCGCCCCACCGAGGTGAGAAAATTCATCTCGTTGATATGCTATCCGATTTTCAGATAGTTTGAAGTCGTGTTTGTGTCTTAAATGCTTATGTGTAGGAAGTTGCAATTTGTGTTATTTTACGGGATTTTTGGGTGGTTCTTAATTTTTCTTAAAGCCTCGTTAGGTGTTTACTCAAAGTTCTTTTATTGCTTGGCTCAACATAATAAACACCGTAATTTTGCACCAAAAAGCAAGAAAAAATAATTATATAAAACATTGTTTATTATGATGGCGAAAGAAACAAAGAAAAGTATTTCAAATGACTATCTTAGGGTAGGTCAGGCGGCGGATTTTATAGGCGTAACGAAGTCTTATATGTACCGCCTAATCAGAGAGCGAAGAATCCCTCATTTCAAGAGCCAGGGCGGTAAGCTTGTGTATTTCTTGAAAGCAGACCTTGAAGCATGGATGGCAGGCACATACGTTGCACCGCAGTCTGAAATTGAAGTGATGACCGAGAAGCGCGCTCTTACTGAAACTTGGACATAATTCAATCGACATGGTAAAGGGATTAACGAAAGAACAACAGATTAAAGCTGCTTCCGAAATGGGTGGCTTTCTCATGCGGCCCAGCTATGAGAGTGCTTTCTATCTTATGTCAGGTGACGAATCCCGCGACCTGATGCTTGCCTGCTTGTCTTATTTCTCACAATGCGAAGAACCTAATTTCGATAGGTCTTACATGCAAGTGGCTTGGGAGATATTAAAGAGCGACATTGATGATGATATTTCAGAATACATCAATAATGGGCGTGAGAAGTTCAACTCAGTAAATTCCAAGTGAAGATATGAAAGACAGAAATAAGATAGTCCCCGTAATTCTATATCCTGATTGGGAAAATTTATGCAACGCTTTGCCCGAAAAACAACGCGCTCGACTTCTTTCTGCTATTTTTGCATATATGAAGCGTAATGAAGAACCGGGAGAAGATGATCCATTGTTAACCGTAGCTTGGGCAGTGGAAAAGCCGCGCGAGTTTGACCCCCGAGGGCAAGCGACGATGACCCCTGTGGGCAAAAATTCATTGACCCTCTGCGGCAAAATAAAAATGACCCCTGAAAGCGATTGCTTTTCAGGGGCTTTTTGTAGTTTTGTGTTA
>JAFSJW010000031.1 GCA_017449265.1 Treponema sp.
AGGAAATAAGGCTTTCCTATGCTCAAAAGAGGACGGACATACTGGGTCTTATCGACATAGACACAACCTTTGCGTCTGATTTCCTCAAATGACTGTATTCCAATCGGAAGGTTTCGTTTTTCGCTCATAGAAAAAGTATACAACAATATCCGCCGCTAAGCTATCACAAAAGCGACACCGGGTCAACATCGCATTCAATGTACACATTGCTTGGGGCAGTATAGCCGAACAAAAGACGCTCGCACATTTTCTGCAAGAATTGTATTCCGTCCGCCCGCAGAAGAATCTGGTGGCGGAAGTTCATGCTGATTTTTGCAATCGCGCACTGGGAGGGTCCAAGAATTTCAGTGGACAAAGCCTGATTCTTTAACTCAGGCGAAAAATTTCCGCTCTTCTCGGCTTGCACTATGATTTCGCGGAGAATTCGGGCAGCTTCTTCCGCCGCAGAAAGAGATGATTTTTCCGAGCCTGAGCGGAACACGAGCCGAACAAGCCGTGAGAAAGGCGGAAAATCAAGCATTTGTCTTGTCTGGATTTCATTCTCGTAGAACCTGTCAACTTCGCCGGAAACGGAGAATGCGATTGGCTCTCGGTTCGGGTCATAAGTCTGAACGAGAACCTTCCCGTCCGGGAAAA
The DNA here is from genome assembly GCA_017449265.1 of Treponema sp. Classification (GTDB taxonomy): domain Bacteria; phylum Spirochaetota; class Spirochaetia; order Treponematales; family Treponemataceae; genus Treponema_D. The sequence continues at coordinate 637 of JAFSJW010000031.1, forward strand.
ACCTCCCCGCCCTTCCCGCAACCTGAGTTATAAGGGAGAAAGTGCGCTCCTCGGCGCGGAAATCGGGAAGATGAAGAGCAGTATCGGCAAGGATTACGCCTACGAGCTTTAAGTTTTTGAAATTAAGCCCTTTTGCCACCATCTGAGTTCCCAAAAGAATATCGTACTCGCCTTTTTTGAACGCCTCAAGCTTCTCAGAAAGCTCGCCCTTGTGCTTTATGTTGTCCGTGTCGATGCGGACGACCCGCGCTGTGGGAAACTTTGAGCGGACTTCGTTCTCGATGAACTCTGTTCCGAAACCCGAATACCCAACATCAAGCGAAGAGCATTTGGGGCATTGCTGGGGCGGTTCCGTGTTCCAGCCGCAGTAATGGCAGCGAAGCCTCTTCTCGCTTTTGTGGAATGTCATTGACACGGAACAGTTCTTGCACTTCATCTCAAATCCGCATGAGTTGCACCTGAAAAAGTGCGTGAACCCGCGTCTGTTCAAAAAAAGGATTGTCTGCCTTTTTTCATCCAAAGTCTTTTCAATCTCCTCTCGGAGAAGTGGCGAAATGCACCCGAAGTCCTGTTTTATTCCGGAAAGATTCACAGCCTGAATATGAGGCATAGCCCCGCCTGAAAGCCTTTTTGACAGAACATGCTTTCTAAAAAGCCCTTTGTCCATCATGTGCCAAGCCTCAACGCTCGGAGTTGCGCTTCCCATTACGAGCGGTATTCTTAAAGAAAGGCATCTGTGCATGGCAACTTGACGCGCATGATAGCGGGGCGTATTCCCAGACTTGTACGACCCGTCATGTTCCTCGTCAATGATTATCATTCCAAGCTCCGGGACTGGGGCAAAAACCGCGCTCCTTGCCCCAACAACAATCCTGGCCTCCCGCTTCATAATTCTGTTCCACTCGGAAAGTTTCTGGCTGGGCGTAAGGGACGAATGAAGAACGGCAACCGTTTTCCCGAACCTGGCGGTAACAGCCTCAACAACCTGAGCTGTAAGGGCAATCTCAGGAACAAGGTATATGACACCTTTTCCAGAATCAAGCACGCGCCGGGCAGCGCACAAAAAAACCTCTGTTTTTCCAGTTCCCGTCGCTCCGTAGAGATAATGAAACAAAGACGCTGCCCCAGATTTTTCCCCGCCGTCGGAAAGAATATCGCGGACAGCTTTTTCCTGCTCTTCGCTTAGTTCTTTCGGTGAGTTTTCATCAATTTCATCGAAAAATCCTGTTCCGCCCGCGCCGCTCTCACGCTTTCCGCTGGGAATCATAGCAGAAATCGTTTCTCCCAGCGAGCAGATATAATACTTTGAGACCCATCTTGCAAGCTCCAGAATATCTTTCGTGAACACAGGCTCTTTGTCGATTATTTTTTTCACCGGCTTGATTTTTGACGGCTCGAAGCCAAGATTTTCAGGAAGTTCGTCAAATTCACCGATTATAAACCCTTTCTCGCGGCTGTTTCCGAAAGTGATGTCCGCACGGAAGCCAAAAAGAGAATCAGACTCATGCTCAGGAAGGTTCTTGTATGTGAACGACTGCCTCAAGGGTCTGTTCACAAGAATCTCAAGATATTTTGCCATTTTTACGAATTATATCCAGGCTCAATTTCAAGGAGCTTTTCACGGAACACTTTCAAATCTTCCCACGCCGTACGCTTGTTCTCAGGAAATCGAAGAAGCGCGCTCGGATGGTAAGTCACCAAAACAGGAATTGAGTTGTAGCTCAGAATCTGACCGTGCAGCTTCTGCACCCCGAACGAAGTGCGAAGAAGGTTCTTCGCGGCAACGGAGCCTGCGCAAAGAATAGCCTTTGGTTTTAGCATGGCAATCTGCGCATCAAGAAACGAACGGCACGCATCGGCTTCTTCAGGAAGGGGATTTCTGTTGTTCGGCGGACGGCACTTGACCACATTCGCTATGTAGCAGTTTTTTGCGCGGGAAAGAGAGATGGCGGAAAGCATTTTGTCAAGAAGCTGCCCTGCAGCTCCCACGAACGGAAGGCCGGTCATGTCCTCAGACTCGCCTGGTCCTTCGCCAATAACCATGACAAGCGGATTTTCAACGCCCATGCCGGGAACAACATTCGTTCTTGTGCGAAACAGGGCACACCGCTTGCACTCAGAAATTTTCTTATATAAAGAAGAAAGTTTTCCGTCATCGGAGGACGGACTTTCCGCCGCCACGGACACAGAAGCGGCTTTTTCTCGGATAATTTCCTCAGGAGGCTTGTCGTCCAAAAACTGAGGAGTCTCAGGTGGAAAATACGGAGAGGAAAAACCAAGCAGGGAATCATCGGCCGTTTTCACAAGCTCGTAGAGAGAAATCTTTTCTTCCTTAGTCATTCAATCGACTCTCCAACCTCAAACCCTTTGAACTCGCGGGCTTCGTAAGCCTTCTCGATAAGAGCGTCAACCTCAAGGCTCTCGTAAATCCTGCGCGCCTCAGAAACATCCGCATGAAGAATCGGGTGCTTGGGCGAGAAAAGAACGCAGCAATCTTCGTAAGGAAGAATTGAAGTCTCATAAGTTCCGATTCTTATTGCATCTGCGATTATGTCCTCTTTGTCCATACCAATAAGCGGGCGCAAAAGAGGACGCTCCGCAAAGCTTTCTGTGCAAGAAAGATTCTGAATCGTCTGGCTTGCAACCTGACCAAGACTTTCCCCTGTGATTATGCAGTCCGAACCAAGCCGATTCGCAAGCATATTCGCAGCTTTCATCATGCAAAGGCGCAGCATAAGGGTAGAAAAATTCTCGGGGGCTTTCTTTTTTATCTGCATCTGGACTTCCGTGAACGGAATTATGTTTATGTGCGTCCGAACTCCGTAGCCAGAAATAATCTTTGCAAGAGTCTCGACTTTTTCACGCGCCTCGTCGGAAGTGTACGGATAGGCATGGAAATAGCAGCAGTCAACGCTCATTCCGCGCCTCATCATGCGGTAGCCAGCCACAGGGCTGTCAAGACCGCCAGAAAGAAGAAGAAGTCCCTTTCCAGAGACCCCGACGGGAAGTCCCCTGCATCCTTTGTGCGCGTAAGTATAGACAAAACACTTTTCCCGAACTTCAACCATAATCGTAACATCAGGATTGTGAACATCAACATCAAGGATTTTTTCCCTGTACGCAAGGGACGCGCCTTCCGCACAGATTTTGTAATGGTCGTATGGAAAAGATTTGTCACTCCGCTTTGAATCCAGCTTGAATGTCCTTGCCCCGCGCTCGCGGGCAATTTTGGCCTGGCTCAGAACTTCGGCCTGTATAGCCTCAATGCTTTTTTCAATTACGGAAGCCTCCGCCCAGCCCGTTATTCCTATCAAGTGCGAAAGAGTCCATTCCGCTCGCTCACAAGCATCATCCTCACATTCAATGTAGAGCCGCCCCGAATTAAGGAACACTTTGGCGTCGCAGCCTTTCAGGTATGTCTTTGCGTTCTGAACAAGAGCGCGCTCGAATGTCTTTATGTTAGAGCCTTTCAAAATAAGCTCGCCGATTTTTCCAAGATAAGTGTGCATGATGTGATTATAAAGCGAAAGTCGAAAAGATGAAAGTTCACCTTGCACATTCTGAAAAAGCCACTTAGAATCTTGTTGATGGAAAAAGAAAAAGTTAGCCTTGTTGGGCTAGGGCCCGGGAACACGGATTTTCTCTCGGTCTCCGCAAAAGACAAAATCTTGTCAGCTGATTTAATCATAGGGGCAAGAAGAATTTTAGGAAGCGTAAAGCCTTTCCTGAAAAACGAGGCGGAAATTCTTGAGAGCCACGACACAGAAAAAATCGTTGCCCGCATAAAAAAATTTCTGAATTCGGGCGGATTCTCAAAATCCGTATGCGTTGTATTTTCCGGCGACACTGGGTTTTATTCTGGCAGCACGGCTCTTTCTGCGCGGCTTTCAGAGGAAAAAATTGATTTCAGGATTTTTCCCGCGCTATCGTCTGTGCAGTACTTTTCGGCAAAGATAGGAAAAAGCTGGCAGGACTGGAACCTTGTTTCGCTCCACGGCTGCGAGCGTAATTTTACCGCAGAAATAATGTCGTCGCGCCAAACATTTTTCCTTCTTGGCGGAAAAACAACAGTCCAAGACATTGAAAAAACGCTTTCTGAGCGTGGGTTTTCAGGAAAGCTCACGGCAGGAAAAGACTTGTCCCTTGAAAGCGAAAAAATCTTCTCCGTAACAATGGAGCTTGGAGAGCCGGACGCTCGCTTTCCGGCTGATTTCTCAGAATCGTCTCTTGTAGTCCTTCTTTCAGAGAACGCGGCTTTCAGAGCGAACTTGAAACCGCCTCTTATGGACGAAGATTTTATCCGTGAAGACGGCGTTCCTATGACCAAGCGGCTGGTCCGTGCTACAGTTCTTGCGCTTCTTTCCGTAACAGATTCGGAGATAGTCTGGGATGTAGGAGCCGGAACAGGAGCAGTCTCCGTTGACATCGCGCTTTCTTCAAAATGCAGCGTGTATTCTATAGAAGAAAAAGAAAGCGCAGTTGAGGCAGAAAAGAAAAACCGCAAGAAATTCTGCGCGCTCAACATGAGTATAATTCATGGAAAAGCCCCAGCCGCGCTTTCTTTCCTCCCGGCTCCGAATGTAGTCTTTGTTGGCGGAAGCGGCGGAAATCTGGACGCAATCGTAAGCATTGCCCTTGAAAAAAATCCTTCGGCAAGAATACTCGTTCCGTGCGTTACGATTGAAACTTTGAGCGAATGTAAGAAAATCTCAGAGGAAAAAAATATTTCTATTGATGTGACCCAGATTTCAGTCGCTTCAACGAGCAAAATCGGAAAATACAATATGATGAGAGCAGAGAATCCAGTTTGGCTCGTAAGATTCGGAATCTAAATCAGGCTGTAAAAAAACAAGTAATAGAGCTGGTCGGAAATTTCAGTTTTCCTAGCAGCTCTAATGGAGATAATAAAAGAATGAAACACATCACAATCATCACCGGCGCGAATTCAGGAATTGGCTTTGAATTCGCCAGGCAGCTGTTCAACAAGAATATGGGGAACGAAGAAAGCGAGTTCTGGCTGATTGCACGAAATTACGAAAAACTTGAGGAAGCAAAGAACAAAATTCTTTCACAAGACTGCGCCTCTGCCGTTCGGAATCTTCCAGAAATCAAAACAATATCAATGGATATTTCCGGGAGCGCGGGCGTTGAGCGTTTCAAAGACCTTGTTCTTCGGGAAAAAGCCGCGCGCGAGTATGATATTGACACGCTCGTAAACAACGCGGGGTTCGGAACTTACGGTCCGTTCGCAGAAACTCCTGTCGAAAAAGAAATGTCAATGATAGACCTGAACTGCACATCGCTCACAGGTCTTTGCGGGGTAGCACTTCCGTACATGACGCGCGGCTCTAAAATCATAAATGTAGCCTCTCTTGCGTCTTTTCTTCCGCTCGGAAACTTTGCGGTCTACGCCGCAACGAAATCGTATGTACTGAGCTTTACAGTCGCACTTGCGGCAGAGCTTAAGGAACGCGGAATAAAAGTAAGTGCGCTATGCCCCGGAAGCGTAAGCACGGACTTTGCGAATGTTGCGTCAAACGGGGCAAGGAAAGAAGTCCTGCACGGAAAAAGCCCTGAGAAAGTCGTGGCGCACTGTCTGAAAAAAGCCGGAAGCGGAAGCCACAATATAGTACTGTGGTCAGCAAAATGGAAATGCACGGCGTTTTTGAGCCGGTTCGTGGGAAGATACGCCGGAGCGCGCTTCACATACCTCTTCAGTAAGAGGCCTTACAAACACGACTGAAAGCAAAAAAATGACCTCACTCAAAGCTATCCGAGATGAATTTATCAATTGCCTCGTCAATCGTGAAGTTCAAAAGCGCAAGAAGCCCGTCGGTGTTGTAAGATTTTCCAGAAATAGGAATGCCTGATGATGATTCAACCGAGTACCGCTTCGATACGATTTCTTTTCCTTCATCGTTAACGACCCGGACTTTCAGAATAACAAGGGCGGAAAGCACCTTGCTGTTTTTCCTGACTTTCCAAAACTCAAAGTCCATGAAGAACGCACTTTTCGCCCCGATTTCATTCAGCACGCCCCTGGCGTTTTTTTTGCTCATGTCGGACAGTTTCTTAAGACCGGTAGCCCCTGCCCTTACCGAAAGATATTTCGGAGTTCCCTCAAGGCATTTTTTGTAAGCATCGGAACTTGCAACAAGCTCTTTTTCGATTATTGACGCGCCTTCCTTTTTTCCGAATGCAGCCACGAATGAATCGTAAGCATAATCAAGCCTTGAAACAGCAGTCTCACGCTCAGGACTAAGACGGTTCATCTTCTCGTTGATTTTTCCCGTAAGCGCGCCTTCGTACGCGCTCGGAGAATTTCCCTCTAACCACGGAACTGATTTATTCCCCGTTATGCTCAGGATTGCCACTGGAGAAGTCTCCGTGACGGAGCGCGGCTTTGCAAAAATCGGAACGGCAAAGAAAAAAATCGATGACAAAAAAGCAATGATAAGTTTTTTCATGATTGATATTAACAACAAAACTTACGCCTTGTTACAAAAAGTTGTCGCGAACCTCAAAGAGCTTGTACCTGCTTTTTCCAGTCCGTATTATTTTGAACTTGTTCTCATGTCTGATATATTTTCTGAGTCTGGAAATATATGAATAAACAGTGTTCTCGCTCGCAAAATCATCGTCAATCCGCAAAATATCCGAAACGGAAACTTCCTTTCCGCAGTTCTGCCTGAAATAAAAGAATATTTTTGAAAGCGCGGGAGGAAGCTCTTTTTTGGGAGACTTTGGAGGCTCAAAGCCCTTTTGATTTTTTTCCTCTCTGAAGCCAGAGGCAGGGTATATTTTCAGTTTGTCAAGACAGTTATTAAAATCCGAAAAAAATGGAATTAAATAATCGAATGAGTTTGATTTGAAAAAGCTCTCGTTTCGCCGAACCCAGTAAAGAACTCTGTTCCGTTCGTCGGCAAAAGGGTCGTCGTAAAAAATAAGCGGAATTTTCCTCTCGTTTTTGCGAAGCAATGCAAAAAACAAGAGCTTACATGTATGTATCAGATTATATTCAAAAACAAGCAAATCTGCGTTAGAAAAACATATATCAAAGTCGCTCAAAAAATCTTTCAGGGTAGAAAAAAACAAATGCTCATCGGTGTTTTTTATAATTTCGTTTGAAATAAGTCGAAGGACCTTCAAATCATGACTGACGAAAATGACTTTCATAATTTTTTTATCGGACAAGGCCAGAGTAAAAAAGCAGAGAAAATCTTAATTTTTTCTTAGATTTTTATTGATAAAATCTTAATAAATCCAATATCTCCAAAATCAGCATATTTAGTGCTAATGGTCATTTCGACAATCTCAATGACAGTACGAACAAAAATCCGCTCACTTAAAAAATCGAATCCATGTATTTCCGGGCTTTCTCAGCATCAGATGCAAAATCGCCAGCATCGTAAATAAACGATGACCACTCCGCGAACTTGCGGGCAAGACTTTTTTCGTCTTCGCTGGGATTTCCTTTCATCAAGATTTTTGCGTACGCAAGATAGTCCGCGCCAAGCCCGGAAGTGTTCTCCGCGTCCCTGTCATACTTTATTGCCTGCTCTATCGCATTAATCGCATCTTTTTTCTTACCGCCAAGAGAGCAGCTTCTGGCAACATTATACCAGTCCATGCCGATTTCGCCCAAAACCTTGTTCTTAGTGTTCATATCAGCAGATTTCTGGTAAAAATCACGGGCAGAAGCGTAATTTCCGCTCCTCATGTACACATCGCCTTTTGTCCTGTAAAGCTGGGCAAGGTAATTCGTTTCTTTTGACAGCACTTTTTCTGCCGAAGTCAGTACAGAAATATACCCCTGATAATCGCTTTTTCCCTCGGAAAGAGCAAGCCTTACAGAATAAATCTCGCAGACACCCGAAAGAACAGCTCCGTTTGAATTTCCAGGAAATTTTGAGAACATGACAGCTTTATCAAAAAGCTCCGCGGTAGAAGAAGCAAGGTATGTTCCGGAAAGATGAGCCTCATCATAGCCCATGCTCACGGAAGCAATCTTGAACGAAATTGATGAAAGACAGATTCTTGTGAGCAAATCTGTGTCGTCTATGGAAAAAGCCAGCTTGTATGCAGAAACAAAATAGTTCGCGGCTTTTCTAAGGTCTCCCGCCGCAAGGGACTTGTTGGCAATCCCAAAAGTCCTGTCAGCTTCCTCGGCTACGAGTGTGTTTACCATAGAGGCATCTTTTTTTGCGGCAAACGAGCAAAGAGGAGCGAAAAAGAAAAACGCCACGGCAAAAGAAAGAATACTGTATTTTTTCATGTCAATCTCCTAGAAATCCGCGCTTCTTATCTGAACAGATGCGGATGACTCGTTGGAACGGTCAGGAACTCCGTTTCGGATGAGCGGAAGGTTCTTAACGCCCTCAAGAACATCGTCAACATCAATAAGAAGCCTGTTAAGCTCCTTGATTGCCCCGTCAATCTCCGGAGTCATGTTCGACAGGAGGTTGTCAGCGTTTGCAGTAACACCCGACAAATCAACCGTTATCTTGGTAAGATTTTCCATAAGCTCAACGATATTCTGGGCAGTCTCATCGCCAAGGATTCCTGCCATCGCGCCCTTTTCGTCTGTGAATATTTTCGCAAGACCGGAAAGCATCGAAGTCAGCTCCCGTGTCATCTCAGGTCCGAGAATTCCAGGAATCGTACCTTTTTCGCTTCCAAGCATTGCCGAAAGTTTGTTCAGGTTCTTGAATATCTGCGTAAGCTCCGAGTCAACGGAGCCTGTCATTGCACCGTTGAAGTTGTTCACCAGAATACTCACATCATCAAGTATCCTTGAAACTTTCCCGATGAGCTGTGCGATTGAGTCGTCCTGATTCATCACGAAATTCTTCCGCTCGCTGATTATTTTCTTTCCGTAGCCAGAGTCAAGCCTGTAAATCTCCGAGTTCGTAGGGATAAGACCTGGGCCTACGCCCGGATAAAAGACGAAAGAAGTTCCGAATCCTGCGATTCCGGCAGAAAACTCCACGAGCGAATTCTCCTTGACATATTCCGCGTATTTTCCCAGGACATAAAAATCAACGCGCACCATCCAGCCTTCAAGCGACACGGATTTTATCTTGCCGATGGAAAAGCCCTTGTATGTAATATCCATTCCCGGAGCCATTCCTTCGCCAGTGTCGAATACGGCGTAGTAATAATTTTTCTTAGTGAACACATCTTGCTTTAGCCCTATGAAGATTATGCCAAAAATAAGGCCTGCCACAGCAAGGAGAGAGAAAATTCCAACAAGCGTGTCCGCATGACGAATCTTAAACTTCATTTTGCCTCGCTCTAGTCCTAAGTCTGCCAGCCTCAATCTCAATAATATTTCCGCCTATTCGCTGGACGAAATATTTGTTGTGGCTCACATAAAGGACAGTTCCCCCTTTCTCGATGAATTTCTCTATAAGCTCTATAATCTGCAATCCGCTCTTCTCGTCAAGCGACTCAATGCACTCGTCAAGGAACAGGATTTTTGGTTTCAGAACAAGCGCGCGCGCAAAGGCTATTTTTTTCTGCTCGCCCATGGAAAGGTCGATAGGACGCAGAAAAAGATTCTTGTCATATCCAAGCTCCGCGCACACATTACGGATTATCTCAACACGATGTCCCTTGTCCAAGCTGGGAAAATGGGACAAAAGCGGAAGCTCTATGTTCTGCATGATTGACTGGTTCGCCCACAAAGCCGAATCCTGGAACACAAAACCGCAACGCTTTCTGAAAGCCTTGTTAGCGGCATCGTTCATCGCCTGAATATCTGACCCGCGGAACATAACGCGCCCGTTGCTCGGAACAAGAACCCCGGCAAGGAGCTTTAGCAGAGTGGATTTTCCGCAGCCAGACCGCCCGATGAACCCTGTGACAGTCCCGCTCTGAATGGAAAGTGAGATATCGTCTATTATTGTTCCTGTGCTGGAAACGAAACTGACATTCTCTGCAGTAAAAAGATCCATAAGCCAGCCCCCGCCTCTAAAGCGAAAAGAAAGCGGCTATAAGAGCCACATCCGAAAAAATGATTCCAACGAAAGATTTTGTTACGGCTGATATTCCCGCCACCGGAATCTCCGTTGAAGACCGCTCCACTTTAAAGCCATAGTAAGTCGCCGTAATCGATATTATCATTCCGAAGACAATGCTTTTTATTACAGATATTATGACGGTAGAAACATGGATGCATTGGAAAAGTCCTGTAAGATAATCCGCAGCAAGCGTAGGGTTAAGGAATTTTGCCGCGATGAAAGGTCCGATTATTCCGCAGATAGAAAAATACAGATTCAGAAAGAAAACCGAAAGCGTAACGCCAAGAAAACGCGGCACCGCAAGAAAATCAACAGGGTCTATGCCGAACGCGATGTAAGCCTCGATCTGGTGGCTCGTAACCATTCCCGCAAGCTCCGTAGCAATCGCAGTGGCAGAACGCGCCGTTACGATAAAAGCCACCAGAACAGGACCAAGCTCCTGCACGATTATTACGACGAGCAGGCTGTAAATCATCCCTTCCTGCCCCATAGAAAGAAGCATTGAGTACCCCAGAAGATACAGAACTGAGCCAAGAACCGTAGAAAGAAAAACTATGACAGGAAGAGCTTCGATGAAAGTGAAAAGAAGCTGCATCACAAGGACTCTTTTTGCGGAACGCTCCCTTTTCAGAAAGAAAAATGCCGAAGAGAACAGCTTACCCATATATCCTACAAGGTAAGGAAAATCAGAGTAATAATTCAGTATAGCAGAACCTAGAAACTTTATGAACCGCATAACTCAGCCAGAACTTCGCTTTCCCCCGTCCTTTCGTTTTTTTCAAGAATACGGATTATCCTTACCTTAACGAGCGTTCCGGCTTTTGGAACGCTCTCGCCCGGGGACAGGACAATCTGACAATGCAGAAAATTCTCCGTAACCGCATGAACGATGATTTTATCTTTCATCATAATCTTTGAGGCAGCACGATGAACTGTCTCCGTAACGGCAGGAAGCTCCGTTCCAATGAACGAACCAATATACCTTCCTTTGCTCGCCGCATTGAAATTCTCAAGCCGCCTGATTCTTTCGTCCGTCACATAATTCGGAACCATAGGGCGCATACGGAACGCCTCTGTTCCTGGACGCGGACTGAACGGGAACGCATGGACGAAAACAAAGCCGCACTCGTCAAGCATACGCATTGTAGCCTCAAAATCCTCGTCCGTTTCGCCAGGAAAGCCCGCGATTATGTCGCATGCAAGAAACGGATTTTTCTTTGCGTTCCGAAGAATCTCGCACGCCCTGAACACAGCGTCAATTTTGTAAGGACGCTTCATCCTTCTTAGAATTTCGTCACTTCCTGATTGAACCGAAATATGAAAATGCGGGCGTACCCGTGGATTCGACACGATTTTTCCGAATTCTTCGTCAACAATCTCAGGGTAAAGGGACGAAATCCGTATTCCGATTGAGGAAGTGCTGGAAAGAATAAGCCTCAAAAGTCCTGAAAAGGCAATTAGGGACTCCTTTCCATCTTCAGATGTAATCTTTGAGCGGTACTGGGCAATATTGACCGTCGTTATGACGACCTCCTCATGCCTTGACTGCTCAAGCTGCTTTACCCTAGAAACAACTTGAGCCGCATCAAGTGACACGGACGAGCCGCGGGCCAGACGAATCCTGCAGTAAGTGCAAGCTCCGTTGCATCCGTCCTGAATTTTTAACGAAGCCCTTGAATGATTGAAAAAAGATACAGTAGAAAGATTGAAAGGCCCTGAAATCTCATTCGGCTTTGCGCCAGAAGATTTTTCATCAAAAAAAAGCTGGAGGCGTTTTTTCAACTCCTCTCCTCCGCTTTCAAGACATTCTGAAATTATCGGCGGGACTTCCGAAAGAAAGCCCTTGCTCATTCCGCCAAGAACGCACACGCGGCTGTCAATAGCAAGAAGGTCATCTTTGTTGAGCTGGGCATAGCAGCCTGTGATTATGATGACAGCGCAGGGACATTTTGACAACAACAGCCTGATTACGCGCCGTGCCTTTTGCTCCGCCTTTGCCGTGACCGTGCAGGTGTTCACCACGCACACAGAAACATCAACATTCTCGGGCGTACCAGCGGTAAAAGGCTCCACCGACACAACAAACCCTGAATCCGCGAAACACTTTGCCGCTCCCTCGCTCTCAACTTGATTCAGCTTGCAACCAAGAGTCTCAAAATGTACCAGTTTTTTTGCCATTTTACTTTACTTTGGGCTTAACGCGCTCTATTCCGCGCAAAGCGTCCTGATAAGAACCGTCAAGGGAAATAGCTTTCTCATACGCGGCAAGAGCCGTCTTGTAAGAGCCTGCCATCTCACGCGCATAGCCGCACTTGAACCACCACAAAGAGCGTTTTCCGTCGATGTTGACAGCGGAAGTGAATGCAATGTCCGCATGTTCGTATTTTGTAAGGCGCGTATAGATGTCACCCATGTAATAATATGCCCAGCCGTAGTCGCCTGCGGTCTTGGACGCTGTGGACACATAAACCTGAAACGCCTCAAGCGCGCTCGCATTTTTTCCCTGATAGTACCTGGCCTCAGCCAGAGCCTCGATTATGCGCGTGTTCGCGCTGTCGTACTTGCGCGCCTGATTCGCATAATTCTCAGCCTCAACATACCGCTTTGCTCCAAGCAAGTTCCAGCACAGCACAACATAAGCGTCTATGTTCTGCGGATTCGTGGCAACTTCCTGCTTACCGATGGCGATCCCCTCCTCGTACCTCTTCTCGCGGTACATCTGGAGCGCATCTGGTTTCTGGGCGAACGCGGGGAAAATTCCTGCCAAGAAAAATGAAAAACATATTGAGATAAAAGCCAGAAAGCGACGCATACCCTACACCTCCTTAGTCATGGTGCATCTGCCTGAGAACATTGAGCCAGGCTCAAGAACTACCTGGGAAGCCGTTATATCCCCTTTCACCGAACCAGTGGAAGCCACGAACACCAGTTTCTTTGCAACGATGTTCCCCTCAACGCGCCCCCGAACAAGGATTCTGTCCGCAACAACGCCGTCCGCGTCAAGGCGAACCTCAGCTCCAGAATCCACCACAAGGTCGCTGGTAGCATTTATTGAACCGAACACTTTCCCTCGAATCATAAACGGCTTGGTGAATTTTATGTTCCCGGAGAACACGATGTCGTCGGCAAGAACCGTATCGAAATCGTCCTCCTCTAAATCAAACAAATCTACATCTTTAGTGTCAAACATACATTATAATTTATCAGCAAACCGTCTGATTTTCAACCGAGAATACATTTTTTGCACCAGCGCAAATCTGGGGTGGCCGTAAGGAAAAAGCGCCCCCGTCCCCCCCCTGCTACTGTTTTGCCAGATATGTCAATCTGTTCGACAGTCCGTTTACCTGACTCAGTGTAGGACATGCGGTTTCTGAAAAAGATGTAACGAGAGTGTCGTTATAATCATATTTTTTCCAAGTGGAAATCTCATCTTCGTATACTAGGCCGGAAAGATTTGTATCGTAAAAACACTGATAACCCAAATACATAACTGAATCAGGAATTGTTAAAATTCCTGAAAGTGCTGAACATTTATAAAACGCATAATGATTGATTTTTGTCAGTCCAGTCGGTAATACAATGCCTGTAAGATACATTGCAAGTCCGGCCCCACTGTATTCATCCGTTGCCCAGAAAGCACTTCTCGGAATTTCTGTAGCACCACATTCAGACAAGTCGAGCTTCACATACACGCCTTTGAAATACTGATTTGACGACAGTCCTATTGCCTTCGCAATATCCGTAAGTTCATTATTTGCGGCAGAAGTAATCTTTATGTTATACGGTGACACCGACTCATTTTCCACAAAGTCTGCCGCAAGGAATTCTTCGAAAGTTCCTATAAAGTCGGCATAATGCCACTTTATGTACAGCGTGATGTCTGAGGTAACAGGCGTTTCGCTAAAATTATATGCCGTCTCAGAAAGCGTTACAGTACCGTCCGAGCCTGTCGTTCCAATATACCAACCCGCAAATGTTGCGCCGGTCTTTGTAGGCTCTTCTGGCTCTGTCGCATATCTTCCAGAAACTACCGTCTGTGCCTCCAACGCATTACTTCCATCCAGTTTTTTGAATGTTATCGTGTAAAAAAGCCTGAACTCCGCGCTCACCGTCACATTGTACGCGGGCATAGTGAATGTATATGTTATGCCCTCAGAATCAGCAGTCGGAGTAATTTCAGCCGTAGCGTCAGAGCCGCTCACGGAAAGCGAATAGAGCTTTTTTCCTTCGTCCGGCGTTACCGTAAGCGTGACAGCCTCACCTTCGGAAGCATTTGCGGGACTTGCCGTCACAGTTCCGCCCGTAACCGAGTCTATGCTCACGGAGAAAAGATTCTCCGCAATCTTGAAGCCGTTGTCTTTCAGTTCGTATTTTCCTTCAATATCGGAAAGAAGAGTTTCAGAAGCCTTGATGTTATCCAAAAGGCACAGCTTGGCGGGACTAGATTCCGTATAGCTGCCAGATGCAATACTTGTGATAGCGTCATACAAATCTTCCGCATCTTTCACGAAGAACCACTGGCTGTAGTCGCTGGTTTTCATGTTCGGGAACTGGACTATATTCGCGTTCGCTGAGAGCGTTTTTGTTTCTGTAAGCGTTGTAAGCTCCGTGCGCTTGTAAGAGTCAACCCATATTTTAAGGAAGAAAGTGTAAGTGTCGTATTTTACATTGCTGAAACTGACCGTTTTGCCCGCGCTTGCGGTTTTGTGCTCGCTTTTGAACGAAGTGTTCTCAAAGTAGATTTCGTAGAGAAATCCGTCCGTGTCGGACAAGGAAAAGTCGCCAAGAAGATTTATGTCCGCCGAACTCTGAGATGCCTTCGGAATTGTTATTGTTATGCTCGTGGAGTCTGAACCACTGGAATTACCCCCCCCCGAACTTCCTCCGCCGCTTCCGCCAGAGTCGCATGAATACAAAAAAGCAGCCGCAAAAAGCGCGATTAAAGCCTTAAAAAGAAAAGATGATTTTTTCATAAAAATCCTCCTATAACAATGATGTAAATCTTCGTTATTAGAGCTGTTCGGAATGACACTGTGCCAGAAAATTTACCAAATCTCATTATAGAACAGGAAAAAGAAAAAAATCACCACCCGAATTAGGAAATTTTTATTTTTTTTGAAAATTTCGGCGGGGCGACCAGACGCAGCCAGAGCCAGCCCTAAGGTCTAAACTCAGAACTAGCCGATAATTCGGGCGTTTCGCGCTTTGAATCTTACTTCAAAGCGCGAGATTTTGTGCTTCCGACGAGTTTCGTAAGCCTGAAATTTCTTCCAAAGAAGGTCCCCTCCCACTTGCTTTCTGGAATACTAATTTCCTAAAGTGTTTTTATGACTAATCTGCTTCTTCAAATGTAGTAGTAAAGCTGAGACTTGCAAACACTTTTTCACGGGTAGCTTTAGGATCGGGATGCTCAAAAGGAAATGCCATTTCAATTCCTACAACATTTACACCTGCATTTTCTACTGATACTGTCGCAATTCCATTTGCATCGGTTTTAACCGTACGGTCATGGTGAGCAGTAACATTTGGTATAATATCAACATCGGAAAGCGGTTTTCCATTTCGAAGCACTTGAACCTGATAAGTATCACCTACTTTTAATGTTGCGGGATCAACGAGAGGCACAATCTGATATGGCATTCCATCCACAGGTTTTACAGTTCCGACCGGCTTAAGATAATTAACACTGTACTTTAAGGCATGAGTTCCTATTGTAGAGCCACTAACTTTATCCATTGGAGCATTAATCCATTTTCCCTCGGGATTATTGCTCCAATAACCATAATCAGCAGCAAAAGATACGACTGCAACATCATCTTCAACTTTTACAGAAGCATGATCTTTTTCTTTTATCAACTTTGCTTTTGTCTCTGTGTAGTCAGATGTATAAGCCTTAAAGTCATAAATTTGTTTTGGATCATATTTATTATCTTTCCAGCCTTCACCAATAACAATTGCAAGTTTATCCCATCGCTGCGCGAGCCAAGCCCCATGTGCACTCGCAGTTGAAATTGTTAAAGCCGCCACGATTCCAATGCAAAGTGATGCACGGATATTTTTTAACTGAATCATACAAACTCCTTAGTTAGCCATTGCTAACTAATAATCAGTATATGTTTCTCTCTAAAAAGTGTCAATCCGCAATCTCGCGGACTCGTCCCCATATTTAGATTTATTCTTGTGCGGTCTTTTCTGGCGGTGGTTGAGCTTAGTCAAAACCGCCCCCGCGACCAAGCCCAAATCTGAGATTAGTTCTGAATTTTAGAACCATTCCGAGGGGCAATTTCCAGACGGGGTGCGAGGTGGCCCCGAGATTCAGCCCGAGCCACCCCTAAATTCCAAGCCTTAGAACCAGTCCCCAGCAAGCAGCCCCACCCAAGCCCGAATTAGCTCTAAGTTCTGAGCTTAGAACAAATTGATCGCAAACAGCCCGCACTTTTGGCTTTGTGTAAAGCAGTCGCTTTGCTCGACAGAAACTTACACGCTCCCGTCAATCATTGTAGCCAGCATCGTCAGGGCAGAGCACCTTTGCTTTAAGAGCAGCATCAGAAATTTGACTCCGAAGGGCTGTTTGCGTATCTGAATCTGGAACTTTTATCTTTGTTATCTTGCTTTCATCAACATCACGGAACATATATTCAAAATTGCTTGCATTGTCAATGCTAACGCTTGCATTAATGGTGACAGTGCCGCTCAAGCTCGTACAGTCCCTAAAGCAGTTTTTTAAGTAATCGCAGTTGATCGGTATCTCTGGTGCAGTCGTCAGGCTAGTACAACCGAAGAAACATCCGTACATACCTGTAACGCTTGGCGGTATCTCAGGTGCAACCGCCAGATTAATACAGCGCTGGAAGCAGTTCTCCAAGCTTTGCACATTATTGGGTATTGCCGGCGGAATGACCAAGGTTTTACAATTATTAAAACCATTGTACATAGAGTCAAGACTACTGGGCAAGGTGGTTGCAGACAGGTCAACATATATGGTTGGATGATTATTTAGAATTGTATTAAGCGTACCCCAGTTAGATGCGGTGACAGTTATTTCCGGCAACATATACTTGGTCGCAGGCTCGTTCGGCGTAAGACTGTCAAGGTAGGCCCCCAAATCGCCGATGTCGAGTGCAAGAATCGTTTGGAGTGTAATGTTCTGCACGCTGAAATTCGTGCTACTGAATATTATCGGAAAGTTCGTCTCCCTGTAGGAAGTCACTGGCTCAGGCGATGTCCTCTTGAAAGCGACAATTACGCTCCCAGTCGGAATTGATGATGATGGAATGGCATCCTTAGCATCACCAAAGCTGAGTGTATCGTCCTCATAAAATTCCAGCGTATCGCCAACATCATTTCCCTCATAATCTTGGAATGTTACCGTGTAATACCGCTTGAACACAGCGTTTACATTCACATTATATGCTGGCATGGTGAATTCGTACTTCGTTCCCTCAGTAACCGTAGTCGTATTGATTCCAGCTGTCGCGTCATTGCCACCCACGGAAATCGAGTAAAGCTTCATGCCTGTAGCTGGCGTTACCGTGAGCGTGACGGTCTTTCCTGCGGAGGCTTTCTCGCAGTCTGCCGTCACAGTGCCGCCGGTCACAGGGCTTATTGTGATATTATACAGGTGAGGCTCAAGCTCAAAATCGTTGTAAACAATCTCTATTTTATTGTTATTTTTTATTTCGGTCGCCCTCTCATCCTCTATGCTTGCAGTAAGGCACAGCTTGGCTGGGCTTGCCTCCGTATAGCCGCCGGCCTCGATTTTGCTGATGGCAGTGGTCAGATCGGCTGAGTCCTTCACGAAGTACCATTTCGAATATGTGCTTACGCTCATATCGGGGAACTGCACCGTGTTGTCGCTCGCGGAGATAGTTTTGTTTACAGTGATTGTGTCGTCAAGCTTCGTTTTTTTGTAGGAGTCAACATATATGTCAAGGCAAAATTCATAGGTGTCATATTTTACATCGTTGAATGTGACGGACTGACCGGCTGTCGCATACTGGGTCTCGCTCGTAACCGAGTTGTTCTTGAAGTAGATTCCGTAGTGGAAATTCGCCGTAGCGTACGTGGGAGTAAAGTCGCCAAGAAGATTTATGTCCGTGCTGGAAGAAGCCGCTTTTGGAATCGTTATCGTTATGTTCGTGGAGCCGTTGTTATTTGAAGAGGTGTTTCCACCCCCCCGACCCGCCGCCGCCAGAGTCGCATGAGAGAGGCAGTGCAAGCGCAAGGAGCGTCATCAATGTCTTAAAAATAGAAGAAGATTTTTTCATAGAAGCACCTCTTGAAGATAAATTTTTTTTCAAATTTTCAGATATTATTATAGAACAGAAAATATAAAAAATCAATTTTTTGGAAAATTCGGTGGTTGAGTAGCGCGAAGCGCATATCGAAATGACCAACACTAGAACAGATTGCTTGATGGTGGTTTCGATACGCTTCGCTACTCAACCACCGTCTGCGTCCCTGCAAGCAGCCCTGCGAGATTTTGCATAGCAAAATCTCGGCCACTTTTGAGCAAAGCTCAAAAGTACATAGACTAGCAAACCGAAATCGACTATAATAATACAATTATGTTAGATAAAGTATTGTCAGTAATTTTCGGCTCTCAGAACGAACGAGACATAAAAAAATTACTCCCCATCGTAAAAGCAATCAATGACAAAGAAGCATGGGCAAAATCGCTCCCAGCAGAGGACTTTCCAAAGCAGACCCAGATTTTCAAGGAACGCCTCGCAAACGGCGAGACATTGGACGATATTCTTCCGGAAGCATTCGCGCTGTGCCGCGAAGCCGCATTCCGCGTGCGCGGCGAGCGCGCATACGACGTGCAGCTCATGGGCTCAATCGTGCTTCACTCAGGACGAATTACGGAGATGAAGACTGGTGAGGGAAAGACGCTTGTGGCAGTAGCCCCGGCCTACCTCAATTCGCTCACAGGACTCGGAGTTCATGTAGTAACGGTAAACGACTATCTTGCCGAGCGCGACGCGAACACAATGCGCCCCGTATTCTCATATCTTGGCGTTACCGTAGGAACAATTCTCTCAAACATGGACAACTCCGCAAAGAAAGAGAACTACAACTGCGACATCACCTACGGAACGAACAACGAGTTCGGATTCGACTATCTGCGCGACAATATGCAAATCGACATAGAGCGCAAAGTCCAGCGCGGGTTCAACTACTGCATCGTGGACGAGATTGACTCAATCCTTATCGATGAGGCGCGAACGCCGCTTATCATCTCGGGCCAGAGCGACGACGATGTTTTCAAGTTCGGTGAGGTTGACAAGTATGTGGGTCTTTTTGAAGAAATGGAGAAAGACCCAAAAACAAATGACTATCCGGACGAAGTGAACATGCTTCCTGAGGAGCGCGATGCACTCAAAGGCGACTACAAAATAGACGAAAAGTCAAAGCGAGTGTCGTTCACGGACAAGGGAATGAACAAAATCAACTCAATTCTGCAGCAGCACAAGCTGATTGATGAGGGAACGACCGTTTTCGACGAGCAGAACTTTGAGTGGGTCCATTACTTCACGCAGGCAATCAGGGCGCATATTCTCTACGAAAAGGATGTTGAGTATGTCGTCAGGGACGGAAAAGTTGAGATTGTAGACGAGTTCACAGGGCGTATTCTTGAGGGGCGGCGTTACTCAGACGGACTCCATCAGGCAATTGAGGCCAAGGAGCATGTCAAGATAGCACAAAGAAGCCGAACAATGGCAACAATCACTTTCCAGAACTTCTTCCGAATGTACACAAAGCTTTCGGGAATGACAGGAACTGCCGCCACGGAAGCCGTTGAGTTCAGCAAAATCTACAAGCTCGACTGCGTTGTTATACCGACGAACCTTCCTGTTGCAAGAATTGACGAGCAGGACGAAGTTTACCTTAACGAAGAGGACAAATGGAACGCAATCGTAAAGGAAATTGATGCAGCCCACAAAAAAGGGCAGCCTGTCCTTGTCGGAACTGTTTCTGTAGAAAAATCAGAGCATCTGTCGAATCTGCTCACTCGCAAAGGAATCCGCCACGAAGTCCTGAACGCAAAGAACCACGCCCGAGAAGCTCTTATCATTGCGGAAGCCGGCGCGAAAGGAGCCGTCACGGTGGCTACTAACATGGCAGGACGCGGAACGGACATCAAGCTCGGCGGAAGCTATGAGGCGCGCGCATTGAGGCGGGCTGGAACTGAGGCAACGCCAGAGGAGTATCAGGAAGCAGTCAGAATCGAAAAGGAAAAATGGCAGAAAGATTATGACGAAGTTAAGTCACTTGGCGGTCTTTATGTCATAGGTTCCGAAAGGCACGAGTCAAGACGAATCGACAATCAGCTGCGCGGACGCTCCGGACGACAAGGCGACCCAGGACGCTCAAAGTTCTTTATCTCTATGGACGATGATCTTATGCGTCTTTTCGGCGGCGAGCGCATGAAAAGGATGATGAGCCGAATCGGAATGGAGCCGGGCGAACCTATTTATCACCCGTGGCTCACCAAAGGAATCGAAAAGGCACAGAAAAAAGTTGAGGACAGAAACTTTGAGATAAGAAAAAACCTTATTGATTATGACGATGTTCTTAACGAACAAAGAGAGTACATCTACGGGCAGAGAGACGGAATCCTCACGGACGACCACCTTTCCGACCGCGCAATGGATACGGCCAAAGAGTACCTTGACATCTGGTTCGACGACTACTCCCACTCAAGGAAAGGGGCAGGCACGCAGGAGCTTTTGGACAACATCAGAAACCACTTCGGCGTGCAGCTCACGCCCGAGACGCTCTCCAAGGAGAAAGTCATCGCGCTTTTGCAGAACGATTTGACCGAAAAGGAAACACTCGTCGGACACGAGCAGTTCAATATGTTCGTGCGCTATCAGTATATACAGATGATTGACCGCAAGTGGCTTGACCAGCTCGAATTCCTTGACGGACTTCGCGAGGCCGTGCACCTTCGTTCTTACGGAAGCAAAAATCCGCTCACAGAGTATAAAATCGACGGTTTCAACAAATTTGATGAGATTATAGAAGAAATCCGCTCGGAAATTGCCGCGCGCGTGTTCAAAGTTCGAATTCAGATTGCGCCACAGCCGCAGCCCCAGCGCGTCATGCAGGGAAACGCACAGCATGACGAAGCGCAGAGCATGAGCGACGAAGCAAGAGCAAGCCAGATGACGCGCAACGCAAAGGCGCAGGCCGCGCGCACGATGGCGGGTGCATCCACAGGTCAGTCGGTCACCGTAACGCGTACAATGCCAAAAATCGGAAGAAACGATCCGTGTCCGTGCGGAAGCGGAAAAAAATACAAGAACTGCCACGGACGCTAAAAACAGGGGCGGGCTTTTTAGTCCGTCCTTTTTTGTTTCGTTCCGGGCTGATGTTTGTTTTCTATTTTGCAGCGTCAAAACATGGGATTTTAGAGCTGCCAGGAGATTTTTATGAAAAAGATTTTAGCTTTTGTCGCCCTCATTTCTTTGCTTTCGCTCCCTGTTTTCTCGGCGGAGGACGAAAATAAATCATACGATACAGAAGAAAAGAAAACTGTCTCCGTCCATTCAAAGGCCGGCGAAAGCGAAGTTCCGCCTTCAAAAAAACCGAACGCGCAGAACGCGGACATAATCAGGGACTTTGACAACACAGACCCAGAAGGAAGGGAAAAGAACGCGGACATAATCCAGTTCGGGCTTGAGGACGAAGTTCTGGAGCTTCTGAAAAAAATGACAGAGAAAAAGGATGTCCGCTTCGTTGACGAAGTGTACGGTCTTTTTCAGGACACAAAAAATCCTTCAATCAAAGTGCAGATTCTCGAATACTTCAAAACTATTGAGGATCCGTGCCTTGAAGATTTTGCGATAATGACCCTCAATGACCCTTATGACGAAACTTCTTCAATAGTGAACGCATGTTTTGCATATGTTCAGGCTGTAAAAACGCAAGCCGCAATTCCAGCCGTAGAGTATCTTCTTGAGAACAGGGAGGAGTACTTCAACGGAGCTGTGGAAGCCTTGGGAAAAATAGGCGGCAGTGAGGAAGCACTTTATCTTACTGATTACTTCAACAACGAAGACCTTACGCTCGCTCAGAAGCAGACGCTCGTGCGAGTGCTGGGACAGCTCAAGGCAGTTGAAACTTATGACGCGCTCGTAGAAATCGCCGAAGACGAGAATGAAAATACATTCGTCCGAATGTACGCGTCCCAGGCAATCGGCGAGATGCAAAAAGAAGAGGCGATTGATGTTCTGAACGGACTTTATGCGGACAAGGACCCGAATTTGCGCTCTTTTGTCATAAAAGGACTTTCAAATTTCACCACGGAAGAAGCAAAGAAAACTATAATTCAGGCAATAAAGGACTCCCATGTAAAAGTTCGGCTTGAGGCGATTGACGCAGTAAAAAAACAGAACATGGCGGAAGCGATGGACTTTTTGATTTACAGGGCAAAAAATGACCCGGAGGCAAATGTAAAGACTGCCTGCTACTCGGCGATTGCTTCCCTTAACACGCAAGCCGGGAATGACTACCTTATTTCGCAGATTACTGACAAAAAAACAGGGGATGCGACTAAAATCAAAATCGCAAAGCCGCTTCTTGAAAACGGAACCGGAATTACGGAGATAGCTGCGTTCGCAACTGAACTTGCGACGGACAACAAGCGGAAAAGCACGCGGTACGCAATCGGGAAGGAAATCGCAAAATACTCGAACGAGCAGTTCGCCGATGTTTGTCTTGCGTTTCTTCACAGTAAAGATGTAGCGACTCAAGGAACGGGGCTTGATATGTACGCAAAAGGAAGATACTCAAAGGCAGAGCCGTTCGTAAAAGAGCTTGCCGACAAAGCTGACCCTGACGCAAAGAACAAGAACGCGAACGCAATCAAAGCGGCAAAAATTCTCGGAATAAAGCCAGAGTCAAAAGATTAGAGCTGATACAAAAAAGAATTGATTATGGCGGCGGCTATCGTGCTTCCGCCTTTTCTCCCGCGCGCAACTACATAATCCATTCCGCTTTGAAGGATAAGCTCTTTTGCCTGGACAACATTCACGAATCCCACAGGTACTCCGATGACAAACTCTGGTCTGAATATCCCAGCATCGTAAAGCTCTCTTATCCTTACCAGCGCAGTCGGCGCATTTCCCACGGCAAAAACAACAGGCCGTCTCGCATCAGAACCAAATATGCGCGCGGCTTTATCCACACTGCAAGCAGCGCGCGTAAGCCCCGATTTCTCGGACTCAGAGCGGACATCATCATCCGCCATGAAGCAGACTTTCTCTATGCCGTGCATACGGCAGACGGAAGCAGAAATTCCAGACAAAGCCATGTTCGTGTCGGTAACAATGACAGGTTTTTCTTCGCCCAGTATTCTTTTGATTTTTTGAACTGCTCCGTGCGAAAAAACAAGATTTGCGGCATAGTCAAAATCTGCGCTTGCATGAATGCAGCGCATAATCGTAGGCTCATTCTCAGCGTCAAGGACAATCTTCCGAAAAGAAAGCTCGGAGCGTATCAGCTCCATGCTTTTCTTCTCGATTTCAGAAGGAGCGAGAGACTCAATCTGCGGAAAAGACGGAAGATTATCCAAGCACATACGAGTTACTGAAGCGGCGCAAAATATCCGGTTTCGTCCCTGCCGCTCCTTTTCATCAGATATGCCTCAACCTCAACAGGAAGATATTTCTGACCAAAATCAGTGGCAAGGGAAGAAGTGTATGAAATCCTGTAGATTCCAGACGGAGTGTTGATTACATCGTCAATAAGGCCGGAAAGCCCCTCGTTTCTGTAAACATAATACTCACCGCCAACAGTATTTGAACAAAGATAATTTATCTCATCGTTCGCGCTTCCCTGGGAAACAAGGAGCGAAATGAAACCGATTGAATTGTTGCCCAGATATGCAGTAAGGTCGGCAAGACCGTATTTTGCGAAAGCATCGTTCGTAGTTTTTCCGCAACCAATAAACACGATTGAATTTTTCTTCTCGCCGTTTATGAGGGCATTTGCCGCAAGTCTTATGGCAAGGTCAAGAGGAACAATCTCAGAGACTCCGTTTTTCAAAGCGCGCATAGAAAATCCCAGAACGCCGTTCGGCTCGCCTTCGTACTCAAGAATTGGAACTCTTCCTGCGGAAATAACGCGGAGAGTTCCCTTGTTGTTCATTGAGGCTGCGACTTCTTTTACGGCAGTCTCAATTGCCTCGCCGTAGCGCGACGACTCAACGGAACGGTCGATTATCATGGTGATATCAGCCTCGTCGTTCACATAAGCCGCTCCCTCAAGCTTGTAGTTCAGAACTCCGTTTTTTCCCTCAGTCACATTGAAATTAGCTTCTTTCAGACCAACGATGCTCTGCCTGTGCCTGTTCTCAACCTTAACATCAAGTGTAATGTTCGGGAAATTGTCAGACACGACGCGCTCAATCTGAACGAAAAGACCACCAACAAGCTCGCTCATCTTGGCCATAACATAGACCTCGTTCGAGCGGAAATCAGTCACAAGGATGTTTCCGTTCGCGTCGGGAACTGCGCTGGTGAGCTTTGACGGGGCATTTCCTGTGCTTACATTCTCAAAAACAGCACCAGACTCAACATCGACCGAATAGACCTTGTTCTTGTCGCACAAAATAAGGAAATTCCCCCAGAGCTTCATAGATTCAGGCAGGGCGAAAGTTTTTTCCTTGCAGAGAACGCCAAGATAGTTTCCTGATTTATCGAATTTGTATATTGCGCCAGAATAAGCGTCGGCAACAAAAATAAACGAATCGTATGATGCAATTCCTGTCGGTGCCTGAAGCCCCTGAAAGCCAACCGTTTTTCCGCCAAAATTAAAAAGGGCGTTTCCGTCCCTGTCAAACACATCGACGCGGTGGTTTCCAAAATCAGTGACAAGAATATTTCCGTCCTCGTCCTGACAAAGATACTGCGGTCCTACAAGCTCGCCAAGTGCGATTCCTTTTTTTCCGAATGTCTTTACGAATTTTCCGTCCTTGTCGAATTCAGTGAGCTTGTCGCCTGCGAACTCTGAGACAAGAAGGTTTCCTCCACGCAGCCTGATTATATCCATAGGGCGGTCAAATCCTGAGAAAGTTCCGTTTGTGCGGACAATGACGAATCCGTTCGCATCCATTCGGACAAGCTCGTTGGAGCCATAGGCAAGAATCCACGCCGAGCCGTCAGAGTTCGGGAGGACTGAGACAGGCTGGCTGAAAATCAGGTTGTCTCCGTTTCTGCCAGGAAAAGTTCCTGTCTCAGAATATTTTGACGGCACATCATACGAATTTGCGTCCGTAACGCGCCTTTCGCGCACAATCTCAATTCTGTTCTTAAGAAGAAGCCCGCCGTACCCGGAGTCGGACGCATACTGCCATTGCTGGAGCGAAGAGCCTTCGATTCCCGCCCTGTAATAAGATTTTCCGAGCCATTCAAGAATCACGCTCTCATCTGGAAGATATGCGAGAGCTTTCTCAAACTGAACGATTGCATCATTGAACGAGCCTCTGTAGTAAGCCTGGACTCCTTTGCGGAATTCCTGCTCGGCAAGACCAGATGCCGCAGACCTTGCCCCCACGCTTGACCGTGCCGATGCCTCGGAAGCCGTCAGAACGCCCGACTGCGCAAAAAGAGGCGGCGCAAAAACAAGGAAAGAAGCCGCGAGAACCGAATACTTAAGGGTAGCCCATACCCGTAGTCTAGTCTGCGCTGGACGCGATTTCAAAGTTTCCTTAAACAATCTCTTCGTAAAAAAAGTTTTCATATTTTCGTTTACCTATCCGACAAATCTAATGAATTGTTCAGAAACTGAGATTTCCGAACAGCTGTAATTTTCTTATATTAGACCTGTTCGGAAAAATCAGTTTTCAGAACAGGTCTATTTTCTGCCAAAGGAACTACCCTTCCTGAGCAATTCGTATATGCTCGGCAATCTCCTCGTTGTCAGGAAGCAAATCCCGCGCCTGATAAAGGTACTTGAACGCATCGTCAACAAGACCGAGCTTAAGATAAATCCAGCCCACGGAATCAAGGCACGCCGGCGAGTTCGTATTGTGCGCCAAAGCTTTCTTGCAATAGGAAAGAGCCCTTGTAAGGTCACGGTTCTCACAAGCAAGAACATAGCCCATTCCGTTCAGCGCGGTGGTGTTCTCAGGATCGTACTGAAGCGACTTCTTGTAAGCCTCAAGGCACTTCTCCACCTCGTTCTCCTTCCAGAATATGTAGGCGAGCGACGCATAGGCATTTGCAGGCTTGTAGCCAATCTCTATGAGCTTGTTCAGCTCAAAAAGCGCGAGCTTGCGCTTTCCTGTCATTGAATAGACGATGGCAAGGATATACCTGCACTGCAGAATTCGCTTTTCGTTCTTGCTGTAAGTAACGACCTGCTCAAGATACAGCATTGCATCATCGTACCGCTCAAGCTTCGCATAGCAAAGGCCTATATAGTAGGCTAACTCTATGTTGTCGACTTCCGCATCTTCAGGAAGCGAAAGGAAGAAAGTCAGAGCACCGTTGAAATCTTTGTTTTTGTAAAGGGACACCCCTTCAGAAATCGCATCATCAGTCATAAAATCCTCCCAAATTCTTTGACCAAAAACAAAAGCTCGCGGACATTAGCCGTCCACGAATGAAAATTCCTGCGGAACGATGATTTTTTCAGCCGTAGGACTCGCACGAACAAGCGAAACGGATATTTTTCCGCTCCTTGCGGTATCAAAATCCTCTCCGTCGGAAACAAGCTCCCCGCCGCAGATAAAAGCATATTTGAAGCCGTCGGGGGCATCAAGAATCCTGACAGAATCATTGTAATTCCTTTCGCTCAAAGATGTAAAAACAGCTTCGTCATAATTATCGGAAGAATAGGCGTTAAGACTTACAAAAAGCTTATCCGAACTTAAAGAAATTAATTTATCAAGATTCCTTGCAACAAAAGCCGCAAGAGGAGAAAAATTGAAGTTTCCGTCGCTAGATTCAAGGCTCACTGCTATTCCCGGAATTTTGTAAAGGACAGCCTGCCTTGCCGCGGCTGCAGTGCCTGAATAAATTATATCAGTCCCAAGATTCGCCCCCCGGTTTATCCCAGATACTACGGCATCGAATTTCACGCCGAAAAGGTCTGAGACTGTTGCGACAATAACACAGTCGGCGGGGCTTCCCGAACATGAGAAAGACTTTTCGCCTGTCTTTTTTAGCCTGAGCGGGCCTGAAAGAGAAAAAAGATGCGATACGGCGGAACGATTCGTCTCAGGGGCAAGTACATAAACATCGCACACTTCCCTGAGCATACGCACAAGGACGCAAAGTCCTTCCGCATCTATTCCGTCATCGTTTGTGACGAGCACTTTCTTACGAAACAATTTCCACTCCGCCTCTTGAGACGATTTTTTCGTACTTTACCCTGAAACCAAAAATTCTCTCGAATTCCTGGAATTTTTTCTCAAGTTCAGGTATATTCTCGTCCGGAACAAACGAATACATACACCTGAACGACGGAGTATCGCATATTCTTCCGCATGAGAACGGATTGCGCACATCCGCAAGGTTCGGGTTTATGGAAAGAATACGCTTCAAAATCCAGTCAACCTCCGGACTTGACATTTCGTAATAATCCCTCATGCTCTCATGGCTTGAGTTGACCGCCCGCGCAAAAGAGCCGAACTGACCTGAAAGTATTCCGTCGCGGGCCTCAAGCACATTCTTATGCTCACGAATAAGAGCGATGAGCTTACGGATATTTTTCTCGCCACAAGCAGCAAGAATCTCATGGATATCGGCAAGATTGTCATTGTAAACCCAGCCGCCCACCGCGCTTTTTTTCTCTTCCTTCAAATCTCCCATAAGAAGAGCGTACTCAGGCTCAAACAAAGATGCCTCATGCCAGCTGTCAAAGCGCGGAACTTTAGTTTCTATGAATAGAAGGGATTTATCGGAAAAATCAAAAGGAAGTATCTCAAATGTATCATTGGCGTAATCAGTAAGGATGAAAGAATCTTTCTCCGAGTACACGGCAGAATACAAATCAGCAAGAAAAATGCGCTCCTTGAGGAAATCCCTGCTGCCAGACACAACTATAGAAACAAGCTCATCCTCGGTAAAATTAAATCCAAGAGCCGCGTTGATTGCGTACGCAACGGCGAATTTTATGGCGTTTGTACGACCGTACCCAAACACAGGCGACATTCTGGCGGAAAGAACAAGATTAAGCCCCTGAATGTTCGCCCCTTTGGAGACAAAACCGTAGATAACGGACTTTATGACGCTGACCCACCTGTCTTCCTTCCTGACTTTTGCAGGAATCGCGCCGGACTTCTTGCGGTCATCTTTCTCAAGCCAATAGTAATAAAAAAAATCATCATCGCGGCCGGAAACGGAAACAGTAACAGGAACATCGATTGCGAGAGAAAGAGTCTTGTCCTTGAAAAACCACGAATGCTCACCAATGAGATGAAAACGATCCGGGGCCGAAGCTACGGCCTGCGGTACGCATCCAAATTCTTTTTTGTGAACCTCGGTTATTTGCATCTCTACCAACTTTTTATTAATTGCCTTTTTAAAACCAACTCTATAGAATAATATTATAATGTTTCAAATTTTACAAGTTTTTTGTTCCACTTTTTCAGGAATCATGCTTGCGCTCGCAATTCCTAACGAGATTCTTCCGTTCGGCTCGCCGCTCGCAGGTCTTTTCGCACTTACACCGCTATATATCGCTCTCATAAAATCAAAATCGTCAGGAGAAGCTTTCTGGCTATGCGCCCTGCAAGGAGCAATAACGCACCTGCTCTCAAGTTTCTGGCTGGGGAATTTCTACGGAGTCGCGGCTTTCACGCTGGGCGCATCGGACATCGGAACAGGAATTCTTGAGGGAATGATGAGCCTTTTCTTCTATTTTCCGCTCTTGTTCAGAAAAAGCTCCTGCGAGCTGGAGGAGCTTTCAGGGACAAAGCCGTTCTCATTCGCGTTCAGGACAATATGGTTCGCTTCGTCATACACCGTTTGGGAATGGGTAAAATCAACAGGATTTTTGGCATACCCCTGGGGAACGGTCTCAATGACTTCGTACAAATGGCCTCTCATAACGCAGATTGCGGACATAACAGGCGTATACGGAATAACATTCTTGTTCACATTCTTCTCCGCGATTTTCGCAGAAGGCATTCTCCTGACAGGAAAAATAAGCTATTCCGTGCAGAAAAAAGCACTTTTCAGAAACTACCGCCAGATATTTATCTGCTGCACAGCATTCATGTCAATCTCAGTTGTCTACGGAATGTTCCAGTACACAAAAACCCGCCCCCGCACAAAGACTTTGAACGCAGTGCTTGTACAGCAGAACAAAGATCCGTGGATAAAAGGGGCTGACGATGTTATAACCATATCACAGCGTCTGAGCGAAGAAAAGCTCCGCGAATTCAGGGACAACGGGAAAAAATGCGACCTGATTGTATGGAGCGAAGCTATGCTCACAAAACTTTTCCCAAAGGCACGCGACTTCTACGAGCATTTTCCTGAGGAAGAGCCGTTTTTCGGCTTTGTAAGAAGGCTCAGGACTCCGCTTATTGTGGGTGCTCCAATGGTACTGAACGCAGAAAAGCATCAGAACGGGAACAGCGCGCTTTTCATCGACAAATACGGAAACATAGCAGGCTCATACCAGAAAATGCACTTAGTTCCTTTTGCGGAGCTTATTCCAGGAAACGAGTACGAGGCTGTCCAGAAAATAATGAAAAAAGTCGTAGGATTCACATACGGCTGGACTCCGGGGGCAAGACCTGTTCTTTACGAGATTCCTCTATCCACAGCCCAGAATGACCGTAAGCCATTTCAGATTGTTTCTGAAAACAAGTCCCAGAGCTCTCAGAAAAAGCCTACGGGAACAGTCCTTATCTCAACTCCAATCTGCTTCGACGACTCGGCGGCAGAAGTGTGCCGGGCAATGTACATGGCGGGAAGCGAGATTTTTATGAACATAACGAACGACTCCTGGTCAAAGACAAAATCCGCAGAAATCCAGCATTTCGTAGTCGCATCTTTCCGTGCGATTGAGTACAGAACAACGCTTGCCCGATGCGCAAACTCCGGCTTTACATGCGTAGTCGCCCCGAACGGAAAGATTCTTGACAGCCTGCCGCTGTTCGAAGAATGTGCGCTTGCCGCCGAAATCCCGATTTTTGAGAGGGTGATGACAACCTACGCCCATTTCGGGAACTGGCTTCCGAAGTCAGCTATAATTTTCATCTTTTTGTACATTTTCCTTGTTTTTGAAAAAAAGTATTACGAGAGGAAGAAAGAAGTTGACAATATCAACTCATAATAATAAAATTGTAAACCTAACGCAAATAATAAGAGGTTTACAATAATGGATAAAAAAACTTTGATTTCCGTAACAGTGGCAATTTTTGCGGCAATAATCTGCGTTTCAGGATTTTTCAGCGTGCCGGTTCCAGGGCTTTATGCGGCAATCGTCCTGCAGAACCTAATCTGCATACTTACGGCAGTCCTGCTCGGAGGCGTACTTGGAGCCGCTCCTACGGCTTTGTTTTTCGCAGCTGGCGTGCTGGGGCTTCCAGTGTTCGCAGGTGCGGCGCGCGGCGGATTTCAAGTCCTCACCATGATTGGCGGCGGCTACAAAATCGGCTGGGTGTTCGGTGCGCTTATCGCAGGGCTTATCGCAGGAAAACCGTCCGTTGAGGAGAAAAAAATCACTGTGAAAAATGCAGTCAGAGTTTCTGTGGCTCTCGTGGCAGGAATGATTCTCCTTTACTTCCCTGAGATTTTCTATGTAATTGCATTCAAAAAATCTGAACTTGGAATAAAAGGCTCGCTTATTCTCTTCGTAACCACATTCTTTGCCCCGTACATACTCGTTGACCTTGTAAAATCCGTCATCGGAATACTCATTGCTCTAAAAATACGCCCGACCGTAGCGCAATATCTTTACGATTAGGAATAAAGACTGGCATGAACAAAATTGAAGTACGGAATATAACGAAATCCTTCTCAACCCCGCTCGGAAAAAAGCTCGCAGTGAGCGATGTATCATTTTCCCTTGACGAAGGAAGTCTTACCGTAATCTCAGGCGAAAATGGCTCAGGAAAAAGCGTCCTGATGTCTATCATCGCAGGTCTTGAAAAGCCCGACTCCGGAAGCGTCAGTACTTACGGGAAAGCAGGCCTTATATTTCAGGAAGCTGACACTCAGATTCTCGGAGAAACGCCCAGAGAAGACATTGCTTTTGGACCTAAGAACCAGAAAAAATCAAAGGAAGAGATTTTAACGCTAGTGGAAAATGCACTGGAAGAAACAGGGCTTACAAAAAAAGCCGATTTTACGGCAAGATTCCTCTCCGGAGGCGAAAAACGGCGGCTGGCGGTAGCGTGTATGCTTGCGATGAACCTCCCGATACTTATTTTTGATGAGCCTTATGCAAACCTAGACTACACGGGCGTACGGCAAGTCAATTCTCTAATCCGAAAATTGCGGGAAGAGAAAAAAACAATCATAATACTGAGCCATGAACTTGAAAAATGCCTTGCTCTTGCGGACAGATTCATAGTTCTTTTCCGCGGCGAAAAAGTGTTTGATGGCAGTCCCGCTGAGGGGCTTGCACAAAACCTTGAGCAATGGAACATAAAAAATCCTGTCTGCAGAAGGGACTCCCTTGCGGACTTGGTCTGGTAGGGAACAATGACAGAATCAGGCGTTTTCAGCTACAAAAGCGGAAACAGCTTTATCCATTCGCTCCCGGCATGGATAAAGCTGCTGTTCATTCCAGCTCTCAACATCATCATTTTCAGTTTCGGCTGGAAAATTCCACTGGCTCTCGTAATCGCACAGTTCTTCTTGTGTTTTTTTCTGCGATTCACGCTCAAAGAGCAGCTGACGGATATAACGCCCGTCCTGTTCTACGCCGTGTGCCTTTACGCCATCAACATCATAACCGAATCAGCTCTTTCCATAGTCATTTTCGGGAAAGAATCGTTCTCATTAAAACAAATCGTCATTGTAATGAAAAACGCATTCGATGACAGGGATACGGCAGTACTTCTTGTAAAATTCACGGCGTGCGTCCAAAGCGCGTCTATTCTCTTCAAAAGCTCAACCTCACTTGAACTAAGGGAAGGAATCGAAAAAATTGAGATTTTCATAAGGCGTTTTTTTCCGTGCAAAAAAGAGGCAGTTTTCGCGGAGATTGTATCATCGTTCATAAACTTCATTCCGGCCGTTTTCAGAATATGGTCCGAGCTTAAGCGCGCATGGATCGTCCGTGGCGGAACTAAATTCTTATCAATGTACATAATCCTTCTTCCTCCGCTCTTCTCAGAATGTCTCAAATACGCACGAAATTCCGCAAAGGCAATTTTGAACAGGAAAAAACAACCAGAAGCTACCCATGAACAATAACAGGAGCCTCGACTACAAGCTCTGCCTGCGCATTTTTCCGAGCTTCAATAAGAACGAGGTTCGCGCGAGAAAGAGAATGTGGCTGGACGAACTGAATGCGCTTTGGCTCAAGCCTGACCGATTTGAGCGCGGAAAAGATTTCTGAAAGGCGGGACGGGCGATGCACCATGAAAAAAGAGCCGCCCGACTTCAATAAAAATGATGCCGCACAAACTACATCAGTAAGAGTGCAAAGAATTTCATGCCGCGCAATAAGTTTTTCCTGACGCGGATTTTTTCTTCCGCGTTCTTGCGGAATGTAAGGCGGATTTGCCGTCACCGCATCAAAACTTTCTGCGCAAAAAAGCTTCCTTGCACGCCTTACATCGCCCCGAACGATTTTTATCCGCCCCGAAAGCCCGTTTTCCATAACGCTTTTTTCAGCAAGAATACAAGAAGCCTCTTGTATTTCAAGAGCCGTAAAATCCGCGGACTCGGACTTAGTGGAAAGCAAAAGCGGAATCACGCCGTTTCCTGAGCATAAGTCGCAAATGTGCCCTTTTTTCCGAATATCAGCGAACTGGGAAAGAAGGGCAGCATCCACGCCGAAGCAAAATCCGTCCGTGTCCTGAAAGATTTTTAGCCCGTTCAAAAGAACATCGGTTCTAATCATCGGAACTAAAACCCATAGTCGTCATCAGACTTTTTCTCTTTCTTGGGGCCGAACACTTCCGTCATAACTTCCATAGCGTGCCGCACCGGAATAAACTTGATTCCCGACTTAACATGCTCAGGAATCTCGTCCAAATCACGCTCATTCGCTTTCGGAATGAAAATCGTTTTGATTCCGTTTCGTTTTGCAGCAACGGTCTTTTCGCGAAGACCGCCTATCGGCATGACATGACCTGTCAAATCAAGCTCCCCTGTCATAGCAACATGCGGCTTTAAGACTCGTTCCGTAAGAAGCGACATAAATGTAGTTGCCATCGTAATTCCAGCAGAAGGTCCGTCCTTCGGAGTCGCGCCCTCAGGGATATGAAGATGAATCACATTCCTCTCGAACCACTCAGGCGACTTGATTTTTTTCTCAATCGCATACTGCTTGACCCAGTTCATCGCAATCTGAGCCGATTCCTTCATCACATCGCCCATCTGCCCCGTAAGCTGAAGGCCGCCTTTCTCGCTCGGGAAAGTTATAGCCTCAATCAAAAGAGTGTCACCGCCCATGCTAGTCCATGCAAGCCCAATACAAGTGCCAGGCTTGTCAGCCTTTTTGATTTCGCTCTCATCGAACACGGGCTTTCCGAGATACCTGTCCAAATCGCCCGCATCGATGAAAAACACCTGCTTTCTGAACTCATCCACAGCCCCGTCGCCCGACTCTTTCGTAATAGGGGAAAGTTTCTTTGAATCCGGAAGAATTCCTGTCAGGTTCTCCAGCGCAATTTTCCTGTGGATTTTGTCTATGCACTTCTCGTAGTGACGAACGCCCGCCTCGCGCGCGTATTCCTCTGAGATGCGCAAAAGCGCGCCTTTCGTATACCTCACTTGATTTTTCTCAAGTCCGTTCTTCTTTAGGTTTTTCGGAATCAGATATTTCCGCGCGATTTCGACTTTCTCCTGGTCAATATATCCTGAAAGCGATATTACCTCAGCCCTGTCAAGAAGCGGTCCCGGAATAGTGTCCAGAGAATTAGCCGTCAGAATAAAGAAAACATTCGACACATCAAAAGGAAGGTCAAGGTAAGTGTCCCTGAAACTCACATTCTGCTCTGGGTCAAGAACTTCAAGAAGGGCGGCGGCAGGATCTCCGCCCGAATAGCTCGCGCCCATCTTGTCAACCTCGTCAATCAAAAACACAGGAGAATTCGACTTCGTTATCTTAAGCCCCTGAAGGATTTTTCCAGGGAGCGCGCCAACATAAGTCCGCCTGTGTCCTTTTATCTCAGACTCGTCCCTCATTCCGCCCACGCTGAAACGATAGAACGGTTTTCCCATTGCATCCGCTATAGAATGCCCGATTGAGGTTTTTCCAACTCCCGGCGGTCCCACAAGAATCATAATCGAACCTTTGGAATCATTTTTCAGCCTGCGAACAGCAAGGTACTCAAGAATGCGTTTCTTAACATCCTCAAGCCCGTAGTGGTCACGCTCAAGAACTTTGTAAGCGCGGGAAAGGTCATAGCTTTCCTTTTTCTCGCCCGAACGCCACGGAAGGCTTACCACAAGCTCCAGATAATTGCGCGAAACAAAATATTCGCTTGAATCCGGATCCATCAGCTTGAATTTCTCAAGCTCGTTATCAAGGGCTTCTTTTATTTCTCCCTCAAATTTCAGCTCGTCTATCTTTGACTTGAATTTCTGGTAGTCGCTTCCGTCCTTGCCTACCCCAAGTTCCTCCTGAATTGTCTTAAGTTCCTCGCGCAAAAAGTACTCGCGCTGATTCTTCTCGACTTTCTCGTTCAGCTCGCTCTGGATTTTCTTCTGAATTCTGAAAAGCTCCTGCTCTTTTTTGATGTAGACAAGAACCTGCTCCATCCTCGTGCGCACATTCACAAGCTCCAGAACTTTCTGCTGCTCTGCTTTCTCTATGTTCAGGATTGACGCAATGAAATCCGCGATTTTTCCGGGATGGTCAATATTCACCATGTTGAGCCGCATTTCCTCAGAAAAAAGAGGATTGTTCTCGCTCACTTCCTTCATCTCGCTCACAAGCGCGCGCGTAAGAGCCTTGACTTCCTCTGTGTCGTCCTCCTCATCGTCAAGATAATCGGCAACGACGGCAATCGGGTCTGTCTTTTTGAGAGTCTTGCGAATCCTGAACCTTTTCACGGTTGAGATGAACACATTCAGTCCGCCGTCAGGAAGATTTATTTTCTTTATGATTCTTGCCGCAGTTCCAACCTCGTACAAATCTGAGCAAGAAGGATGCTCCGTGTTCTCCTCGTTCTTCACAAGGACGATTCCGATGAACCCGTTCTCGGTAAACGCTTTTTCAACGGCGCGCACATCCTCAGGCGCGCTTATCATAAGCGGCGTGAATATCCCCGGGAACATAGGTCGTCCCTCAATCGGAATGACGAACAGCCTGTCGGGAAGAAGGCTCTCCACAGGAATTATCGAAGCGTCAAAAGGATTGAACGGAAGTTCTATTGATACTTTTCTTGAAGAATTATCGTTTTCAGTTTTCTCGATTTCTTCATCATTGTCTTTTTCGTTGTTGTTATCGCTCATACAATCTAATATAACGAAAAACAGGCAGAATCGGCAAACTTTTCCAGTGCTTCCGCAAGTCTTTTTGCATTCTCCTCCGTCGCCATTTTAACGCCCGAAGGCTCGATTTTAGGCGAATTGCGACAATTTATACAGAAGCTGATGCAAAACGCGCTTTAGAAAACGCTGAGGCTGAATTATATCGAAAGCACAAGTTATAATAATTAGCTGTCACTTTTAAGAAAAACCAGAACCTTTTAATCCGCTCACGCAGGCATTTCAGGATTTATACTACAATTCATGTATATTAACTATGACTTCTCTGAATTTTGCATTGGCTTATTCACTTCAAAGATTTGAAAAGCCTAAGACAAAAGAAGAGCAGGATTCATTCTTAAAAAAATATTTTCTAAGATTCGATGAATCTGACAGCAGTGTAATCAGCAGCATGAATACATTCAGTGAGGAATTCAAAAAAAGCGTACTTTCCAAAGAAGAAGTCCAATTTATAAATTCCTATTTTCTGTCTCTCTGCAAGAATTTCATTGGATTCATCTGTATGTTCGATGACAATAAAGACCATTTTTCAGAAGAAGTACGGGAAAAACTGGGTTTCTATTACGACAAAATGAAACTGTTTTTCAATGAGCTTTGGAAGATGGTTGACGAACATAATGCAAAAAATCCTGACAAAAAGCTTATGACCGTTTCAGAAGCCATCGAAAATTATGTAAAGCCCATAAACAGTTCTTTCGATGACTAGGGGCGCACTTCGGCTCCGCCCTGTGCCCTATCCCGCCTCAGAACTCAGCCGGGCAGAAAAATTCCAGCCGCTCGCCGCTGTTCGGGTGCGCAAAAGAAATCCGCTGCGCATGAAGCATAAGCCGCTCGCCCTCCGCGCAAGAGCCGTAGAGCGTGTCGCCCACAATCGGAACGCCGAATCCGTGGCTGTCGCTTGACGCAAGGCGCAGCTGGTGAGTGCGCCCAGTGTGCGGCTTAAAAAGAACCCGGGTCACATTCCTGACAGAGCCATCGGGGGCAGTATACCGCTCCACGCCCAGAACCTGCCACTCGGTCACAGCTTTTTTTCCATGCTCACTGTCCCAAATCTGGTGCGGGCGGTTATCCACATCAAGTCGGAAGTACAGCTCCATTACGCCGTGCATCTCGATTTTCATTTTAGGAAGGTTTCCGTCCAAAAGGGCAACATATTCTTTCTTTACCCTGCCCTCCTCAAACTGCCTGTTCAAATTGCGGTGCGCCTCTTTTGTAAACGCAAGAACCATAATCCCGCTTGTCTCCATGTCAAGGCGATGAACGGCCGGCTGCTCTATGCACGACGGAAAAAGCCGTCTTACTCTGGCAACCACGCAATCCTGCTTGTCAGGACCGCGCCCAGGTACGGAAAGAAGGCCAGACTCTTTATCCACGACGATTATATGCTCGTCGCGGTACAAGATTTTTATTCCGAGCATAGAAGGAAGCACAATCGCGCACCGCGCATCGCACGGCGGAACAAGGCAAAGCGGTTCCACCGGCACTTGCGAACCAAGCCTTGTTTCGGCAAGAGAAAGCGGGCGAAGTCCGTTCCTGAACGCAAAGTCAAAAAGCCGTGGGGCAGTACAATCCCCGGTTCCAGTGGGAGGTAGCTTTCCTCTATTGTACGAACGACAAATTTCAGAAATCGTCCTAGTCTTTCCGTCTATGCAAAAAAATTCGTACAATTCAAGAACTTTCCTAAGCGACTGGTCGCAAAGATTCCGGCGTTTTTCCTCAAGCAAGGTGAACTCAGAATCAATTTCTGAAAGTGATTTTTTTCCACAATCCGTTGATTCATTTAATAGAAGATTTTTTGATTTCAGTTCTTTCAGCTCATTAAGCCGTTCGGTAAGCCGATGAATCTCATCGTCATTTTTTGAAAGAGCCCCGGCGATTTTATCCGCACTAACGACAGGCGGAACAATCAAAATCTGAATTTGGCTTTTTTCTCCGCCACTGAAAGAAAGAGACCATGCGTTCCCAGAAACAGCGGCAAGGCGCACTTCGGTCCCGCCCGAATCCTCGCAGACAAGAACGCCCAGCATTACAGAAAGATTTTTCCGCTCCTCGCTGGGTCGTGCCTTGCGACGCAGAAAAATCTTTCCTGCAGAAAGCCCTTTCAGAATCTCCGCAAGCACGGAAGCTGCTTTTTCCTCTGGAAACGGCGGGAACATGGGTTAGAAAAGAGCCGAGTGAAGAATCTGAACGACTTTGTTCGTTTCGTCCTCATCAACGAGCATACTGATATTCACTTTGCTCGCGCCCTGAGAAATCATCTGGACATTTACGCCTTCCTTTGAAAGCGCGCTGAATGCATCGGAAAGAATTGAGCTTGAGTGGCTTGCGTCGCAGATAAGCGTAACGATTGACTTGGATGTTTTCACATTAACATCGGCAACGCGCTCCAAATCATCGATAAGACCGGAAAGGTCTGCCTTAGTGTTCACTGTAAGAGATACTGAAACTTCCGAAGTTGCAATTACATCAATCGAAATGTTCCATTTGAGGAACTGATTGAAAATATGCGCAAGGAAGCCTGCCGCGCCGAACATTCCAGATGACTGTATATCAATCAGAGTGACATTCTTTACGCAAGTGATTGCAGTAACGCGCGGCGTTGCGCCAGAGTGCTTTTCCACAATGACAGTACCAGGACTGTCGATATTGTACGAGTTCTTCACGCGCACCGTAGTTCCTGTCTTACGGCACGGAATCATGCTCCTTGGGTGAAGAACCTGACTTCCGAACATGGCAAGCTCCTGGGCCTCCTCGTAAGTGACCTCAGGAACAGTCTTCGCCTCTTTTACAACGCGCGGGTCAGTAGTAAGGATTCCGTCAACATCTTTCCATGTCTGGATTTCTTCTGCGTCCGTCGCCGCGCCAATCATAGTAGCGGACAAATCGCTTCCGCCGCGTCCGAGCGTCGTTATGATTCCGTTCTTGTCTTTGGCGATAAAACCTGTAACAATCGGAATTTCTTTCGTTTTTCCGCTCTTGTAAGACTCCAGGGCTTTAGGAATATTCTCCCAAACATCGTCCAAAAGCTCCGCGCTCATGTAATTTGAGTCTGAAACCATACCGATGTCCCAGGCATCGTAAAATTTCGCTCCCGTACCAATCTTTGAAAGATAAGCCGCCATCATGCGGACCGACATTCTCTCGCCGAAAGAAACAAGGTAGTCCCGGGTGCGCTTAGTAAGCTCGTGGAGCATTTTGATTCCAGTAAGCAGAGTCTTAAGCTCTTCAAGAAGCTCCTGAATAGCAGGCACTTCGATTCCAAGCTCTTTTGCCGTATCAATATGCAGCTTCTCAACCTTAGCGATGTCAACAGTTCCGTTCACGGCAAGTTCTGCCGCCTCAAGAAGATGATCAGTCGTATCGCCCATCGCGCTCAATACGACAACGGGTCTTTTCTGAGCGAAGTTCTGGATTATTGAAGCGACATGCTTTATTCTTTCTGCATTTGCGACACTTGAGCCGCCGAATTTCATTACAATCATGATTTTTTCCTTTATAGACAGAACAAGGGGCAACTGCCCCTTTTTAGAGTTTACTATATTTTGGATTTTCGCCTTTTTATTGTCAATCACCCGCGGGGAGCTTTCGCAGGGTCAATGGGGTTTCCGTTCTGGAACACCATGAGCGAAATCTGCGGCTGCCTTGAATATGTATCAAGCCCAGCCGTTCCGATTTTAGAACCGGTCCTGACATACGAACCTTTGTCCGCAAGTACAGTACCAAGCCCCGTGTACGCATAGATATGCCCGGTCTTGCTCTGGATGAACACAACATTCCCGAACCCCCTGTATGAGCCTGAGAAAAGAACAGTTCCGTCCATTATGGCAGTAACAGCTTCATCTGATTTCGCACTCAGATTCACGCCGCTGACTTTTCCGCTCACATAAGTCACATTCGTAGCCCGCACAGGCCAGACAAGGGACGCGTCCCCTTTTTTCCCGGAGTATGTGCGCGGGTCGTTCTCGCCAAGATCAGGTGTTTTTGCGGCGACTTTCAGCTTCTGACCAATTTTCAGAGAACTTGTTTTTTCCGTCAGATTGTTCATCGCCATAATCTCAGAATATGTAAGCCCAAAATCACGGGCGATTGAAAGAAGGCTGTCTCCTTTCTGAACGACATACACACCGTCGGAGTCTGCGCCGCGAACCGTGGGCGACGGCGCGGAAGAAGAAGTCTTTGATGACGGAACAGTACCTGACGGGCTTTTTACTTTGACTTTCTGCCCGATTTTGAGCGCAGTTTTCTCCGTGGCATTGTTCAATGAAAGAAGCTCTGAGACAGAAATAGAGTTACTTCTGGCGATTGCGTACCAAGTATCTCCCTTTTTGACCGTATAAGTTCCGTCAGATGCGGCAACCGATACAGAAGGAGCAGTCTCGGAAGGCGTATCAGGAATTTTCAGCACCTGCCCGGTCTTAAGGTTGTTCCCAGAAAGAGAGTTTGCCTTTTTTATCATATCAACAGATGTGCCGTACATTCTGCTTATAGAATAAAGAGTCTCGTCTTTTTTTACGGTATGAACCGTTTCCGCAAAGATAACACCCGAAAAAAAGAAAAAAATCAATACTTTAAAAAAATGGCACTTCATATATCATGTTTATCGGCAGGATTTGCGAAAAAAAACAGTCGTCAGATTTCGCGAACAAAAGCCACGCAAGCACCATAAACAAAAGACACATTCCTTATTATGATTTTTTTCTTTATAATTCCAGTATGAAAAAATCAGTTTTCATCATCATTCTTTCTCTCATGCTCTTTTCATGCAAAGAAAAAAAAGATTTGCATGAAAAGAATTCCGCCGTAACACAGAACACACCAGAAAGTACGGAAAAAATGCAAGAGAACGCCATAAAAGAATTCGTCCGCTCTCTCAGCGATGACGAAAAAATATCTCAAATTTTCCTCGTGAATATTGACGGAAACAAAAAATTCCATGCGGTAGAAAAAACTGACGGAGGAAAACCGCTTGTTCCTGGCGGCTGCCTCCTTTTCTCCTACAACATAGCCGGAACGCCGGAAGAAACTGCCGCCTTCATATCATCAATCAGGGATTTCTATGCCGAAAACAAAAGCGTTCCTCCGTACATCGCCATAGACCAGGAAGGCGGCGATGTGAACAGGCTCAGGAAGATGACGAGCCGCCTTGACTCCCAAAAATGGGTGGCGGAACATTTTGACACGAATCATGCGCGCCAGCTTTACTCAGCGCAAGCGGAGCAGCTTAGACTTCTGGGAATCAACATGAATCTAGCTCCAGTCGTGGAGATTGAAAACGACTCGAACTCAGCGTTTCTTGGAACAAGGTCATTCGGCGGAGCAGAAAAAACGCTCGCATACGCGCCAGAAGAAATCTGCGGGTACGAAGAACATTCTGTCGCCACTGTACTAAAGCATTTTCCGGGGAATTCAAGCACGGATCCGCACACGGGACTTCCTGAAATCAAAACGACTAAAACAGAGCTTGAGGAAAAATACATTCTTCCGTTCAGGAAACTTCTTGCGCAAAGCTCGGCAGTTCTTATGAGCCACGCGATTATCAAAGTCACTGATGATGACGCGCCTTCTGCGGAAAAATCCGCCCCAGCCTGTCTTTCACGGTTCTGGGTCACGGAAAAAGTGCGTTCTGAACTTGGGTTCAATGGGCTTATCCTGTCGGACGATATTTTCATGGGTGCGCTCTCAAAAAACGGATTTCCGCCTGAAAAAGCAGCCGTTCAGGCACTTGAGGCAGGAATAGACATAATCATGCTCTCTGAGAAAAAATTCGGGAGAGTAGCGAAATTCCTTCTTGAAAAAGCCTCTTCGGACGAGCAGTTCGGAAAAATCATTGATAAAGCAGCGGAAAATGTCATAAAATACAAGATTAAGGCAGGTATTCTTATTCTGGACAAAGAAAAGAACGATTTGGAAAATCCCCAAATTTTTGCCCGCGAAGGAAAAAAGAGCGTGTTCACAAAAGACGAATTTACTTCCGCATACAAAAAAGGAACGGAGCTTTACGAATGAAACAGTCCAAAAAAAAGAACAAGCTTTCTGGCGAAGAGCAGTTCAACGAATACTACGAAGCTCTTTTCGGCGGACGGTGGGAAATTTTGCGCAACTCTCTCTCAAAAGAAGCTGATTCAAGGAAATACATTGTCAGAGCCGGATGCGAACCTTATTTTCTTGACTCGGCAAGCATTCGGGCAGCAGCAGCCCTTCCGCTTGCAAACGCCCACAACATACTTGACCTTTGTGCGGCTCCGGGCGGAAAAACACTCGTTCTAGCCTCGCTTATGAACGATGATGCGAATCTTCTCTCAAACGAACGGTCGTTCGAGCGGAAAATGCGCCTTGACAAAGTTTGCGCCACTTGTCTTCCGCCCAGAATCAAAGAACGAGTCCGTGTCATAAACAAAGACGGCGCAAAGCTCTGCCTTGCGAATGAAAACGAATCTTTCTTCGACGCAATTCTTCTGGACGCACCATGCTCATCCGAGCGTCATGTGTTCAACGACAGGAAATATCTTGACGAATGGTCTCCTTCACGGATAAAAACGCTTGCAATCGCACAGTGGTCGCTTCTGTCGTCAGCCTGGCGTATGTTAAAAGAAGGCGGATTTCTTCTTTATTCAACATGCGCCTTAAACAAAACAGAAAATGACGATATAATAAGGAAGCTCTTGAAAAAATTCACGGAAGCACGGCTGGTAGAACCGAAAATTTCCAACGATATATCGGCTTTCGCCGAAAAACTTCCTGAATATGAAAAAACAGAATTCGGGGCGCATATTCTTCCTGATGCATCGGGCGGCGCAGGTCCGCTGTATTTTTCTCTCCTGCAAAAACCAGCACAGACAGACGAAAACAAGTAAATTTATTCTCAGAAAATAGTAGACAAATGACTTTTCTTTGTTTACTATTTTTGCTAGGGACTTTTTGATTTTATGGACGATATACAGAAAGCTGAAAAACTAAAAAAAGTTTTTGAAACAGAAAAATTACTCAATGGAATCAGGGACTCTGATGTTTTGCTGGAGAGGATTCTTACTGAGGCACGCGCTATTGCCAATGCTGACGCAGGGTCTATTTATGTCATAGAAGACAAGCAGCGCACACCAAATTCCATAAGCATAACGGATAAATCAGTTCCTCCTGCATTCCATGACAAAATTCTCAGAATAAAATACGCACAGAACGACACTCAGCTCAAAAAAGCGGCATTCAGTCACAAGTCTCCATATGTCTACTTCACCATACCAATAGCAAAGACATCAATCTCAGGATATGTCGCCTGTACTGGCGAAATCGTGAACATTCCCGACGCATACAACATTCCGGAGGAAAGTCCGTTCAAGTTCAATAACAGCACTGACATATCCACTGGCTATGTCACCACATCGGTTCTCACAATTCCGCTCATAACGAACACAAGCCAGATTCTCGGCGTGCTGCAAATTATAAACGCCAAGGACGAAAACGGAAATGTAGTTTCTTTCTCAGACGACTCCATCGACTTCATCAGGCAGTTTGCCGCAAGTGCAACGCAGACGCTTGAGCACACCTACCTGATTAACAACATGATCCGAAGGATGCAGCGCATGGCGGAATTCCGAGACCCCAAGGAAACTGGAACTCATGTTGAGCGCGTGTCAGATTTTTCAATTGAGATTTACGATCAGTGGGCAGAGAACAAATCTATTCCAAAGTCGGAGCGACTGAAATTCCGGGACACGCTCAAAATCGCCGCAAAATGCCATGACCTCGGAAAAGTCGGAATATCAGACACAATTCTGAAAGCACCCCGGCTTTTTACCGTAAGCGAACGCTCCATAATGCAAGGTCACACTTGCATAGGCGCAAAGCTCTTCACTCCCCCGGAATCGGACCTAGACGAAATGTCCCGCGATGTTGCGCTTCACCATCACGAATGGTGGGACGGAAATGACAGGGGCTATCCAGGGGCAATTGATTTTGAAAAATACCAGATTGGCGAGCCTATGACCGTTTCGCGCCCGCTCAAAGGCGAAGAGATTCCGCTTGCCGCAAGGATTGTTGCAATCGCAGATGTTT
Source organism: Treponema sp. (assembly GCA_017449265.1). GTDB lineage: Bacteria > Spirochaetota > Spirochaetia > Treponematales > Treponemataceae > Treponema_D. Next base: position 44,351 of record JAFSJW010000031.1, read on the forward strand.
TTGACGCGCTGTGCCACAGGCGCGTCTACAAGGAAGCATGGTCAATCGATGACGCTTTCGTTGAGATTCAGAATTTGTCCGGAAAGCAGTTTGACCCGGAGCTTGTGCTTGCGTTCGTTCAGGTACGAAATAGAATCATATCTATCAACACGGCCTACGAAAAAATGGAGATGTAAGCTCAGATTTGAGTTCAGCGCGGAAAGAGTACGGAACGGCTCTCAACCTCGCGCTCAAAGCTACGCTGGAATTTTCCGAATTCTTTTTCGCCGTAATATGTTTTCTTATTTTTTGAACCAAAGCCAATCTCGGAAAGATTCATGTTAAAATTGCGTTCCATGAGTTTGTCCTGAATATTATACTTTGTAAAAACAAAGCCCCTGTCATTCATAGCACAGATATTTTTCTGAACAAGCCTCGATGCAAAAAGAATATCTTTTGTGATTACAATGTCGTTCTGCCCTGCCCCGTCAAAAATGAGGTTATCGGCGGCATCTTTTCCGTTTCCGCACACAATCATCCGACAAAAAGCAGACTCCTCCTGGGAAATGATTTCTTTGTTCGCCACAAAAGAAACCTCGAACTCATATCTTACCGCGCTTTTGATTATATGCTCGCGCACTTGCTTCGGACAAGAATCCGCATCAACCCAAACCTTAAAACCAAGCACGACTACAATACCGAATCAATTTTTTGAATCATATCAAGAGTCAGCTTCTCTACTTTGTCATTGAGCGACTTGAAATCTATCTTTGCCGAATCTTCGCCATTCTTCGTTCTGAAAAGCTCATCGCTTATCATAATTCCAGCAAGTATCGCAATTTGAAGAGGGTTTGAAAGCGTTCCGCTCTGTTGTATTTGCGAAGTGAAACGCTCATAGTATTTTAGAAGTTTTTCCAAATAATCATCGTCTTCATCCGCTTTCAATGCGAATGAAGTACCGAGCAAATCAATTTGCAATGCTCCCATATTTAGAAAATATCAAATGGATTTGTATTTATTGCATCGCCCTGCTGCTCAGGGGCATTTTCTGACAGAGCTTCCCCCGCAGAAATCTTCTCGAACTGACCGCCAAGCTCTTCGCTAGAAGCCTCCTGACTGTCGGAGAACAAATCATTCTGTCCTGATGCATTTTCTTCAGGCTGAAGCTGAGTCTGCTCCCCGCTATTAGAAGGAAGCGATTCCTGCGCTTGTACAGCAGGCTGTTCTGCGGTCTGATTCTGAGACTCAGCCGCAGTATTTTCTTCAGACGGAGGGACATCCGTGCCAGTATCTCCAGCGACAGGGGCTTCCTGTCCAGCATCTGAGTTTGTTTCTGAGATATCGACAATGGAATTCTCTATCTCAGAAAGTTTACTCAGCGCGCTGAGAATACCAGCCTCGATCTTGTTCTGATCAGATTCAAACGATGAAAATTGCTCCGTTTTGACAGACAATGCATTTGTGAGCTCTGCGCATTTGCTACGCAAAGCATCATTCTCCGCCTTAAGCTGTTCGATTTTCTGAACAGCATTCTCAACCTTTCTTTCCAACAACAAAACTTGATCGAGTGTTACCATAATTTATGCCCCAAGTGCTTTTTTTGCAGTTTCTACAACAGCTTTGAATGCTGCTGGATCTTCAACAGCAAGGTTTGACAAAGCCTTGCGATTCAATGTTACGCCTGCTTTTGCAAGACCATTGATAAAGCGTGAGTATGTAAGACCTTCCTCACGAACTGCCGCGTTGATACGGGCAATCCAAAGCTGGCGGAAGTCGCCTTTTCTGTCACGGCGGTCAACATAAGCATGTGAAAGAGCCTTTACAACAGCGTCTTTTGAAGCCTTGTAGTTTGTTCCACGGCGTCCAGTGAATCCGCTCGCGAGCTTGAGAATCTTTGCGCGGCGGTTGTTTCTTTTTGTACCATCTATTGCTCTAGACATTGTTTTCTCCTACAAAATTAACCGTATGGAAGCTGCTGCTTGCGGATTCTTGCTGCAGAATCTTCTGAAAGAATTCCTGCCCCACGAAGGTGCATCTTTCTTTTTGCTGATTTCTTCGTCAAGATATGGCGAAGATTCATCTTCTTGTACTTAACTTTTCCAGTTCCAGTAAGCGAGAAACGCTTTGCTGAAGCTTTCTTTGTCTTCATCTTAGGCATTCTTTTTACCTCATTGTCCTAAATCTGGCCTACTTTACCTTTGAATTCAAAGTCATGGACATAAACCTGCCCTCCATTGCGGCTGGTTTTTCCACGGCATATGAATTTTCAGTAAGCCGCTTCAATACTTCGTTCAGTACATCATAACCGAGTTCAGTATGTGCAAGTTCACGCCCCCTGAAACGGATTGTGACCTTGACCTTATCGCCCTCGTCCAAGAATTCCTGAACATGCTTTGCTTTCGTGTCGAGATCGCCAGAACCGATTTTCGGCTGCATACGAATCTCTTTTATCTTCAAAGCTTTTTGGTTCTTGCGGGAATCACGGAGTCTTTTTTCCTGCTCGAACTTGTATTTACCATAATTTAAAATTTTACAAACTGGCGGATTTGCCGTTGGCGAAACCTCTACGAGATCCAAATCCCTTTCCCGGGCCAGCTTAAGGGCCTCAGCAGCAGACATTATGCCCGACTCTCCGCCCTCCTCATCAACAAGCCTGATTTCGCGCACTCGAATCTGCTCATTTATGCGCAAACCTTTTGAATCAGCCAACAATCCTCCTCGTGTTTGTAAAAACACTACTGAAAAACATTCTTTAAGTTTATATGAAAACCCGCCGCTTTGTCTAGCGTTTTCGCTTTTTTCAGAGAAAAAACACAATTTTTTCAAATTGATTTTTTAAATTTATAGACATAAAAATAAAAAATCAATATACTTAAAAAATATCTTGTTAAGAGGTTATTAATGATTTTCCCTTTGGAACAATTAGTAAGCTTCAATGGAAACATTTACGAAGCAACAGCGGCAGCTTCAAGGAGAGCCTATCAGCTTGCCGTAATCAAGGATTCTGAGGTAGAGGAAAACTTGGGAAAGGTTGTTTCCCTTGCCGCAAGGCAGCTTTTCACATCTCAGATTCAATACAGAATCGAAGATAAATAAGTCACCTTGACTAAACGCTTGCTTTTAACAATAATAAAGCGGCTACACTTAAAATATTAGGAGCGCATACTATGCCTTGTGGTAAGAAGAGAAAACGCCAGAAGATGGCGACTCATAAGCGTAAGAAGATGCTTAGACGCAACAGACATAAGAGCAAGTAATCTGTCAGATTCAGCTTTTTGTCAATAAGACCGCGAAAGTTTTGAAACTGCGCGGTCTTTTTTTATACTTTTTTTTCGGGGAAGCCTAGGGGTTCTCATAAAAGAGGCATGATAAAATTACATTGATGTAATTTTGCATGTGCATATTTTGCCGTTGGCAAAACATGCGATTTCGTGCCTCCTGCACGACCGCTAACGCGGAGCTTATAAGGAGACAGAAATGTTTCTTCCAAAAATTCATTCGCCAGATGACCTAAAAAAAATCTCCGAAAAAAATCTTCCTGCCCTTTGCGACGAAATCAGAAAAAAAATAATCGGTACTGTGGCAAAAAACGGCGGACATCTTGCGAGCAATCTTGGTGTCGTTGAGCTTACGATTGCGCTGCACAGAGTTTTTGACAGCCCCAAGGATGCAATAATTTTTGATGTCAGCCACCAGTGCTACACACATAAGCTGCTTACAGGAAGATACGAAAAATTCGGCACTCTCAGGAAAGAAAGCGGAATCTCAGGATTCACCAAGAAAAATGAAAGCGAGCATGATTTTTTCGACAACGGACACGCTTCCACATCGATTTCGCAAGGTCTTGGCCTTTTGGAAGCATGGAGCCTTACCGGACAGTCCGACAGGAAAGTTGTGGTTGTAATCGGTGACGGCGCGCTGACCGGAGGTCTTGCGTTCGAGGGACTTAGCCATGCAGGTCAGCTTTCAAAAAACCTGATAATCGTCCTGAATGACAACCAGATGTCAATTTCACCGAACACAGGCTCCATATCGCGCTACTTAAGCTCGCTGTCAATGACGCGCTTCTACCAGAAATTCCGCTATACGGTGGATAATTTCGTTGAAAAAATACCGAATTCAAAGAATCACATAGGAAAAATAATTTTCAGGCTTAAACGAGGTCTGAAAGGACTTGTCATACGGGAAAACTTGTTCGTTGACCTCGGCCTTGAGTATGTGGGACCTCTTGACGGCCATGACATAAGGCAGCTTGAGGAAACTTTCCGCCGCGTAAGGAAAATACCGAAACCTGTCGTCGTTCATATAATGACAAAAAAAGGCAAAGGCTACAGTCCTGCGGAAAACGAGCCTTCGATTTTTCATGGGGTGGGTCCATTCCAAATTTCAAACGGTGTAATGGAGAAATTCGACGCTACAAGCTTTACCGAAGCGTTCTCCCGGAAAATGATTGAGATTGGAGAAAAAGAACCGCTTGTAGCTGGCATTACTGCGGCAATGGCAAAAGGAACAGGGCTTGACTCATTCTCAAGGCGATTCCCAGAAAGATTCTACGATGTAGGAATCGCAGAGGAACATGCCGTCACATTCGCATCAGGTCTTGCCACAGGCGGAATGATTCCCGTAGTAGCCATTTACTCCACTTTCATCCAGCGTTCAATTGACCAGATTATCCACGATGTGTGCATTCCGAAACTTCATTGCATATTCGTCCTTGACAGGAGCGGAGCCGTACCTGGCGACGGAGAGACGCATCAGGGAGTATTCGACATAGCCCTTTTGCGATGCGTCCCGAACATAGAGCTTTTGTCGCCCGTGAGCCAGAACGATTTGAGCCTCTGCCTTGATTATGCGCTTACGGCAAAGAATCCTGTCGCGCTCAGATACCCAAAGACCGCCTGTCCGTCAGAACTTCCGTCTTTCAGCAGAAAAATCGAAAAAGGACGCGGCATTCTTGTAAAGGCAGACGAGTTCGCGCCCAACCTTAGCGTCCAGTTCGACACCGACGGAGAAAATGCGGGCAGTTTCAAAAAAGTTCTTTATGTAACAACAGGCGGACTTTTTAGTGAAGTTCTAAAAGCCGCGCGCGTAAACCTTTCTTCTGGAATCTACACGGATATTTATTCGCTGCGGTTTTTGAAGCCCTTGGACGAAAAATATTTTTCAGCCCTTGCCAAAAACTACGACAAAATAATTTTCGTGGAAGACGGCGTTGCCAGAGGCGGAATCAGCGAGTACCTGCAGAATGTGCTTCTTTCAGAAGGAATCACGAACACTACCTCAAAGGCTTTCCCGGACACATTCCTTCCGCACGGGACGCGTGAAGAAATTCTCGATGCGGCGGGGCTTTCGTTTGAAAACATAGCTGTAGGCAAGGATGACTTATGAAGACAATGAATCTTTCAGGAAGAACAATCACGACTGACAAGCCTGCGTTCGTAATGGGAATACTGAACGCAACCCCGGACTCATTCTGGAGCGGAAGCAGGGGCGGTCTTGACCGCGCTATGACCATGATTGAGCAGGGAGCAGATATAATCGACATAGGCGGAGAATCAACCCGTCCCGGAAGTGATTATGTGAGCGAAGAAGAGGAAATCAGCCGAATCGTTCCGGTCATAAAGGCAATCAGGAAGGAAAGCGACATACCGATTTCAGTTGACACGCGGAAATCAGCCGTAATGAAAGCCGCCTTTGAGGAAGGGGCCGACATTCTGAACGACATCTCTGCCCTTGAGGACGACGAGAACATGGCTTCGTTCTGCGCAAAGGAGAATCTTCCAGTAATCCTTATGCACAAACGAGGAACTCCTGGCACAATGCAGTTACAAACATCGTATCCAGATATTTTTTCCGAAATAAGCGAATATTTGCAAAATCGGTGCGATTATGCCTTAAAATACAAGATAAAAAAGGATAGAATATGGATTGACCCTGGAATCGGATTCGGAAAGAACGCGGAGGGAAACTTCAAGCTCATAAAAGACTGCGGAAAGCTCTGTGGCGGGCAATATCCGGTTCTTATGGCATTGTCCAGAAAATCCTGTATTGGACAAGTTACAGGAAAGGATGCAAGCGGAAGACTTGCGGGAACGATAGCCGCAGACCTTATGGCGGTCATTGGCGGAGCCTCGATGATTCGGGTGCATGATGTCGCCGAGGCCGTAGATTCGCTGAAAGTATACGAACGGATAAAAAATTCGTAACCTGCCTGAACGCAGGCAGAAGGAAATAGGAAATTGTTTTTTATCGCAGCTTTAAGAAACATTATAGACCTTCTCATAATGACCTTGATTTTCTACTACGCATGGGAGCTTATCACCAAAACGAACGCAATCCAGCTCGTGCAGGCAGTGATAATTCTGTCGCTTGCGGCGTTCGCCATCATTTTCCTTAAACTTCGGACGCTTTCGTGGATAGTAACCACAATCGGACCGCAAGTCCTTATAATAATGGCATTCGTATTTCAGCCTGAGCTGCGAAAAATATTCCTCAGGCTCGGGCAGAACATCAATTTCTCGTCCATTTTCCACATGAAGAAAACAAAAAGCTCCATCGACTTCAAGCAGGTCATGGAAGGAGCGGAAACATTATCCAAGATGAAAAAAGGAATGTTGCTGATTTTTCCGCGTAACACAAAAATAGACGATGTTATAGAATCCGGGGTGCGCCTTGATGCAGACCTGACAGCCGCCCTGCTAATAACGATTTTCGGGCATGAAACTCCGCTACACGATGGAGCAAGTATTATAGAAGGAAACAAAATCATCGCGGCGGGCTGCTTTCTTCAGCGTCTGAGCGAGCGCGCCGACATAAAGAAAACATTCGGAACGAGGCACAGGGCAGGGCTTGGGCTTTCGGAAGCGACAGACGCAGTAGTTCTCATCGTTTCAGAAGAAACAGGCGCAATAAGCCTTGCATACGACGGAGACCTAAAATACGGCTGTACATCGGACGAAATCGTAAAAAAACTGGAGGAGCTTTTAATCACCAATAAGGACAGGCGGTAATGATAAAGAACAAAGCTATCCGCAAACTGATAGGCAGGAAAAAGGCGGACAAAGAAAAATTCATAACGATAATAACTCACAACTGGAAGAAGAAAATAACTTGCTTTGCGCTTGCCCTTCTTCTTTTCGTCTATAATCTGAACAAAGACTGGACGATTAACGGAAAGGCGTTCAAAGTTCCTCTGAAAATCAACACCGATGAAATGGTCGTTTCTGCACCTTTCATGCCTGTAGTGAGTTTTCTTGTTCATGGCTCGGGCGATAATCTGAGAAAACTATCCGAAAACGATTTTCTGGCATATGTTGACACGACTTATATCACCACCGACGGCGATTACGATTTTCCCGTCCTTCTGGAGCTTTCCGAAGAAGCCCTTTCGCTTGACCCGCTTGAAATAAAGGTAAAACCTGAGTCAGTACGACTGTCGCTTGAAAGACGCGTTTCGGGCTTCCTTAACATAGAGCCTCTTTACGGCGGAACCCCGGCCTTCGGCTACGAAGTCACATCAGTTTCCATAGAGCCTAGTCAGATTGAAGTATCAGGTCCGAAGTCAATCGTGCAGAACTCAAAGGAAATCATCGCCCAGACAAAGACTATATCAATAGACGGGATAAAAAGTTCCATCGAAAAGAAAGTCCATGTCAATATTCCGAACGCGCATCTTAACGCTGAGAACACGGAAGTCACTGTCTATATCAAGGTGGCTCCCATAAAAACTTCAAAGACATTCGATAAGATTCCTGTAAAACTCATAAACATAAATCCGAACTTAGAGATTTCAAAGCAGCCTGAGCAAATATCCCTCACATTCGAGGGAAATATGGCAGACCTTGAGAATTACAAAATTCAGAACAACTTCGTCACAGCTGACTGCTCAAACATACATGAGCCTGGAACTTACAACCTGAAACTGAATGTGAACAGCCCTAAATATTTCACCGAATCGCCATCAAATCCAAAAACAATCTCGGTTGTATTCAATGTAAAGCAAAATGAGGACGAAAATATAAATGGGGATTTTTAAAGCATGATTTTTGGTGTTGGAACTGACATAGCAAAAGTTTCTCGCTTTGAAAAATGGGTTCTGAACCAGAAAATGATAGAGCGGTTCTTCAATCCCTGCGAGATTTCCGAATTCAGCGGAAGGAATCTTAAGCACCTGTGCGAGCACTACGCCGCGCGCTTTGCCGCAAAAGAAGCCCTGTCCAAGGCTCTCGGAACAGGTTTTTCCGGACTTGAGCTGAAAGATTTCGGAATAACGAATGATGAAAACGGAAAGCCTGAATTCCACTTCGGGCAGAAAACAAAAGAATATATCGGGCGCATAGCTGGAAAAAATTGGAAAGCGCACATTTCTTTGTCGCACGAAAAAGATTTTGCGATAGCTTTTTCAGTTATAGAAGCTGAGATGTGACAAGACTGCCCGTATTTTTATAGGAGGATTTTATGCTCAGAAATACAAAGAAAAAAGAGGAAGCTCCAAAAAAGACTAAAATCTCATTCTGGTCAAAGGAAAAATGCAAATGCCCGCTGTGCCTCAGGGAATTTGACAAAGAGGAAATGCTTTCTGGCGGCGGAAGAATGAATGCGGGCGATTTGACAGACGAGCTTCACAGGCTTTATATTCCATCAAAAAACTACGGTCTGATTGTTCCGCTCCTCTATTCAGTAGGCGCGTGCCCAAGATGCCACATCGCGCTTTTCTGGAGCGATTTTTCTGAAATTGCGGAAAAAGATGTGGCAGAGCTTTTGGACGGTGAGGAAACTCGCAAAGCTCAGGTGGAGACAATATTTCCTCACTATGACCTCAAAAAAGAACGAAGTATTCTCGACGGCGCGGCTATGTACTATCTTGCGCTTTTGACATACGACAAGATTCCGCCCAAATATTCTCCGACAATAAAGCGTGCAATTCTTTCGCTCAGGCTTGCATGGATTTGCAATCACCTTAACGAAGTCATACCGGGCTACAATTATGACATAGTCGCAAAAGGGTTCTATCAGAAAGCGCGCTTTTTCTATGAGCAGACACTTCTGAACGAAACGAGCGGTGCGGAACCTGTGGGCGGACTTGCAAGCTTCGGTCCTGACATTGACAAAAACTACGGCTACGACGGAATCATCTACCTGAACGCGCTCCTTGAGTACAAATACGGCCAGACCGAAGACATAAACTTGCGCCTGAAAAAGTTTGAGACGAACAAGTATTCAATTGCGCGTATCTTCGGATTGGGAAAATCATCCAAGGCAAAGCCTGGGCCGCTCCTTGAAAAAGCCCGCGCGCTCTACGATATTTTCTCAAAGGCACTGAAAGACGCAAACAAGGTTGATGTTGACGATGACGAGTAGCCGCAGGATTTATGATGAGGAACATTCTTCTAACAATTTCCTACGATGGAACTGATTTCTGCGGCTGGCAGAGGCAGGATTCCGACGGAAAGAAAAATGTAATGCGCACGGTTCAGGGTGAAGTGGAGCTTGCGCTTGAAAAACTCCACAAAACGCCCGTGAGTCTTTACGGAAGCGGGCGTACCGACTCGGGCGTTCATGCGACAGCACAAGCCGCTAATTTTTTCTCTCCTATAGACTCAATCCCTGCGGAAAAATATGTTCAGGCCCTTAACTCGTTTCTGCCCCACGACATAAGAATAAACTCCGCAAAAGAAGTTTCCCCAGATTTCAACGCGCGCTTTTCTGCAACGAGCCGGACATACCGATATTTCATCCACTGCGGACAAAGCCCTCTTGCAAGCGAGATGCGCTATGTGTGGCCGATTCACCGCTTCCCGAACCTGAGGACGCTCAACGAAATGGCAGCATGCCTCAAAGGAGAGACGGATTGCGCCACATTCGCGGCAAGCGGAGACCAGAGCCTTTCCACATTCCGATTCATAGACAACGCAGTCTTTTTTCCTGACGGAGAAAAAATTGTGTTTGAGATTTCTGCGAACGCATTCTTATGGAAAATGGTTCGGAGTATAACAGGAAGCCTGATTTTTTTTGAAAAAAGCGGAAAAGACGCTTCGTATTTCAAGGAGATACTTGAATCAAAGGACAGAAAGAAAGCAGGTCCTACAGCACCAAGCACGGGGCTTTTTTTATGGAGCGTTTCGTTCGACGGCATAAGGCGGCATGTGTGATATAGCACTCCGTAACCAAGCAAGGCTTACCGCGAGTCTGCATACCAGCTGGCGAAAACACTCCAGTGAAAGCTCGCACATCTTTGCGGCAGAATTTCGCTCCCGCCGCAAAGACATTTCTACGCGGATTTTTCCTCAATAAGAAGAGTCTCCGCCTCAGGAACTTTCCTACTATCAACAATATCTTTTGTTATCGTAAGCCGTTTCCTGCCCTTCACGCTCGGAGCATCGAACATAAGATCCATAAGCATTTTTTCGACGATTGCGCGAAGTCCGCGCGCGCCAGTCTTCTGCTTTATTGCAGTATCGGCAATCGATTCAAGCGCATCGTTCGTAAAATCAAGCTCCAAATCGTCCATCTGGAAAGAAGCCTTGAACTGCTTTATGATTGCATTCTTCGGTTCGGTAAGAATCCTGATTAAATCATCTCGGGTAAGCTCTTTTAGGGCAACATTAATAGGCATTCGTCCAATAAGCTCAGGAATAATTCCGAACTTAACAAGGTCGTCAGGCGTACATTGGTTCAAAAGCTCCATACGCTGCTCTTCGCTCATTTTGCCCACATTAGAGCCGAATCCCATTGAATGAGAAGCAATTCTCTGCTCTATGATTTTATCAAGCCCGACGAACGCACCGCCCAAGATGAACAAAATGTTCGTCGTGTTAATCTCAATCATCTCCTGATTAGGATGCTTTCTTCCACCCTGCGGCGGAACGGAAGCCGCCGTTCCCTCGATTATCTTAAGCAAAGCCTGCTGGACGCCTTCGCCCGAAACATCACGCGTAATGCTCGTGTTCTCGCCTTTGCGCCCGATTTTATCAATCTCGTCGATGAAAATAATCCCGCGCTCCGCCGCCTGAACATTTCCGTCAGCAGCATTGATGAGTTTCAAAAGAACATTCTCAACATCCTCACCCACATAGCCTGCCTCGGTAAGAGTCGTAGCATCCGCAATCGCAAAAGGAACCTTAAGCTTTTCGGCAAGAGTCTTTGCAAGAAGTGTCTTTCCGCTTCCAGTAGGTCCTATAAGAAGGACATTCGACTTCTCTATCTTCACATCATCCTTATTTTTCAATGTGGACATTCGCTTGTAATGATTGTAAACGGCAACGGACAAAGCTTTCTTGGCATAATCCTGACCTATGACATACTGATCCAGATACTCCTTGAATTCTCTCGGAGTCGGAACATCGGTCATCTCAATAGGAGCAACCTCCTTTACATTGTCATCCGCCATTTCCTGACAGATTCTTATACATTTATCGCAAATAAATATTCCACCTGCCGGAGACGCGACTAAAAAACGATCTTTGTCACTCGGTTTCCCGCAAAAAGAACAATACTGTGCATCATTTCTTCCGAAGCGCATTAGCGATCCTCCACCTTATTTTTTCCAGGCATAACGTGATCCACAATTCCATACTCAAGGGCTTCCTGTGCCGACATGAAGAAATCACGCTCAATGTCCTTTGCAATAATATCGGCACTTTTTTTTGTTTTTTGCGAAAGATAATCAATAGAAAGTTTTTTGAGCCTCATTATTTCTTTTGCTTGAACGGCGATGTCACTTTCCTGTCCTTGAACTCCGCCTGAAGGCTGATGAATCATAACCCTTGAGGAAGGAAGAGCGTATCGTTTTCCTTCTGTTCCGCCAGCAAGAAGAATTGCGCCCATGCTGCACGCCTGTCCCATGCAGATTGTCTGAATATCGCACTTAACATACTGCATTGTGTCGTAAATCGCAAGCCCCGCAGTAACGCTTCCGCCCGGGGAATTGATGTACATGCTGATGTCTTTGTCCGGATTCTCAGACTCAAGGAAAAGAATCTGAGCCACGACAAGATCCGCATTCAAATCATTGATTTCACCATCAACAAAAACAATCCTGTCTTTTAACAGGCGGGAAAAAATATCGTAAGATCTTTCACCGTTTCCGCTTCGCTCAATAACGAAAGGAACATTATTGTTCATCTGCACATTCATAAAGGACTCCGAAAAAAACATACATTAGACCTGTTCGGAAATTGATTTTCAATAGAAAAAATCAATTTCCAGAGAAAATTCAGTTTCCGAACAACTCTATTAAAAAAAAGCGGAATGCAGCATTTTTCAGTAGCATTCCGCATCCAAAGCATATTTATAATTTAGTTATTTTTGAACAAATCGGCAAATTTTATCTTATCGCCTTTTGAAACTTTTACCTGAGCAAAAAGCTCCTTGTAAAGTTTCTGCTCTTTTACATCATCGATAAGATACTCTTTTGAGCGGGCATCCTCATAATGCTTCTTCACATCGTCAACAGAAACGCCGTTCTGCTCCGCAAGTTTCGCATACTCAGCCTCAATCTCTTCAGGAGTTACAGAAATATTCTTCTCCTTCATAAGAGCCTCAACGATAATTCTGCTCTTGAGCATTTTCTCGGCATCACCAGTCCACTCTTTAAGCATATCTTCTTTCTTCTGACCAGAAGCCGAAAGCATTTTCTCAAGCTCTGCCGGCGTAGTCTGGAACTGGCGGGCCATCATACTAAAGCGTCCGTCAAGCTCCGCGTTCAGCATACTCTGAGGAATCTCAAGCGGATTCTTCTCCACGAGCTGCTCAAGAAGAGAGTTGACTTTAATCTCGTTCACCCTTCTGTTCTTTGCGTTCTCAACCTGACGCAATATATCTTTCTTCAAATCATCAAGAGTCTTGAACTTTTCGTTCACATCCTGAGCAAAATCATCATCCAATGCCGGAAGGTCTCGGACTTTGATTGCCTTGATAGTCACAGAATAATTTTTAGTTTTTCCGGCAAGCTCCGCATCTTTGTCATCGGCGGCATACGATTTTGTAACATCCTTAGTTTCGTCTTTTTTCATGCCCACGATGTCATCGTCAATTTTGTAAACATTCTCTGCAGTACCAACGGTGAATACGAATCCCTCGCGTTTTGTAGAAGCGATTTCTTTTCCAGACTCGTCTTTCTCAACGATGCTGATAGTAACAATATCATCCTTTGCCACAGGCTCGCCATCTTTTTTATCAACAACGACAGCATTTCTTTCCTGAAGACCTTTAAGTTCCTCCTGAACCTCATCATCGCCCACAGAAACTTCAGGCTCTTTTACAGTGATTCCAGAGAAATTCTTTACCTCAACTTTAGGGAACACATCATATGTAACTGTGTAAACAAAATCTTTTGAAACATCAAATTCTGGCATTTTCTCAAGGACTGGCTGCGCATAAGGAAGCGGACGCTCAACATTATCCTTTTCATTTGAGAAAATATCATTCAAAGTTTTATCGATAAGATCACTTGCGGCTTCCATCTTAATCTGCTCGCCGTACTTTCTCTCAAGAACATTCGCAGGAACTTTACCCTTTCTGAATCCAGGAATCTGAACTTGCTTAACATATTTTCCAAGCGTTTCTTTATAGCTGTCTGCTACATCTTTCTTCGCAACTGTTACGGTCAATTTTGCCGCTGAATGCTCAAGTTTCTCAATCTCTTTTGTGACTTCCACTTTAGAATCCCTCATGTAATGAAATAAAAAAAGCGATTCAGATGAAATCTAAATCGCTTCAAAAGAGCGGAAAACGGGATTCGAACCCGCGACATCCACCTTGGCAAGGTGACGCGCTACCACTGCGCTATTTCCGCAAATAAAAATCACATCTGTTAAAACAATGTTTTTGCAGTAAAGCGGAAAACGGGATTCGAACCCGCGACATCCACCTTGGCAAGGTGACGCGCTACCACTGCGCTATTTCCGCATAATTTTGCGAGAGAAGGGACTTGAACCCTTACGCCGAAGCACTAGATCCTAAGTCTAGCGTGTATGCCAATTTCACCACTCTCGCGAGCAAACCGGCAACGGACAGGAGTCACAATTCCGATCTTTCTAGTTAATAAGACCCTAGATTGCTCTAGGGTCTTATTTGAGCGACCGGGGGATCGAACCCCGGACCCACAGATTAAGAGTCTGTTGCTCTACCAGCTGAGCTAGTCGCCCAAGATTTTTCTAGTTTAACACACTTCAAAAAAAGTGTCAATGCGTCCGACACGGGTCGAACGTGCAACCTACGGATTCGAAGTCCGTTGCTCTATCCAGTTGAGCTACGAACGCATTTCTTCGGTCGTGGTTCTCTGAACCAGTGTCGAAGGGTGCCTGATGGGGCTCGAACCCACGACAATCAGATCCACAATCTGACGCTCTACCACTGAACTACAGGCACCGTAAAACTGATAAATAGACTATAGCAAAAATCTCAGGATTTAGTCAATATCAATTCCAAAAAAAATTCACAGCGCAACCGAAACCGTTACGCCCTTTCCAGAATGCTTGCCTAAAAGAAGTTCCGAGAACATTGCCGAAGCCATCGCAGCCCGCTCGCACACGCAGTCAACGCCCACAGTCCCCAGCACAAAATCAGATGAGGAAAATTTTCCAGGAAGTCCGTTAAGTTTTTCCGCAGAATAAAAAAAGGCGGGAATTTTATATTTTTCGGAAAAAGCGATTATCGCATCCTCATTTTTTTTTATATCTATTGAAGAAATTGATTTTATAAGGTTAAAATCAAGGTTGTTTTCAGAAAAAACATTCTGAACAAAAGACTCAAGCACATCAAAGCCAACGCCTTTTTTGCAGCCAATACCAACGGAAAAAATTTTTTCGCCACGAAGGACACGCCCCGAGATTTTTTTTATGATTTCAGGTCGGACGATTTTTTTCCCGTGCGCAACGCACCAAGAATCATACGCCCATTTTCCGTTCACATCAGTAGATGTCGTAACCACGGCTTGCGCCCCGAGTTTTTCGGAAAGAAAAGACGCCGCCCTATTCGCGCCTCCAATGTGGCAGCTCAAAATCGGAATAACAAACTTTCCGCTGTCATCAACGCACAAAACTGCGGGGTCACAAGTTTTTTTCAGAATGAACGGAGCGACCGAACGCACGGAAATTCCCATTGCGCCAACAAAAACAAGGAGCGTCTTTCTCCCGGAATGAGCCGAATCAAAAGCCTCTTTTACGAAATCGGAAGAAGGCGCATGAGAAGAACCAAAAGCCGACAGGCAGAAAAACTCCGCCTGGCACTCAGCTCCAAAGACGGCGCATATTTTTTCTGAAAGACGCTCTCCCTGAGGCGTAAAACATAGCGCGAAAATCGATTCGTAATTCATTTCAGCAAGATTAAGATTTTTTTCTGAACTCAGTTTCAAAGTTCTTGTCATAAAGAAAACTTTTCCCGTATGATTCTCCGAGAAAATCTCCTACAAGAATGAGAGCCGTTTTTTTTATTCCTTCCGCCGCGCATTTTTCAGCGATATTTTCCAAATTACCACGGATTATTTTCTCATCGCTCCATGTTGCCTTGTAGACAACGGCGGCGGGCGTTTGGTCGGTATAAGCTCCGCCAGAAAGAAGCTCGCTCACAACTGAGCCAATCATCGCGCTTGAAAGAAAAATCGCCATGCTGGAACCATGCCGCGCAAGCTCCCGAAGTTTTTCCCGCTCAGGAACAGGCGTGCGCCCCTCCATGCGCGTGATTATAAGGCTCTGGCTAACATTTGGGACTGTGTACTCGGCTTTGAGCGAAGCAGCCGCACCGCAAAAAGAAGATACCCCCGGAACAATTTCGTAGCCTACCCCAAGCCTTGAAAGCTCCTCCATCTGCTCCCTGATTGCGCCGAAAAGAGACGGGTCTCCTGTATGAAGCCTAACGCACAGCTTCTTTTTCTGGCTGGATTCAAAAAGAACGCGAGTAGTTTCCTCAAGGTTCATCTTTGAGCTGTCAAAAATCTGCGCTTCAGGCCGCGCCATTTTCAGGATTTCTCCGTTCACAAGGCTTCCTGCCCACACAATGACATCTGCCTGCTCCAAAAGGCGCGCGCCCCGCAGCGTTATGAGATCCGCGGCCCCGCAGCCCGCACCAACAAAAAAAACATAAACCTTTTCGTCCGCGCTCATTTTACTCTATGACCGAATAAAAAAGAGCCGCCGCATCTATTCCGTTTATAATCGGAGTTTTCAAATAATGCTTCATCGTCCCCTCTTTTCCGCTTACAAGATGACCGCTCGTAATGCCATGCTTTATGGAGCTGTCCGCCTCAATAAGCGCACTCAGGTGATCCGCAATTCTTACGGTTTTTCCGTCAACAGGAGAGTACTCATTTTTATTGTAGATTTCGCACAAATCAGTCCACTCAACGATTTCGCTTGCAAAGGCCCCGTCAAGATTCTCAGTCCTTATTCTGTTCTCAAACTCATCGCTCGTAAAATACAAAATCTCGTCAACATAAAAATCTTCCATAAGAGGAACAAGTTCTTTCTTTACGATTTCGTCCTCAATGCACTTTACGATTCCAGGAAGCCCGTCCGTAGCCGTCTTTACAGGAGAAATGATGTCCCGCGTAACAGCTTCCGGTAAATCATGGAACAAAGCTGAGAAAAAATCATTGAAAAGACGCTTGTCGCAATATTTTATGGGTTTTCCGCCAATTCTGGCATCGCGCGCAAGAAGAAGCGTCATCACAGCAACGAAAAAACAATGCCCCAGCACGGATGTCTTAGGGATTCTGGGAGTCTGATTCCATCTTGTCTGAAAACGGAGCTGCTCGATTTTCATTATCAGCTCGAACGGTCGCATATGCGCCATCAGAAGAGAAAGCCCCGTCAAATCAAGGTACGGCTTTATGTCCTCGCTTATCTCCTGCCTTATTTTCGTAAGGCGAGCTTCTTCGTTCATAGTCGAAATCATCTCAAGCTCGCGGAGAGTGGAGAATTTGTGTGCCGCGCGGAGCACCCTTGATGCAAGGATAATTTCAGGATTTTTTCCAGAATAGCGTGTTTCCCCGCTTTCAAAATACGCCCTGAACTGATTGAAAAGCTCCGCATCAAGCATATCCCTATATCGCTCAAGAACCCAATCATTCAGCTTTACATACTCAAGCGGGTAGTCACAGCGGAGCATTTTCTGAACAGGGGACTTCATGTCGCAAAGCATGATTTTTTTGAGCAAATCAAAAAACGATGCGAAAATCATCCAGTTCCAGTCAAGTTTTTTCCCGGAATTCTCTTCGAATTTTCCTATGACATAAGCCGCGCACATTTTTTCGGCGGCCTTGTCCATCTCAACAATGTCGAACGGGCGTATCAAATCGTTCCAACGCTGGATTGAAAAAGCCTCGAATATTTTCAGAATCAGTCGCTTGTCAACCATAGCTTCTCCGGGAAAAGTTCAGCTGAAAGGAAATTAGCTTGAGATTCCGGCCTTCTGGTCAGAATCCATTTTTCCTTTCCATACCGCACCTTTCTTTTTTATTTCCTCCGCTTCTTCAGAGTTACCCAAAAGGATAGAAACTCTTCTTGACGCACTCAGATAATTTATAGCAAGACGCATATCATCAACTCGATGCGTAGAAAGTTCGTATCTATCTCTGTACTGCGTGGCGGACTGATCAAGCAGCTTTTTGATAAGCCGTATGTACAGGACAGAATTATCATAATTCTCGGAGCTTGGCTCAAAATAATCCTTGCAGGCTTGCTTCATGTCTATCAAATTCTTTGCCACGGTGGTAAAACGGCCATTTATCTCAACGAAAGACCACTTCCACTTTGAGTTGTCTCCGAAAGCGTCTTCCAAAAGGCGTATGGCAAGCCCCAGTTTTCTTACGAGCGAGAATCTTTTTTCGATTGAAGTCTCGGAAATAGCGGCAACTTTGTCCTCAATCTCCGAATACTGAATGTCAACGAATGAGCTGACGATTTCCTCAAGGTAAATTATAGCTTTGTAGAGGACTTTTCTAGCATCGTTCAGTGCCTCGTTGTCTTTCGCACCAATCAGGCTAACCGAAAGATTATTGATTGTAATGTAAAGCGTTGCGATATATATCATCTCTTCCGAGAGCGCAAGTTTTTTGTATGCAGCTCCCTCGGGATTTGCCTGAATGGAAGCAAGCACAGATTTTTCTTTTTCCAAAGAAGCCGTAATTTTTGTTTTATACGGCTCGCTCTTCATTTTTAGAAATTCCCTGCTTTCGCTACTTATTTTCGCCATTTCATACCTCAATCAACTGAATTTTGCAAGCATAGACCTCGCATGATCCAAAGATGCGGAACTGACTGCATCGCCGGAAAGCATACGAGCAATTTCCTGAACCCTGTCTTCCCCGTCAATCGGGAAAACGTTTGTTTCGGTCATTCCGTCCCTGACGGATTTCTGAATCTTCAGTTGATTATCGGCATAAACTGCTATGCTCGCTAGGTGCGTAATGCACAAAACCTGCCTTTTTTCAGCAAGATTCTTAAGATGACTTCCGATTGAAACCGCCACTTCACCGCCAATTCCTGTGTCAATTTCATCGAAAATCATTGTTCCCACAGGATCAGAAGACGCAAGTATAGTTTTCAGAGAAAGCATTACGCGACTCAGTTCTCCGCCGGAAGCAATTTTTGCCAAAGGCTGGAGCGGCTGTCCGGGGTTCGCCGAAATCAAGAACTCAACATCATCAAGACCATAAGGACCTATTTTCTGTGTCTGCTCGCTCTCCTCCTTGTCAGAGACACGAACCATGAAACGAGTTGAGGTCATTCCGAGCTTTGAAAGGACAGAGACAACGCCCGCGGACATTTTAGCCGCAGCATCTTTTCTTTTTACGGAAATATCCTTTGCCCGTGCAAAAATATTTTTCTCAAGGGCGGCTATTTCTTTCCGAAGATTCTCCTTGTTAGTTTCGCCAGAATCAAGGGCAGAAAGCTTTTCCTCCGCTTCCGAAAGATATGATATGACTTCCTCGATTGGGGCAGAAACTGACGAAGCGTATTTTTTCTTCAAATTGTAGATTAAAGTCTGCCTCTCCTGAACCTCAGAAAGTCTGGCGGGGTCGAACACAAGGCTTCCGGCATACGACTTGTACTCGCCCGCAATGTCGGAAATCTCGTAGAATGCGCTGTCAAGCCTCTGGTTCAGAGAATCAAGTTTTTTATCAAGAGAAACGGCATGTTCGGCAGTGCTTCTGATTCTTTTTAGCGCAGGAACAATTCCGTTTCCGTCACCACCTTCAAGAGCCGAATTGACAAGCTCTATGTCCGAATACAGCTTCTCAAAGGAAGACAGTCTCATCTCTTCTTCGTCAAGCTCCTTGTCCTCACCACTTTTAAGCTTCGCCTCGGAAATCTCCTTGACGGCAAAGCTCAGAAGCTCAATCCGCTGCTCTCTGTCTTTGTCATCTGCATTAAGAGCATCAAGCTCCTTTCTTTTCTGAACAAGCTCTGAGTACAAGGCCGTAAACTCGCGCACGCTATCGACAAGACCCGCGTACGCGTCAAGGAATTTTCTGTGCTCGGTAACTTTCATAAGGTTCTGATGCTCATGCTGACCATGAATATCAACAAGGAACGAGCAGAACGAAGCAAGGTCTGCCCGTGTTACGGCTGTGCTTCCAATCCAGCTGCCAGACTTTCCGTTCTCTCGGATATACCTTCTGAGAACAATCCTGTTGTCCTCGTAAGGGATTCCGTGCAGGTCAAGCCACTCGAACGCATTGGAAGGCTCAATGTCAGAGCCAACTTCCAATGTGCGCCCGCTTTCATTCGTCCCAAGATAAAAAGTCGCGCTCACCGTAGCCTCATGGCAGCCCGCCCGAATCTGCTCCACACCGCTTTTTCCTCCGAGAAGAAATGTAAGCGCGCCTATAAGAAGCGACTTTCCAGCTCCGGTTTCACCGGATAAAACAGTAAAGCCTTTATTAAAATCTATTGAAGCGGAGTCTATGAGAGCGAAATCTTTTATTGAAAGATCCTCAAGCATGCTGCGGTCCTCCTGACCAGTTCAATTTTGAGCGCAATGCATTATAGAATTTTTCCTTCGTGCAGCCCACAAGCAGAGCCTTTTCTTTTATCTGCCTGATTCTTATTTTATCTCCAACATGAAGGTCTATTGGAATCTGCCCGTCAACAGAAATTACGACGGACGAAACGCGCGACGGAAGAATCTCAATCTCTATATCACCGTCAGGACTGAGCACAATCGGTCTGCTCGAAAGAGAGAAAGCGTTTATTACCGTAAGAACCATTGCATCAAGCCCGGGGTCTATGATAGGGCCACCTGCGCTCGCAGAGTAAGCCGTAGAGCCTGTTGCAGTAGAAATGATAATGCCATCGGCCTTAAAGTCACCGAGCGGAACATCTCCGTAAGAAACAGTGAACGAAATCGTGTGGGCTGCAGTCCGTGCGCTAACAACAATATCGTTCAGACCTATGGAACTGAGCCTTCTGCTCCCGCCACGAATCAAGTCGGCCTGAAGCATGGAACGCTGGTCAACGAAAACTTTCCCAGCAAGGAATGCGTCAAGCTCTTTTTTCCACTCATTTTTCTGAACGCTCGCTATGAAACCGAACGAACCGAAATTGACTGGAAAAATAGGAATTCCGAGAAATGCGCAACCACGGGCGGCAAAAAGAACAGTTCCGTCTCCGCCCATCGTGATAACGAAATCATATCCGTGGAACGGATACTGCTCGGAAAATCCGTTGAACATAAAAATATCAGAATGAATATTCTTCGTCGCAAGATATTCTTTCACCGTCGCGCCAAGTTTTTTGGACTCTTCTTTGTAAGAATTAACGACTATAATACATTTTTCGTACGACATGACTTATGGCAATGTTCCCAGCACTTTAGCAATTTTAGAAACAGATTCCGATCCAAGTCTAGGATATAACGGAAAAAGCACACAACGAAGATACAACGACCGTGCCTTTATGCAAGAAGGGGAAAGCTCCTCCTCATGCAAGGCTATAACGGACTTCTCAAAGGCAGAAATTATCTCTATGTCCTTTTTGAGCGCATACTGCCTCACATCTTTTACGCTTCCTGACAGCACGACTGGAAAAGACCAGACTGTTAAATCGTCCGGATTTGAACGAACAAAAGTCGTATTTTTTCCGCTGCGCAACGCATGGGCGTAAATATCAAAAATAGTCTTGCGGAGCTGCTCGTTCCTTGCGAATTCCTTGATTTGAACCCATGCAAGAGAACTGTTTATATCAGGAAGAATCTCAGTATAAAGGGCATTGTCCACAAAACTTTTCAAAACCGTCCAGTCATGTTTTTTTTGTGCTATAAGAACAGCTCCGCCACCACCGGTAATAGTGTCGAATTCCTCAAGTCCAAGAACAGAGAATACACCGATACTTCCGGCTTTTAGGACAGTTTCTTCCGAACTACCCTCTGACGGCGGAAGCCGTACCAAAGAGCCAAAAGATTTTGAGATGTCTTCAATTATAGGAATCCCGAGCGAAATGATTTTTTTCAGTTCGTCCGCATCAGGCATAATTCCGAAATTTTCCGACAGAATCAATAGCTTTCCGCCATTTTTGATTCCGTCTTCCACAATCTCAGATGTTACCAAAGAGCTGTTCTCGTCAACATCAAGGACAAGCGGCTTATAGCCGCAAGATTCCACAGCCGCATACTGCCAGCCGTCCGCAAGCGCAGAAATCATAACGGAACTGCCTTTTTCAAGATTCAAAGCCCTGAGAGCATACGAGAGCGCAATGCCCGCGTTTCTGAATGCAGCCGCTCCGTCACAGCCGACAACATCTTTTACCGTCTGGACAAGTTTCTGGTTAAGCTCACCTGGACCGATTTTTTCATCGACCATACAGGTAAGCACGGCATCCATCTCTTTCCTACGGATTGTAGAACTGAAAGCCTGAACCATTATTCCTCGTCAGAACCGTCAGGATTGATAATACGGCTCAACTCGCTGGCATTGAACAGCCGCCTTATGTCAAGCATAATCAAATACCTGGATTCCTGACGGATAACTCCGCTGATATACTCAGTACCAATACCGCTTATCATCTGAGGCGGGGCTTTTATCTCGTCCGTATTGATAGCAACAACGCGGGCAATTTTATCGATGATAATACCGATTTTGTTGTCATCAATGTTCAAGATTATAAATCCGCCCTCAAACTCGCTCTCCTCATCAGTCTGTTCCAGCTTTTTAATCTGAAACCGCTTATGAAGGTTGATAACGGGAATAATCTCGCTACGAAGATTGAAAATGCCCTCCACATAATAAGGCGCATTCGGAATAGGACGAACGGCACAAACCTTTACGATTTCCTTTACGTCCATAATGTCAACGCCATAAAGCTCTTCACCAAGCTGAAACGTAACAAGCTGAATCTGCTTATTTTCCGCCATATATCCTCCAGAAAGATTTGCGAACGCAAATCTTCGTTATATCTGTTCAGAAAATTCATTTTCCGAACAATTCTATTTTATTTATTCACCAAGTAATTTTTTTGCCTCAAGGAACTCGGAGATTCCTACGGCAACCTTTTTTGCCTCGCGCATAGCAAGAACGACCGTGGCAGGCTTATGAACGACATCTCCGCCGGCAAAAATTCCGCGGTGCGTTGTCATTCCGTAAGGACGCTGCTTTGTGATGACGAATCCGCCCTCATCAGCTTCGATACCTTCCGTAGTGCTGAGTATTCGGGCAGCAGGGCGCGAACCAATAGCAAGCAGGACTTTCGTTGCTGGAAGAACAACTTCTCCATCCGGAGTCTTGCATTTTAGCCCTGTTACAACTCCATCCGCACCAACGAATTCGAGCGGAGCATGCTCCCACTTGAACTCAACTCCGTCTTTGAGCGCGCCGTCATACTCGGCTTTCGCCGCGCGCATAAACTCTATGGTCTTTCTGTATGCTACTGTAACGCTCTTTGCTTTCATGCGAACAGCGGTACGACAAGCATCCATAGCTACATTACCAGCTCCGATTACGATTACATCATCACCTTCCTTAATAGGAACTTCGTCCTTAGTAACCTCTCCGTCCTGATACAAACGAACCATTCTAAGAAGGTAATTGGACTGAATAACTCCGGTCAAATCTTTTCCAGGAATATCGAGTCCTTTGGCAAGAGCCGTTCCTGTTCCGATGAACACGGCATCGAATCCGTTCTCAAAAAGCTGGTTTACGGTAATATCCGTTCCGACCATTGTGTTCGTAATGAACTTTACGCCAAGCTCCTCTATTTTTTTAGTCGTTCTGCGAACAACATCCTTCGGAAGCCTGAATTCTGGTATTCCGTACAAAAGAACGCCGCCTGGCTCACCTTCGCCCTCGTAAACAACGACTTCATAGCCTTTTCTTGCCAAATCACCTGCAACCGTAAGACCAGCAGGTCCTGAACCAATTACAGCAACCTTGCCCTCCGTCTTTTCGATTTTAGCTTCTTTTGCAAATTTTGCCTCGGCTTCAAAATCAGCGATGAATCTCTCGATTTTTCCGATTTTAATTCCCTTACCAGCCTTAGCAAGCACACAATGTCCTTCGCACTGAGTTTCATGCGGGCAGACTCGTCCGCAGATTGCCGGCAGATTGCTTCTCTGCGAGATTATATTGTAAGCATCACCTATATTTCCCAAAGAAACTGCGTGGTTAAAAGCCGGAATATCATTCTCAATTGGACAGCCAGTCCGACAAAGCGGCTTAGGACAATTCAAACACCTGCGAGCCTCTGCTATTGCCTCCGCAATTGTGTAGCCTTCAATTTCTTCTTTTTCCATATAAGTACCCCTAAAAGAAAATGACTATTAGACCTGTTCGGAAAACAGAGGCTTCCAAACAGCTCTATTACATTAATTAGAATATTATAGCTTACAAATCGTCAAATTGCAAAGAGTATATGCAATCAGTCAACGATGAAAATCGAAAGAGCATATACACTTTTGAACCCCGCCGAAATCAAAAGCTCGGCGCAATTCTGGATTGTAGAGCCTGTCGTTATAACATCGTCAATAATAACCGCCCTGCCCTGATTTTTTTTCATAAACCTGCGCAATTTTTTCTTTTCCGTAAGCGCATATGAATTTCCGCCATAACTCAGACGCTCTGCCCGCCCCAATTTTTTCTGCTGGACGCTTGAAAGCCTTGTCAGAACAGGAGCAACCTGAAAATTCCAGCCATACTTCAGGTAAAAGCAAAGCTCCTCCACCTGATCCCAGCCTTTTTCACGGATTTTTCCGGGACGAGGCGGAACAGGCACAATGAAAAAAGGGCCGTTTTCCGACTCAATCTCCTTGAGCTTTTTTGCAACCATGCCAGCGAAATAAACTGACATAGACCTTTTTCCGCCCAGCTTCCAGTCAAAAAGAAGGCTTTTTTTCCAAAAACGGTACGAGTGAAGCGGAAAGACTTTCTCCACATCTTTTATGACAGGAGATTTCCTGCAGGCAGAGCAAATCTCCAACTCACTCACAAGCTCTTTTCCGCAAACACCGCACCTTCTGGAAAAATCGGATTCCGCAAAATCACGCCTGCACCTCCTGCACAAAGGAAAAACAAATGACCGATTACCACAGCGCACGCACGATTCGCCGCCAAGACAAAACGAAGCGCACAGCCTGATAAAAAACAAAAACTTTTGCAAGAATGCGAAAAAAACATTCTCGAACGCAAAAGGCGTAATATCCGAATTCAAAATTCCCATACCTTATAAGGAGCAGAGAATTTCAAATTCTGACACCATTTTTGCGATAATTTTTTGTTATATTTGCATTTTTTTCAATTTACTCAGGATCCATGCCCATAGTCACGCGAATATCGTCCTGATACCAGTCAATTGCCATTGAATACTCAACCGTCTTATAATCAGTGGCAGTACCGCGAACGCGCCAGACAGTACCGGCCTTCAAATCCTTAACAGGAACATCGGCAAGCGGAACCCACTTACCCTTATAGTTCACGCTGAAAGTAGTCTTCGCCGTTATGTCTTTTCCAGTGTACAAATCGAACGAGCGGGCAGAAATAGAAACAGTCCTGAACTCTTTCTGCAAATTCTCGTCAATATCAACAGCGGCACCTCCGACACGGAACGAACGCCACATGACATACGAACCGAACACAATCTTAACGCGGTAATCACCTTTTGTCAGAACGGCAGGATTTATAGTAAACACTTTTTTTCCTGATTCGTTCACTGCGACCTTGAACTCGCGCCTCATTCCTTTCACCTCGTCCTGCTTTCCTTCCTCGTGGAAGAAGAACGCCTTCATCGGAAGACCTGTAGAGTAGCGCATCTCAACCTCGGCGGCAGGAACTTGCAGCGTGACCGTGACCGGCGTGTAAATAAACCGAAGAAGAGAGCGCTGAATTTTTCCTTCTTTCCATGCATATATGACACCGCCCACGGCAAGAAGAGCCGCCACCACAATCAGAGCGACTTTCCTGACTTTATGCTCTTTCTCTGGAATCTCCTGCAACTTGAGCGGAGCCGAGCCGTTCTTTCCGATATTCGCTACTATCGTCGCAATAGAAATGTTAACATCATGAATCTCGTACTTTGAGAGATATTTCTCAGCGATTTTTATGAGTGGAACTACGGACTGGTAGCGTTTCTCAGGATCATACTTGAGCATTTTGTGAATCATCATGCAGACGCGGAAAGGCACTTTCGGATTGTACTTTCTGGGCGTATCGTAATCCCCGCGCTTTATGACATTCATCTTGTTTTCATCTATTGAACCGTCCGGATTTAGCGGAGACACAAAGGGCTTTTTACCCGTGAGCATCTCGTAGAGCATTACACCGAGCGAATAAATGTCAGCCTGAGGACCTACAGTCTTAGCGTCATAAAACTGCTCCGGCGACATATAGGACGGAGTTCCCAGCATTGAGCCAGATACGGTAAGCTCTCCGTCAATGTTCTCAACTTTCTTTGCGGAAGCGGACGGAGGCGCTCCGGACTCGGACTTTTCTGAGCCAGAATGGTTCGACGCGATTCCGAAGTCAGTGAGCTTAATCATGGAAGATTTTGACACAAGGAGGTTTCCGGGCTTTATGTCCCTGTGGACGATTTTTTTTGAGTGAACAGTCTTGAGAGCAGAGCAAGCCTCATAGAAAACCTTCATCGCAACCGGGAACGAAAGTGTTCCCTGCTTTTCAAGAAGGTCGGCAACAGAGCAGCCCTCAACATACTCCTGAACGAAATAGAAAAACCGTCCCTCAGAAATGAACTCGAATGTGTTGGCAATCCTAGGGCTTTGAAGTTCCCTGAGTACCTTTGCCTCCTGCTTGAACCGCTCAACCGCGCTGGAATCTTTCTTTGAGGCTTTAAGCCTCTTGATTACGACATTCTCGCCAAGGTCAGGGTCAACGGCAAGGTACACAGCCCCCATTCCGCCTTCGTTCAGCGGCTTCTTTATCTTGTACTTTCCGATTTTCTCTACACTGTCCGTCCTTCTTGCGACAGGTTTTATGCCATCTCTCCTAAGCACGGGCGCATTTCTCGGCTCAGGAGAAATTGTCGCCGATGTTCCCGAAACGGTAACAGTCTTGTCCTGTCCCTCAGAAAGACTCCTGATTTTTGCGACTGAAGGCGTAGTCCTTACAGGAGAAGCAGCCGGACGAACTTTTCTTACCGTGGAAGCGACGGTTTTATCAGCTCCAGTTGCAACAGTCTTTTCATCTTCCATAATATTCTCCTCTTTTGTTTTTTAGCAGCCTGCCCTTTCAAAAGGGCGATTAACAGCATATATATCGTTTTCTAGATTGATTTTTTCGTTCGGAAGGACAATCACTATATTCTCTTCGTCAGGATTGTGAATCTGAACGAAGCGACCGCCCTGCCTGAGCAGATATTTTCCAGGAACAGGTCTGTGCCCCGCGAACCACAGAATGTCATCTCCGTAAGCCGCGCCGTACAGATTGCGCATAGTGTTGGCAACACTTCCTTCCTCGGCATTGTCGTTCGCCGTCCATGTAAGCCCCTCGGTCACTTCGCTCATCTTCTCGATTATCTCCCCGCGCTCATATGTGTACAAGGGCTCAGCATGCGTAATGACACATTCCGGGAACACGGCGCAAATCGGCAGTGCTTTCTCAAAGCAGTTGACAAGATGAATCAGAGCCTCATCGTAATGGCTGGCCATAAAATCATAGACCATGTTCCCCTCGTCGGCAAATTTCCTGAAACCAAAATTTCCGTTCTCGCTCTCGTTGTTTATGTTCTCGTGGTTGCCCTTAAGGACATGGAAATTCTCAGGAAAAAGAGTTTTGAGAGTAAAAATCATCTTAAGGTGAGAAAGATTCTCTTTCATCTCCAGAACCATCTCATCGCTCTCAAAATCATTCTGATAGTATTTTTTCCATGCAACTTTCCATCTGTCGCGGCATCTTCCCTCGGAATGGAATATGTCCCCGACGCATACCACCCTGACTTTTCCAGCCTCAAGAAGCTCAAGGACAGATACGCCCCCAAGCACAGGACACGAGTAATCAAGAATATGCATAAGGAAATATCCCCGCGCGTGCAAATCGGGAACAATAATGAGAGGAAGCTGCTCGAATTCCTTTGCGGCAAAATCAAGCAGACCGCCCGAAACCCCCTTTGAGTTTTTAGGGCGGTAACTTGAGGATTCGTTTTCAAGAACTGTGATTGCGCCGTTGCAAAGCGAAAAAAGGCTGTCATAAAAAGGCAGCCCGTCAGCTTTAAGAAAATTGACTAATAAATCCCTTATTTCAGACAAAACATTTCCTTAAAACAAAACCTGTTTGCATACAACGTCAGTTCATAACCAGCGTTTCAGCACCGATTGTGATTTTGTCTCCCGGAGCAAGCTTGTAGAATTTCGCGGAATCGATTTTCTGCCCGTTGAGAAGAGTACCGTTAGTGCTTCCTTCATCTTTGAGGAAGTAAGCGTCTTTTATTTTCTGAATGCTCGCATGGAATCGGCTGACCAGCTTGTTGTCAATGACAAGCTCGCAGTCTGAGCTTCTTCCGATTGTCAGCTTCTCAACAAGATGCATCTTCTGTTTGTTGAACATAAGATAAGATACAGGAGTACACTCCGCCACGCTCTCAAGCCTCTGTCCAACCGGACTGTTAGTTACGATGGTTGCTTCTTGCACAATCTGCCTCCAAATAAATTGTGATTATCAACAATAGACCTATTCGGAAAACTGAAGTTCCCGAACAGCTCTAATAAAATTGCGCCGCGTCTTACCGCAGCAATCGGGCAGCGTCAAAAACATAGTTTTTAAAACAGCCCTATAATAACAGTATCAACCCATTCTCAGGATTTTTCAAATTCTTTTTTTGAAAGCTGATACAAAAAATCATCTCTCAAAGCCGATTTTAGACTTGTCCTTGATTTTTTCCTTTTTGCAGTACTCAAAAATCATGTCTTTTGACGGCTTAATTCCGTCCATAACCTCATCGATAGTGATTTTTCTGACGATGTTGGCAATTTCTCCGCCCGAGAAGTCGAATGATTTCGCAAGACTCATCGCATCGCTCTCAGAAAGATAATCAATGTTGCTGCGCCAGATTTTTGACTTGACCTCCGCATCGGGACGCGCGAACTTAATCTTGTAAAGGAAACGCCTCTCAAACGCAGGGTCAAAGTTGTCCTCAAAATTCGTCGTCGCAATCATAACGCCCTTAATGCCTTCCATTTCCTCAAGGAGAATGTTCTGCAGTATGTTGTCAGTGCGGAATCCCTCGCCTTCCCCGCCGCCTCCGCGCGTTCCGAACACGGCATCGGCCTCGTTGAAAAGCAGGATTGGCATCAAATCATCATTTTTTTTCGCTTCATCGCACATCTTGTTGTAATCAGTGAAGATTTTTTTCAGATTCTGCTCCGTCTCTCCGTACCATTTTGAGCGCAAAGTTCCAATCTCCACATGGAACACGCTCCGTCCCGTTTTCTTGGCAATCTGATATACAGTTTCGGTTTTTCCTGTTCCTGGCGCGCCGTAGAACATGATGCACAAGCCCACTGGAAGTTTTTTCTCCCTGAGCCTGTCCTGGAGTTTTTTCATGTTCTCTTTTTCCATTGAGCCGAACAACTTTTTTATATCGCCCTCGTTCTCCGGCATATAGAACAAATCTTTCTGCTGGATTGCCTCAGGCTTTTTCAAGTTCTTGTCGCCGCGCTTTTTTTGGTACAGTTTTCCTTCTTCGCCCAAAAGAAGCTCAAAAGCCTTGTCTGTCAGTGAGATAGTTGACTCCATGATTGTGGATTTGTTCTCTATCTGGATAAGGTTCAGCGCAAAAAGAGGATGCGTTTCGTTCATAATAGACTCGGCGATTGCCTGCCTGTTCATGCTGTCATCAGTGACGCGGTTCACAAGAATCATCACCTCAACTTCGGTGCGCATATAATTTATCATTCCGGCGGCAACATCATACAAAAGAACTCTGTCCTGTATGAGCGGAACAAGCTCCTTGGTCCTTTTTATGCCCTCAAGCGTGGAGTGCATAAGCTCTTTGTTCTCCACCGCCTGAAAAAGAACTTCGATGCGCTCGTTGTTCTCGACGCGGGAATCCCCGAGCCGCTCCAGCTGGCGGATAAAGTTGTTGAATGTGTAGCTTGCCTTCTCGCTTTTGGCCGGAATCTTCGTATTGGAAAGAATCGCATCGCAAACATAAGTCGGAATCTTGAAAAAATTTCTTCCGAACGCACCATCTGGCGGCTCCGTCTCCTCGATGAAACCTTTCTCAAGAAGAACCGGTATTTTGTCTTTGTATTTGAGAACTTCAAGCGGATTGCAGCCGAAACGATCCGAAATTATGTACAAATTCACGGGACGCTCTGCATAATCATAATACAAAGTGAAAAGAGAGACAAAAAGAACTGTTTCAACTTCGTCAAGCTCAAAAAAATTGCACAGATAAGAGAGCGACTTTTTAAAAACCCGCTCCCCGTCCGACCTGAATTCGTTTTTTTTGAGGATATTGACGACAATCGTCATATGCTTAATAACACCAAAAGAAGATGATAAAAATTTTTCCATAAAAGTTTAATTAAAATTCAATCCCCCGGGCTTTTTCTGAAAATGAGAGAATTCCATGCTGAAACTTGCCCGACCCTGCGTTACCGAGCGCAAATTCGTTGAGAAGCCGAACATTTTCGCCATAGGAGCCGTACAATGCACTATTTCGCCCGATGATTTTGAGTCCTGCCCCGCAATCTGGCCGCCGCGCTGGATAACCTGGCTTATAGCATCGCCTACGAACTCAAGCGGACATGAAATATCCACATTCATAACAGGCTCAAGAAGCTCAGGTCCTGCCTTGCGCGTGGCTTCGTCAAAAATCTGCGCCGCGCACGCCGTGAACGCAAACGGAGTTCCCGTAAGCTCAGAGTATTCTATTTTTGTGACCGTAACGCCAATGTCAACGCAAGGATAGCCGTACTGAATTCCTGAGGCGAACGCGCCCTCAAAACCAGATTTTATTGCCTCGTAGATTTCATCCGGAATTGAGTTGTCATGCACATCGCAAGTATATGTGTTCCCCGTTCCCTGCTCATTCGGACCGAGTTTTATGGTAAGAGCCGCCACATTGTCCTTTCCGGCAAGGTTTTTCTCCCACTTAAAGCTTTCCGTAACATCGGAAGTGACCGACTCGCGGTAAGTTACCTGCGGCGCGCCTACATTCGCCTTTACGCCAAAATCATCTTTCATGCGCGTAACAAGGACATCAAGATGAAGCTCTCCCATGCCGCTGATTATCAGCTGACCAGTCTCAGCGTCCTCGTGGCTCGTGAAGGTTGGGTCCTCGCGGCTCAGCACAGCCAGGGTATCAACGAGCTTGTCCTTGTCGGAAAGCGTCTCAGGTTCAATAGCGATTGAGATTACAGGCTCCGGGAATTTTACGCTCTCAAGAAGGACAGGCATTCCCTCGCTTCCGAGAGTGTCTCCGGTCTGGGAAATTTTCAGCCCCACGAACACAGCTATGTCGCCCGCACTTACGGAATCCATCTGCTCCATGTGATTTGCGTTCACGCGCAAGATTTTGTTGATTCTCTCGCGCTTTTTCTTTCCAACATTCAGAACTTGCGTTCCCACGGAGAATTTTCCCGAATACACGCGGACAAACGAAAGCGCGCCCATCTCGCGATCCTGCTGAATTTTGAACACAAGTCCAAGCGGCATCTTTTTCTCATCGCAAGGAATCTCAACGGACTCTTCTTTGTCTTTCTTGACATGAAGTCCTTTTGCGCAAGGAACCTCCAAAGGCGACGGAAGGTACGCTATAACAGCATCAATCAAAGGCTGGATTCCCTGATTGTGCCTTGCAGAGCCAAGCACGAACGGAACGAAACTTCTGCTCACAGTGCCTTTTCTTATAGCAGAAACGAGCATTTCGTCCGAAATCTCTCCGCCCTCAAGATAAATCTCAGCAAGCTCGTCATCGCATGAGGCAACATCGTCAATCAGCTTGTCGCGCCACTTCTGAGCCTCCGCGCGGTATTTTTCCGTAACATCAATCTCATCGAACTTCTCGCCTTCGCTCTCCATGTCCCAGCGGATTTCTTTCATGCGCACAAGGTCAATCAGCCCTTCAAAGCTCTCGCCCTGCCCTATCGGAATTTGGAGCGCGACAGTGGCGCAACCGAATTTGTCCTTTATGTCATTCAGGCAGTAAAAAAAATCAGCCCCAATCCTGTCCATTTTGTTCACGAAGCAAATGCGCGGAACTTTGAACTCATCCGCCTGCTTCCACACAGTTTCAGTCTGCGGCTGAACTCCGTCAACGGCACAAATTACCGCAACCGCCCCGTCAAGCACGCGGAGACTTCGCTCAACCTCCGCCGTAAAATCAACATGACCAGGAGTGTCTATTATGTTTATTGTACAGTCCTTCCATTTTGTGGTGATTGCAGCGGAAGCTATGGTAATGCCCCTCTCCTGCTCCTGCTTCATAAAATCCATTGTTGCAGCTCCATCGTCTATCTCACCGATTTTATGGATTTTTCCTGTGTAGTAAAGGATTCGTTCTGTAGTAGTCGTTTTTCCAGCATCAATATGCGCCATAATTCCGATGTTGCGCATTTTCTTCAAATCAATTGCCATAGTTTCCTCCAAAATTGTCGCAAGGAACAAAAAAAAGGACTTCAGATTCTGAAGTCCTTGCTCTGAGCTACGATGGACTCGAACCATCGACAGCCGCCTTAAAAGGGCGGTGCTCTACCACCTGAGCTAGTAGCCCATACTTCCGCAAGCGAAAGTAAAAATATTATGCTTTTTATTAGAAAAAAAGTCAACTAGTTGATTAGATTTTTATGTAATTAAATAAACTAGTTTGATTTGGCATTTTTTTCTTTTTCAGCTTTTTCAAGGTCTTTCATTAAATCGACCTCGATTTTTGCAGGCTCCAGGCTTTTTCCGGCGGCTTCCTCATCCGCCTTGGCTTTAGCCAGAGCTTCCGCCTCTGCCTTAGCCCGAGCTTCGGTAAGCTCTTTCAGCGCATTCTCGCAAGCAAGCTCCACATTGTCAACTGATGTAATCTCAAGGAATTTCTTCATCTGATTCCTGTTGAACAAAAGAGTAATATTCGGAGTTTTGTTGTTTCTCTCAGGCTGCACAGGGTTTTTCTCGATTTCCTTAGATTTCAGCCTGATGACAAAATAAGGCGAGTCCTTTACGAACAAATATCCCAGCGTCGTCTGAGTCTCTTCGTTCGTTTCTTTCAGGAATTCCTTGCGGTAATACCGCCCCGTAATCTTTCCGTATTTTGCGATTGTCTTGTTGCGCTTTGTGCTGAGAGTCTGAGTATCAAAAGACTCCTCGTAGTTCGCGAACGCTTCTGCTATCTCAATGAGGCTTTTCCTTGAGAACGACACGAACCGTCTGTCCTTGTCGTACCTTATTCCGCACTCTTTGTACGCCGGGTCGTAGAAAACAGCCATATTCTCCTGATTCACAGCTATTCCAAGATAATTGAACATGAACATAGAAGACTCCGCCAAGTCAAATTTCTCCGTGAGCTTAATTTTTTTTGTTGAAGCGATTTTTTTCTGAGCCTCAGTTTTTGTTTTTATCCTGCTCATCTTTGAGCTTAAATCAGTAGGCGCGTAAACATCGGCTTTCTCGGTCTCCTGCTTCTTTGCCGAAACATCACACAAAACAAGCAGCGAAACCAAAACGAAACAAACTTTCTTGACTGAAATCATACATCCTCCAAAAATCCTTGCACAAACCAATAGATATATCAGACTTGTTCGGATTAACCGGTTTTCCGAACTGAAACTAGTGTACAACAGACTTCATCTATATAAAAGTGCTTGTGTTCAAATAAAGCTCCGTGGAGAAAAAAAGTTACAAAACAAAAAATATCGGCGCAAAACTGATTTTTTTTCTCAAAAACGCTTACAATAACGCAAATTTTGTACTATAAATATTCATTATGAATGCAGAAGAATTTTATGAAAAGGTCAAGGCTGATGCAGGACTTCAAAAAGCCCTGGAAGAAGCGACTGACAGCGGAAAGCTCGCAGAATTCCTGACAGCGAGCGGATGCACCGCATCTGTCGAAGATTTCTCAGCCTGCGTCGCGGCGCACGAGTAGTTTTTCCTGCAATGGAGCTGACTAAAAAGTGCAAACTTATTAGTCAGCCCATTGCAGGACTGTCGCCAAATCACTCTATGAAAAAAGCAGCAACAGCTCTAACTCAGGGGTCTATCCCTAAAAACATGCTTCTTTTCTCAGTGCCGCTTGTCTGCACGAATCTCCTTCAAGTGCTTTTCAACATGGTTGACATAGCCGTGGCTGGGCATTTTGCAGGGACAGCGGCTTTGGGCTCGGTAGGCTCAACTCCGCAGCTTCTGTTTTTGTTCACTGGAATACTGATGGGGTTCGGAAGCGGCGTAAATGTTACTGCCGCGTACTTCATCGGCTCAAAGGACGAAAAGTCCGTGGAGCAAACAGTCCACACAGCCTTTGCACTTTGCCTTGCGGCCGGAATTCTTCTCATGTCGCTGGGAATCATATTCGCACGCCCGCTTCTTACTTTCATGGACACAAAAAGCGATTTAATCGATGACGCAGTTCTTTACTTTTCGATTTATATGCTCAGTATGCCCGCAAGCGCGATATATAATTTTGGAAACGGAATATTCAGCGCGAACGGGGACACGAAAAAGCCGCTTTATTTCCTTCTTGTGGCAGGCGTTTTCAATGTGTTCCTTGATTTGCTCCTCGTAATCACATTCGGCATGGGCGTTCGCGGAATAGCTTTCGCCACGGTAATTTCACAGTACATCTCAGCTATTCTTATTATGATTTTTCTTTCAAAGGGAAGCGGAAAAATCAAGTTCGTGCCGTCAAAAATAAAAATCGAGCGGCAGAAACTTATCAAGCTCCTTTCCGTCGGGCTTCCTGCTGGTCTTCAGAACGCTATTTTCGCCTTTGCGAATGTTTTCGTGCAAATCGGCGTGAACTCCTTTGACTCGGTAATGGTTGCAGGAACTTCCGCAAGCGCGAACATAGACCCGGTGAACTACAATTTCATGTCCGCGTTCTATGTTGCGGCGGCAACTTTCATCGCTCAGAACTACGGCGCGGGAAAAAAAGAACGCGTCAAAAAATCATATTTCGCGGCTCTCTTCTTTTCTTTCAGCTCCAGCATAATTCTCGGAACTGCCCTTTTTTTCTTCGCACGCGAAGTCATGGGGATTTTCAGCAGCGATGAAGCCGTAATCGAATATGCCGTAAGACGCGTAAAGATTATGGCTTTCTCCTACTGCATCTCCTCATTCATGGACACAGCCATAGCCTCAAGCCGTGGCTTCGGAAAGACTCTCGTTCCGTCCGCGTTCGTTTTTTTAGGCTCGTGCGTTTTCAGAATCGCATGGATTTACACCGTATTCGCGCATTTCAGAACGCTTGAGTCTCTTTTTCTCCTCTATGTTTTCAGCTGGGGCATAACGGCGGTTTTTGAGACAGTGTATTTCATCGGCATCTACAAAAAGGCTTTTTCCCCAACCGATTTATGATATGTTTTGTAACAAAAAAGTTCTGCGAAAAACTTTCGTTCAATCCCGCAGAACTTTTTTTTCCGGACAGTCCGCACATTTTTAAAGCTGCGCGGAAACCTCCTGAATCTCGCGCACTTTCGCAAGCGTCTTTCCTGAGTCAATCGCTTCCAGAGCCATTGCGTATCCTTCTTTAAGCGTGCGGACTTTGCCGCCGAGATAAAGGACGGCAGCCGTGTTCAGAGCCGTAGCATATCGTATTGTGCGCCTTCCATGACCTTCAAGAACCTCAAGCGCGAGAGCCGCGTTCTCTTTTCCGTTTCCGCCCAGAAGCTCGTCCTCGTCCGCATCGTTTATTCCGAAATCGTTAGGATTTATGACATACCTGTTCTCATGTCCGTGCTCGTCAATCTGGTAGACATGGGTAGGAGCACATGGAGAAATCTCATCGTAGCCGTCCTCCGAGTTGACTACCATGACGCGCTTTGCCCCAAGTGCCTTAGCGGCATGGGCATAATCGGAAAGCAAATCCTTTGAGTACACGCCTAGAACTTCGTACTCAGCTCCGGCAGGGTTCAGGAGCGGTCCCATAATGTTCATAATCGTCTTTATTCCCAGCGTTTTTCTGACAGGACCTGCAAAGCGCATTGCAGAATGATATACAGTTGCCATCAAAAAACCGAATCCGGTCTTTTTTATAAGCTGCGCAGTCTGCTCAGGGCTTGCCATGATTTTTACTCCAAGATTCTCGAAGAAATCAGCCGCCCCGGATTTTGATGACACCGCGCGGTTTCCGTGCTTTGCCATGACCTGACCGCAGCTTGCGGCGCAAAGAGCGGAAAGTGACGAAATATTGAACGAGCCTTTTCCGTCGCCCCCAGTACCAACGATTTCCGCAAGTCCCGCGCTTTCCACGGGAATAGATTTCTTTTTCCTGAGCAAAGTCTTTGCGCACCCAATCATCTCGCTAGTGGCAGGGCCTTTCGCCGCCATCGCAACAAGGACGGCAGCCATAACGCGCTCGTCCATCGTGCCGTCGGTCAGGTTCTCCATAAAAAGAGCAGCCTGCTCCTCGGTCAAATCTTTTTTCGCAATAAGCTGGTTCAAGTACTCGGAGTGATGGAGATTGTCCCGCCTGTAGTTCAAAAACGCCTTGAAAATGCTGTCACCGTTTTCCGAAGCGATTGACTCCGGGTGAAACTGAACGCCCTCAATCACCATGCTCTTGTGGCGGATTCCCATGATTTCCCCGTCCTTGGCGCGGGCAGTCACCTCAAAATCCTCGCCCAGAGAAGACTCCTCCACGGCAAGCGAATGATACCTTGTGAA
This sequence comes from Treponema sp., assembly GCA_017449265.1. Classification (GTDB taxonomy): domain Bacteria; phylum Spirochaetota; class Spirochaetia; order Treponematales; family Treponemataceae; genus Treponema_D. The sequence goes on from JAFSJW010000031.1 coordinate 80,577, forward strand.
TTTTCCGCTCTTTCCTATCATTCGGAAAAGTCCGCGCCCGTCGGTCTTCATTTCCTCGACGATTCCGTGCCTTATGTACTTTGCCTGAACGATGTTCGCCCCGAACGCAGCTCCGATTGCCTGATGACCAAGACAGATTCCCAGAACCGGAACTTTTCCCGCAAAGTGCTTTATCACATCGACTGAGATTCCTGCTTTTTCAGGAGTGCCAGGACCGGGGCCTACCACGATATGAGAAGGCTTCGCATCAACGATGTCCTGAACGGAGCACTCCTCCGAGCGGAAAACCTGAACTTTGTCCTCAGAAACCCTCTCAAGGGACTGGACGATATTGAAAGAGAATGAATCTTTATTATCGATGAATGCAATCATTTTTTTCCTCCGTTTCCTTCAAGAACAGCCCGCAATGCGCCGAGTTTTTCGTTCGTTTCCTCCCATTCCCGGTCAGGGTCTGAGTCGTATACGATTCCGCCGCCAGCCTGGAGCGTCCAGACAGGCCCCTGCTTGAGGGCGCACCTTATAGCTATGCAAAAGTCAAGGTCACCGTTGGACTGAATGTAGCCGATTGCCCCTGCGTAGAACCGCCGCTTTATCTTCTCAAGCCCGCTCAGAATCTCAATCGCGCTGATTTTAGGCGCGCCAGACACAGTGCCGGCGGGGAATGCGGCGCGCAGAACCTGAATCGGCTTGAATCCGTCTTTGACTTTTCCCTGGACATCAGAGACTATGTGCATGACATGGCTGAAAAGCTCCACATCCATGAACCGCTCCACGCTCACGCTACCGTTCTGGCAGACCCGCCCCAAATCATTACGCGCCAAATCCACGAGCATAAGATGTTCCGCGCGCTCTTTCTCGTTCCCGAGAAGCTCGTTTTTGAGAGACTCGTCCTCCGCATCGTTCGCGCCGCGCCGCCTTGTGCCAGCAATCGGGCGGATTGACGCAACACCTTTCCTGACGCGCACAAGGCTTTCGGGACTAGAGCCTACGAGCTGGCGGTCGCCAAAATCAATGTAGACAAGATACGGGCTTGGATTTACGCTGCGAAGGCGGCGGTAAATCTCAAGGGCTGAATTTGCGCACTCAAGCTGAAGCCTGCGCGACGGAACTGCCTGAAGCAAATCGCCTGCCACAATCCGCTTTTTGATTTCCACGACTTTCTCCTTGTACTCGCGTTCGCTCTGCTCAAGGTTCGTAATCGTGCGGACAGCAGAAGCCTCCTCAGGCGCGGAAAGATACGAAAAGTCCATGTCGTTGAGCCGCTTTTTCAAATCGTCAACGGCTTTCTCCAAATCAATCTGGTGCTCGTTGTAATTGAGGGCGAACACATGAAGCTTTTCGGTAAAATGGTCGAATATGACATAAATATGCCCCGCCACAAAATCGCTCTCAGGAATATGCAGCTCGTCCGTCTGCGGCGAAAGCGTGATAGTATCGCACCGTGCGCAGAACTCGTAGGACAAGTAGCCAACGCCGCTTGAAGGAACAGGAATCGCGTTCGGCGTAACGGAGCCGTCCTCATGCCTGATTACGCTCAAATCATTCTGCCCTGCCACATACAAAAGCGCGTCCAAAATATCCGGCGTATGAAGAACTCGGCTTCCTGGGGCTATAGTCTCGCCAGTCGTGTTTTTGGCGCGGTACGGAAGTCTCCTTCCGTCAATAAGGAACGCCACCCCATCGTCATCCTGCACGATATGGAACGCAGGTTCGGTCATCAAAATTGAATACCGCTCTTTTCCACGGGCAAAGCTCGCGCTCTCAAGAATAGCAGTCGCCCCGATTTTTCGGGCGAGCGAAAACGGCGTGTACCTGTCGCATGGAAGCGAAAAATAAATCAAATCATCTCTTGCCATAATCCTTCCTCTCAAGTTTTGTTTCTATTGACAGAAACATACATGATAAAAATGTTTCTGTCAATAGAAACAAAAGAAAAAAAACACTGCTTAACAAAATGTTCCTTGCATTCTTTTAAGGTTCGTGTTCGGAAAACTGATATATCCGAACACATCTATTTTATTTTATGAAATCTTTTTGCTATAATATTTTCCATGAAGACAAGGTTTCTTTCACTTACTATTGCAATTTCTTTTTTCTGCGCGCTTTCGCTTTCTTGTTCTCGGAACACGATAGTGCGCGATTCCAAGAATTCCGCCACAACTGGGAAAGAAGCCGTTTCCGGCTTATCCGAAAATATTCCGCCCCAGTTCCAGAATGTGACTCTAAAATACAACTCAAAAGAAGAGCTGCAACAAAGCGACCGTCTTGTACTTGGAATGCACACGGGCTTCGTGATGGTTGACAAACTCACCCGAGAGCTTTTTCCGCAAGCAAAAATCGAATACTACAAGACAAATGCCGACATGGCATATCTCGTTTCTTCGGGAAAACTTGACGGCTTTATCAACGACGAGCCTGTTATCCGCTACGCAGCCCTTGAAGTGCCGAAGCTGGGCTACATTCACTGCGGCCTTGACACGATGAATATTGTGGCATGCTTCCAAAAAAACGAGAAAGGAGCGGCTCTTCGCGATGAGTTCAATCAATATGTGCGAAAATGGCAGGCAGACGGCACTCTCAAAAAGACCGATGATTTGTGGCTAAGTCGCAACGAAGAAAAAAAAGTCGTGGACTTGGAAAGTCTTCAAAATCCGAACGGAAAAAAAGGAACTTTGCGATTTGCGACCTCTGCCGAATGTCCGCCTTTCGACTACATCAAGGACGGAAATATTGTGGGCTATGAAATTGATTTGATTGCGCGATTCTGCAAGGAAGCAGGATATGCCCTCACCGTGCAGGATGTGCCATTCGACTCTCTTATCATGGGCTTGGAAACCAATATGTACGATTGTGTCGCAGCCTGCCTGAGCGACACGCCCGCAATCAAGGAGAGCCTTAATATTTCCGAAGCGATATATGTCTCCGAGCTTGTCATGGCTGTACAGATTCTTGACGATGAAGCCCACGCCAAAAAAGCTTTGGCGGAGTATACTCCAAAGAACACGGCTCCAAAGCAACTCTCACTTTCTGACTTCAACAGCCCGAATGTGACTTTGGGCATAAAAACAGGCACAATTGCTGATGTACTCACTAACAAGCTCTTTCCTCTTGCAAAAAAAGAGAATTATAACGCCTATCCAGAAATGATTTTCCGCACTGCGCAGGGAAAAATAGACGGCTATCTGATTGATGAGCCGACTGTCCGCTACATGGAGCGGGAGAATCCGGCTATTACGCACATGGAAGACCTTATTGTTACGCAGGATTATGCTTTCGCCTTTCCAAAGACGGAACGAGGAAAAAAACTCCGTAGTCAGATGGACGAATTTTTGCGAACAATCAAGGCTGACGATACGATTAGAGAAATCGATTCAATCTGGTTTGGCTCTGACGAATCGCTCCGGACCGTGGACTTAACTCTCTCAGGCGAGAACGGCATTGTCACTCTCGTCACAGAATCAACGAACCCTCCGTTCACCTACATAAAGAACAATTCCCCCGTGGGCTACGAGATAGACATTGCCGCCCGTTTTTGCCGCGAATACGGATACGGGCTGAAAATCATCGACACCACATTTCCCGCACTGCTGACCGGCATTGTTTCAGGTATATATGACATGGGGGCGGGTGTTATCGCCATTACAGAGGAACGCAAGGAGAACATTGATTTTTCCGAGCCTGATTATCAGGGCGGTATTGCGCTGGCAGTGAAAAAGACAGACGAGCACAGGCTTTCCGATTTGAACAAAACAAGCACAAACATCGGCGTACAGACCGGAACCGTCTTTGACAATATTGCCGCACAAGCATTCCCGAAAGCGAAAGTGAGATATTATTCCGTAAATATCGATATGGCAAAACTTGTTGCCCAAGGACGGCTGGACTGTGTGCTTGTAGATGAGCCGACCGCAAAACTTTTATGCGCCAACATCAAAGAGCTAGATTACATCAAGGACTATGTAGAAAAGACGACATTCTCGTTCGCATTCTCAAAAACAAAAAAAGGCGATGTTTTGAGAAAACAAATGGACGAATTTATTCACAAATCACGAAAGACCGGTTTGTTTCAAGAACTGGAAAACATCTGGTTCGGTGACGACGAAAACAAAAAGACAATCGACATGTCTTCCCTTTCAGCCAAAAACGGAACTATACGGCTTGCAACCAATGCCGAATATGCTCCGTTCGAGTACATCAAAAACGGTGCCATTACAGGCTACGACATAGACTGGGCAGTTCGCTTTGCCCGCGAGTACGGCTACGGACTTGAAATTGCGGATATGAACTTTGACTCTGTTATTCCGTCCGTCGCATCAGAAAAATTTGATTTTGCAGCCGCCGGTCTTTCCGTTACGGAAGAGCGCAAGCAGAGCGTGAGCTTTTCCCTCCCGAATTATGAAGGCGGAGTCGTGGCTGTCGTAAAATCCGTAAGCTCCGAAAACATGGGCAGCGAAGCCCAAACAGCCGAAAAATCAAAAATCCTTGTGTCACTTGCCTCCAGCTTTGAAAAGACTTTCGTAAGGGAATCACGCTGGCAGCTTGTTCTCCACGGTATATTCATCACAGTCCTGATTTCTATTTTGTCCGCAATTTTCGGCACAATTCTAGGATTCGGATTCTGCGCGCTCCGTCTTTCAAAAAATTCTCTGCTCAACGGAACGGCTCTCGTGTACATCCGTCTTATGCAGGGACTTCCGATGGTCGTCTTATTGATGATTTTATTCTACCTCGTGTTCGCAAAGACAGGTCTGAGCGGAATCTGGGTGGCAGTCATCGGCTTTGGCATGAACTTTGGGGCATATGTAAGCGAAATGATTCGTACTGGCATTCTCGCCGTTGACAAGGGACAAATGGAAGCCGCACTTGCCTTGGGCTACCCAAAATCAAAAGCATTTGTTAAAATGATTCTCCCACAGGCAGCACAGCACTTTCTTCCTGTGTATCAGGGCGAGTTCATCAGTTTGGTAAAAATGACTTCGGTTGTAGGGTATATTGCCATTCAGGATTTGACAAAGGCAAGCGACATTATCAGAAGCCGCACATACGAAGCATTTTTCCCGCTTATCACAACTGCGATTCTTTATTTTATCATCTCATGGCTTTTAACCCGTGCGCTTTCAGCATTACAAACACGGATAGACCCAAAAAAACGGCGGAGGTAGCAATATGAATGTAGTCCAAGATATTTTTTATTCGGTTGTTTCCGATTCAATTTCCAAAAACTCGCAATTTTTTTAGCTTTCTGCTTATTGCGCTAGCCATTATTGCGGCTCTTATGCTTATCCGTATGTGCGGTATTGAACTTGACGCTGGCATTCGTGCCAGGCGTGGCGTTGAGTTTTAGCCAGTCGGGAGATTTTGCATCCAAGCTGGTGACAAACCGCCCGAATTGAATTAAAATTAAAATGGTAGCTGTCCAAAAAGTTCGGTTGGCTGTGTCATTCCGAACCCGTTTCGGAATCTCAATGCTGCAGATGGCGTGGATGCTGAAACTGTCATCCTGAACTTGATTCAGGATCAGCATGACACTTACTTCTAGGACAGCCGCAATATCCATAGTTATAGGAGGAATCTTATGAAAACTGTTCAAATGTATAGGCGGGGGGGGGGTATTTTTAACAGCCCTCCTTCTCGTATCGCTTCTTTTTAGTTTAAGCTCATGCTCTGGCGGGACGAGCTATGTGGGAACGGGCGGCGGCACAAGCTACACCGTCACCTTCGAGACGAACGGCGGGAGCGCGGTGGACTCGCAGACGGTGGCGGCCGGGGAGACCGCCAAGGAGCCGGAAGCCCCCAAAAATGGCGACTACAAATTCGGCGGCTGGTATTCAGACAGCGGCCTGACGACTCCTTTCAGTTTTGACACGGCGATTACGGCGGATATCACGCTGTATGCGATGTGGACAGAGAAAGCGGTAATACAGGCCGGAAGCATCAGCTACGCGACCACGAGCGTAAGCAAGACAACCGCCGACGAGGCTTTCACCAACACCCTTACCAAGACAGGAAACGGAGATGTCACCTACACCTCAAGCAATACAGCAGTAGCCACCGTAGACGAAAAAACAGGCAAAGTGACCATCAAGGGAGCGGGAGAGGCGACAATCACCGCAACTGTAACAGATTCCGACACATACACCTACGCCACAAAGACGGCAAGCTACACTCTTACGGTTGAATTCATTCCCGAAGGCTTTGTGAAGGTTGCAGGCACAACGATAGCAGGAACAGAGACCTGGACACCAACATCAATCGTTTTCGTAAGCGGAAGGAGCCTGACCATACCTGATTTGTATGTATGCGACCACGAGGTGACAAGAGGCGAGTTCAAGGCTCTCATGGGAACAGACCCGAGCACGGCACCTGCCTATGACAAGGACGGAAACGGGCTTACGGGAGACAACGCACTGAACAACCCGGTAACCGATGTGAACTGGTATGAGGCAATCGCCTACTGCAACAAGCTTTCAATAAAAGAAGGCCTTGCCCCTGCCTATACTGTCAGCGGAATAACGGACTGGAAGAGCCTTGCATATTCAAACATTCCGACTTTAGACGACGCCACATGGAACGCCGCTACCTGCGACTTTACTGCCAACGGCTACCGCCTGCCGACAGAGGCAGAATGGGAATGGCTTGCCCGGGGCGGACAAAACTACACTTATGCAGGAAGCGGCACTGTAGGTGACGTGGCATGGTATACAGGCAACACAAACAATACAGGCTCAAGGGATGTGAAGACCAAGGCCGCGAACGGCTACGGCCTCTACGACATGAGCGGAAACGTATGGGAATGGTGCTGGGACTGGAGCGATACTATCACGGAGAGCACGCCAGCGGCTGGTGCGTCTTCCGGCTCGGTCCGCGTCGATCGCGGTGGCTTTTGGAACGGCGTTGCGTCCTACTGTGCCGTGTCCTACCGGGACGACGGCAGCCCGTACGGCCGCTTCAACAGCTGCGGTTTCCGCGTTGTTCGTTCCAGCTCTAACTAAGTAAAAAACGGTTGCTTTAAAGAGATCGCTTAGGTGGTCGAAAGAAAGCAACCGTAATAACCGCGCGTGAGCGCGGTTTAAAACTGTCGTAAGGCAGCCGAAAATTTTTAAATGGGGGTGTATTTATGTCTTATGATTCATTAGCAAATGCAGTTCCTACAATGACCTATGAGGAGCAGGTAAACTTGCTTTCAGTGCTGATCGATGCCGTAAAGAAAGGTATTCACAGCAATTCAGAAAAAAACAATGTGACAAGAAAAACTGATTCCCGCATGGAAGCATTAAAATCAGTGTCAGGAATTTGCACAGGGCTTTTAGATGGCGTAGATGCCCTGGATTTTCAAAATCAACTCAGGGAGGACAGGGTAATTGGCTAAAATATTTTTAGATACAAATCCTATCATTTTAAAAAGAATGATACGAATGCTTTTATTGCATATCAGAATTTTCTGGACAAGTTAAGAGTATATCAGACCGACATAACAAAACTGATTGCAAAGAACGCCGCATAATTAAGGTCAAAATATGCCGGCTTAAAAATGGCGGACTCGCTGCAGCTTGCGTCAAGCATTGTGTGTGATTGTGAAGGCTTTTTGACAAATGACAGGCGCTTAAAACAGGTTGCATAGGCAAATGTTTTTTATTTGGGTGATTTATAATCTATGCCGCTCTTAGTACACATCTGTACGTTGGCAAGCCCCCGCTTCTCGTGAATGGGGATTTGTTGGATTCCAACGGAAATTTTTCCCATTTTTTTACAAAAATTTAAAAAAATCTGTATTTTTTTAAATCTGCGTTATGATATTCAAAAAGATGACGGCTTTTGTCGCCGTTTTGAAAAGGAGGCGGATTCATGGAAGAGCGAAAAACATTCAGAAAATCCCTTGACATGAATTCCCTCTCCGCGCTAAATTCCACGCACCAGCCTGAAAAACAAAACATCACATCAAAAAAACTTCAAGATAAAAATCAATTCATAAAGAAAGACCGAAAAGTTCAAAAGGCTATCTTCAAATTCCGTAACTTTTGAATGCGCTCCAATCCCTCACCTAAACAGCTCTTCTAGCCGCACCTGATTCGAGAAGACTTCCGAACGCGCATTTTTCTTCATGGCGAAAGTTGTAATAAGGGGAAACTATAAAAACATAGCCATATAATGCGGCATTGTGATTTTCTTTTCGGTCCTGCCAAGATTGCAGTTCATTATCTTATATCCGAATTTTACGTCGGCGTTTTTGAGAATGGAATCCAGAGAGGAAGTGGAACCTTTGCGGCTTTTTACTTCAAGATTTCCATCAAATATGTTTTTCAGTTCGGGCTTTTCTTCAAAATTGATTTCAATAAAACTTTTGTAGTTGTCCATGCCGAACCTGCGGATTATAAAGGACTTTCCAATCTGACGCGCCCCTCTTACCAGAAGGCATTCGTTTTTCTTCGAGTTTTTCCATTCTTCAAGAACTGAATAAAATTTCCGCTGGAGCATATCTAATTATTGCAGATTTTTAGAACAATTTTTAAGAATAAAATGCAGATTTTTAGAAAACAACCCCAGCACGGGATTTACAATCGGGAATATTTTTCAGGCAAGGGGCTGCCTAAAAAGTTCGGAATGACAGAACTTTTCAGACAGCCCATTTTCCGCTGGTAGATTTACAGCGTAGCGATTGCTTTCTCAATTCTGGCGATTGATTTTTCCTTGCCCAAAACTGCGATTGAGCCGATAAGCGGTGGAGATACTCTGCTTCCTGTTACCGCCATGCGGATTGGCATCATAAAGTCGCCCAGCTTGATTCCAAGTTCTTCAGCCTTTGCCTTTGCGAATGCTTCTGCGCCATCGTGATCAAGCTCGAATACTTTTGCAACGAATTCTTTTGCGTTCTCAAGAACAGCCTTTGTCTTCGCCTGGTCAAGTTTTTTCGGAATAAGCTGCTCTACAGGAGGCACGGAAGGCTCAGTGAACATGAAATGAACCATCTCAGCAGCCTCGGTAAGGAACTTAAGCCTTTCCTGAATAAGCGGCATAAGACCAAGCAAAGTCTTTTTGACATCCGCGCTAGTCATGTTCATTGATTTATCTACGCAATAAGGCTCTCCGTCCTCGCCAAGCGCAACTCCACTAAACTCAGGGCCTACATTTGGTTTTGGCTGCGGGTTCTCCGGATTTATTTCGAGAGTCGCATCCCCTGTTCCAGTGATAAACGGAAGAGTCCATTTGTAAAGTTCCTCCGTTGAAAGCTGGCGGATATAGTTCGCATTGTAAAATTCAAGTTTTTTGTAATCGAAGACGGCAGGGGCTTTGTTCAGATGCTCCAGCTTGAAAGATTTTGCAAGCTCCTCCAAAGTATAGAAGTCCTTTCCTTCCTCGTAGCTGCATCCCAAGAGAGCCACATAGTTCACGATAGCCTGAGGCAAATATCCCCTAGCCCTGAACTCGTTTAGGGAAGTTGAGCCGTGTCTTTTTGAGAGTTTTTTTCCGTCCGAGCCGTTCACCATCGGAAGATGACAGAACTCAGGATGCTCCCAGCCGAACGAGCGGTACATCTGAACATGGAGCGGCGTTGACGGAATCCACTCCTGGGCGCGCATTACATGGCTCACTTTCATCAAGTGGTCGTCAACAATGTTCGCAAGGTGATATGTTGGGAATCCGTCGCTTTTTAGCAAAACAGGGTCAGGAGAAATATCCTCGTTCTTCCATGTGATGTCGCCCAAAAGATGATCGTGGAATGTGGTCTCGCCCTCAAGAGGCACTTTGAGGCGAATAACATACGGCTTTCCAGCGTCAAGATTTGCCTTTACTTCTTCCGGGGTAAGATGGCGGCAGTTTCTGTCGTAGCCCGGAGCCATTTTGTTCTCGGTCTGGATTTTTTTGATTCTCTCAAGCCGCTCAGAGTCGCAGAAGCAGTAGTACGCTTCGCCCTTTTCTACAAGCTCGTGGGCATATTTTTTGTAAAGCTCAAACCTCTCGCTCTGAACATACGGGCCAAAATCTCCGCCTTTGGAGCCGCCCTCGTCCCAGTCGATTCCGAGCCAAGCCATTGTGTCGTAAAGATTCTGAACATATTTTTCATCGTAGCGCGTGCGGTCTGTGTCTTCAAGGCGAAGGATGAATTTTCCGCCTTGTGAGCGTGCATAAAGATAATTGAAAAGCGCAGTGCGGACGCCACCGATGTGCTGCAATCCAGTTGGTGACGGTGCATAACGAACTCTAACTTCTGACATAATTTTCCTCGATAAAAATAAATTTAAAAGTGAAATGATATTCTATTCTATTGAATCAAACAAAAATTGAAAAGATGATAAAAATAGGCTGTCTAAAAAGTATGAACTTATTGGACAGCCCCAGTTCTTCCTGACAAGTCCTGAAACAAGCATTTTCTTAGTAGTGCCAACCTAAAATTTATTAGAATATTTCAATTTCAATCATCTTTTGGCAGAGCAAGCTCGTTTAGTTTCGATTCGATATCGCTTTTTATAGCAACCATAAGCTCAATTATAGAAGCTTTTTTTGTATTTATCGCTCTATCTTGCAATGCTTTAATTAATATACTCATAACAGCTCTAAAAACATCGTCACATTTTTGGCGGGACTCCGCCAGCAAATCCAAAAATTTCTTTCTATAGTCTTTTGGTGAAAATGAATAATAACTTATTAAATTTTTGCAGTAATCCTCATAATCCTTATTATCAATTTTATTTAGTATAGACTTGTCACTAAAACTCTCCAACCACATATCAACATTTGACATGAAAGCTTTTGCATTCGGCTTCCAGCCTGATTTTTTACAAACAAGCATCAGGCGAACATCTTCAACTACTTCAGCTTTCCAATGCTCAATATTATACGAATCTGCTATTGGACCGAAAAAATTTATTTTTGCAATATGAATCCGCATAGTTGGAAAAAGCTCGGCACATGCATTAAACCAGCTGGTACCAGACAGTTCATTAAACATGACCTCAGAAAAAAACAATTTTAAAAAACTGGCTCTTTCTTCATAATAATCACTCATCAGCCCCTCCTCCTACATATTGCAGGAGTAAAATTTTGACAGTAGCTAAATTTTTCGCATTAAGTTTGCGGAAAAAAACAACAAAAGACACTACGCATCTCTTCAAGACCCATCACTATCGTATGCCAAGAAAAAACAGCATACTTTTTCAAAGAACTACCAGTAGTATATATCGTTGTTTTTTTCTTGTCAATGCGATACATACACAAAACAGCGCGTTTTGCGTTATAATACTTTCATGCAGACTGAAAAAAACAAACGAGCCGAAGGATTGCTCTCATTCATAGAAAAAAGTCCGAGCGCGTTCCACGCCATAAAAAACATTGCGGACGAGCTTGAATCTAATGGCTTTGTGCGGCTTTCTGAGAAAGAGCCGTGGCAAATCTCAGCTGGGAAATATTTTGTCACCCGCAATAATTCTTCTATTATATCATTCATTATTCCGAAAAGTGATTTCAGCTCATTCAGAATAACGGCCTCACATTCAGATTCACCGTGCTTCAAGATAAAGGAAAATCCTGAAATCAAAACGGAAGGAATCACAAAGCTCAATGTTGAGAAATACGGCGGAATGATTCTGGCTCCCTGGTTCGACAGGCCGCTTTCCGTTGCTGGGCGCGTAATCGTCAGGCAAAAGCGCGGGGACGAAAAAATCGTTCTGAAAGAAAAGCTCGTTAACATTGACAAAAACCTTCTTATGATTCCGAATCTTGCCGTCCACATGGACAGAGAGACGAACGAGGGGCGAAAAATCAATGTGCAGGCTGAAATGATGCCTGTCATATCGCTTGGCGAAAACTTCTCGCTCAGAAAAATAATCGCGCAAGAGACAGGAACGGATGAGGACAAAATCGTGTCGCACGACCTTTTCCTGTACAACAGGGATAAAGGAACAATCTGGGGCGCAAGCGACGAATTCTTGGGAAGTCCCCGCCTTGACGACCTTGAGTGCGCGTGGACTACGCTCGCTGGCTTTCTTGAAAGCTCCAAAATGTCAGAAGCCGGCGTATTCTGCGTGTTCGACAACGAGGAAGTCGGAAGCAGCTCGATGCAAGGAGCGGCGGGAACATTTTTGCGCGACACGCTCAGAAGAATCAGCGACGCGCTGGGAAAGACCTGCGAAGAGCATCGGATTCTGCTAGCAAAGAGCTTCATGCTCAGCGCGGACAACGCGCACGCGCTCCACCCAAACTACGCCGAAAAAGCAGACCCCGTGAACCGCCCGAAAATCAACGGCGGAGTCGTAATCAAGTTCAACGCGGCGCAAAAATACACGACGGATGCAGTATCCGCAGCCGTATTCAAGGAAATATGCAAAAAAGCAGAAGTTCCGTACCAGATTTTCACGAACAACTCGAACATTTCGGGCGGCTCTACGCTGGGGAACATAAGTCTCTCGCAAGTTTCAGTACCATGCGTTGACATAGGGCTTGCACAGTGGGCTATGCACTCGCCGTTTGAGTCCGCAGGCGTGCTTGATGCGGATTTTATGACTAGAGCCGTAAAATCGTTCTATGAGGCTGAAATCGAAATCTAAACAAAAATCGATTAGCAGCGGACACAAAAAACAAGGAGACATGATAAAAATTACATCCGTGTAATTTTTATCATTGGCAGATTTTGCCGTTGGCAAAACTGCGATTTCGTGCCTCCTGCACGACCGCTAACGCGGACTTTTTATGGGAGACTTTTATGAAAAGATATTCTTTAATTTTACTTCTCGCGCTTATGTTTTTTTCATGCAAGGAAACAAAGCAGAATCAAAAAAATCCTGCTCCGGAAGCAACTGAAAAACAAGAAGTCGCCACAGAAAAAAATGTGCAGCCAAAAGAACCAGAGCATCTTGCGTATGACATCTTAAAAAAAATGACGCTGCTCCCGGATGATTCGCTGGGGAAAGACGCATTTGAAAAAATCGTCTGGGAAAATAAAGACGGAAGCCTCAAAGACAGCGAGCATTTGAATTATGATGACATGGATAATGAGGGAAATGAAATACTTGTGTTCTCCCTGAACTGCTTTCCGTACAAAGACGGTGGATATGCGGTTCTTTTCCAGACCTTTTACGGATGCAAACAAAACATCAGAGAAGAAACTTTCACATACAAGAACGGAGTTCTCAGCCGTTGCGAAAGGGATGTTTTTATTCCGGAGCCACCTGCGGATTTTAAAAATGCAAAGCTTTTTTATTCGGTTTACGGAAATTATCTTGAATTCACTTCGGGAATATATAATGTAAAAATCACGCCAGAAGTTCATTACATTTGGAACGGAGAAAAATTCGTCGGAGAGTAGGCGGAAAGATTGTTTGACTTTTGCAATAGCTCAGTTTACAATAGTAAACCAATTATATTTATACGAAACTTGGAGTAGCTTATGAAAATACGTCATCAGCTTATAGTCAGCCACACAGTCCTTACGACTGCGGCTGTCATCGTCCTTTCGTTTTCTGCAATCATTTCCCAGCATAAATCACTTAAAAACGAAATAACTGAAATCTCAAAACTACAAGTCGAGAGCATAAACGACCAGATTGAGAACTTTCTTTCAAAGCCGCAGCGCACGATTGAAATTGTTTCCGCGTATATGGAAAGCCTTGATGAATACGACAGAACCGAAACGGAGGATTTTCTTGCGATGCAGGTCGTGGGAGACACGGACTGCTCTATGATTTATGTTTCAAGCGCAGTTCCGACTTGCAACGGCGGCTTCACATTCACCAACATTCACTGGCTTCCGCCTTCTGATTTTGACGAAACGACGCGCTCATGGTTCAAGAATGCGCGAGATTCAATCGGAACGATTGTTTTCTCGAACCCGTACATTGACGAGCAGTCAAAAGGAATCGTAGTCACGCTATCAAAGGCGTTCAGGAACAAGAAAGGAGAATTTGCGGGCGTTATTGGAATTGACCTTATTCTTGATAAAGTTGTGGATATGGTCAACAAGGTCAAGCTCACTCCGAGCGCGCAGGCTTTTATGATTGACACGAATGGCCTGTATGTTACGAATCAGGACACTACAAAAGTCGCAAACGCCAATTTCTATTCTGAGCATGGCTTTTTGGAGCTTGACTCAAAAATCCCACAGAACGATTCCTACATTAATCTGAATAATAAACATCAGTACTTTGCGGCACGAAAAATGTCAAATCTTTGCGGCTGGAAAATAGTTTCTTTCGGTCCGATTTCAGAGCTTTACGCGGACATTTACAAAAGCCTTTACATAATCCTAATCGTATCGATAATCGCATTCGTAATCGCAATAGTAAGCTCCATGGTTGTTTCCGTGCGCATTACGCATCCGCTCAAGCATATCGCCCGCGCCCTGAAAGACATTTCAAGCGGACATGCGGACTTAACGAAACGACTTAATTTCAACGGAAAAAACGAAATCGGGGAGATTGCAGGCGGCTTCAACGATTTTGCAGAAAAACTCCAGTTTATCGTAGGCGCGCTCAGAAAATCAGAATCCGCACTTTCGGTCGTAGGCGAAGATTTTGAAGCAAGCGCAAGTGACACTTCGGAGGCAATTGAGCAGATTATTAACAACATAACGAGCATCAACGCCCAGATTCAGAGTCAGGCCAACGGGGTTGAGGATGCTGCGGGAGCGGTAAACCAGATTGCTTCCAACATACAGTCGCTTGAAAGAATGATTGAGGGACAGGCTTCTTCCGTCACTCAGGCAAGTTCCGCTGTAGAGCAAATGATTGGAAACATCGACTCCGTAAACTCCAGCGTTGAGAAAATGGCAGAATCATTCGACACGCTGCAAGGAGATGCACAGAACGGAACCGTCAAGCAGCAGGCTGTGAACGAGCGCATTACGCAGATTGAAACCCAGTCCCAGCTTTTGCAGGAGGCGAACACTGCTATTTCCACAATTGCCGAGCAGACGAACCTTCTTGCGATGAATGCGGCTATTGAGGCAGCCCACGCAGGCGAGTCCGGAAAGGGATTCAGCGTCGTAGCGGATGAAATCAGAAAACTCAGCGAAACATCAAGCGAGCAGTCGCGCACTATAGGCGAGCAGCTTCTTAAGATTCAGTCGTCAATAGCAGAAGTCGTAGCGGCTTCGCAGGAATCAAGCGAGTCGTTCAGCTCAGTTTCGGCAAAAATCAAGGAAACAGATCAAATCGTCCGTCAGATTAAATCTGCGATGGAGGAGCAGCAGGAAGGCTCCAAGCAGATTATTGCAACCTTGCGCCAGATGAACGACACGACGAGCGAAGTTAAGACTTCTTCAAGGGAAATGAGCGAAGGCAACAAGCAGATTCTTGAGGAAGTCAGAAAACTTCAGGATTCGTCAAGCCAGATAAATAAGTCAATGACAGAGATGAGTGCCAGCGCAAGGAAAATCCATGATACTGGCTCTTCGCTCAATGCGATTTCAGGTCAGATGAAAAGCGCGATTACAGGAATCGGCGGGCAAATAAAAGAATTCACCGTATGATGGAAGTCCGCAAGCGAGCATTATCAGTCAGACTCCTTCTGTGCCAAAGAATTTGATTGCTGAAATTCACATTCATAGATTACAATTGATAATATAATCACGACTGAACAGGGGGAACAAATGAAAAAAGTCGGAAAGGCAATGTCGCTCGCGCTTGTTGCGGCGGCAGCAGTTGGAATTCTTGGCTGCAATGGAAAAACGCAGGCAAAATCAAATGACCCAATTGAAATCAATATGTGGTACGGAGGCTCGGTGAGCGAAGCCGGAAGTCCGCCCAGCGATTGGGTTGCATACAAAATCATCCGCGAAAAGCTTAACATCGACCTAAAACTGACTATGCTTCCGTCAAGCGAGACTGACCGAGACGCAAAGCTCAATGCAATGGCGGCAGCAAATAATCTTCCTGATGTTTTCACCGTGAACCGCGAGCCATGGCTTAAAATGATACGACAAGGACTTATTGCGGAAGTTGACGATATGTATGCAAAAATGCCGCACCGCACGGAAGTAATGTATGACGACACTGCAATCAAATACACCACGGTAGACGGTCATTCCTACGGATTTGCAAGCCCGGGGTCAATTGCAAGAAACGAAGGTCTTTTAATAAGAAAAGACTGGCTCGACAATCTGCATCTTTCCGTCCCTAAGACAACGGACGAATTCATGGAGGTTATGAAAGCATTCGCCACAAAAGACCCTGACCAGAACGGAGCGAACGACACTTACGGCTACGGCGCGTTCATCGAAATATACACGCACCAGGAAGGCTTGGGGCGCAGAATGGAGCCGATTATGGGCGCATTCGGCGTGGAAGGCACTTGGAGCATGAAAAAAGAAACTGCCGGGCTAAATGTGCTCCGCCCAGAATATTACGACGCAATGGCGTATGTTAAGCGCATGGTTGACGAAGGCGCAATCGACCCGAACTGGCTCGTCTACAAAAAGGACGATTTCCGCGCCGCATGGAAGCAGGGGCGGTTCGGCATCATGCGCGAGCAGAACGCCGCATTCGCTTCCGAGAGCAACTACAAGCCCTTTGACAAGAACTTTCCGAACGGCGAGTGGATTGTCATAAATCCGCCTGTGGGACCAAGCGGAAAATCATCCACGGGCTGCTTCATTGAAGGATACCGCATAACAGCCGTCTCAAAAGAAGCCGAAAAAGCCGGAAAGAAAGAAGCAATCGCAAAGCTCCTTGAATGGATGAGCAGCGACGAGGGCTACTTCCTCCTCGGCTGGGGCGAAGAGGGCGTGAACTATGTCCTTGATGCGAACGGCGTTCCGGTTGTGAAAGGACTCCCTGATGAGAGCAAAGGCTTTTCAAAGCCTGAAATGCAGCCGCTCACACAGCTCCGCGCATATGTTTTCTACAACGGACGCACGGAACTTCTTTCGCGCTACCCTACCTACGAAACAGAATTCTCGCACAAGAAAATGTCTGCCCTCGACATGCTGGAGCAGATGGACAAGCTTCCGTACACGGCGGCTGTCGGATCTGACGCTATGCCCGTTCCGAACGCGGACTTAAAGCGATTCTACGAGCAGGGAGTTCTTGAATTCGCTACAGGAAAACGGAAACTGACGCGAGAAAACTGGAACGAATGGGTAAATCAGTTCAAAGAACTCGGCGGACAAAAATGGAACGATGACGGAGTTGCATTCGCAACCGCAAACAATCTGCTCTACTAGGAGAAAATACCAGGCTCAATGCCTGAAAATAACAGGGGGAGCGTACGTTTTAGGCAAGCTCCCCCTTAATGTTCTTCTACCAGTCGCTTTGCTTTGAGTCGTGGTATTTTATTCCGGCAAATGTTCCTACCGCACCACCAACAACAACACCTACCGCGATTGCGGTCAAGTGAGATACACGCTACTTGGAGCGCAGGAAAAAAAGAATGAAAAGATTTTTATTGCTTATATGTTTTAATTTTATTTCACTTGTTTTGTATGCGAACGGAATCACATTGCCAGAACACTCAAAAATAAAAGAATTATCCTCTTTCAGAATAATGGGAGCAATAGATTTACGAACAGAAAAAGATTATTCATCAGAAGTAAAATACCGGACTCTGAATCATGAAGGCGGAATGAAAGTAACTGTCTTGGAGATTCTAAAAAGCGCTGTGCAGGATAATGAATCAGGAAAATGGTTTTATGTTTTACTGACATCTCCTATTTGGGTTGATAGCGGGGAATGGATAGAAAAGTATCAAAAATTCTTGATTTTTCTTCCCGATGATATGCCTGTTTTTGATTTTGAGGAATAGCTCTAGTAAAAAAAGCAACAGCAGAAATGCAAAGCGTAGACGACAAGCGAATTTAGTTCAATTACAGCAATTCAAGAATGGCAAGCTCGCCATGAGGACTGTCCTTGAACGGTTCTGTATGCATTTTAACGAAATCTACGACGAGAAATTCATCGAAAAGCAGGACAGGAAATTCTTCCTCTTTTTCCTGAAGCCGATTATCAACGGAACGGGCAATTTATATGTTGAGGCTGAGCCCCGCGATGAGCGGCGTATGGATGTTGTCATTGATTACACCGGGGAGCGGTTCGTTGTGGAGCTAAAGGTCTGGTGCGGAAACAGCTACAATAAGAGCGGAGAAAAGCAGCCCATAGAAAAGAGAACATTACAAATCGTTGCGGTCAATTCTTTCGTAAAGAGTTCTTATTTTTCGCAATATCTTTTTATTGAAGTTCTTATGGACTGCCAAAAATCATGTAGTCCTAGAAAAAGATGGGAACATTTTTCCCACTTAATCGTAAAACCGTAAGTGTGCCGATAAAAATGGCGGAAGCCCATATATTCTGTAAGTAAAAGACGCAAATCGGATGGCAAAAAATTAGACTGAGAAAACATAAAATCTACAAGATTTCTATGCCATTGAGGAGAAGATTTAAAGTCAAATCCCAAAATTTTTCCAATAAGAACAAAGATATTTTCTATTCCATTATAAAAAGAATGTAAAATTCCACCGACTGCGATTATTTCAACAAAATCAGGTTCTTTCTCTTTGCACAATGATATTAGCACCTTGGATTTATCAATCAACTCGTCAATCTGAGAAATTTCGTAATCGATTTTCATCTTTATTGTACTATCCAATTTTTTGTAATTCTCCTAAATTTTGCAATAGCGCAAAAAACTGGGGCTTTTCATCAAAATCAACCAAATCAACGGATTTTCCTGTGGCATCTTCCAGCATGGAATGTGTCGCAAAAAATTTTTGCGGGGGCAAACCTTTTATTCCGATGTCAATATCAGAATAAGCATCCGCCCCACCATTAACTTGCGAGCCAAAGAGATAGCCTTCCGTGCAGCCCATAGAAAAGAGAACATTCCAAATCGTTGCAGTCATTTCTTTCGTCAGCATCTTTTTTCACCATAAAGAATTATAGCATGATTTTTTGACAGTGTGTTTAAATTTTATCAAACCAAGTTGAGCCTAGTCAGCCACCTAAAAATGCTCTTTCAAGAATTTTTCCAGATAAGGCATGAATTCATTTTCAATAATTTTTCGCGTTTCAAAAAGAGCGTTAGATGCGTTCTAGAATGTTCCTCATGTCTGCGGAGAGTTTTTCGTAAAGAGTGTCCGTAATATCTGAAATGAACTTTTCCCTGTCCGATTTTACGATATTTTTCGGAACACTTTCTTCCTCAAAAAGCTGTGCAGCTTTTATCTCAAGAATTTCTGCCATTTTTTCAATGACATGAACTGTTGGAAAACTCGCATAGCTTTCAATCCTGTTTATATAACTGTTTCCTTTGCACAACTTCTCGGATAGAGCTTCTTGTGATAGTCCGTGCTTTTTTCTATAAAATTTCAGATTATTAATGAAAATTTCTTGCAATGAGAGATTCTGCATACTTTACAATGCAATTTTTAACGATGATAAAATACAATCTAAAATGAAGTGATATAAGAAAAATATTGATTTTACATCATAATATGTTATAATTTTTACATCATTTTAAGGGGTAAAAAGCACAAGAATGATTTTTCACCCTGTAGATATTTTAGGAGGCAACTTTATGGACGAAAGCGATTTTGGAAAGAAATTCTACAAGAAAGTGACCGTTGACGGAAAAACAGTAGGAAAGTGGGTTGTATTTGTTAATCTTAACGAATACGATGACGATGGTAATTGTATTCATTATCTTGACTGCAATAGACATGAAGAATGGAGAGAATATGCTGAGAATGGAAAGCTCATACACATAAGGAGAAGAAACGGTTATGAAGAGTGGTATGAGCTGGATTCAACTGGAAACATGATTTCAAAGAAAAATTCCAAAGGCAAAAAAATAATTTACAAGGTAAAAAGCAACTCCGAAGGAAAAATCGTCCATAGGGAAGGCTCTGACGGTGAAGAAAGCTGGTGGGAATATGACGAGAGCGGAAATAACATTTACGAAAAAACTTTGGATTCCGACGGCTATGAAAAAGAATGGTTCTATGAATACAATGATGAGAACAAATGCGTCCATCTGAAATACTTTGTAGACGGAGATATTTCTGAAGAATGCTTCTATGAACTCAACGAGAAAGGATATAGGTCTCACACGAAACAATTAATAGACGGAAAAGAATTCAATTTTTGGCGGGAGTACGAATACTGGGACAACGGAAAGCCACGAAAAGAATTTTTGTTCCGTGCATTGTAGGACAGATTCTCATAGGACTTGGATGCGGTCAGCCTGTGCAAAATCTGTGAATCTGTGGCATAATGTCTAAAAATAAAAATCCTATGGAGCAAAAACATGAACCTCGCAACATACACGCTGACCGCAACTTGCAAAGACCAGAGCGGACTTATCGCAGCTATAACAAGCACAATCGCAAAGAACGGCGGAAATCTCCTGAACCTTGCCCAGCATACTTCCGTTGACTTGGGGCAGTTCTTCTGCCGCATCACATTCGCCGCGCCCACTACAGCCCAAGACGGAGATCCGATTTTTTCCCCAGCAAAATTCTACGCTGAGTTCTCGGAGATTGCGGCCGGATTTGAAATGACATGGAACTTGTACGACAAATCCGTGCGCCAAAGAATGGCAGTCATGGTCTCAAAAACATCGCACTGTCTGTACGAAGTTCTTCTGAAACACGCCGACGGGCAGCTTGACTGCGACATTCCCGTAATCATCTCGAACCACCCGGATTTGTGTCAGGTGGCAACCGAATTCCACATTCCGTTTTTCCAGATTGATACGCTCAAGGGAAAAGAAGCATGCGAAAAAGACATACAGTCAATTCTTGAACAGTACAAAATCGATGTGGTGTGCATGGCACGCTACATGCAGATTCTCACCCCCGAGTTCACAAAAAAATGGAACAACAAAATAATCAACATACACCACGGATTTTTGCCAGCGTTCAAAGGCGCAAAGCCGTATGACCAGGCGTGGCGAAAAGGAGTCAAGCTCATCGGTGCCACTGCTCACTTCGCGAACGAAGACCTTGACCAAGGCCCGATTATCTTTCAGGATGTGGTACGCGTCAAGGACACTAACTCAATCCACGAATTCGTGGAAATCGGAAAAGATGTTGAAAGGCGGGTTCTTGTTGAAGGACTCAAACGGTACTTCAATCACAATGTGTTCATTGCACAAGGGCGCACTTTCGTCATTGAGTAAAAAAGTATGGAATCAGTAAAATCAATTTTCGCCTCTTTTCTCGCAGTTGCATTTATGCTTGCCTTTACCTCATGCTCGAACGGAGGCGGTGGCGGAGGAAGCGGAAACAGCGGAGGCAACACTTCCTCTTCGAGCATCGATTACAAAGGCGGTGTAGGAAGCGGCGGAAAAGTCGCGCTATCTTCTTTAACGATAGACGGCGAGGCTCTTGAAAAAACTGAGGAAATCGAAATTCTTACATCACAGGCAACAATAAGCGAAAAACCGCCGTCCAACAACTACCCAGGCTCTTTCACAGGAAATCCAGTTACGATTGCGCCTTACATACTCGGAAAATACGAAGTTACTCAGGAACTTTATGAGAAAGTTATGAAAAACCAGCGGATTACTGTAGGCGATGAGACATTCAGCCTTGAAAGCTCTCCTTCCCGATGTACAGAAGACAGCCTGACCTACAGAAAAATCGCCAGTGAAAGGCAAATCTACAGACCAGTCGAAAGCATTTCATGGAACGACGCGGTTTATTTTTGCAATATTCTGAGCGAAAAAACAGGTCTTGAATCAGTCTACACGATTTCAGTCTCTGATGTCCTTGAGAACCACATTCTGAACGCCACCGTAACTGCCGACTATACAAAAAACGGCTATAGACTTCCTACGGGGGCAGAATGGGAATTCGCGGCACGCGGCGGAGACCCCAGAAAAAAAGAATGGAACTATGTGTTCAGCGGCTCAGATTCAGACAACGGAAAATCATACACGGACAACCAGAATCCGGGACTTGACAAGACAGGCTGGTATCTGAGCAATATTGTGAACAATGGCGTAACTGGTTCTGATGGGTACGAAGGCTGTGCGGGCTGGGGAACGCACGAAGCAGGACTAAAACAGCCCAACTCGCTCGGTCTTTACGACATGAGCGGAAACTTGTGGGAATGGACAGAAGACTCAGACGGCGAAAAAAAAATATCACGGGGCGGCTCGTGGAGATATTACGCAACATTCGCCTCAGTTTGCAGCACTGGGCGAAAAAATGACCCTGGCTACAGAAGCAGTTACTTCGGGTTCAGGCTTGCCCGCACAATAAAGCCGTCGGAGTGATGCTCCAGGACGAATCCTTTTTCAAGAAGCGAGCTGATTAAAATATCAAGTTTCTCGCACAGACTGTCGTCACGAAGAAAATTGTCTCCGAGCCGCAAGTAAATTACGCCGCCGTCGGAAAGACCATGCTCGTACCTAAAGATTATTTCGTTCGTTCCGAGACGCGCTCTGCTTTTCAAAAAATCATCATGCGTCTTTGGTTCTGGCAAAAACCGTCCTGTCTCCGAATACGAATACCCGATTTTTTTCGCCGCAGCTTTCATTTTTGCGCTCGCTTTATAAAACGGAGCATGCCATTTTAGTGACATCTCTTTTCCGGTGGCGAAAAAAAACTCATCTTCCGTGCGCGAAAGCCCGCGCTTTATAAACTCATCGTCGATTACGAACGGACCAAGATTAGTAAGGTCTGTAGCCGTAAAGAACATATTCGCGCATTCATGCCCCGAGGCTGCAATAAGCCGTGTTTCAAGAGGATAGCGGCGGATGAACTCGCCGTTTATAAAAAAAGTCGCCTTAACCCCGAACTTTTCAAGGGCCGAAAGAACTTTCAAAAGTCCGCCGCATGAATCGAGAGCGTCAATAACAACGGAAACTTTCTTTCCGCCGCCACCCGGCGAAATATTCTGAAATATATCTTGCGTTTCTCCGCTAGAAAGATTCCTTATGAAAACGGAATTTTCACGCAAAGGATTTGATGACTCACCAAGAAAGATTCTGTACATTGCGTTCTGATTTGAAGAAGAATTTTTTCTTCCGACAGTATTTTTCCATTTCCTCACGGAAAAATCGTACTCAAAAAATGCATCGGATTTTCCGCCATTTCCCAAGACTTTTGCCACAAGAGCATCTCCGTCCCAAAAAGCTTCTTTTGCTCCCGACAAAAAGACGGTCTCATAAACGCCAGATTTCAATCCTAATCTTTTTATAGTGAATACTCCGCCGGCAAAAATCTCGTTTTCGTTTTTCCACGCAAAAGAAACATACTCCTCGTCAGAAAATGATGCGAGCGTTTTCCATGTCTCGCAATCTTTCACCACGAGAGAGCCGGCTGAAATATATGCGATTTTTTTTCCGTCAGGAGAAACAGCAGGCGGAAACTTACATGAAACAGACATTTTCTCAATTTCCAAAGCTGCGTCAGAAATCTTGTAAAAAGCAGAATGAAGATTTGAGGGCGAAAATCCGTCTGAAAGGGACGGGGCGCATACCCAAAAAAGCGTGTCACCGCCAGAAGTCCAATAAGCCGAGAAAGCTGGCTGCGAAGAAGGCGGCTCATCGATACTGAACATAGTCGTTTTTCCGCCGATTTCAGAAGAAACGCCAAGAACTGATACAACGCGCCCGTTCGTTACGAGAGCGATTTTTTCTCCGTCAGGGCTAGGAAAGAAAATATCTTTTTTTGGATTAAATCTGAACGGAAGAACGGCGGAAACTTTCCCAAGCCCGGTGACTTCGGAATATATCGTTCTGGCATAAAGCTCGTTCCGTGCGATTTTATAGACAAAATCACCTTTCATGAAAAACAAAAACCTGTTGCCCGAAAATTCCACGGAGCTTAGGGAGCCTTCTCCAATCCGCCTTGCGCTTTCAGGAAGCTGCACTTCCCCGCCCGATAAGGAAAAAGAAGCCTGAATATCAAAAAAATAAACAGCTCCGTTTTTTTCATAAAGAGCAATCTTTGAGTCAGGAGACCACTTTGCAGGAACAGAATCAGTTGAAAAATCCGGGGACTCGTCAAGAATGATTTCAAAAGAAGTCGCAATCTGCCTGATTACCGTAATCCAGCGCGATTTTTCAGATTTTTTTATGACGCAATCATATTTTCCGTCGGGGCTTACTGATTTTGCGCCTATGCTAATAAATCCGTCTGAAAAAGAATCACGCACAACCCAAGATATTCCCTGAGAGGAGGACAAAGCCCCGAGAGAAAATCGTGCGATGCCAGAATCATTCTGAATTTCAAGGATTTCCCCAGAAATCATCCGCATTTTTTTTGGAAAGCAAGTCAGAATTTCAGGAGGCTGCGCGGACGAAGCGTCTGAAAAAACGACATCCGCACTATGTTCAAATCGTGAAGCGCAAAAAACAATTTTGTTCGCGCCGTTTATGTACGGATTTTCAAAAGCAGTCTTACAAAAAGACTTGCTGCAGAAAAAAAGAAAAAAAATAAGCAGTGTATTATAGAAGATTTTTTTCATGCGGCTCAAAACAAATTCTCCAGCCGTCCCAAATCCTCCTCAAGCTCAGATAATTTTGCTTTCATGGAAGATATTCTTTTTGAAATATCAGTGACCTGCTTTTTCTCAAGCTCGTTAAAAACTTCGTCAAGCACTTCGCTCTCGTCCTTGCCAGAGCTTGTTCTTTCCCCGCACCAGGGACAGTAAATGAATTCGCGGTCTATGGTTCTTGAACATTTTGCGCACACTCGGACAAAGTTCATATTTTTTGCGTTCCTTTCAGAATCGGAAGCGGGTCAATGCGCTTTCCTTTCTTGTACATGGTGAAGTGCAAATGCGCACCCGTAGCCTGCCCCGTCGAACCAACAAGACCAATTTTCTCGCCTTGTGCCACACGCTGACCTGTCTTTGCCAGAGCCTTTGACATATGTCCGTAGAGCGTCTGGTAGCCGTTCAGATGGTCGATGATTATGTAATTTCCGTAAAGTCCCGAATACCCTGAGAACACGACTTTTCCGCTCATTGCGGCCTTAATCGGCGTTCCTGTCGGGGCAGCCATGTCTATTCCGTAGTGGCAGCTGACAGCCCCTGTAAACGGATCGTTTCTTTTTCCGAACGGGGAAGTAAGCCTCCAGCTTGATGAGAGCGGATAGATGAAAAGCTCTCCCATAGCCTTTCGCAAAGTGTCGCTGTCAAGCACTGCCCCCGGAATGAAAAGCTCTTGATTCAATGAAAGAGCATCGTTTTTCAAGTCATTGACATCAAGAAGCTCCTCTACGCTCACATGATATTTTACCGAAAGTGAGTTCAGGCTTTCGCCGTCAGCCACATAGTGAATTATTCCGTCCTTTGACGGAATTCTGAGCGTCTGCCCTTCCCGCACAAAACGAACATTGTCTATCTTATTGACCGCAATCAGTGTTGAAGTGTTCCTAAGCCCGTTCCCATAAGTGATTGAGCCTATAGTGTCACCGCTTTTTACAGTATAGTTTCTGAATGTGACAGGCTCGCTCACAAAATCCTCGGCATGAAGGACTGTTCCGTCCTCAAGAACAACATTTCCGTCAAAATCAATGTCGTAGCCATCGTCAAGCGCAAAACGGTTCATCGCTTTGTCAAGGAAAGAAAACTCGCTGTCAAGGATTGGCGGCAGTTTGGCGTTAATAACCCACGGTGCCGCCATGTTCTCAAGGACAGGAGCATACCTGAGCACGGCAAGCGGTACGGAAACAAAAATCAGCAAGTATATGAAGGAAACTATTACGACCGGGACTGACTTATACTTGGGACGAGCTTTTTTCTCATCGTCAGAAACATGGATTTTCCGCTCCCAGCTCTCAGCCATGAAATTACGCAGAGCCTCTCTGTTCCTGTACGGATACTTAGCCACACCGACCTTCGCATGTCCGGAGCGGACGGTCCCGGCTCCGAACGAAGAGCTAGAAATGTTATCCTGATAGCAGCTTATGACTTCCATAAACGAACAAACACCTTCCTGAAAATCTGCGATTAAAAAAAATAACTTTATAAAATATCGGCAGAAATATTTGATATTTTGAGTTAAAATAGTAGTATGAGTATGTTCACTCTTGAAGACGAAAAAGAAAAAAATCCTGGCGCAGAAATTGGCTCAAATAGCAGGCGAAGCTCCTCATCGCGCTTTCTTGCACTGATTGTTGCCGCAGGGCTTTTAATCGGAACTTTCGTCAAGCTGTTTGCGTTTGAGTTTCTGCATGTCTCGGGGCGGAGCATGATGCCTGCTATTCAGAACGGGGAAACGATTTTCGTGAACAAGCTGAAATTCGGAATAGCGAAACCTTTCTCCGACAACCTGCTTTTGCAGTGGGGTAAGCCACAAAGGGGTGATGTCGTAATATACCTTTACGACAACAAAATCGTAGTCAAAAGATGCGTCTGCATCGGAGGGGACAAGATTCGCTGCGAGCGTGAGCCTGACGGAAGCGGAGGCGAAGATTATTTTCTTTTCGCCGGAGAAAAAAAGATAAATCTGACAAGCTCCCAATACGCGAACATGAAATTCATACGGCAAGTGCCCGACGGGTATGTTATGGCAATCGGGGACAACTACGATGAATCGCTGGACTCAAGGAGCTACGGCTTCATTCCAGTAAAAAATATTCTTGGAAAAGTTCTATGCAAATAAAAAGATTTTTCGGAACAAACGGTTTTCTCGGCCTCGGAAGAGTATCAATAATTCTCTTCTTTATCTTTTCTTTCAGCGTTTATGTAATCGGAAAATTCGCCTACCTTGCGATTTCCGAAACCACATTCAGCGCAACCCGAAAAGAAACAGTCCAAAGAGGGCTTATCCTTGACAGAAACGCAAAGCAGCTTGCGGTTCCGGCTAATTTCTGGAATTTCGGCGTGACCCCAAAATCAATTCAGGAGCGCGGGCTTGAGACATTCGCAAAAATCGTCTCTCCAATTCTTGCGGAAAGCAAAGAATCAATAATCTCAAAGATATTATCAAACTCGAACTCAAAATTCGTATCGATAAAGAAAAAAATCGATCAGGGAACATACGAAGAACTGAGGAGAATCATAAACTTGTCTGATTTTTCGGCAGGAGTCCGCTTCGACAAGATTCCTGGCCGCATTTACCCCGAGAACGAGCTTGCAGCCCAGCTCATAGGATACATGGGCGATGACGGAAGGGGACTTTCGGGGATAGAGAACAGGCTGAACGAAGTGCTGTCGCCCTCAAAGCGCACAAGCGACACAGGCGGAACGGACATCCGCGGAAAGAATGTTTACCTTACGATTGATGCCAACATTCAGTTCAACCTTGAGAAAATCGCGCGGGAAGCATTTGTGCAGACAAAGGCAGAAGGTCTCATGCTTATTGCGGCAGAGGCAAAGACGGGGGAAATTCTATCATACATAAGCCTTCCGTCGCCAGACTTGAATTTCTATCCGGCCGCAAGCGATGAGGAGCGGCGTGACAGGCCCGCGCAGGACATATACGAGCCTGGCTCTGTGTTCAAAGTTTTCTCCGTGGCATCGTTTCTTGACACTGGTGCGATTTCCGAGCAGGATATTTTCCTTTGCGACGGAAAATACACCGGAACTACGCCACCAATCGGCTGTCTTCACGAACACGGCTGGGTTGACGCTCGCGGGGCTTTGGCAGGTTCTTGCAACGATGCGCTCGCCCAGATGAGCGAAAAAATTGAGTCGGAGGATTTTCTGAAAAAGCTCCGTCAGCTCGGGTTCAACACAAAGACAGGGGTAGAGCTTCCCGGAGAGGCGGTGGGTCTTCTCAGAAACCCGAACGACAGGCTTTGGTCAGGACGCTCAAAGCCGTCCATCGCAATCGGGCAGGAGCTTGACATAACTGCGCTGCAAATGGTTCAGGCAGCGACTGCGATTGCGAACGGAGGTGTTCCGCTCCAGCTCACATTCATTAAGAAAATAACCGATTCGGAGGGAAAAGATGAGGTCGTTCACTACCCGGTGGAAAAAGAGCGCGTCCTGAAAGCATCAACGGCAAAATATATTCTTGACTCAATGCAAAAAGTGACCAAAGAGGGAACTGGCCACAGGGCAGACCTCGGCGATGTCACAATCGGAACAAAAACAGGAACTGCCCAAGTTGCGGACAGAGTTCACGGTGGCTACAGGAAGGACGCGAACAACTCGAACTGCCTTGCTATTTTCCCGGTGGAAGACCCAGAAATCATCTTGTACATACTTCTTGAAACAGTTCCTACGATTAAAGATGAAGATGCGTTCGCGGGAATCATCGTAACGCCAATAATCAAAGAATCCGCGAACATAATCATAGACCATCTCGGAATGACAAGAATGAACGCATCAAGCCTCATCCACACTGGGGAAATATCAATTCCTCCGAGCAAAGAGATTTTAATAGAAGATGTTGTGCCGGACTTTACTGGTGCCTCAAAAAGACAGCTGCTTCCTCTTCTTGACCGAAGCGACATTCGGATTGAGGTCATAGGCGACGGTTATGTATCAAAGCAGACACCGACTCCAGGCACAAAAATCACGGAGAACATGAAAATTGAACTCTATCTGGAATAAAAACCTGACACTTTTTGAAAAAAGGTTTCCGTCGCTGTGCGAATTTTATGAACTAAACGACTCAGACAAAGAAGAACTTCCTGAGCGGCTAAAAGCGGGCTTTGAGGTTATGCCGTCAAAATCCGGGATGCTCACCGCAAAGGAGAACGGAAAGCTCCTTCATTCGGGGTACAATCCTGGGCGTGAGGCGGAGAGCGCGATAACGGAGGCAAAAAAAGCAGGGAACATAACTACCGCCTGTTTTTTCAGCATTGCGCTCGGGTATTCCGCGCTCTGCTATGCTCAGAAATATCCTGAGGACACGCTCATAATCATAGAGCCTGACGCAAGGTATTTTTTTACGGCGATGAGCTTTGTTGATTTCTCGCCGCTTTTCGCCGCAAAGAATATTTTTATCGCGCTCCAGACCGGAACGGACATAGTTGTATCACTCGTGGAAAAAGCAGGCGGTTTTTCCCATGCCGCAATAATCGAAAACCAGAACCAGAGCGCGCACGCAAAGGATTATTTTGAGGCTTTGCGCCAGTCAATCGCACGGGCAAAAAGCAAGGACAAAATAAATAATTTCACGCTGGAAAAATTCTCAAAGCTTTGGATGCGAAACTCATGCCGCAATATAGAAAAAATCTGGGAGCTTGACGGAGTATGCCGGTACGAGAACAAAGCAGGTGACCTTCCATTCGTAATACTTGCGGCAGGTCCTTCGCTCGATGAGGCACTGCCCTACCTTGAAGGCCTTAAAAGACGCTCCGTTCTAGTCGCAGTAGACACTGCGCTCAGGGCATGTCTCAGAGCTGGGGTAGAGCCGGATTTCATCGTGCTTTCTGACCCCCAGTTCTATGCGTTCCAGCACATTCACGGACTAAAATCAGAAAGCTCAATTTTAATAACGGAACTTTCCGCATACCCGAGCGTATTCCGCTTTGAGTGCAAGGAAAAAATCCTTATGTCATCGATTTTTCCTCTTGGACAATATTTTGAGAAATCGCTCGGAAACAAAGGCGCGCTAAGTTCGGGCGGCTCTGTCTCAACAACGGCATGGGACTTTGCCCGCCTTTCCGGAGCAAAGCGGATTTATTTCGCAGGCCTTGACCTTGGTTTTCCGAGCTATCAGACGCACATAAAAGGCTCTACTTTTGAAGAGCGGATGCACGCAACATCGAACAGACTGTCCCCGGCGCAAAAGGCGGGCGTGGAATCCTTGTTCGGAGCTAACATGGAGTTTTCCGAGGACTACGAGCACAACCCGATTCTCACGGACAACAGGATGAAAATGTTCTCATGGTGGTTTGAGAACAAAGCCCTTGAGCACAAGGACATAACTTCTTTCTCGTTCTCACCGCGCTCGCTCCGTATTCCAGGATTCAGGACGGAAACAATCCGGAATTTTATGAAAGAAAAAGAGCGGGTAAAAGAACGCGAAGAATTTTTGTCTTCAAAAAATACGCATCTTCCCGAAACAAAACAAAAACAAAGTGAAATCTTTAAGGAATGTTACGAAAAGCTCCTTTCAGGACTTGATTACCTCTACTCTCTCGCAAAAAAAGGAACGGCAGCCTGTGAGGAAGGTATTATGAACAGGCTCATGCAGAAGCAGTGCCTCTCAAAACTTGAGAAAATCGACGGGCAAATACTCGGCTCTGACTTCAAGGACATAGCCTCCCTTGTTTTCCCAACGGAAAATCAGCTTGAAAAAATATTCTCTTGCGCAGAATTCTCGGAGGACAAAACAATTTCCACTTTCCAGCACTCTAAGATTATCTACAGGGAGCTTCAGGAAGGCATAAGAAGCTACAGGAAAAATCTTCCTGAAAAAATTTAAATCATTTCCTAAAGTTTGCCCGCAGCTCTCCGATATTCAAAATATACCGTGAAGCACAGGGCGTTATTTTTTAGCCTCCAGCAGAAAATAAACATCCAGGCGCCCTGTGACTTACAATGCGGGAGGCTCGTCCGTAGCTGTGAAATGCGGACGAAAGCGACGCAGAGCGGTTCTCCATGATAAAAAAACCGAAAGTCCTGGCAATGTGTAAGATTGCAAAGGCTTTCGGTTTTTTTTTCTTTTCTTAGAGCTTTCTCCAAAACATGATTTTCCTTTTTTTCAAGATTTAACAAAAACCAGCCGATAAGTATATTGGAGATTTACTTGATATGAATTCTTTTGAAACAAAAAACCTGAATAGTGGTCAGTTTTTTTCCGATCAGCTTGTGCTTGACCCGCTGTTCGTCCTTCTCGATTCATCGATTTCTGTATCTGAGAGTCTAAAAAAGGCCCTTATAGATTGGAATTTCAAGGTTGTATATTCGAACGGAAACATAACAGGTTCAGCACCAAAAGTCGAAGTAGACCTCTCAAAATTCGAGTCCGTTGACGACTTCATGGACGAATCTCAAAAGAAAGAAAAAGTCGTGGTGGCTGATCTGAACAAATACCTTCGCCAGACAATAACAGATGCGACGAAGTGCATAAAGTCAACCCCGAACGCTTCGCCAATGGAGGAAGTCGAAAAAGTCTACGAAGAGGCGATGAAATACATTGACTCTACATACACGCGCTTTGCGACGCACAAGACGCTGAATCTGAAAGACTTGTCAGATGCGGTAAGGGATTTGTGCAACTTCCTGAAGGATTACAAAAAGTATGTTCTTCGCATAACCCCAAAGATAAAAGAAAACGACAAGAATTTCATAGTCAGCCACAGCCTGCGCTCAACAATTTTCGCGCTTACTATAGGTCTCCAGATAAATATGCCGGTGTCGAACCTGATAGAGCTTGGCGTTGCAAGCCTTGTACACGAAATCGGGCAGATACGCCTTCCGCCGCAGCTTTACCTTACGGACAGAATGCTCTCCCCTCAGGAAATGGCAAAACTTATGACGCACACCGTCCTGAGCTACAACATTCTGAAAGACAACAACTTTCCGCTATCAATCCAGCTGGGAGTTCTTGAGCACCACGAGCGCGAGAACGGCAGGGGCTATCCGCGCCATCTCGACGGCACCAAGACCTCCCTCTACGGAAAGATTCTTGCCGTGGCATGTTCTTTTGAGGCAATATCCGCGCCACGCCGCTACAAAGCCGCAAAGTCCACTTATGAGGCGATGATTGAAATGCTTTCCAACAAGGACAAGCAATACAATGATATAGTTATCAAAGCACTCGTACAGGCTCTGTCTCTCTTCCCTATCGGAGCTTATGTCTACCTGAGCAACGGAAAGATTGCCCAAGTTACGGAAGCCAATAACTCCGATCCGCGCACTCCTATTGTGCAGATTCTTGGTGAGAAAAATGAGGCCGGAAATCCGCGCACAGTCCAGACTGATATGCATAATTTCAGGATTGTCAGGGTTCTCTCAAAAGACGAGCTTGAAGCCGTCCTAAAATCACTGGCTGGGAAAACCGTGCAATGATGCAGGCTGTCCAATAAGTTCTGTCATGCTGAACTAGTTTCGGAATGACAATAATCAATAAACTTTTTGGACAGTCCCTAAAAAATTTGCATAAAATCGATTAATTGTAGAAGCGTCTCTTTTTGCGACATTCCTCAAGGAATTTGTCGTCCACGACAGGCGGATTCTGTGTAAAATACAAGATTTGCTGAAGTTCCTCAAGGCTGCGCGCGCCCCACACAGGAACAATATTCTCAAACTGTCTGAGATAACCGAGCGCAAGAGGAACATTGTCAATAAGCCCTCCGCACATCGGGCTCATGGCTATAAAGCCGACATCCGCCTCCTCGTATTCGGAAGGCAGTCCCTCCGTTTCATCCGTAGAAAGGATATTGAACGGAAACTGAACTGTTTCCCAGCCCACATCTGATTTTAATATCGAAAGCGCAATATCCAAAGATTCAGTTGTAACGCCAAAATGCCGTATTACGCCAGATTTTTTCAAGCTCAGAAGTTTTTCTACTACGCCGTCATCGCCTCCGGTCACAGGAAGGAAACTTGATTTTTCAATCTGATACAAATCGATATAATCAACATTGAGGTTTGTAAGACTTTTATCAATATCCTCGCTGATAATCTCGCTAGTATATGCGGAGGATTTTGTTCCGATTATGACATTTTCCCTGAACGACGCGATTCCTTCTCCAAGAATACGCTCGCTCTCAGGAGTCGCAGCCGATGTATCGAAAAAATTCACACCGGCATCATAAGCAGCCCGTATCATATCCAAGGCTGTTTTCCTGTCGTTTATTTTTTCAAGCCCCATTGCACCAAACGCGGTACGGCTCACGAGAAGATTAGATTTTCCAAGCGCGACATATTCCATACTAAAAACAATAACCTGCTCGGACAGATTTTTGTGAAACTCTGTTTCCTTACAGCTCTAATTTTAATATTTATCGCTCATTTCTTCAAATTCTTTTATCACTCCTGACACTCTGGAAATTTCCCTGTTCAGAATTTTCTCATAATCAAGCTCTCCGTTTCCGATTCGTTCCCGCTCATCCTCCCAGTACTGGAGGTCAGTCAAAAAAAGAAACCTGAACGAAGATGTGTTCGCCTTCTCTGCCCAAAGGCTCGCCTCCTGCCAGTAATAAAGCCCCGCCTGATAGCAACTCAGGGCTTTCTTAAGATTCTCTATATAAACATCTTTCCACGGAGCGTCGTAAAAATGCGCAACCTGCTTGTCATAAGTGCGTCCCAGCCTCATGTGCTGTTCAATCAGTTTCAGATTCAAGTGCATCTGGAAAAGATACCTGTACTTCTCCCAGTCTTTTTCCGTTTCGATTTTTGCCGCCGCATAAAGCGGATTGGCAAAATCAGCCTGAACAGCTTTCTCAAGCCAGTAGATGTTCTCCATGCAATCATCAGGGTACTGCTGGTAATGAACATGAAAAAGCTTGTAAAAATCTTCCTTATATTTGACCATATAGGCATTTGTTTTCAGCGGAAATAACACAAAGAGAAAAGAAAGTGCTAGAATTGAAACGATAGATTTTTTCATTTATCTTGATTTTCGGCAAATTCCCAAAGAAAAACAAGCGGGAGCTGAAAATTGAATTCAGTTTTTCTGCGAAAGGATTGGCATGAACTGAATTTCTAGACACAGGAGGACATCTGAATATGGAAATAATCACTGACGGAACGCTGCCTTTTATCCCCGAGCCTCCGGAGAAAGACTCTGGCAAAGGCGAAATCGGAATAGCCGTTGATGTTGGCACAACAACGATTGCGATTAATGTGTGGTCAATTTCTGAACGAAAGAGAATAGCTATCGTAGCGGAAGAAAACGCACAGGCAAAATATGGGCATGACATCATAAAACGCATTTCGTTCGCGCTCAGAAAATCGCTCCACCACACGGAAGAATCTGATTTCCACGGGGAATCTGTCATGCACTACTGCATAATAAGCCAGCTGGAAAAAATGTTCCAGAAAGCGGTAAGCCAAGCAAGCCTCTCGATTCCGCGCGGGTTCACCCCGCATATAAAATCAATCGTAATAACGGGCAATACCACTATGCTCAGTTTTGTCTGCGCAGTTCCGGTCAAAAATCTCTCGCAGGCTCCGTTCAACGCTGAGTGCCTTTTCGACATCGAATCATCGTGGAAAAAAGTGCGCGAAGGAACAGTCTGCGACAATCATGTGGAACTTGAAAAACCTTCCGCTGATATTGAAGCCGTATTCAGCTCAAGCATAATCCATGACGACACGCCGGTATATTTTCCGCCGTGCGTAGGAGCTTTCATCGGGGCAGACACAATATGCTCAATGATTGCGGCTGATTTCCCGATTCCAGGCTCCACATCAAGCCTGTATGACGGCTCTTCCGAAAACGCGCCGCGAATGCTCGCCGACATCGGAACGAACTCTGAGCTGGCACTGTACATCGCGGACTCAGCGGAGATGAAAGGACGGATTTTGTGTACCGCAACAGCCGCAGGACCTGCTTTTGAAGCCGCCAACATAAGCTGCGGAATGAGTGCTGTTGAGGGGGCAATAGACAAAATCAGCCTTGAGGACGGAAACATAACCGTGCATACAATCGGAGGAATGAACGCAAGCGGAATATGCGGCTCAGGACTTGTAAACGCCATTGCGACTTTTTTCAGCCAGAATCACATCGAAAAAGGCGGCGCAATCATAAAATCAAAGTCAACGCTCGGTGACGGAATGGCTTGCATAGAGCTAACACCTGCCGTCTACATATCACAGCAGGACATCAGAAACCTCCAGCTTGCAAAATCAGCGGTAAAAACAGGCATTGAGTACCTTCTGGAAAAATCTCCCGAAACGCCTGTCCTTTTTCTTGCCGGCGGATTCGGAACCCGCCTTCAGATTTCGGACGCATGCGCAATCAACATGATTCCACAAGAACTTGCCGACCGAGTGTTTTCCATCGGAAATGCGGCTCTTGCGGGAGCTTCGGCAATGATTTTCTCTCCCTCCCTCAGGACAAAAGCTACGGAGCTTAGGAAAAAATCAGTACCCATAAATCTTGCCGCAGTACCAGAGTTTCAGAACAGATTCCTAAAATCAATAGATTTTTGAAACGCATTTGACAACCAGCAAAGTATAGGGTAACATAGAACGATTTATTTTGTGAGAAATTCAAATCGAATTTCTCACCGATTTCTTATCAGGAGATGAAAATATGAACGTTGTTATGTTTATCGTTCTCCCTGTTTTAGGAATCGTTCTTGGATGGATTATTCGATGGCTGTATGCCAGATTTCAACTGTCTGCGTCAGAGCAAAAAGCTCAGCGCATAAAGCAAGATGCTATAAAAGAGGCTGAAGCACAGAAAAAAGAAATTTTGTTAGAAGCAAAGGATCAACTCATTCGTGAACGAAATCAACAGGAACGGGAGAATCGTGAACGACGCTCGGAGATTCAAAAATATGAATCACGGGTGGCTAAGAAAGAGGAGCTGATTGACAAGCGATCCGCTGAATTTGACAAAAAGGAGCGGGAAATCCTTGAGCGTCAGGAAGCCATGAAAAAGCGGGAATCTTCCCTTGCAAAGCAGGAAGAAACCTACAGGCATGAGCTTGAGCGAATCTCGGGTCTTTCCGCTCAGGAAGCAAAGAACCTTATCATCAAGAACCTTGAGAACGAGGCTCGTCATGACGCGCAGGCACTGCTGAACAAAATCGAGCAGGATGCGCAGATTTCTGCCGAAAAAAAGGCCCAGGAGATTCTTGTTTCAACAATTCAGAGAATCGCCACGGAAACAACGAGCGACATTACGGTTGCGACTGTTTCCTTGCCAAGCGACGAGATGAAAGGCCGAATCATCGGAAGGGAAGGAAGGAACATCAGGACTCTGGAAACACTGACGGGCGTTGACATCATTATCGATGACACGCCGGAAGCAGTCGTAATCAGTTGTTTTGACCCTGTGAAAAAAGAGATTGCAAAGCAGGCTCTTGAGCGGCTCGTTACGGACGGAAGAATTCACCCTGCCCGCATTGAGGAAATCGTTCAGAAAGTCACGCGGGAAATCCAGCAGAAAATTTACGAGGAGGGTGAAAAAGCCCTTTTCGAGCTGGGAATCCACAATATGAACCAGGACGGCGTAAGGGCTTTGGGCCGCTTGTATTTCCGCACGAGCTACGGTCAGAATGTCCTTACGCACTCAAAGGAAGTGGCGGAGATTGCAAGCCTTTTGGCAACGGAAATCGGTGCGAACCGCGATTTGGCAAAGAGAGCCGCCCTTCTCCACGACATCGGGAAAGGCGCGGAGCATGATTCCGACCAAAACCACGCGGAAGTGGGCGCAGAAATGGCGCGGAAAATGGGCGAGGACGCAAAGGTCATCAATGCGATTGCAGCCCACCACAACGACGTGGAGGCTTCCACGCTGGAAGCCGTCATCGTTCAGATTGCGGACGCAATCAGCGCGGCTCGTCCTGGCGCACGGCGCGAGACGGTGGACAACTATGTAAAGCGTCTTGAGAACCTTGAAGAGACTGCTGAGAAATTTCCTGGCGTTGAGAAAGCGTTCGCAATTCAGGCAGGAAGGGAGCTTCGCATTCTGGTCAACAACGAGAAAATTGCTGACGGTGAAGTTAAAGAGCTTGCTCAGAAAATCGCCAAGCAGATTGAAACTGACCTTCGCTACCCCGGCAGAATCCGCCTGACTATGATTCGCGAAACCCGGGTCGTAGAATACGCGCGCTAAAACGCTATTACTGAAAAAATGATTTGACACACGGCAGAGTACAAAAAATCTTCTCCGATTTTTTGTACTCTGCCGTTTTTGTTTAAAGCCTTACAATATGCAAAATTTCTCAAATCAAAGAAGGAAAATCTTTCTACACTATGAAAGTATTTTATGATTCTAATGTTTTCCTCGATGTTCTTCTGAATCGTACTGAATTTTTTCCGTATTCCTTTCTTGCAATAAAATTATCCAAAATAAAAAAGTAAATGCCCATCCTGTTCCCGTGACTTGGGAATGACTCTGAATTATATTCTAG
This sequence comes from Treponema sp., assembly GCA_017449265.1. Lineage (GTDB taxonomy): Bacteria > Spirochaetota > Spirochaetia > Treponematales > Treponemataceae > Treponema_D. The sequence continues at coordinate 117,448 of JAFSJW010000031.1, forward strand.
GAAGCTGAATGAGAAAACCAGCAAAAGATTACGGATGTTCGGAATGACCTTTTAATCAGAGATTCCTTAAAAAGTCGCCCGAAAGTTGACCAAAAACAAATTCTAATGCAATAGGATTAGCCCATGAAAAAAACAGTCTTAATTTTTGTTTTTATTCTTTTTCGAGTAAATTTTTCTTTCGCGGACACTTTCTCGGACGCGATTCAAGACCTTGCGATGCAGACCGCTTGTATCGGAAAATATTCGGCGGCTCATGCTGGAAGCAAAATACGAAAAGACCCGGACGATTATTACACTCCAGATATGCTGGCAGAGCGATTCGCAAAACAGTCTGGAAATCAGACCCGCACAGTCACTTTTTACGGAGTCTGCTTCAACTATGCGCAAACCGCCTGGGAAGATATAGAAAAATATAAAAACTGGTACAACGACCGTGATATGTATGAAGGTCAGTTTTGGCTTGCCGGAAACCATGACGACTGCAATACAATCATACTTTCAAATCCCACAACAAAAGATAACGCAACAGCAATACAAAACGGAGTTTATATTAAAACATATTCCACAAGCAACCGCAGGGTAAAAGCGCATAAGGATTTATCAGGAAAAAATGCCACTCACCACGCATGGCTTTGGATAGAACGGGCAGACGGCGTATGGTTTTGGATTGACCCAACATGGACGGACAATTTGGGCTACATAGTTTATGGATATGTTTCTTCAAACCAGGAAGAAATACAATGCCGCCCGAACAAAAGTTTATGTGTAAACTATCCAGCTTACCTTGATAATTTGCCGCCTCCTCCTGAAATGGGGAAACCAATTCCTCCAAGCAAGACCGACACGGCAAACAGAGCGGAAACAATCAATTATGCAGGCAGCGATTGGATAAGTTCTGTGATGAGAAACACTTTCATCAATGTTAATTATGATTCAATGAACCGCCAGATTGGAGTAATGCTTACTGCAAGTATGCCGTTTTTTGCGGTAAGCAGCCAGACACTAGGTTTTGATAAAATAGGATTCACGCTTGATATGCCAATCTTATTGAACAAGTCGGCATTTCTCTTGGGCGTTGATTATATGCAAAATCTTGAAGATGACAAAAATATGCGCGCAATTCTTTTGGAATGTGATTTTACGCGAAGACTTTTCAATAGTGTTGCATGGTACATCGGAGGCAGCGCAGGACTCAGGCTTGATTTTTCAAACACAGAAAAATATTTTGAGCCGAAAACAATGAGCCAATACAGCTACCTGGGATTCAAAGTCAACACAGGAGTTTTGATAACCATCTTAAACTTTTTTGCAAAAGCAGAAATTTCCTACAATAATATCTTCGGACTTTCTGTAGGAGCAGGAGTTGGATTCGGACAAACAAGATTCTGACCCGTTGTTATTTTGTATCATAAAAAGTCAACTTTTTGTTGACCGCAAAGAATTTTCTGGGGAGTATACTTTAAATATGGAAGAAGAGCTGGAAGAAAAATTCTATGAGAAAATAAACATAGACGGCAAATGGTATGAATACCTGATGACGAGCAGCACAAAAATACTCAGAATCGAGCTTGAAAAACTCGGCTGCCGCCTGCCCAATAAGTTCGACTACCGCTATACCCCTTACCTTTCACCTGAGGTCAGGGAGAAAATGGCAGAGCGCAACGCAACATGGTCTCTTACAACAAGCAACGACGCTTTCGTACTGAACTATTACAAGGAATCAGAAAAAGGAAAAGGAACGCCGTACATAATCTATCTTTCGGCTCTTGCTGATATTTCCACGCTTCTCTCAAATTATGACCCGAAAATTCTTAATATGTTCTTAAAAATAGGAGAGAAAAGACTTCCCGAAATTTCTTCCGACTGGTCTCCGCTAATGATTGCGGTGAGCCAAAGAACAGTTTTTCCGCAATCATATATGCAATTTACGCGAACGCAAGGGACGCAATCAGAATCCTTGCGGAAAACGGAGCTGACATACAACTTTCAATCAATCCGAAAATTTTCAAGGAAAAAAGAACATTCTCGGACACGCTGGAATTTTACATCAGCACTGTTTCACTGAACGGACTTGCAGACATAAGCCTGATTTACAAGAACTATGGTAATAAACGAGGAAATATGGAAGAAAACAGGAAAGGCGTTTTTGAAAGCTGAAAAATGAAAAAAATGCGCAAAAGGCGGGCCGTTCTATTTCATCTTGGCTTCGATTAGCGCGGTGAATTCGCACGAGGAAATAAAATCAATAAGGAGTTTTACAATGACACAAGAATTGAACGCGCTTATCGGCGAGTACATCGCAGATTTCAAGGAAAACAGTGATGATACTAAAAACAATCTATAAACAGATAGGATTTTACAAGCATTATAGAATATATCAAGGACTTAGCCTATGTACAATCTCTTGAACCAAACGCACAACTCAATCGACGGGACTTTCTGCTACGGATTTTTGCAGTATGCGGGATTTGAATACGGAACTCGCGGAACAATCTGCTCATACCGTTGCTCGCAGTGCGGGTGCATCATAAAAAATCTTGAGGACGAGTATAACTCTTTCGGCTCGTCCCAGCCTTCGCGCCCGCATGGTTACAGCCAGCCAGAAGAGAACGGCGGCTACGGCTTTGGAGGATTTGGCGGATTTGAAAACCCGTTCGGGAGCACATCAGATGACAACAACGGCTTTCCGCAAAATCCCTTCGGAAGTTTTCCGTGGGAGTAAGAGCTAATACTCCACTTTCACCGAATCAAGCCCGTACATTTTCTTGAAAGACTTCTCATCGTCTGAAGAAGAAATCAGCATGACTTCGGTGAGGCTCTATCATTTTCAGACTCTGTAATTCTATTTGCAAGGGAAAATTATTTCTTCAAAAAATCGTCTATGCTTCCAAGAATATAATCTCTGCCTTGTGTGTGGAGAATTTCTGCGTTTTCAGAAAGATATTCAAGAATTCCTGTTTTTTCAAAGTTTGCGGCAACATCCGATGATGACATATTTTTTTCTGCGGCATATTCTTCAATGCACCATGAAAGCCAAAAAGCCAAATCCTCATTCCCCATTTTGTTCTGCCTTGTACATTTCATATAATGAAACCCAGCCAAAATGCCAGAGTTTTGAATTTTCTTCACCAAGTAGCCGTGCAGTCTTTGTTTTATAAAATTTTACTACCGCCTGTTGTGCAGATATATTTTCCTTCTGACAAATATAGTCGCAGATTTTTGAAACTTTATATGGAATAAAAAGATGAACATTTTTTTGTGTAATTTGCGGAATCATACCCGAATCTCCTTTTCAAAATGCAAAAGACTCAATGATTTTTCTGTATGAAACAAAATTTGGTCAACAAAAACCCATGTTTTCAATTCATGAAGCAAAGTTTGTTTGTCCATAAAACCTGATTCAAAAGCGTTCAAACTTGCAAAAACGCGGTCATTTGCAACAGCACCTTTTACTATATCATATTCAAAGTCAAAGTCAGGAACAGTGCGATTTGAAATTACAAAATCAAGCCAGCTTTCATCCGCTTTTTCAAAATTAAGTATAGAATAATTTGTATTTTTCAAAAAATTATCAGGAACACCAAAAATAGAAACTATCGCTTGCCCTGATTTTTCACGCTGAGTTTTATTTACTGACCATTTTTTTGCCTGCTCAAAGCTCGATGTGGTATAAAATCCAGTTCCAAAGTCGAGCCTATGAATAGATTTTCTAATTTCAGGCTCTCGGACAAGCATATTGCTTCCGTGGTAAAGATTCAGCATAAAAACAGTTTACCATAAAACTAGGAAAATTGCACTGCGAAATATTTCATTCAACTTGCAAAAAAAATTAATCTATTTTTATCAGCTTTTGCTTAACTTTTCCGTGGGGTAAGAGCTAATACTCTACTTTCACCGAATCAAGCCCGTACATTTTCTTGAAAGACTTCTCATCCTCCGAAGAAGAAATCAGCATGACTTCGGTGAAATGCCCGTCGGACTTGTTTTTGAATCCTGCGACTTTTTCTCCGGTGCAAATAGAGCTATGTATTACAGCCTCCTGAGTTTTGGGGTCAAACTTTACGATAGGCTCGGACTTTTTTCTATGACCAAAAAGTTTCATTCACTTCGATTCCTTTTCGTCAGAATTATTAGACCTGTTCACCTTAACGAACTCTTCCAGCTTATTTCCGAAAATATCCGTGTTCTTTCCGTAAAAATAATTCTTCGGACGAATTAGCTCAAGATGATACTGCTTTTTTTCCTCGCCCTCTTCCCCAAGCTCCGCCACCGAATAAAAAAATTCGCCAGAATAAAACTTTATCATCTTTCCGGAAGTATACTGCTCCGCAATTTTTCCGTTCTCAGAACGCACACATTCAGAAAAATTAAAGTTAATCTTTTTTGAATTGATTTTATAACTTCCCGTCCACTCCATAATCTTGGAGGAATCGGCATATGCAGCCCTAAGGACTGCCTTGTGCCCTGGCTCTAAAATCAGCTGGTGGTAGTAAAGATTTCCCTGAGAATCATAATTTTGCATAATCCATTCGCTGTCATAAAAAACGCTGTCTTTCTCAGAAAAACAGCCTGCGAAAAGAAACGCCATCAAAATCAAAAAAACAAAAACCGGATTTTTCATATCAGTTCCCACTGAAAGCAGAAGCGGCGCGCAGCCACCTCTGCTTTTTCAGAAATATGATTTTCGGACATGTCTATTTTATCGTACAGATATATCCGTCGCTCCGTCCGAATATTTCAGGCTCATACATACATTCCGCAAGAGCAGGAACCACAGGATAGACACCCCGCCGCGCCGCACGGAAAGTAAATTCAACAGTTTTAACGCCCTTATCAAAATGGTCGAAGAAAATCTGAGCCTCATTGTCATAGAATTTCATGCTGCTGAACCAGCCGCCCTCAACCTGGGCTTCTGCTTGCGAGCCAGATGTTGCGAACGATGAGTCCAGAATTTCGCAGCCAGAAGGAATCGGAACGCGCACCGCAGTGTATGTCCTGAAATACTCGGAAGAAACTTTGACGCGCATTTTGTATGTTGTTCCAGACTCAAGCGGCACAATCATGTTTTCAGGAGAAACGACCTGATTCGTCTTGTAATCAACAACCTCATAACTTACGCCAAAGCCTTCGTCGCGCGCGGACTGAATTTCAGACGGGAGCGCGTAGCGAAGAGTCGCCGTATAGTAGAGAGTTCCTTTCCCTTTCTTTGAGAAATTGAAATCAAGAACTTTATCTCTCGGAAGCTCTTTCATAAAATCAGAGCTAAATTCTTCCGTCTTTGATTTTATATCAGCGGAAAGTCCCTTGAACTTTTCCTCCATAAGAGATTTTTTCATAATCGCGCACTTGGCAGTGAAATCCGTAGCCTCAAGATTGCGCTCTTTTATGAGAGAGCCTACAGCCTCAAGAACTTTTGATGTGCTTGAAGTGTTCTCCCAGTAGCCAGAGCGCGACTGGTCGATAAGAAGCGACTTCAAAAGCCCGTCAACCATGTCGTCTTTCGGGTTGTGCTCAACAAAGAACTGGAGCAAAACGGCTTTCTGAGCCGTGTAAGAAGCGTAGTAGTACGTATCGTACCAAGTTTTCTTCGTTTCAGCGGGCTGAGTTATGGAAACTGAGTTAAGAGAAGGAGTTATATAAGAACGAATAAAATTATAGTATTCATCTGCACCAGCAGACGCAGCACCGCCTTTTCTGAGCCATGCAAGACCTGCGTAAGCACTTGCCATAAGGTCATGTTTTGCCCGCCCGCTCAACGCTTTCAGGATTCCGTCAAGCTGATTGTCACCAAGAAGCGCGAACACATAGCAGGAATAAGCTTCAATAAGCGTGGTTTCTTTTGCAATATTGCCCTTGATATACTTTTTGAGCGCGGAAATGTCAATCGGGAAGTCCTTTGGCTTGAATCCGTTCTGCATTGCAAGCGCGTAGATGTGGGCAATCCTCAGCGAAACATAGAGATTCGATGTATCGCCGTCTGGCCAGTATGGGAAACCGCCGTCGGAAAGCTGAACTTTCTTCCATTTTTTGAAATAAGTCTTAAGAACTTTCTTTGTGTCAGAAACTTCGCTTTCAAGTCCAAGCGGCTTGATATAATCTGAGAAAATAACGAGCGGAAGGACTGCCGCCGACTGCTGCTCCATACATCCATACGGATAATGGAACACATAGTTTACGGCTTCCTTGAGAAGCCCGAGCTGGCTTGCGTCCAAAGCCACATTGAGAGAACCAACTCCGTCCTCGGCGAACGAAGGGATTATGAGTTTCTCAGAGCTATCTTTCTCCGTTGCTCCAGAAAGAGCCGTAGTTTCAAACATATATGTTTTCTCAATCTGGATTTTAGATACGAGCTTTTCGCTGAGAATATCTGATTTTATCGTGTAAACAAGCTCCACAAAGCCTGTTTCTGTCGCGCCCACATCAAAATACGCCACGGCAGTTCCGCCGCCAGCAACTTTCACTTTGCATGATGAAGTTCCGTCAACAAAAGCATCGCCAACGGCCTCAATAAGACCATCGCCGTTGTCAGAAGGCGCAGAAGGCTTTCTGACCTGAACGCTCACTTCCACAGTATGGGCGGCTGAATCAAGATTCGTAAGGACAACTCCGCACTCGGCTGTGTCACGCACACGAAGACGGCGCGGCTGGACAGCCTGAACATTTATTGGGTTCTGCGTGCCGAACTCAGTTTCCTGCAGGGCAAGAAGCTCATCCTTTACTCCGAAAGCCGTGAGCCGGAATGTAGTAAGGTTATCAGGAACTTTGAACTTGAATGAGACTTTTCCTTTTTTGTCCGTAACAAGAAGCGGCTCAAAGAACGCAGTCGGCTTGAATTCCTTGCGCTCTTCGCCATCTTTCTCAGCATCGGAGTCACCGCCCTGCAAATTCTTTATAGAATAAGTCACAGGGTCCATAAGATAATCGCGAGAATCACCACCGTAGCAATACAGCGGGAAGTTGTACCTATCATAGAAGAATTCAATCGGGTCAGGAACATGATAATCTATCAAATCAAGAACAGCCCTGTCGCATGCCATAGCTGTAAGTTCCGCGCCCTCTACAGGCTTTCCGCCCTTTGTTGCCGTAAGAGTAACAGTTGCCATATCGCCAGGACGGTAGATTTTCTTGTCCGTCTCAACTTTTACGCTGAACGCCTTGACCCGCGGATTAATGAACACGGGAGTAACACCATAAATGCCCTTAGGCTTGTTAAGGTCAACCTCACCGTACTGATGAGTAGGCTCGCCTTTTCGCTCAGAATAAGTAGAAACCGAAACATATACAACAGGAACATAATTGCGCGCTATTTTCACATCGAGTACAGTCGTTGGCTCGTCAATATGGCGCACTTCCTCGGTAAAGATTCCCTCACGCTCTACCGTGATAAGATAGTCACCTGCAGCAAGCGGGCTTTCCATAAGGATATAAGCCGTATCACCAGGATTGTACATTGAAGCATCGCATGTCAGGTTGATTGACGACTCGTCACCGCCCCAGACCGCACCGCTTCCTGTAACATAGAAACTGTAGTCCGTCACAACAGGTCGTCCTTTTGAGTCCTTGCCTTCAACACGCATCGTGTAGTAGCCGGCAGAATTAGGAGTAATTTTGATTTTTCCATCCGCCGCTAAGTTGACAGAGCTTGTTAACTCAACATCCTTGTTCTCCTTGTATTGAGCGTAAACTCCGCCGCCAACGGACTTCTGGTAGTCATAAGTCCAGTATCGCCTTGTAAGCGTGTACTTGAAAGACGAAGACAACATTGATTTTGGCAAATCAGAGTCTTTCAATATAGTTCCGTCAGGAGCGACAAGTACGAACGGAAGCTCCATCGCTTTGCCTTTCTTGGCGAACCCTTTCTGGTCCACAGGCTCACCGATTCCAATGTAGAACTCGGCAGGATGTACGATTTTCCTTGCAGAGGCAGAAATAGTCTGGTTACTTTCGTCAGTGACATATGTTTCAAGCCTGAATTCATACGGAATCGGCTTGTAAGAACCTTGCGTAGAGCATGAAAGGCTTGTTTTTCCGCTTGATGAAAGCGTCCCCGACTCTTCGCTCACAACTTTGCGCGAATCATAGTCATCGCTGATTCCGAACGAATAATCTTTTAGAGCAACATTGTCAGGCGCGAAGCGAGTTCCTGAACTGTACCATGTTGCCTCATAAGCCGCATCCGCCAAAGCTCCGCCCGCAAGGTACGAAGCCTTTAAATCCGCGCTGATTGAATCACCTGCTATTATATCCTTTGAAGTCATTGAAAGCTCGCTCTGAATCTTAAGCGGCTCAAAATACGCCACAGTGAAATAAAGAGTACGGCTGTCAGTATGCTTGTCATCTGCTGTTCGCTTATAATTAAGCCTGTATTCTCCCGGCTCAAGGTCGGAAGGAATATCGAACGAGCCGTGGAAACCGCCTGATTCAGAAGTGTTTCCGGTAATCGTTCCGTACACCGTAGGATTCTGCCAGTTGTATTTCTCAAATACAATCGAATAGCTTCCATTATATGAGCTGAAAGAACCAAAACTCTGAGTTTTGTCGATTCCCTTGAAAGTAATCGTTTCGCCAGGCTTGTAAAGTCCCCTGTCGCAGAAAATGAAAGTGCGCTGCTCAGTAGCATACGATGCGAACATTGAGGACGGATAGACATTTGAGTTCCACGGGTTGTGCGTTGACGGAACGAACACAACTTCATCATCGTCTGTCTTTATGCGGACAAAGACATTCTTGTACGAATCCTCATAAGTAAGGAAAAAATCAAGAGGATTATAAGGAATGACCGCGCAACCGTTCGCATCTGTCTTGACAGTCTGGCTCACATTTTTAATGCTAGAGTTCTCAATTGAAACAACCGCATCCTTTACAGGATTTCCGGTAGAAAGGCTTCGGACAAGGATAACAGCCTTGTTCGCCCCAAGACGAGCCGTAGCAGCAAGGTCAGTAACCTGAACATTCAGTGTCTCGCAGTTTTTCGTCCAGCTGGCCTCACCATTGTAATTATACGAGCGGGTGAAAACCTGAGACTCAAAGTGAACGGCACCCTTTCCGTTCGTAAGGAAAGGGTCAAGGTCAACCTCCTGGAACATACGGACATTTTTGTTTGAGACATCCAACATTCTCTTTTCGCCGGACCCCTCACCCATAATCGAAGGGTCAAGCGGCTTGTCCGTCTTTCCGATGAGGTAGTAGCTTGAATCGTTAGCATTCATGTACTCGAACAGGATTTTGTGCGGAAACTGGCTCTCCATGATTTTGCATCCTGAATCAATAAGCGAGAAGTTTCCGTTGTAATCAGTGCCCACGGCAGTAAACTGCTGGTCTGCGCCAAGCTTGGAACCATACACATCCTCTATGTCGCCGCGCATGCAGATTGTTATCCTCTGCCCCGGCTTTATTGGAAGATTTCTGATTCTTACCGTGTTCCAGTTTACGAACACATTGTTTTTCGTAATATCAATGTCAGGAGAATAGAAAGATTTTTCCGCGCTCCTGGCAAGAATATCATTGTTGAATTTGAAAGTATACTCGAACCCATACCAGCTCGTATTCGGGCTATATTCAACAAGTTTAAGACTCCTGACCGTACTGTAGGATTTTGTCAGTTTCTTACCGCTGTTCGGCGCGACAATCGTGTAATAGATATTCTTTTCGTTGGCAAGAGAATTTGTAATCTCAACAAAAAAGCCTGTCGTTTTCTTTGAATCGTTCGATACTCTGGTTTTCACCCTTTTCTTTGAGAAATCGCCCTTGAGTTTATAGCTCAGGTCAAGCTCCCTGTTCATGGAGATTGAAAGGACACTCCTCATTTCATCTTCCGTCATGTAATAATTCGTCTGGATATATGCGAATCTTGCATCTTCGGTGGAAAACCCAGACGAAGTGTTATTTGGAAAACCACCAGATTCTTTTACGCCGCCTTGAAGAGAAACAAATTTCAGTTCGCTCGATTTCGTGCTGAACGAGGTGTTTCCTGAGATTGCAACACCGCTCTCAGACATAAGCGCATTGTTGACATTTATCTTGTAGATTTGCGTCGGGTCAAGCGACTGCGTAGCGATGAAAGCCAGCTTGTCCGTGCCGAGCCACTTGTAGTTTCCTGAAATCGAAGGCTCAATTTTCATAATTTCCGCGCCCTCGGCATTAATCTTAGCCTGATCATCCAGCGCAGAAAGAGGTTTTAAAGGAAGAGAGAACTTAACGAAGAACTCGGGTTTCTCAAGTTCACCAGGAACCTCGCCAGATGGCCCCCAGCTCACAACTTTGAATTCTCCCGGCGATGACTTTTTTTCGTTTTCTTCGGAAGCCGTACTTCCATCTGCAAATTTTACTTCGCTCGTAGTTTCTTTTCCGATGATACTTTTCAAATAATCTGCTATAGAAAGCCGTTTTGTCTTGTATTCGGTTTTATATTTGTCAAGGCTCCTAAGCCCCGGAATGAAGCTCTCCGATTTTCCCGAAGCAGCAGAATAATCCGTACCGATTTTTTCAGGAATCATCTCCTCCTCGGGGACTTCCGGTGTATAATCGAGCTTGAAGAGTTTATCGAAACCTGCAAATTCAATTTTCGTGCCTTGAATTTCGCTTGCAGCCGACTGATTTTCAGACGAAGCTACATTACTTCCGTTTTTTTTATCTTTACATGAAATAAAAACAAAAGCAAACAGAAACACAAAGAAAAAAGCAAATTTTTTTTTCATACGAGAAAGCCCCCGAAAAAAAGAGTTTATTCAAGTATATTATATCAGAAAATAAAATGCTATTACAGACTATAAAGGTCATTTTAAGAAAAAAAATTTTGATTATCATGTTTTCGACTACGCCCAACCACCGAAAATTTCTGAAACTCCAATTCTCATTGTGTTTTTTTTCGCTATTTTAAGCTACGCTCTATTATTTATACGCCGTCTTTCAGAAGAGGCTAATTTTTTTTGCAAACAACAATGAAATTCTCTGCTCCCTTTTCACAATTCACGCTGAAATATATAATTGCATTATATGGTTATCGCAAGCATTGATATGAAGGACGGACATGTTGTCCAGCTCAAAAACGGAAAAGATTTGGTGATTCAGCGCGACGATGCTGATGAGCTTATTTCAGAATTCAACAAATATGGGGAAGTAGCCGTAATCGACCTTGACCAGGCTCTCCGAAACACGGACGAAAAGGGGAACACGAAAAACACGGAGCTTTTGAAATCTATTCTCCGACGCGGAAATGTTCGCGTTGGCGGAGGCATCCGCGATGTAAAAAAGGCGCGGGAGCTAATATCCCTCGGCGCGGAAAAAGTCATAGTCGGCTCTGCGGCATGGAACGCCAACGCCAAAGAAGGCGAGAGCATTATGAACACGGCGTTCCTGGAAGAGCTGGTCAAGGCAATCGGAAAACAGCGCATTATCATCTCGGTGGATGCAATAAACGGAAAAATCGCCGTCAAGGGCTGGACCGAGACGGTGAACATTCCGCTCATTCAGGGTGCGAAGGAGGCCGAAAAGTACGCCTCCGAGCTTTTGTTCACCTGCGTTGAGAAAGAAGGCTGCATGGAAGGGACGGACATGGAATCGTGCCGCGCCCTCAGGAACGCCGTCAAGTGCCGCGTTGTGGCCGCTGGCGGAGTGAACACGCTGGAGCAGATTACGGAGCTTGAGAAAATGGGCTGCGACGTGCAACTTGGCATGGCATTGTACACGGGAAAAGTGAGCCTCAAAGACGCGTTCCTCGGCTGCCTCAACTTCGATAAAGTCGGCGGAATGATTCCTGTCATCGCACAGAGCGTTGAGGGAGAAGTCCTCATGCTCGGCTACGCAAACAAGGAAGCATTCAAAAAATCATTTGATACAGGAAAACTCACATTCTTCTCGCGCACGCGGAACACGCTCTGGACAAAAGGCGAGACTAGCGGCCACTACCTTGAAATCGTGAAAATGCGCGTTGACTGCGACCGCGACACAGTGCTCGCCACCGTAATCCCTCACGGCGGCGTGTGCCACACAGGAAGCTTCACCTGCTTCTCGTCCGAGCCTGACGAAAAATCATCCCTTGAGCGGCTGTACAAAGTTATAGCAGAGCGATTCGCAAATCCGCGCCCGGGAAGCTATACCGCAACGCTGGACGCAAAGCGCGTGCGGGAGAAAGTCATGGAGGAGGCGGAAGAACTTACCGACGATGCGGAAAGCCGCGACGACATAATTTGGGAAGCCGCGGATTTGCTCTACTTTGTGAGCGTTCTCATGTACAAGGAAGGCGTAAGCTGGAAGGACGTGCTTGACGAGCTGGACAGAAGGCACAAAGAAAAATAAGCCCTGCCCCACCTATAGATATGAAAGCAATTGCCACTGCATAGCTAAGCGTTATGCCAGCGGCAATTGCTTTATAAAAACTCCGGCCATGATATATAAAAAATGTTGTAAATTCTGACAGAAAAATGGGGAATTAATCTTTACAAGTTAGCGGCGAGTAAAAATCGCTTTTTTTTATAATTTTTTGCTTGACAATAAAGATATACAATGTATACACTTTTACATATGGAGGTAGCATTATGCAAGCAGTAGTCAAGAAATGGGGTAACAGCCTCGGTTTTAGAATTCCGTCCCTTTGGGCTAAAGACAATAATGTAAAAAATGGAAGCAAAATAGAAGTAATCGCTGAAAAAGGAAAAATAATTATTCTTCCTCAGAAAAAGACTCTTGATGATATGCTGGCACTGGTTACTCCAGAAAACCTTCATCTGGAAATATCAACAGACAGTTCTGTAGGTAATGAAGAATGGTAGCATCAAATTATACCCCAGAAAAAGGCGATTTGGTTTGGCTTGATTTTAACCCACAGGCTGGACACGAGCAAAAAGGTCGTCGTCCTGCAATTTGTATTTCTCAGAAAAAATACAATCAGAAAATTGGTCTTGCATTATTCTGCCCTATTACGAGTCATGTAAAAGGATATCCTTTTGAAATTGTATTGGACAATCATTCAATAAATGGTTGCATTTTAAGCGACCAAGTAAAAAATCTTGATTATAGACAAAGAAACTGTGATTTTATAGAAAAAGCGACAGAAGAAGAAATCAATTCTATTGTAGATAATATAAAACTGTTAATAGAATAGAGCCTTCTCTCCCTTGAAACGCGAACAGGCTTTTCCGAAACTAAAAATCCGTCCGACCGCACTTTAGATTTTGCTCCAAAGTGCGCCCAGCTCATATCATTCAAGAATCATATAGCCAAGCCCGGTCCCCCCAATGTAAAAATAACCGCCGTCGAAATCAATGAAGGAGGCGCCGCTAGTTGGTCTATCAGAGGAGATGTCGAGATAGGGGCCATTAGTCGTTAAGTTGATTCCCGCAGGGGAGTCGATGGTGTACGCCAGACCATCAGAATAATTAGTAAACGACGCCGGCGTAAAAGTAGTAGCAGTAAAAAGCTCGCTTACTTTCAGACCCTTGTAGATATAAGAGCTGCCCGATGGAATTTTGAATATAATAAGCTTGTCCAGCACATCGATAGGTTCAAAGCTGTCAGGATCTGAAAAACTTCCGGCATTCACAAAAGGCATTGCCGATATGTCGGCCAGCGTTATGTTCGCATCATCCTTTTTTGAAAGCGTACCTTCCGCTGATAGGTCGTACACGCCAGGGACAGAGAATCTGTCATAGACACTTCCTGTTGCCTCCCCTTGTAAAATCTGTATCCCCGTCTTGTAGAGGGCAGAGTTCATTTTCACAACAATTCCAGTGGCAGTAAACGCCTCATCCGCTTTTAAATACGGAACATAGTCTCTATTGTTGCTGTTCAAATAAACATCCTGCACTTGTGCGTTATCCCGTATCTCAAGGGATGAGGTGCCAGATTCCTTAGCCGAAAGACACACTCCGTCACCCTGGCTAGCACTGTTTCCTGTGATTTTTGAACTTCCGCTAACAACAATCTGTGAGTTTCCCGCAGCATAGATTCCACCGCCACGAGAATTGGAGATAGAGGTGTTGCTAAAAGTATTGTTCGTTATTTCCGCAGTTCCGGTAACGGTGAGCTTTGAGTCTTCAACATAGATTCCGATTCCGCTAGGCACGGAAGGACCAGTATAACGATTTCCAGTTACCTTAACCCCGTCAGAAAGAGTCACATTCGCATTATTCTGGACGTTCATTCCTACACCGTAGATACAAGTTCCTGAGCTAGTTATGGTAATATTCTTCAATGTGACAGGTATTCCAACCTCAATTGTAAGCGCAGAATCACTAATACCAGTCGCTGAGATTTTGCCAGAATCCATCCCCTCAAGCGTTATAGATGCCGCTATAGGATCTGTATAGGTTGCCACATCTTTTATTATTTTCTGCGGGCCAGAAATTGTTCCGTTCACCTTTATTTTCCAGTTAAAGGAGCTGTCATTTTTTTCGTTGATTTTTGCCACAGCCCCGGAAATCGTTTTTACGGCAGTGGAAACAGAAAGTCCGTCGCCTGTAGTGTCGTCTCCGGACTCGCTAACATAAATCGAATCCACCCAGCGCGCATACAAAGTAATGTCAGCAGTTCTGTCAGAAAAATCAAGAGTTGTAACGCGCTCGGTTGAAAAATCTTCACTCTCGTACCAGCCGTAAAAGAGATAACCTTCTCGTATATTAATGTTATTGAATTATCTTATTCGATTTGGGATAGTATACCCGTGACATATGACCCGATAACCCGCAACCTCCTTGGGGGCTTTCCCCGTAACAAAGACTGGGTTTCTTGCTCTGGCTGGCAGTACACAGA
>JAFSJW010000032.1 GCA_017449265.1 Treponema sp.
TACCTTCTGGCATTAACTCGTAACCGAAAACTGTTTCTTCCCAAACCGTTGAGCAAATCGCACACATATCTTCATGCTCTTTTATCATTTCCAAAGTATGCTGATTAGGCATTGGTTTTGCAAATTCTGAAATTACGTTAGTATCAAGCAAGTAAACATTTCCCATTTTTACCCCCACATTTCTCTGATTCTTTTTTCATAAGCTTCATCCGGATATTCATCTTCTGGAATCGGAATCCCTTCAAAAGTCGGGTCAGAAAAAACATCCGCATATTTTTTGCGAGTTTCTTCCCATCGCTCAAAAAAACTCTTCTTTTTGCCTCGCTTTTCGTATTCCTCGTAGCTGATAATTACAGCCACTGGTTTGTCGTGCCGCGTAAGCTCCACTGGCTCACCGCCCTCGGCCTTTTTGACCAGAGCCGAAAAATTGTTCCTGGCATCGTAAATCGTTGCCCTGCACATAGACACCTCCTTGTCACAATTTGAGTTTATTACATATCTAGCCATAAAGCAAGCAAATTGGCTATAAACATCGATTAAAATACACTTTTCACAAGATTTCTGTGAAATTTTCACTGATTTTTATGAAGAATTACTC
Source organism: Treponema sp. (assembly GCA_017449265.1). Taxonomy (GTDB): domain Bacteria; phylum Spirochaetota; class Spirochaetia; order Treponematales; family Treponemataceae; genus Treponema_D. The sequence continues at coordinate 599 of JAFSJW010000032.1, forward strand.
ACTACAAAAAAAATGTTCAGAGCTAGAATATTTCAAGTGAGATTACAAATCGACGCAAACGGCAACCTGATTTTTAAGTAAGAATAACAGCGGAAAAATTGTAAGGAGGAAAAAAATTATGGAACAAAAATTACTAGAAAATATTCGTTCGTTTCCAACATCTGAAGAGTCTCGTGCTTATGCATGGGTTGACTGTAACAGAGCTTTCAAAAATAAAAAGCTTTCTATTGATGAACTTTCAAAAGAATTGTTTATATTTCTTGCAAGCTGGGGAATGTTACGAGGAAAGGCATTTCTTTCTGCCTATAATTGGCGCATTCTTCGCAAGGTAACTGAAATTTTAAAAGAAGAGAAATATGAAAAACTCTACAACCCAGAAATTGATGTAATTAAGGAAAACTTAGATAAAATCATGGAGCTTTATAAGCGGATTGATGAAGCCTTACGCCCATATCATACAGACTATGAAGAAAAGGCAGTATCTTCGATTTTGGTTACAAAAATTCTTCTTGGATCTTTAGGATGTTCTGTTGCATACGATACAAATGTTACCGTTGCACTTGAAGAAAGCAAAATTGCAGAAGCAAAATTTAGCAAGGAATCGCTGATTTCTTTATGTAATTTTTATGCACAAAATAAGGCATTAGAGGAAGAACGCCAAAGAATCAAGAAAGAACATAATATCGATTATCCGCCGATGAAAATTCTTGATATGGCATTTTGGCCAGCGAAAGATTAACACAACAAATAATCTGCTCGTGGTAGCAGTCACTCATCTTAGATGAGCGAAAATAAATTTAAAAAGTATCTGTATCGGAAATACGGATACGAAGGAGCTTTATATGCGAAAAAGCATTGAAAGAATGAAAAAAGGGTTCATGATTCTTGCAGCAGTGTTTGTAATCATGGGAATGTTTTCTATTGTTTCTTGTGGCGGCGGAAGTGATGATTCTAGCGGAAACAATAATTCTGGTCAGCAACAACCGAATAATCCACCTGAAAATCCTCCAACACCAGATAATCCCCCGACACCAAACACGCCGATTACAGGTACTATTACAATCACCTATAATGCAAATGATGGTACGGAATCTCCCGCAACTAGCGTAAAAGAGTATGATTCCGCAGACGGATCTATAACACTTGCTAGTGCAGACGGTCTTGGATTTTCAAAAGACGGTGCGACATTTGCGGGATGGGCACAGAGCGCGACAGGTGATTTGTATTATAATGATAGCGAATATGGAATTACTGTTCTGACACACGAACTCCCAAGCAATACCTTCTCTTTGTATGCGGTTTGGAAAATAAAAGTCACTTTTGACGGAAATGGATGGACAAATCCTAGCAATGACAGCACTACCGAAGAACAATTGTTTGCAACTGGAGTGGCAACACCACTTCCAACTGTGAACTGGGAGCGCAACGGCTATACTCTTGCAGGATGGTCAACGGACAAGAATGCCACGGAACCTGCTTACAAACTTGACGACAAATTCACCGCGACAACTGCAACGACACTTTATGCCGTATGGCAGATAAGTATTTCAGTCGGCAACATTGTTCTGAAGGACGGTACGATAAAAAGTTATTCGGACTATACGGAAGATTCAGAAAATCCTGCGATTGGAGTCATTGCATTCTTTAAAACCGATAACGGTGATACGAAATGGTATGCTTCGGGCGATGAAGGCAAGCAGGAAGGCGTAAAATCACAGGCATACATTATTGGCTTGAAGAGCGAAGAACTTGCGTGGGCAACCGCTGATTCCACATACTATAAAGGTTTGGGGGATAAAAATAGCTACACTGTAAATACTTCTGGTATTGCCGACGATATGACTTGCCTTCCGACAGCATCACTTACTGAACCAAACGGTTATTCTTTGGTGAAAAATGCTGCAAACAAAAGTGGCACGATGCGCTTATCAGACATAAAGACATTCAATGTGGAACATAACACTAATGCCGATGGAAGTCTTGTGCTTCCATGGCTTAAAAAACTGCTTGCCTGTTATTCGTCTTATGGTGGAGATGACACAGGAACAAGCGGGCATTATCCAGCATTTGATTTTGCGAACAATTATGGAACAACGATAGGTGTAACTGAGGGTAGCTTCTCAAGTGGGTGGTATATTCCTTCATGTGCTGAACTTGTATATGTTTACCGTAATGCATATTTGATAGAACGTGCGATGAGAAAAATTGCAGGTACAGATGCTTTTGATGAAACTATCTCTTTGGGTGCTAAAGCATATAGTGTTACAACCGCTAGTGATAACAATTACAATCATGATGACAATAAGCCAAAGATGCCGCAGCACCTTATCTGTTCAAAATCAAGCTCAGATGAATATGCCGCTTTGGTTGAATACTGCACGGAAAAATGGAATGTTCATGTAATTCACAAGCTTGGAGAATAGAGTAGTGTCTATTCATTATCAGTGTCAGTAGTTTGTAACTGTGAGTTGTAAAAAAAAGAAACAGGGCTTTGCTTTGGGAAGTCCTGTTTTTGTCATCCGCAGACAGTATAGCGACACAATCCAATTTCCGTGCTATAATCACATCATGCGAAGATTCAACACGACCGGAACCTGCTTTGAAGACAAGCACTACATGGTGAACATTGACGAGCGAGTTCAGCAAATCAAAAAAATGGTTGACCGTGGCGACTATTTCTGCATCAACCGAGGTCGTCAGTACGGAAAGACCACTACGCTTCACTTTCTCAAAAAGGCACTTGATACGGAATATACGGTGTTCTCGCTTAGTTTTGAAGGAATGTCGGATTCCTCGTTTTCGTCGCTTGAACGCTGCGGTGTGGCTTTCTTTGAGAAAATGCAGTTGAGTGTTGAAGTGGGCGAAGTTCCATCGATTGAAAATGCGCCCAAGCACTTTCTCAGGCGTGTCTCTGGAAACAGTCTTTTTCGTATAAAAGTGACGGAATCAAATTTGGAGCGGCTTATTTCCGATTTTTGCAAATCCAGTTCCCGCCCGATTGTCGTTATCATCGATGAGGTTGACCAAGCAGGCAACTACGACTCTTTCATCAAATTTCTCGGTCTTTTGCGTGATAAATTCTTGAACCGCAACACCCGACCTACTTTCCATTCCGTGATTCTTGCGGGCGTGTACGATATAAAAAATTTAAAATTGAAAATCCGCCCCGAAGAGCAGCATCAGTATAATAGTCCCTGGAATATTGCGGCTCAGTTTGATGTGAATATGGATTTGACCGAAAGCGGAATCAAGGGAATGTTGGACGACTACGAATCCGACCATCACACAGGCATGAACACGGCTCAGATTGCAAAACTTCTTTCTGACTACACATCTGGCTATCCGTTTCTTGTGAGCCGACTCTGCCAGATTATCGATGAAAACTTGGATAAAAACTGGACGGAAGCGGGATTTTTGAAGGCTGTGAAGCAGCTTCTTGGAGAAACAAACACTCTCTTTGACGACATGCGTAAAAAACTTGATGATTTTCCGAATATGCGTAATGTAATAACCGCCTTACTTTTCTCTGGCGAACCTATGACTTTCAACGCCTATGACAAGTCAATGGATATTGCGCGAATGTTCAATTTTATCAAAAGCACGAATGGTAAAATCTCAGTTTCAAACCGCATTTTTGAAACATGGTTCTACAATCTTTTTGAGGCAGAGGCTGAGACTGCACAGTTGCCGACCGACACTGAGATAATTCGGAATGCTTCAATCGATAAGCCCCTTTTCATAAAAGACGGTCACTTGGACATGAAAAAAATCCTAGAACGATTCTGCGTGCACTTCAACGAAATCTACGACACAAAGGACGAAAAATTCATAGAAAAGCAGGGGCGGAAATTCTTCCTTTTCTTCATAAAGCCGATTATAAACGGCACGGGCAACTTCTATGTTGAGACAGAGACCCGCGATGAACGGCGAATGGACTTAGTGATTGACTACAACGGCGAGAAATATGTTGTCGAGATGAAAATCTGGCGTGGCGAAAGTTACAACGAGCGTGGCGAGCAGCAGCTTGCAGAGTATCTTGATTATTACGGGCTTGAAAAAGGCTATCTTCTGAGTTTTTGCTTCAACAAAAACAAGGAGACTGGGATAAAAGAAATCACAGTCCAGACAAATCGTGGTGAAAAAATTTTGGTTGAGGCGGTGGTATAAGCCTATGCACTCCATTCCCAAAATCATCGCCATCTGCATTGTCGCGGAAATCCTGAACCTTCTAGCTGTGTTCCTTTTCTGTAACACGCTCCGCATTCCGCTCTTTTTTGACACGATTTTTACTGTTGCAGTGACCTTTTATCTGGGGCTTGTTCCCGCTCTTTGTGTTTCTCTCGGCTACAATCTGATAAATTCGCTTATTTGGGTGCTCAGTGGCGAAAACGATCCATTCATATTCCTGTATACAATCTGCGGGCTTCTGATTGTCTTTTCCACCTGGATTATCGCCCGCCGTAAGGAAGAACTCAGAATAAGCCCCGCCGTCACTATTCTTTATCTTGTACTGATTGTGCTTTTGTCCTCGTTCTGCACAATTATTTCAGGCGGAATCATTGATTATTTTCATTTGAAGTATCGTAATGTTCCTGATTTGATGAATCCGATTAAAAAATTCACGGAAAGTTTCGTTCACCAGCGATTCAGCCTGCTTGCCTCATGCATTCTCGGTCAAATTCCGATTTCTTTTTTGGACAGGCTTCTCTCCACTTTCGCCGGGTTCGGAATTTACAAGCTTGCAGAACGATTTTTAGAAAGAAGGTGATATGACTCCAGCACAACAAATTTCCGAGCTGGAGTCGATTCTCCACGAATACACCACATATTTTCTCGTGTTTGACATTGTTTTCTTCGTCCTGATTGTTTTGGGAGTAATTCTGTCGATTCGATTCCTGCTTTCACGCAAAAATCTTCATGCCTCAAACGAATACCTTTTGTACACGATTCACGGTCAGGAAGAAGAGCGCGCCAGAATTGCACGGGAACTTCACGATACTGTGGCTCAGGACCTGCGTTACTGTAAAAATCTTTCAGAAAAAAATGATGCCGCACAGAACTTACCAAAAATTACTGAGATTTTGGAAAAGTCACTTCTGGAAGTACGGGCCATGAGCTACAATCTTGCGCCACCCGATATTACAAAAAATGATTTTACAAGCCTGATTGCCAATCTCTGCACTGAATTTAAAGAAAAAAGCAGAATTGACTTTCGAATTTCGGTTCTGGAAGGCACGGATTCTTCTTTTTTGAGCGAAGATGAGGCGCTAAATCTTTACAGAATCGTACAGGAATCTTTTACCAATGTTTTAAAACATGCCGGAGCCGGCGAAGTCGTCACACTGATTCGGAACGCAAACGGCAGCGAGGAAAAAGGACTTTACATCTTCATAAGTGATGACGGAAAAGGCTTTGACGCTGAAAAAATTGACTCAAAAAATCATTTTGGCCTCAAAGGAATGAAAAAACGTGCTGATTTAATCGGTGCCAAATTTACGGTCAATTCAATTTGCGGTGACGGAACACAAATCAGCATTTTTAAGTCAGCTATATAGGAAGAAATATGCTCTCTGATAAAAAAATTTTTGTAGTTGAAGACCATACGCTCACAAATTTAGGAATCCGCCAGCTTCTTGAATCAAATGAAGGTTTTTCCTGCGTGGGATTTGCATTCGGAAAAGCCGAAACAATTGAAAAACTTTCGGAACTTTCAGATTCTGGCTCGCTCCCCGACATTCTGATTTTGGACTTATTTTTGGGAAAAGAAAGCGGCCTGGAACTTCTCAGAGAAATTCGGGTGAAATTTCCCAGCATTAAAATTCTTGTTTACTCGATGTACGCAAAGCCTGGCATCCTTTCGCTTGCGCTTGAAGCTGGAGCACACGGTTTCGTGGAAAAATCTGCTCCAGAAACAATTCTTCTTTGCGCAATCAACGACATTCTTTCTGGACAGACTTTCGTTCAGCAGAATCTTGTTTCTCCGCTAATCACATACAAAACGATGTACGACGGACTCACAAAGCAGGAACAGAAAATCTTTAAAAAACTTCTCGAACGTAAAACTAAAGCTCAAATTGCAGAAGAGCTGAACATAGTAACCCGCTCGGTTGATAATTATCTCTCCCGAATTTTCGAAAAAACTGGAACAAAAGGACACGAAGAACTGATTGAAAACTTCAGTGAATAACCTTTATAATAGAAGGGATTGAAAAAATATCACTTCGTTGGAGAACACATTGAACTCGACTTCTATTTTTATTCAGCAGTTCGTGAACGGTCTTTCTCTCGGAAGCATTTACGCACTGATTGCACTTGGCTACACGATGGTTTACGGAATCGTCAAGCTGATTAACTTTGCACACGGCGATGTAATGATGATTGGAGCCTACGCAGGCTATTTCGTGCTTACGGCTTTGGGTACAACCGCACTCGGAATGAGCCTCGCATTTGTTGCGGCCATGGTGACATGTGCGCTTTTGATTATTTTGATTGAGCGCGTCGCATACCGCCCCTTGCGCTCTGCCCCACGCCTCAACTCTCTTATCACGGCAATCGCAATCGAGCTTATTTTGCAGAATCTCATGCGAGTTCTTCCTTTTGTCGGTCCAAACCCACGCCAGTACCCAACTATGGCAACGGTCAACTTCAACTGGGGGCTTGTCTCAATCTCGAACATTCAGGTAGTCGTAATCGTTTTGAGTGCAGCCCTCATGATTATTCTCAATTATATAGTAAATTACACAAAAGTCGGAAAGGCGATGAAGGCCGTTTCCTTTGACATGGGCGCTTCAAGCCTCATGGGAATCAACGTAAACCGAATCATCACGCTCACATTCGTAATCGGTTCGGTCCTGGCAGGGGCTGGTGGCGTTCTTTACGCAACGGCTTATCCGCAGATTGACCCGATGATGGGCTATATTCCGGGCCTCAAAGCATTCGTTGCGGCCGTTCTTGGCGGAATCGGCTCAATTCCGGGTGCAATGGTCGGCGGCATGATTCTTGGTATTGCGGAGACAATGGTAAAAGCCTACTTCCCGGCCCCGCAGTACGCTGACGCAATTTCATACTGTATCCTCATTTTGATTCTTCTGGTAAAACCGGCAGGCCTTCTGGGCAAAAAGATGCGTGTTAAAGTTTAGGCGCGAATCAACTGGTTACGGGCTTTTCGGGGTTCCGCTTCCGCTTCATTCCGCCGCTCCCTGCGGTCGCTTTGGAACGGCTTCGCCGCCCCTACAATCCCGCGCGTGCATTTTTCTAATATAAAGGAGATTTTTGGCTTTGAAAAATTACAGTTTAGGGTTTGTAACTAACGAGCAGATTTTTTCTCATGTAAAAGAAACTGTAGAAAAATATCGTTATCATATTAATCTTGCCGAATTCAACAAAAATCTAATTGACCCGATAAAACTTACTTTCGATTCAAAAGTCTATAATCAGTCTATTCAACAGACAATTGAAGCTGAATGTATCCGCCAAATTGACAAGACAAACACAAATCATATCGGATATTTTCATCAAAATATGTTTAAATTTGCTGGCAACGGTTGGGAAGTTCCTCGGAATGGAGAAAATGGAGGTTTCGATGTAACGAATCAAGGAAAACATATTTTCTGTGAGGTAAAAAACAAACATAATACAATGAGTTCCGCTTCTTCTCAAAAAACTTACATAAAAATGCAGAGTAAAATACTTGAAGATGACAAAGCGGTTTGCTATCTGGTAGAAGCAATTGCAGCAAAATCTCAAGATATTCCATGGGGGACAACTGTTGATGGCAGAAAATTTAAGCACGATAGAATTCGACGAATATCAATGGATAAATTTTATGAAATTGTATTCGGTCAAAAAGATGCATTTTATAAATTATGCAGTGCACTTCCGACAATTATCGATGATGTTATTAGCGAAAAGAAAATAGCACCTAGTACAAATACTGTTTTTGAAGAATTGAATAAACTTTCTGATGATATTTTAAAAAGTCTGTATCTTCTTTCATTCAAGACTTACGAAGGTTTTAAGGATTTATAATGCAGGGATTAATCAATTCAACAAATCTTGCAAGTGTTCTCGGAGTTTCAAACTCAACAGTAACCTCATGGGTTGCTCACGGAAAAATCCATCCTGTAAAAAAAGATAATTCCTACTTCTATTTTGATTCTACAGTGTTACCGTTTCCTGAATTAAAGTTGATGAAAGAATCATCATGGGAGGCTGAAGAGAAAATCAAGCCCATTCGTCAATTCAATTCAATTGAACTTTTTGCAGGCGGTGGTGGACTTGCCTTGGGATTGCATGAAGCAGGTTTTAATCAAGTATTGTTCAATGAATTTAACCATGATGCTTGCGAAACTTTGCGAAAAAATTTTAAGGCTTCAAATGTAATTGAAGGCGATGTGCATGATGTAGATTTTACGCCATATAAAGGAAAAATTGACTTTCTTTCTGGTGGTTTTCCTTGTCAGGCATTCTCTTATGCAGGAAACCAGAAAGGTTTTGATGATGCACGGGGAACTTTGTTTTTTGAACTTGCCCGCGCAATAAAAGAAACACAACCGAAAGTTTTTCTTGGTGAAAATGTAAAAGGTCTTGTTTCGCATGATAATGGAAAAACTTTTAAAGTAATTTCTCAAATAATAGATGAACTTGGCTATTATCTTGTTCCGCCAAGAGTTTTAAAAGCAGTAATGTATAAAGTTCCGCAAAAGCGTGAAAGAATTTTCCTTGTTGGAATAAGGAAAGATTTTGCGGATAAGGTTACATTCCATTGGCCTGGCCCTTATCATCGTGTAATGACATTGCAGGATGCTTTTTATAAAGGTGAGCTTTATGACTGTGATGTTCCAGAAAGCATTGGTCAGAAATATCCAAAGCGTAAAGCCGAAATCCTTTCAAAAGTTCCGCAAGGCGGAGATTGGCGTGATTTACCGGAAGATTTACAAAAGGAATACATGAAAGGCAGTTTTTATCTTGGAGGTGGAAAAACAGGAATGGCACGCCGGCTCTCGCTTGATGAACCGTCTCTGACATTAACTTGTGCACCTGCCCAAAAACAGACGGAACGCTGTCATCCGCTTGAAACTCGTCCGCTTACAGTTAGAGAATATGCACGGATTCAGACTTTTCCAGATTCGTGGGAATTTGCAGGAAGTGAATCAAGTCAATATAAACAGATTGGAAATGCAGTTCCTGTAAATCTTGCAAAAGCGATGGGGCATAGTTTGATTCGCCTTTTAAATGATATAGAACAAACCAAAGGAGAAATGCTTTGAAAAACATAAAAACAAGAAATACTTTGATTCTTACGGGAATTGCCGCTTTTGCGATTTTCCTGCCCTTTTTGCTGATTCGTGCGAATATCATCAACGCTTACACGGCTTATGTCATTACTTTGGCAGGAATCAACGCTATTATGGCTATTTCCGTCAATGTCGTAAGCGGCATCACAGGCCAGCTCACTCTCGGACAGTGTGCGTTTGAGGCAGTCGGTGCTTACATGACGATGATTCTGGCTCAGGATGCAGGTATTCCTCTTCCGCTTGCTATGATTATCGCACCGCTCGTTGCGGCTTTTTTGGGATTTTTAATCGGCTTCCCTACCCTCAAGCTTGAAGGCGACTATCTTGCAATCGTCACGCTGGCTTTTGGTGAAATTATCCGCGTCGTTCTGGTCAATCTCAAAGGAATAACAGGCGGCTCCAACGGAAAGAGCTTTAAATTCTCCTTCCTGCGAGACAGCCTTGACTGGGGGCCAAGCCTTTCTTACCTGGTAATCATCGGGGCACTCGTTCTGATTATCGTCTTCTTGCAGAACTTTTTGCGTTCAAGCTATGGCCGGGCAATCATGGCAGTCCGTGAAGACGAAATTGCCGCAAATTCAAACGGCGTCAGCGTTTTCAAATACAAGATGATTGGCTTTGTCGCAGGTGCATTCATCGGCGGCATCGGTGGTGCGCTTTACGCTCCATTCATCGGTCTTATCAAGCCTGAGCTTGCTTCTTTCAACAACTCAATCAACGCCCTCATTTTCGTAGTTTTGGGCGGTATGGGAAGTATCACAGGCTCGATCATCGCGGCATTCGTACTCACTTACATGCAGGAATTCTTGCGCTTCATGCAGAACTACCGCCTGCTTTTGTATCCGGTCATTTTGATTCTCGTAATGCTCTTCCGTCCGCAGGGCTTGCTCGGCATGAAAGAACTTTCTTTCATCAAATGCTGGGACGGGATTCCTGGGCTTATAAAAAAGATAAAGGCTAAAAAACTTGCGAAAGTTGAATCAACAAAAGGAGGCGACAAATGAGCGA
>JAFSJW010000033.1 GCA_017449265.1 Treponema sp.
AGCGTTCGTCCGAGCGGTTAATTGTTGTGATTATAATTTGAGCCTTGTCTTTTTCCAGCAGTGAAAAAAGCTCATCATTTTCGTTTTTCATCTGGCCGGTTATTTTAGTCTTTGGAAAAGTCTTGTTAAACTTTTGTGTCAAAACATAAAGCGGCATTGGTGCAATTGAAGCAATTTTAATTTCCCGGGTCTTGTTGTAAAAATCAAGGACCTCATTTTCCATCTCGTTCTGAAGCGCAAGAATTCGGCGGGCATAGTCCACGGCAAGTCGGCCGGTCTGATTCAAAGAGATTGTATTTTTCGTCCTGTCAAAAAGTTGTACTCCAAGAATATCTTCCAGTTTTTGAAGAGAACGCGTAAGTGACGGCTGCGTTACATTCACAATTTCACTTGCGGCAACAAGCGTTCCACTATCGGCAAAGGCGACAAGATTTTGAAGGATATAAGTTTCTATCATATTGCTATTGTAGCATGAGATTGCTATGCGCAAGCCGCGAAAGCGGCGTGTTAAATAATTTCTACACGCCTTCGCAGCATAGCTGCTCGGAGACTCGCTAAAAACAGTCCACCGGACTGTTTTTACACCGTATCACGGTGTCGCTCCCTACATGCAAACGAGCGAAGCGAGTATGCGTGCAACGAATAGCGCATGAATATGGGTGTACAAAGGGAGTAAAATGTTTTTTAAAATGGGGTCGTCGAAAAGAAAAATCTGCTGATGTCTTCGGGTGAGTATTCTTCATTTTTCATCCACCAGCGCACCGTTTCAGTAAAATCGCAGACCATGTGATTTAACATATATTTTTTTGGAATATCAGAATTTATTTTTCTTAGTTCATCACTAAAAACTGTCTCAAGATATTCCTTAAAATAGTTCATAAATATTTCGCCGCTTTCGCAGGAAAGAATCCGGCTTATGTAGCGGCTGTTATCTTTAAGATGATACAGTATATGGGTGATTTCTTTTTTCAAATCATTTTGTGTGCGGGAAAAATCATGAGACTTTTCCTTTGTGATTTTTTCTGAGAATACATGTTCAAATATCTCGTTGCACATTTCCCTAAGCAATTCGTCTTTTGTATCAAAGTAGGAATAGAAAGTGCTGCGGCTTATGTCCGCTTCATCTATTATTTCCTGAACTGTAATATTTGAATAGCTTTTATCTTCCAGCAGCTTTGCAAAGGCATCAAATATAGCCTTTCTTGTTTTCCGTTGTCTTCGGTCCATATCCTTTTTCCTCTGAAGTTACCAGACTTTTTTACAAAAATGTATGATAGCGAACATTTGCTTCAATAAGTTCTTGTTCTAATAAAATCCTCCTTTATAATTAAGAAGAAATCGAACAAAGTGTTTGATTTCGATTAAAGTATACGATTTAAGATTTTATGCGTCAAGGAGGCGTGATAAAAAAGTACATCCGTGTACTTTTTTATCATATGCAGATTTTGCCGTTGGCAAAATCTGCGATTCCGTGCCTCCTGCACGGCCGCTAACACGGTGTTTTTATAGGAGGCTCAGTATGATAAAAAAAATCAATGACTTTTTAGCCGGCTGGCTTATGACAGTTGTAGGCGGGATATTCTTAATTGCTTCTTTTGTCTTACCGCGGGCAGGATATCCGCAAGGGGAAAATCTTGCCTGGGTTTGCGTGGTTATCTGCGGAATTCCCCTTTTGTATCTGGCAATATGGCGCATCATCCACAATAAAGGAATCAGCAAGATTTCCTCCGCACTGTTAATTTCCATGGCAATGATAGCGGCAATTCTTATCGGTGATTTATTTGCCGCAGGTGAAGTAGTCTTCATCATGGAGATTGGAGCCCTGCTTGAAGATATGACGACTGACCGAGCAAAAAAAGGACTAAGAAAACTGATTTCTCTTGCGCCGGAAACTGCCCGCCTCATAAAAAATGGAGATGAAATCAGCATTGCTGTTGAAAAGGTTTGCATAGGCGACAGGATTCGAGTTCTTCCAGGCGAAACTATTCCTGTGGACGGTAAGATTATCAGCGGAGAAAGCTCTGTTGACCAGTCGGTAATGACAGGAGAGAGTCTTCCTGTTGACAAGGCCGTTGGGGACACAGTTTTTTCGGGAACAATAAATCTTTACGGCTCCATTGATTTTGAAGCAACTAAGGTTGGTAAAGATTCTTCCCTTCAAAAGCTGATTCGTATGGTGGAGGATGCAGACGAGAATCAGGCTCCAACACAACGCATTGCAGACAAGTGGGCAAGCTGGCTTGTTCCAGTTGCATTACTTATTGCAGTAGCCGCATTTTTAATTACAAAGGATATCGTACGGGCGGTAACAGTAATGGTCGTATTCTGCCCCTGCGCTCTTGTATTGGCCACACCTACCGCAATCATGGCGGCAATCGGACAGGCTACAAAGCATGGTGTCATCATCAAGTCTGGCGAAGCCTTGGAGAAGATGGGAAAGGTAGACACTCTGACCTTTGATAAAACCGGCACTCTTACCTACGGCAAGCTTGAAGTAACAGATATTGTTCCCCTGCAAGATTTGAATGAAGACGACCTGCTCGCTTTGGCCGCATCGGCAGAAAGCAGAAGCGAGCACCCACTTGCAAAGGCAATAGTGGAAAAAGCAAAAAGCTGCAAACTAAATCTGGCGGAAGCAAAAGACTTTAAAATGACGGCAGGAAAGGGAGTGTCTGCGACCGTAAATGATGTTGCATATATATTTGGAAATGAAGCTTTCATAAAGGAATCATCTTGCGATGTCGGCAAAGACGTCTCTCAGATTTTGGACAATCTTCGTTCACAAGGAAAAGCCTCCGTAATAGTTTCTGATACAAATAAGGTTTCAGGAATTATTGCCCTTTCTGATGTTTTGCGTCCAGAAGCTGCTGATATGATAGCAAGGCTTAAAAGAATGGGTACAAAGGCTATTCTTCTTACTGGAGATAATAAAAAAGCGGCCGAATATTTTGCTGGAAAAGCAGGCATTTCCGAAGTATGTGCAGATCTTCTTCCAGAGCAGAAGGTAGAAAATATAGAAGAACTCAAAAAAGAAGGAAAAGTATGCATGATAGGGGACGGTGTAAATGACGCTCCTGCGCTAAAAATTGCCGACGTTGGTGTTGCCATGGGAGCTATGGGAAGCGATGTGGCCGTTGAAGCTGCGGACGTTGCCCTTATGACGGATGATATCTCAAGGCTTCCATACCTTAAATGGCTTTCAAATACTACGGTAAAAACAATTAAAGGAGCCATAACGCTTTCCATGTGCATAAACTTTGTAGCAGTCACCTTGTCTGTTTTGGGGATTCTGACTCCGACGACTGGTGCTCTTGTTCATAATGCAGGCTCTTGCTTTGTTGTCCTGCTTGCAGCTTTGCTTTACGACAGAAAATATAATTTTTAGGATTGTAAGGTGAATGATATGGGGGAGAAAAAAAAGATTTACTTCGCCCTCACCCAGATGTAGCTCCGCTTTTTGTATGTATTTTCTCCATCCAAAGTCATGGCTCATTCTGCAAGGAATTTATAAACTTGTGCGCTATGCGCAAGCCGCGAAAGCGGCGTGTTAAATAATTTCCTCTCATGCAAACGAGCGAAGCGAGTATGCGCAAGCCGCGAAAGCGGCGTGTTAAATAATTTCTACTCATGCAAACGAGCGAAGCGAGTATGCGCACGGCGAATCCGAAGCTGAGTGATGTTGATGCTTGGGTAAAAAAAATAGGATTTTAGAAAATAAATCAACAAGGAGACATATATGGACTACATCACACTTTCAAACGGTGTAAAGATGCGTCGTTCGCTAACGCGAACTTACCGAGTTTCCGCTTCGCGAAAACTTGCACAGGAACAGGAGGCTTAAAAATGGGCAGAATACGACACGATTATCCTGGGCTATCCCAACTGGTGGGCAGACATCCCCATGCCTATTGCCACGCTCCTTGAAAGCTACGATTTTTCAGGAAAGACCATAATGCCTTTCTGTTCCCACGGCGGCGGAAGATTCGGTCAGAGCCTTACGGCAATCTCAAAACTGGCCCCCAAAGCCCATATCAGCGAAGGACTTTCCGTGCATTATTCAGGGGCGGCACTCTTTCAAAAGATGTGGAAAAGTGGCTGGGAAATACAGGAGCAAAATAAAAATCCCTCTTGAAGTTTTCTTCTCTTCATGTTATTTTCTCTTCATAAGTAACAAGGGAGTAGCTGGCAGCGCAAAAAGCTGTAACATCATTTCGTCATCACGGGAATCACTTCCCCGGAATATGTTCTAATGTAGCGAGACTTTTACTGCAAATTTTTATGTTTGCAGGGAAAGTCTCTTTTTTTTCTGCGAACGAATTTCTGGAGGAAATATGATTTTTCTGAATGTGGTGATTCTGCTCTTTGCTTTCGTGGCTTTGGTCAAAGGGGCGGATATTTTTGTGGACGGAAGCGCAGCTTTGGCCCGCTTTTTCAAAATCCCTTCCATTGTGATAGGGCTTACGGTGGTGGCTCTGGGAACCAGTATGCCCGAACTTGCCGTAAGTACAAGTGCCGCTATCGCAGGCGCAAATGAAATTGCCCTTTCAAATGTGGTTGGCTCAAATATCTTCAATCTTCTTGTCGTCCTTGGCTTGTGTGCTGTCATTCATCCTGTTCCTGTAGAAAATGGAATCTTGAAACGGGATTTTCCTATTTCTCTTTCTTCCACAATTCTCGTTCTGCTGGCAAGCACCGCTTCATCCCTTTTTAACGGAAATTTTCTTTCCCTTCCTATGAGTGCTGATTCCGGTCTCCTTTCCCGCTGGCTTGGAATAATCCTTCTTGTTCTTTTTGTGATTTACATTGTATATCTCATTTTTGACGCAAAAAGTCATCCCGCTGAAGAAAATGACGGAAAAATGCTTCCCTTGTGGAAATGTCTTCTTATGATTGCTCTCGGGCTGATTCTGATTATCGCGGGAGGAAAAGCCGTCGTCTACAGTGCGCAGAATATCGCCCGCTTCTTTGGCATGAGCGAAACCCTCATCGGCCTTACAATCGTCGCAATCGGAACATCCCTTCCTGAGCTTGTCACATCAATCGTAGCAGCTAAAAAAGGTGAAGTCAGCCTTGCCGTGGGAAATGTTTTAGGCTCAAATATCTTCAACCTGCTTTTTATTCTGGGAGTGTCGGCTGCAATCAATCCGGTCAGCGTCAATGTGGCTTCAATTTATGATTTGGGGATTTTAATTTTCGTGAGTTTACTGGCATGGATTTTTTCAATTACTAAGCGTCAGATTGGGCGGCTGGAAGGAATCGTCATGCTCTTCTGCTACGCCGCCTCAATGACTTTCGCAATTATCCGCTGATTGGGAAGCAGAGACGGCGGCACTTACAAGACCGTGCGTGAAAAAGCAAAGGGGGCTGTCGTTCTTGAAGGGCTTGCAGTTTCCATGAAGGAAGCAGAAAGCGGGGCTGCAAAGAAAGTAGAAAACTGGCTTACAAAGCTTGGGCTTAAAAAATAAAATCTGGGCGCAACCGCCGGCAAGCGGCGGTCGGGCTTTTCGCACTTCGCCGTCTTGCGCGGCTCATTCCTACGCTTACGCTTCGGAACTGCTTCGCAGGTGCTACAATCCCTTGCGCATCTTACA
>JAFSJW010000005.1 GCA_017449265.1 Treponema sp.
GAACGGAGCTCAAAAAAAATGCGAAATCTACAACCCGGAGTCGGTCGTTATGAGCATCGACACGGGAAAGTTCGCGGGCTTCTGGGGGGCAACATCTTCTTACGAAGTCATCTCGGACAGAATCCAGCAGAATTTCGCAGGAATAAAAGACGATGTAATTCGTATGGTTTCAGGTGAAAGCGTTGATGTAAATGTAACAAGCTACAAAAACACAATGAAATCATTTGTCACTAAAAGCGATGTTCTTACATACCTCATTCATCTTGGCTATCTTGCCTACAACGATAGCGACAGCACTTGCAGGATTCCGAACAAAGAAGTCAGGCAGGAATGGCTCAATGCGCTCGAAGCGGACAACGATTACTCCGAAACGAACGCAATCATAAAAGCCTCAAGGGAGCTTCTATCGCAGACCCTGTCGGGGAACTGCGGCGCGGTCGCAGAGTCCCTTGACAAAAGCCACATCCATGTGACCAGCAACAGGAGCTACAACAATGAGTACGCCCTGCAGAGCGCGATTTACCTGTCGTTCATCTACGCGCTCAACAAATATGCCTGCTTCAGGGAGCTGACCACAGGAAAAGGCTTTGCCGACATGGTGTATGTCCCCCTGGCAAAAGACCTGCCAGCCCTCATAATCGAACTCAAGCACAACAAATGCTCGGAAACCGCTCTGAGCCAGATAAAAGAAAAGAGGTATTTCGACTCGCTCAAAAACTATTCGGGCAACATGCTTTTCATCGGAATAAACTACGACGAGAAGACAAAAAAGCATGACTGCAATATTGAAAAATTCGTGAAGGAATGAAATTCACTTAAAACAAGCTCAAAGTGGATTTTTCCGTTTTTCCGTGGTATATTTGGTGTATGGAGGACTAGGCAATGGGAATCTATCTGAATCCGGGGAACGAGAATTTCGTTGAGATTACCGGCGCAAAGATTTATGTCGATAAGAGCATGATGATTGCAGCCCTGAGCGAAATCATCCGCTCGTCCAACAAATATATCTGCGTCTCACGCCCGCGGAGGTTCGGGAAAACCATCGCCAGCAATATGCTCGCCTCATATTATTCCAAAGGGTGCGACTCGCGGGCACTTTTCTCTAAATTCAGGATTGCAAAAAGCCCTCTGTTCGGAAAGGACCTGAACAGGCTCAATGTCATAAAAATCGACGTGAACAGCGAGTACAGGAACGCGCTCGATAAGGACAGGCTCATTCTGAAGATTACAAAAACTATACGCTCGGAGATGAGGAAACAATTTCCAGATTTGTCTTTTGATGAAGATGATTCGATTTCAGACGGCATAGTGAAAATTTTTTCCGCCACCGGGGAGCAGTTCGTGATTCTCATGGACGAGTACGATGTGCTCGTGCGCGAGAATGTCTCAGACTCCCTCTTCTCGCAGTACCTTGACCTTCTGAACGGGCTGTTCAAAAGCGACACCGTCCGCCCAGCCATAGCCCTGGCATACCTCACGGGGATTCTCCCGATTGTGCGCGACAAAATCCAGTCCAAGCTGAACAATTTCCGCGAGTAC
>JAFSJW010000034.1 GCA_017449265.1 Treponema sp.
AAAGTGCGCGCTTCCAGAAAAGACAGGGCTTTCCGCGCGGTGCAGGGTAAGCGGTATTTGTCTCAGTCGCTTCGCTCCTTCGCACCCTGCAAGCGCTCCAAGCCCTTCTGCTTTTCTTCACGCTGCACACTTTTTGTGTCGGATTGCTGACTGGGAATGCGGCCCGACTCAGCCAGAGCTAGCAATCCGTTCTGCAATTCTGAGGGGCAGCCCGACCAAGCCCGAATCAGCTCTGAGTCCTAAGCTCAGAACAAGTCTGCTTGACAACCAATACATTCTTATACTATATTTTATCTGCACCCGTGGCATGGGCGGATTGCCCCCGAGCTCGACTGGCCAAAAGGCTGGATTATTCGATTCGGGAGGCTGCTATGAGTCTATATGAATTCATAATGGTAGCAATAGCTATCATTCGTCTAATCATCGACATTATTCTGCGCCTTCTCCGTAGACGGAAAAAGGATAACAAAGAATAAAAAATAGCCCACCCTGTCTAGCACACAGAAGTGGGCAATCACCTGAGTAATCAGGTACCTAACAATGTGGGGCAAGACGCTTGCTGCGGGTGCTCCTTCTTTTAATATACCATACCACCGCACCTTTGGCAACGCATTATAGATTTTGCAAAGCGTAAAGCAGACATTTTTCGTTTTTTGAGCAGAGGGTCAGTTCAATCAGCCCCAAGTCGCAAAAAAATACGCTCCACGCAGAATGAGTTTGCTTTGCAAACTCGTACACGCACAGAACGAGTTTGGCGGTGCGAACCTGCGCACGCGTATTTTTTTGTGTCGGATTGCTGGCTTGGGGAATGCGGTCCGCGACTCAGCCCAAATCGGCAATCCGTTCTGAGTTTTAGAATCAATCTGGGGGCAGCCCGACCAAGCCCGAATTAACTCTGAGACCTAAGCTCAGAACGAATCACCTGCAAGCAACCCGCGACCAAGCCCGAATTAGCCCTAAATTCCAACCCCGGAACGAATCACCTGCGAGCAGCCCGCGACCAAGCCAGAGTCAGCAATCCGTTCTGAGTTTTAGAATCAATCTGGGGGCAGCCGACCAAGCCCGAATAAGCTCTGAATCCCAAACTCAGAACAAATCCCAGACAAGCAGCCCCTGACCAAGCCCGAATTAGCCCTAAATTCCAACCCCGGAACGAATCACTCGCAAGCAACCCTAACCAAGCCCAAATTAGCTCTGAGTCCCAAACTCAGAATGAATTGCGATTTCGGGTGCGACCGCGATAAAATCATGTCATGGAAAAAGAAAAAACCCCCGCTCAAAGGAGGAGAAACGCGGGGGTTTTGAGGTTAGATGAACTTTCATTCACCTTTTTTCTTGCTGCTGATAATAAGATATACTTTTTATGATTTTTATGCAATAGAATTTCTAAGAAAGTTTATGAAAAGTTTGCGTTTTTCTACATTTTTTTTGAAAATTATATTAGTTTTCTGAAAAATGCGGAAAAATCGTAAAAATTTGTCGGTATTTTGGATAGACTGTTTTAAAAAGCTGACAACAAATGCGTATCAACTATATAATTATCGTATGGTTTATGAAAAAATATATCTGAACAAGAACAGTTCAAAAAATTCGGCTGGGACGGAAGGTGCGTTCCTTACAACATATATCCTTGACAATTACGAGAACCTTGACCCTGCCAGGAAGCGTCCGTTCGTAGTCATATGCCCGGGAGGAGGCTACGACCATCTTTCAGTGCGCGAGGGCGAGGCTGTGGCTGTCCGCATGAACGCGCTCGGGTTCAATGCGGCTGTCCTAACATACACCCTGACTCCTATGGCTTTTCCCGCTGCCCTTACGGATTTGGCGCGGGCCGTGGAATATGTCCGAAAGAATGCCAGCTCTCTGAACACGGACGGAGAAAAGATTTTTGTTCTTGGATTTTCGGCTGGCGGTCATCTTGCGGCAAGCTTGGGCTGCTACTGGAACAATCAGAATATTTTGGGTAGCTTCATACCGGAGGAAATCAGACCGAACGGTCTTGTGCTTTGCTACCCCGTGATTACTTCCGATGAGCGTTTCTGTCACGAAGGCTCTGTCCAGAATGTGCTTGGCAGCTCCAAATACACTCGGGATGATGTTTCACTGGAAAAGCACATAACGAAAGATTTTCCTGCCTCTTTCGTCTGGCATACCACGGAAGATGAGTCTGTTCCGGCGGAGAATTCGCTTTTCCTTGTGCTTGCGCTCAGGAAAGCCGGCGTTCCGTTCGAGTACCATTTGTTCCGTAAAGGCAGACACGGACTTTCGCTTGCCACGGAGGAAACGTCTAAGCCGTCCGGGGAAACTATTGAGCCAAGCTGCGCGGAATGGGTCAGGCTTTTTGCGAACTGGGCAAATGAAATTTAGGACAGTTCAAAAAAATCCGAAAATATAAGGGAACTTAGAAAAACTGAGGTTTTTGGAGACTTCATAAGAAAATCGTATCAAATCTGCAACAACTCTAATCGTAAATGGGAGGGTATTATGGTTATTGTTATTGATGACGAAAAATTGCTTCGGAATTGCAAGTGCGTTTCGATTCTGCTTGTAATTGCGGCAGTGATTGTTTTCCTTGCCCTTTCGAGCAAGATATTTCACTTTAGCGAGAGCAATCCAATTCAGTATCAGAGAAATTTCAGCTTGCTGAACACTCCTGAAAAGCATGTTGTTTCTTCCATGCGAAAGACAGGCGAAGTTCAGAGAAATGTTCTTGGCAAAAACCGGGGTCACGGAAACGGAGGCTCCAAATTTTTTGACGAAGTTTCGCGCGTCCATTCTTCCAAGTAACAGAAATCTGCGGCTAGCACGGTGGTTTCGGTACGCTCAACTGCCGTACACCAAGAGCCGTCATGGTGAACTCGTTTCAGCATCTGAGACTTGAGATTCCGAACAGGTCGAGTATTCGCTTCGCGGACACTCAGACATTTTTCTCTGCCTGCATCCGGCTGAACAAGCTCTAAGTCCCAAATTCAGAAAAGAGCTGAGTTTGGGCGGGCTTGTTATTGACTGGGATTTTTTTTCGTCTACTGATATTATCATCAACATGGCTTTTTTCAAAAAGATTTTTCTTCTTCCGGTCTTTTTTTCTCTTTGTGCCTTTTCCCACGCGCTTTTTTTCAAGGAACTTTCCGAAAAATACCAGAATATTGAGCTGGAATATGAAAAAATTGCTGCAAAAAACAACGCGCTTGAAAAAGACGAGTACATCGCCCGCGAAACATGCCGCCTTTTCGAGAAAAAAATCCTTGAGGCTTATTCAAAGGACGGACACGCAAAACTCCGAGCCGAAATTCGTAGGGCAATGGGAGCAAAGCACACAAACGGATTCACGCCGGTATTTTACGCTATCCTGATGAAAAATGAATCGCTTGTCCGAAGTATGATTGACTTTGGGGCGGACATGAACGAAACCGATGCTCAGAATGTTACTCCGCTTCTTCTTGCTTGCGGCTCTGGAAAGCCTGAAATCATTCGGATTGTGCTGGAAAAAACTCGTGATGCAGATGTTATGGGAAAAATCGCGTCTGAAAACGAAATTCTTTCCGTCACTCCGCTTCAGTATCTTTGCTTTTTTTACGACAAGCGAAATAATTCTTCTATGAAACAGCTTCTTGAGAAAGGCGCGGACGCTGACAGCTCGTTTTTTGCGGGGGGAGCGGTAAGGACTCCGCTTCTTTGCGCTGCCCTCAGCGGGAACGAGGATTTTTTCAGAATGATTCTTGCGAATGTGGGCAGAGTCGATGAGATTGTTCGTGTTCCTGTGGATTTTTCCAGCTTTTCTGGAACAGTTCTTTCCTATATATGCTCGTTCTGTGCCTCCGTTCCGTTTGCGTGGAATTGCGCCCAGAATCTTGTTGAGCGGGGTAGCGATGTAAACGGGCTTTCTGTAATCGGAAAAAATGAGCTTACACCGCTCATGTTTCTTTGCAGGCAATACGAAACGGCTAATATCGAAGAAAAAATCCTGTGGCTTCTTGAAAAAAACGCTAGCGCGGACAAAATGTGCCTGATTGACGGAAAAAAGCTGAATCCGTTCCATTTTGTGTCCAAATACTCTGACTGTTATGATTCAAATCTTTTCAAGGTTTTTCGTGATTCTGGCGGCGACATGAACAAGCCTGACGGCGATGGAATTTCGCCTTTTGATTACATGAAAAATCATCTGAAAAATTTTGCCGACAAAACGGAATTCTCCTATATTCAGAAAGGAGCTGCCGATTTGTCTGATGCAGGGGCTGACGACTGGAAATCAAGGACTTCATCTTCGCTTACGCTTCTTCATCTTGCGCTGGAGTACGGGGACGACCAAAATGCTTTGCGAATCCTCAGCGAAAATCTTGTTGACTGGAAAATTCCTGACGCAAAAGGAAAAAGTTCTTTCGATTATGCCGTTATGAATCATCGTTCCGCCGTGCTTGATTTTTTTCTTGAGAATAAAATCAAAGTCGGCTCGTCATTTTTCACGATTCTGGACGACGCGCTTTTTTTTGGCGGCACGGATTATCTTAGAAAATTTCTTTTTGCGGAAGATTTTTCATCGCGCTCTGCTCTTATTGACGGTTCGTCATACGGCGCGGTAACTTATTGCGTAAAAAAGGATGATTCCGATCCGAACGCTGCTTTCAGGAAAAAAGTCCTTTCTGAGCTTTTTGCGGCGGGCTTTTCTGTTGATGAGAAAGTGCGCGGCGGAAGTGCGGGCGGCGACACTGCTCTTTTGGTTTGTGCAAAATGCGGAAACTCCGAGGTGTTCGCTTTTCTTTTGGAGCAGGGCGCGTCGCTTTTTTCTGCCAGCGAAAATTCTGGCGGCGGAAAAACAGCCCTTTTCTACGCGCTTGAGAACGGAGACCGAAAAATTGTGGAAATAATTCTTGGCGCAAATGATTTTTCCGTGACCGACATTGTTCTGAGGGACAAAACGACGCTTTTGATGTATTTTGCAAAATACGCTACTTTCGAGGAGCTGAACTCTGTGCTCTCAAAGATTGTGTTCAGTGACGCGGGCGCGCTTGAGAGGCGGGACGGAGACGGAATGACACCGTTTTTGTATGCGGCCGCGTTCAGAAGTGACCACAGGATAATGGCTCTTTTCCGAATGTACGGGGCGAACACCGGCGCAAAAGACAACAGGGGCCGGAATGCGCGCGCCATTGCCGAGCTGCACGGAAACATGGCTGTAATCGGAAGACTTGAAAATTACGGAGTTTACTAAAATGAAAGCGACGAAAATTGCGAAAATATTTTCGATTTTTATTTTTTTCTTTCTTATTGCGTCTATTTTTTTTATTGGCGCGAATATGATTCTTTACAAGCAGCGCATGGATAATTTCAGGAGCTTTGACCTTGACGAGCTGAAAAGAAAAGAGTTCATAATCCAGACGATTGAATTCAAGAAGTTCATCGTACAGGGGACGGAAGTGCAAAAACCGTCCAAATTCAGTAAATACACGGACGAAGTTCAGGTTTTCCATGTTTCTGGAAAGGCGCAGGTTATTTTTACGGACATCGATTCCCTCAAAATCAACGAGGCTGACAGCGACTATTCAAGAAAAATACTGCGCCTTGATTACGAGAAAAAATCTGGGAGCGTTCCTTTCAGAATAAAAATCTTGATTAGCGAGAACGATATTCAGAAAGTGGCTCATTTTGAATCAGAGGAATTTTCGTTTTTAGGATTCAAAAAAGATTTGATAAAGCCCGATATGTCTCAAGCAGAAATAATTTCCGTGGTCAAAAAAAATCTTGCAGATGAATTTTATTCTCAGGTTGTGAAAGAATTTTCTTCTGGCGGGGAGAGCGAGGTTTACAGGACATTCATTGCACAGCTCTCCAAAGCCATAAAATCCGTTTCTGACTGGGAGAGCGTTGAGGTTCAGGTTGTTCCCGGAATTCCGGCACTGGGGGGCGTATGAGCAAAAAAATCTTTGTTTTGGATATAATTCTTGCCCTGCTGATTTTTTCAGGTGTCTATTTGATGAAAATGTATGTCCCGCAGTTTTTTAAAAACGCGTTTCTTTCAAACATTCCGTTCGCAAAAAATTTCAGGCAGGAGATTTTCAAAACTTACACTTCGATAACGGACATAAAAGACGAGATGAAGCTTGTTACGGCAAAGCAGCAGTTTGATTTTATCAACATAATGGACGGAAAGGACGGGCGTTATCTTGAGATTGCGACTTATGAGGTTCGGGCTGGCGTTGACCTGAAAAATGCGGAGTCCGTCCGAGCTGAGATTTTTTCCAGCGACAAGATTAATTCAATCGTGGTGCGGAAAGAGGCTGAAATTTCTTCGCCCGTGTACTCGGAGTGCATCCGCCCTGTGAACATTGCTTACGAGCAGAAAGCGCGGGATTATTCCGTGGAGCTTGGGATTCTTTCAAAGGCGCGGGAAAATGCCGAGGAAACGCTGGAAAGCCTTCTGGGAAAAAAAGTCGTTGTCAGCGCGGGCGAGTACAAAAAATCAGTTCCGCTTTCGTTTGTTCCTTTGCAGCTTGAAGTTTCGGGCGAATATCTGCGCAAGAATCATGTTCAGATTGTGCCGCGCGAAGAGAATGTGTTCTTTCGCGATGCGCTGGTGCTTGAGGACGGCATGAACGAAAGCTGGCGGATACGGTTCGGAGATTCGGGGCGTTTTTTTTCAGGCACATTTGATGATTTTTACAAGTCCGTCTTTGACATGAACACGGCTGGTGATTCGGACGGGCGCGACAATGTGCAGGTGTTCCGTTATTTTGATCCGCTCTATCCCAAAGAAAGCGAGATTGTAAGCTATGCGAGCGACCGTTACAGGACTTTCTTTGTTCTGAACGGCGGTAGGATTTATTACGCCAGCGCGGAGTGCCGGAGCGAGCAGACTCTTTTGGATTCGGTTTCTCCGATGATGATTTATTTTGCCTCTTCGCTAAGAAAAGTGACTGACAGGAAAATTGAGAGGCAGGCTGAGTACCAGGCGTATATCGAAAAATTCTACGATGCGGCTCAAAGCCTTAGAAGCAACGAGTCCGCCGCCGTTTTCAGCCAGAAAGTGGGGCGGCTTTTGGAAAGTTCCGCATCTTCTGGCACGGAGATGACAGCCGATGAAAAAATGCTGAAATCAGTTTGCGATATACGGATGTTGTCTGGGGCAGAAAATAGTTCCGAAGTAGCTGTTTGCCAGACTGGGGACGAGGAGCTGGACAGGATAAACTTGCTTTTCCGCGGACTGAAAGTCGGGAAAGATTCTTTTATGACGGAAGAGAGCCGTGAGAACGCATTGCAAGCTTCGCTGGAACTAAGCGGCAGAATCAAGAAGTCGCAGCGTGTGAGCCTTGCCTTGAATCAGTATTTGGAAAGCTGGTTCTTGCAGAATGCGGGCAACTTCTCTCTTTCTTCTGAGAGCCGCCAGAGATACGAAGAAGATTTGAATTCGTCTTCAATAATAATTGCCTCCCGCCCGCTTATTGCGCTCAAAACGGATGCGCAGCGGAACGAGTATTATTTCAATTTGTTCAGAAACCGTCTTGCAATGTCGCATTTTTTTTCTGACACTGCCCAGAGAATTGACGATGTTTTGAAAATTTCCGTAAGGCAGAATCTTTCGTTCGCTTATTTCAATATTCCCCAAGCTGTTTCTATGAGCGACAACGATGTTTACGAAAAGCTCGTTGCGATGAACGGCGGACATGAGATTGACAATGCTTTTGTCCTTGTGTTCTGCCAGAGGGAGTGGGATTTTGGCGACTTTGCGCGGGACGATGACATTCATGCGCTTGTGCTTGACGATGCCACGCTACGACTTTTTCTGAACATAGGCGCGCAGAACGCCGGGGAGAAAATGGCAGAATCGCTCTCTTTTGTAGCAAGAAAGTTTCTGGGAAAGAACAATGCGCCTGAGTATTTTTTCTTCGGCGACTGGAAAAAGCTCAGGATTACGCCCGATGAGGTTGTCGTAGCTGGGCTTTCGCTCGGGACTAAGAAAATTACCAAGCGCGGGCGAAGGGAGTACAAGGGCTCAAACGATTACGCCGAAAAGTCCGCGATTGCGGCTGTTCTGGAAGATTTGCAACATGCCTATTCGTATGACGATTCGGATTTTTATTACGATACGCTTTGCGCCCTTGTGGAAGAGCAAGTCCAGCGCATTGTGTACGAGGCCGTGTTCCGTCCAAGCCCGCGTATTCTGGAGGACAGTCGCGACGACCCAATGCGGCGGTACAATTTCTAGCTTTTTTTGAACGAGCGGCATACCATTGACGCGGCTCTCTCTCCGTCCATTGCAGAAGAGCCAATTCCGCCCGAATAGCCGCTTCCTTCTCCGCAAGGGTACAATCCTTCGATTCCAAGACATTCCAGCGTTTCCTTGTCGCGCAGAATTCTTACTGGGGTGCTTGTCCGCGTTTCCGATGCAATCAGAATCGCATCGTCGCAGACAAAGCCGCTCATGCTTTTGTCGAATGATTTGAACGCTTCTGAAAGTCTGGTGGAAATTTCCCGGGGAAGCCAGTTGTCAAGGCGGCTTACCGAAAGTCCCGGTTTGTAGCTTGATTCAGGAAGGTTCTTTGAGTCCTTGTGCGCAAGGAAGTCCGTGAGCCTTTGCGCGGGGGCTTTCTGACCGTCTGCGTGGCGGAATGTTTCTTCTTCCAGCCAAGTGCGCCAGTAAAGCCCTGCCAGTGCGGGGCAGCCGTCACTTTCTGCCTGCTTGCGGAAATCCTCCGGAATGTCTTCGGGTTTTCTCTCAACGACGATTGCTGAGTTGCTCCAGCGGCTGTTTCTACCCGAAGCCGACATTCCGTTCACCACGATTTGGTTTTCGGCGGTGGCGCACGGAACGACAAAGCCGCCGGGACACATACAAAAGCTGTAGACCCCGCGTTCGCCGGATTGTGCCGTAAGGCGGTACTCGGCGGCTTGCTGCATGGCTTTTCCGTGGAACTGGATTGAATCAATGAGCGCGCGTGGATGCTCAACGCGTACCCCGACTGCGAAAGTCTTGGCTTCAAGCGATTCAGGCGAGATTCTTGAAATTATTTTGTAGATGTCGGCGGCTGAATGTCCTGTGGCAAGAATGACTTTCTCGCCCCTGATTTCTGATTTTTCGCCCGTCCGCACATTCTGGACTTTGACACCTGCGGCGCGGAATTTTTTCCCAGCCGAAGATTTTTCTACGATTAAATCAGTGCACAAAGAATCAAAATGAAATTCCCCGCCTTTCTCCAAGATTTTTTTTCTCATGCCGGAAATTATGCCTGGCAGCTTGTCCGTTCCGATGTGCGGATGAGCGTCGGTCAGAATCGACTTGCTTGCTCCGAACTCCGTGAAAATGCGGTGAATCTTTCTGATGTCTCCGCGTTTGTTGCTTCTTGTGTAAAGTTTTCCGTCAGAAAAAGTGCCGGCCCCGCCTTCCCCGAAGCAGTAATTGGAGTTTGCGTTCAGAATTCCTTCGTTTCGTATAAGCTCTATGTCTTTTTTGCGGCTCTCGGCATCAGTTCCGCGGTCAACGAGGATTGGCTTTATTCCGTCCTCAAGGAGCCTGAATGCGGCGTAAAGTCCTGCCGGGCCTGTTCCGACGATTACAACGCGCTTTTTTTCGTCTGCCTGCTTCCATTCGGGAAGTTTTTCGTTATCGTCAGGAGTTTCGTTTATAAAAACACGATATTTTAAGATGATTTTAATTTTTCTGTGACGAGCGTCAATTGATTTTTTTTCGATTACATAAGTAATTTCTTCTTTCTTTGCCCTGATATTTTTTTTATCGAGCTGCTGCAAGATTTTTTTTTCTATTATATTCTGATTTTTCTCTTCTTCTGGTTCAACTGTTATTAAAAGTTCTGTTCTCATGGACGGAATTGTAATCGGTAAAATAAAAAATTAAAAGCGGTTATTGATATTGTAGGTTTTAAAGAAAAATAAAAATTCCCAATTCGTGTGGTGATTTTTTCTCTTTCCTGTTCTATAATAAAATCTGGAAAATTTTATATCATTTCAGGTGGTACATCTATGAAAAAAGTGTCTTTTCTTTTTAAGGTTCTGATGACGCTCCTTGCGTTTGCGCTGCCTCTCTCATGCGATACTGGCGGTGGTGGGTCGGGGGGGGGGTGGCTCTTCTGCTAAAAACTCGGATTCAGGCACAACGAGCGTAACGATAACGATTCCTAAAGCTGCCTCGTCAAGCTCTGACATAAATCTTCTTGGCGACTTTACGCCTCAGTACGCTACGGCGAATTTCCACTACGGAATCTACTTCAAGAACGACGCGCGCACGAGCGAGACCCAGTATGCGACAGCCGGTGGCTCCGTCACATTCGACAATGTAGAGTACGACACTTATGATTTCTGCCTTGACATATATGTTGACTCCCACAAAAAAACGAAGCTTAACACAATCACTGTAAACAAAACTATCTCCGCGAGCGAAAACACGGTGCAGTTTCCAAATATGAGCGTAAGCAGCTACAAGCAGTGGTTCTTCGTGGCAACAAAAGAGGATTTTCTTGATGCGATAACCAAAATCAAGAGCGACACCGAAACTTACACTGCGGAAAAAAAGGCTATAATCTGTTTGCGAGACAGCATCGCGTGTCCGGGGTTTCAGTCCAAGCTCAATGAAATAGAAGGAAGATACACGCTGTACACTAACAACTACGAGCTTGAAGAAGTTCTTTATACCGTGGGCATAGCTGGCGGAATTACAGGCGGAGCTGTAAGCGCAGACCCAACGAGCGCGTCTGTAGGAAGAGAAATAACGCTTACGATAACGCCTGACGAGGAGAAGGAGCTTGATACGCTCTCTGTTAGCGGGGTTACTGAAATCAATTACAACGACGCAAGGACAGAAGCCACTTTTGCGATGCCGGCAAGTAATGTGACTGTTAGCGCAACTTTCAAGACGAAGAAATATACGGTTACGATTGCAGGTTCTGGTGCGGGAGGAACTGTTGAGCTTTATGGAACAACGGCGAGTGAGTTTGAAAAAGGTCAGAGCATTGTGCTTGCGATTACGAAAAATTCAGGCTACAGGCTTGATTCGCTTAAAGTAGACGACGATGAAAAAGTTTCCGAAATTGCGGACAATACTCTAAGTTTTACTATGCCGAACAAAAATATTGTGATAACCGCTGAATTTGTTCAGCTTTACTCAATCACGCTTCCAGCTGACATTACTGAGGCAACATTTGTCGCAAAAATAGGCGAGGATGAAGTGACCGAGGCCGCGGAAAATGACAGCGTGACCATAACAATCACTCCTGCCAGCGGATATGCGCTTGAGACTCTAAAACAAGGTGATGGCGATGTAACGGAGTCTGTCAGCAATAACGAATATGAGTTTATTATGGATGCTGAGAGTGTAGAATTTACCGCAACATGGAAGGCGGAGGAAAAAACACCAGACACCGCAGGTGATGTAATTCTCTCTACAGGAAAAGCCGTGGCTTACGCAAATATTGCTAAGATGAGTTCGAGCCAAAAATCAGCTGTTGTTGGAATATTTACTGCAAATGGACGGATGACGGAACTTGGCGAAAGCTCGGCTGTTAAGTGGTATAATACTAGCGGGCATCCTGCAAGTGATTATGTTGGTTTAGCTGACTCTAATGATGGAATTGTAAATAGAACTACATTAACTAATGCTGGTAAGAATATTTCAAATTATCCGCCGTTTAGTTATGCGGCTAGTAAAAATTCCTCTGGAAGTACTATCGACTGGTATGTTCCTGCGACTAATGAACTTTCGAAAATAACAAGTAATCAGGACAAAATCAATAATACTGTTACGGCATTGAATGATATAAGTATATCCGCAACTAATGTTGACAAAAGTGCTGGCTATTGGTCTTCGAAAGAAATCGCAAACGATGTTTCTCATTATGCCAGCTGCTATAAGGAAAGTGGTTTTGAAACAGTTTCGGCTTATACAGATACGAGTTACAGAGTCCGTTGTGTAGCTAGAGTTCCAAGCGAATGATTGAAATTGCTTTTTAGATTTGGCGCTAAGTTTGGAAGAAATCTCAGATTCGGGCTTAGTCGGGCTGCTTGCTCGGATTGGTTTTAAAACTTAGAACGGATTGCTTGATTGTGGCAAAATGGAGAACAAAATGAAAAAACGCGTTTTTGGATTCCTTACGCTATCGCTGGGGATAATCCTTACTTCCTGCTCGGGTGGGACGAACTATGTGGGAGGCACAAGCTCAACGCCAGCAACCGTAGTTGCGGAGAACTACACCGTAACATTCGAGACAAACGGCGGAAGCACGGTGACAAAGCAGGTTGTTGCGAGCGGAGGAGTGGCGGAGCTGCCTTCTGAATCACCTACGAAAACAGGCTCTGAATTCATCGGCTGGTATGCGGACAGCGGGTTCTCCGCAAAATATAACTTTACAACGCCCATTACAGCAGATACAACCGTCTATGCGCGGTGGTGGGACGCAACAGGTTTTGTTCTTGCAGATGGAAAAACTGTAGGCGAGACTGCTGGCTCAAATGTGTTCGTGTCAGGGCGAACCGTGGAAATATCAAAACTGTGGGCAAGCGACCACGAGGTAACGCAGGGCGAGTACGAGACATACTGCAAGTACGGTGAAACAATCCCAATCGCTGTACACGGCGTAGGAGCAAGCTACCCCGTGTACAATGTGAGTTGGTATGATGCACTCGTGTATTGCAACAAGAGAAGCATGGCGGAGGGGCTGACTCCGTGCTACACGATAGGAGGATGCACAGACCCAGCTAGCTGGTCAGGAATTGTTGATGACGGAGCTGGAAAGCTCTGCGGTCCTTCATCAATGAATGCTGACTGGAACTCAGCCGCCTGCGACTTTACCGCGAACGGCTATCGCCTTCCGACTGAGGCTGAGTGGGAGTGGCTTGCGCGCGGGGGCGACCCGACTGCAATTTCATGGGCGCAAACATACTCAGGAAGTGACACGATTGACGATGTGGCTTGGTACATAACAAACTCAGGCTCGACGCAAGAGGTGAGGGGCAAAACGGCGAACTCCCTGAATCTCTACGACATGAGCGGGAATATTGGTGAATGGTGCTGGGACTTGAACGGTACGATAACTGCGAGTACCCCTGCGTCTGGCGGCACTTCTGGGACTGCCCGCGTCTTTCGGGGTGGATGCTGGTACGATTATGAGTCCAAATGTGCCGTTTCCTGTCGGGACAGCATCGCTCCGTTGTTTCGTAGTATCAGTTTCTCCATCAGTAGCTTCCATGTCTACACTCTCGGTTTCCGCGTTGTTCGCACGGCGCAATAGCACTTTTGAGCTTTGCTTCAAAGTGGCCGAGATTTTGCTTCGCAAAACTCGTGGGCTTTTCTGGGGCTGCCCGTAAGTGATTGATTCTGAGGCTTGGAATTCAGAGCTGATTCGGGCTTGGTCGGGGGCGCACCGCAATTTTTTTTCAAAAATCTGTGGATTTTTTCAGATATAACAAAAAATTATCAGAAAAATGGTGTCAAAAATGAAAATTCTCTGACCCTTTATATAGTGAGGAAAATATCCTCAAAAAACTGGCAATTGCCTGAATATAAGGGGTAGAAAAATGTCTACAGTTAATCAAGTCATTCTTGAAGGAAACCTGTGCAAAGACGCAGAGTTTAAAGTCAGCAAAAAAGGAACGAAATTCAGCACTTTTCCGCTTGCTGTCAACAGAAGCTACAAGGATTTCAACGGAACTTTCCAGAAAGAAGTTCTTTTTATCGATGTGGAAGTGTGGGGCGACATTTTCCAGAAGAAACTTGCTGAATTCGGGAAGAAAGGGCAGGGAGTGCGCCTTGTGGGGCGGCTTCGGCAGGGAAAATGGGAGAAGGACGGAAAACGCTACAGCAAGATGTATGCTGTAGCTGAAACTCTGGATGCGTGCCTTATTGGAAAAAAAGGAAGCCAGAACACTTTCTCAGGCGGAAATGATTCTGTGGCAAAAGACCTTGCGAATCTTGCTGTTGGAGCGGATGGGCTAAAAGAAGAAATCACCGAACCGTCATCAGAAGATTTGGAGGACGAAGCCGTGTTCTAGCAGCAGCCTCAATGACCGCAGAAAACGGCGTGGTGGTTGAGTAGGAATCGAAGATTCCGTATCGAAACCACCACCAGAACTTACCTTATTTCCGCCGCTTGCCAGACCTGTTCCGTGGCTGCGGAATGCCGGCTGCTTTCGCTTCGGCTGCGCGCTCGTTCATTGCCTTGTACTCTTCGATTTTCTCAGGGCTGTAGAAGCCGTCTTTCCAGTTAAAGCGGCTAGTTCCTTGTAACGGCTGCTTTTTTATCATCGCTGTTGAAACGGCTTTAAGCTCCTGCTTTGTGACTTTCGTCCGGGAAAAATCTATGAGTATGCGGTGGAATCCGGCGTGGTCAAGTGTCTCGGACTTGTCTACGATTGAGAACGGAGACTCGGGCATAACAAAAGAGCCGTCCGGCGTGGAGTTCACTTTGAATTCCATGCCCTCTTTGTCGGTAAAGTAAGTGAAATCGTAGCTCTCTGGCAGCTGGAACCGAATTCTGAACAAAGCCGGGTAAGCGTATGTTGTTACAAGAACCCTGTCGCGCACATTCGGCTCGAATGTTGCCTGCAAGTTCTTCCATGAGTTTTCCAGAGGCGTGATGAACGCACCGATGTTCTGGTTCTCAAGCCATGAGACAGCCCAGCGGTTGAATGTGTACAAGTACGGTCCTGCTATTACATTCGCGCCTTTTCCGCGCAGAAACGAGATGTGCGCCACATTGTTCACAACGAAAGTCTTAAACCCGTCGGCAATCAGAAGTTCCAGCGTGGCGGAAAGCTCCTCCTCTTTTGATGCCGGGCAGTAAGGATCCAGCGAGATTATTATCTGCTTTTTGGAGAACGGAAGAACCGTCTTGTGATTCAGTAGGTCGTCTTTTGTCTCAAAATTTAGCTCAAGGATGGCGCGAACAGGGTGTTTTGCCTGAATTTGGAACAAGTCCGCGATTGTTGAAACCTGAATGTAAAGTCCTTCTGGAAAATACGAAAGCTCGTTCTTTTGGATGGGCGTAAGGTCAAGAATCGGGAGGGACTCACCTCCTGGCTGCTGCCTGTATTTTCCGATGTCGCCGGGAAGTACGCGCGGGTATCTTTTTGACATTGATTTTGTCTGGAGAAGATAAACGCTGTCACCCGTCTTGAAGCCTTTTGGTATGTCAATCAGGCGGTTTCCTTTTTCATCGAACTCAACTGTGCGGACTTTGTGGCTTACGCGCCCTGTGTCGTCCGATTTGTGGAGGCGGATTGAATCGCCAGGCTCAGGATCGTAGCTTCCGCCGCGAAGATGTGCCATTTTTATCTGCCATTCATCTGGCTCTGCGTCAGGGGCGGCGGTCTCTTTTGCACGAGCTTTTGCCTCGTCGCTAGGCTCTGCTATTTTGTCGATTACACCAAGATAGATTCCCGTTCCACCTGCCTGATTCGGGTTAAGAATGAGCGAGCCGGCTTTTTGAACGCCTTCTTCGTTCGTCTTAAAGTTATACCAGTAGTCGGTTTTTGCTCGGGCAAAATCTGTGGCGAGCATCCGTTTTGCGGCTGCAACTGCGCCTTTTTTGTCTTCTTGCCAGTGGTCCATGAGGTAGCGGTATGCGGCGACTACTGAACCAACATATTCGGCACTTTTCATTCGTCCTTCAATCTTGAAAGACTCAACGCCCGCCTGAATCAAATCTGGGATGTGGTCTATGAGCTGGAGGTCGCACGGTGAGAAATAGAATCCTTGTTCCTCGCCGCTTCTGGACATAGCGGTGTAGTAGCGGCGGCAAGCTTGCGCGCACATTCCCCTGTTCGCGCTTTTTCCGCCCAGAAAACTTGAGAACAGGCAGAGACCGCTTTCGCTTACGCAAAGCGCGCCATGCACGAAAATTTCAAGCTCTGCGCTTGTTTTTGATTTTATCGAGCGGATTTCTTCAAGACCAAGCTCCCGTGCTACAACGACGCGCTTTAGTCCTTCCCGGCTCAGAAGGTTCACTCCGGCCGCGCTCTCCACATTCATTTGCGTGGAGCCGTGCAGTTCCAAGTTCGGGAAAAATTCCTGGCACATGCGCACAACGCCGAAATCTTGGACAATAAGCCCGTCGGGACCAATCTTGTTCAGATAGGACAAAAATCGGTAGAGCCGTTCCGTGTCGCGCTCTTCTGAGACAGTGTTCACTGTGACATAGATTTTCTTGTTCTGCCTGTGAAGCGACTGAACGGTTGCCTCAAACTGATTCCACGCAAAATTGGTGCTCCTAAGCCGTGCGTTGAAGCTTTTGAGTCCGAGATAAACTGCGTCCGCACCCTCGCCGATTGCTGCGTCAAGGGCTTCTATATTTCCTG
This sequence comes from Treponema sp., assembly GCA_017449265.1. GTDB lineage: Bacteria > Spirochaetota > Spirochaetia > Treponematales > Treponemataceae > Treponema_D. The sequence goes on from JAFSJW010000034.1 coordinate 16,297, forward strand.
CTGGTGCTAATAATTCGCTCATAGAAAAAATGTATCAGAATTATTAATAAAAATCAGCTAAAATCATATATAATAGAAGTATATTTTGTGGACTTGAAAAAATAAGTGATGGTGGTTTGGCTTACGGTTACGGAACTAACCGAAATATTTGAACTACCGCACTTATTATGCAGCCCAAATTCTGAATCAGGAAAAAATATGAAGAATGATTTTTCGTTCTGCCCGAATTGCGGCGGGAAAAATATTGAGAATGTCAGAATGCGCAAGTGGCGTTGCGCTGATTGCGGATTTGATTTGTACAACAATGTTGCGAGTGCGGTTGGACTTGTGATTCAGGATGAAAGCGGAAAAATCCTGTTCGAGCGGCGCGGAAAAGAGCCTCGCAAAGGATTCCTTGCTTTTCCCGGCGGCTTCGTTGACCCGGACGAGAGCATGGAGGAAGCCTGTATGCGCGAGTGCAAGGAAGAAATTGGGGTGGAGCCTGTTTCCCTTGACTACATTGCGTCTTTTCCGAACACTTATGATTACAAGAACATCCAGTACAAGACTTGCGATGTGTTTTTCAGGGCGGTTCTTCCGACTGGCGCAAAACTGAGTACGCAGGAAGGAGAGGTTCTTTCGCTTGAATGGCGGTTTGCCCGGACTCAGGAGGAAATTTCGCAGCTTCCGCTTGCGTTCGGTTCTGCACGAAAAACGCTTGAGATTTTGTTACACAAATCGCTGTAATCAGTGTAAAATAATATTTAGGCTGTTCAGAAACTTATTTTCCGAACAGGTCTGTTATATAGGAGTTTTTTATGGTTGATGAGAAACTTGTAAAAGAGGCTTTGGATATGTTTCGCCCGCAGCTACAGGCAGACGGTGGAGACATGGAGTTCGTTTCGATTGATGAGCAGAATCGCGTTCATTTGCGGCTCACAGGTGCTTGCGGAAGCTGCCCTATGGCTCTTATGACGCTGAAAATGGGGGTTGAGCGTTACTTGAAAGACGCATGCCCGGAAGTGACGGAAGTTGTTCAGGAGAACTAGCATTTTTGGCTTTGCCAAAGTTGGGCAGAGAGTATTGTCTTGCTGAACTTGTTTCAGAATCCACGCTCTGAGATTCCAAACCAAGTTCGGAATCTCAGCAGTGGTTTGTAGCCCCGTAGTCATTTCGATAAGCTCAATAGCCGTGCTTTGCCTAAAATTGATTTTTTGTTGCTTGCGGATTTTGTGTCGTCAGTGTAAGTCACTTATGGATGGTAAAAATGGATAAAAATCAGGAATGATTCTGTCAAGTCGCGATTACTCTGATAAATCACTATTGCTGTGTTTATTATGTTGACATCGAGACTGGATATTATACTAGTCTTGTGCCAATGAAACTTTTTGAGGATCTTGGAGTGCCGTTTAATGGCGATGATTTTTTCCTGGATTTAAAAAAAATCATGAAGCAGTGCGTTCATCTGAATGACATAAAAATTGTGGATCAGCTGCTTGATAAAAAGCTGATGCAAAAAAGATTGTCCGAGCGAGATACATGTTTCATAGATTTTCGTGCAATCAAAAATGACAAAATCGTTCATGTGCGCCATTCTGAATTATTGTGTCCCGACAAAGGTCATGTTCTGTGTTGTCTTGAAAATGTGGAAGAGGATTTTCAGAAAAAAGAAATGCAGAGAAAACGGCTTGAATCTGCAGAACGCCTTGCAAGATTTGACGAGCTGACAGGAGTTCGGAACAAGAACTCGTTCAAGGAGTTTTCCGACTCTATGGTCGAAAAGCTCAAAAAAGACAAAAACCAGAAGTTCGGAATCGTTCTTTGCGACATGAATGACCTCAAGCTGATTAACGATACTCGCGGTCACAGTTTTGGCGATGAAAGCATCCAAAGAACAAGCCGGATGATTTGCAATATTTTTAAGCATAGCCCGGTTTTCCGAATTGGCGGAGATGAATTTGTCGTTATTCTGAATGGGCAGGATTATGAGCGCAAGGAAGAATTGCTCACCATTTTCAAAGATGAATCGTATGACAATAAAATCAGCCGCTTAGGACCGGTCGTTGCGTGCGGTCTGTCCGTTTACGAGCCGGAAAGCGGGGAGAGTTTTTCCGAAGTTCTTGAGCGCGCCGACAATGAGATGTATAAAAACAAAAAAGAAATCAAATCCATGACATTGACGCAAACTTTCAGGGAGATGAGAAAATTCAATATACCGATTACTTCCGAGCGAAAACGCATTCTGGACGCTTTTTTTGGGGCTTTATGCACTGTTAGCGGAGGCGGGTATGTTTATCTGAATGATATGCGTTTTGATTATTCGCGTTGGTCGCTTTCCCTTGTTGATGATTTTGGAATGGGTTCTGAATATATGTATCATGCAGACAAGCTCTGGGAGGAGCGAATCCATCCTGATGATAAAAAGGCATATCGGGAGCTTATTGATGCGGCTTTGTGCGACGAGGCGGAGCTGATTTTTCCGCTCACCTACAGGGCGCGCAAAACCGACGGAACCTACGCCCTTCTTACATTCAGAGGGTTTATTCTGAGCGACAGCAACGGAAGACCCGACTACTTCGGCGGAATTATCGTTCCGATGTAGTCTGTGCCTACTATTTCTGAGCCGGTTCCCATTTGCATCGGACAGGACTAATTATGCTTCCGTCTTTTTTCATTGCATCCATCGTTTTATCTACTACTTTGCGGTCAAGCCCTGTCAGCTCCGCAATTTTTCCAGCGTTAAGAGGTGTTCCTGCATCTTGCATTGCTTTAAGAATCTGTTCTTTTTCTGTCATACTAATTCTTCCTTCAAAAATTTATGAATTGGAACGATTTGAATCGTAAATTCACCTTTTAGTATAGTTTTTTCTTCCTCATTTGTCACTAGAACTTGTAGAATCATGTTCGCCATTTTTTCCGCAATCCATTCAACGCGAACCGCATTCTCTTGCAATAAATCTGGTTATATCACCCCTTCACTGCGCCGGAGATTACCCCGCTGATGATGTATCTCTGTGCAACAAGATAGAATATGATAATCGGAATAATTGCAAGTACCAGCATTGCCATGAATCCGCCGTAGTCTGTTGCGCCGTATGCCCCCTGCATTGCAATCTGTATTGCGACAGGAACTGTCTTGCTGTCTGTTCCTCACCGAACTTTGAGAGAACTCCGTTTATCAGAAGTTTTTGCAGGAGCCGTCCGCAAAATACAGACGGCTTTTTCTGTTACTGTGCTAAATCGCTTTCCTTTGCCCAGCTGCCTTGCCGCCGTTGGCTATGCGTCTTTGCTCATGCGCTAGTTGAAAGCCCTGACAGCGCAGACCGAAAGCGTAGCGTCCTTGTTGACGTTGCTGAGTTCGGCATACCCGAAATGGACGAGCCACGCGTAATAGCCGTAGGCTGTGCCCTGACTGGACGACCAATAATAACTAGCAGACATTTGTGTACCACCAATCTTTCCTATACTGTTGTTCACGGCATCCTTGGCATTGTAAAGGTCGCACAGCTCCTTTATGCTCGGCATGTACCATCCGCTCGCGTATGATGTTCCGGTAAGATTCGCGGTCGCTGCGTATCCCTCAATCCATGCCCATGCGGGGTAGTCATCCGAACTCAGCGCATCCGTGCCCGCACTGACTGCAGTCCTAAATTTCGCAAGGCTTCCGCTTCCGTCACTTGCTCCGTCTCCGCTGAACTCGGCATCGCTGGCATCGCCTCCGCCCGTTTTCGTAGCCAGCAGGGTCGCTATCGACGTGGTGTAGCCGGCCTTACCGCTTTTCGCCCATTCAAGCCTACTCCCCTGCACAAGCCCCACGCCAAGCTTTTTCGTCGCGTCGAAGATGACCGCGACCGCCGCCGCCTTCTGCTCGGCGGTAAGAGTAAGGTCTGCGCTGTAAGGTGTTGCAGAGCCGTCTGTAAAGACGATGTCGCCCAAGGCCTTTGCCTCAGTCGGGGCTTTGGTACCAATATAGGTCACCGTAAGCGTGTAGCGTGCGGTCTTTGTGGCGTAGGTGTAGGTGTCGGAATCTGTTACTGTTGCGGTGATTGTGCTCTCCCCTGCTCCCACGATGGTCACTTGGCCTGTTTTTTCGGCTACTTCGGCTACTGCTGTATTGCTTGAGGTGTAGGTGACATCTCCGTTTCCTGTGTTAACAACTTCGATTGTAAATTTACTGTCTGCGGTGGTCTTGTCCACTGTGGCGTAGGCGAAGTTTATGCTTGCCTCTGTCTTCTGTGGTGACTTTTCAGGATTCTTGTCTGTCACCTCGCTCTTTATTGCGGCCGCCGTTTTCGACTTAAGTTTTTTGTCGGAAGACACTTTTACGGGAATGTATTTGTGGCTTTCCGTCGATGTGGCAGTATCGGTGATTTTCACGTCGATGTATGTTGAACC
>JAFSJW010000035.1 GCA_017449265.1 Treponema sp.
CGGTTTTGGTTAATCTTGTTTTCGAAGTAAGGGGCTGTTTTTGCAGTGCCTTCTTCACAGTTCGGCAGAACCTTCCGCCGACTCTCTGATTCCGTCAAATCAGAGTACCACCTTTTCCCAGACTTTCATATCATGGCATCTCGTTTCAGTATCTATGATTTGAGCTTCGCTAAACTAAGGGAGGGGGGGCAGTTCAATTTACAAAAAAATTGAATATCGTTTGAATATTCGCATTTTTCAGTCTATAATGTAAAATTATGGGCAGTTGTAATCTCAAATGCGTTTATTTGAATGATGATTTTGAAATAAAAAGCGGAAGCAAAGAATTTTTCATCACTTTTGAAAAAAATGGAAAAAATCATCATCATATTGAGGAATTCGTTTCTCCTGATGAAAAAGACGCGCTGACGGAATTCCTGCACAACTCGAAAAATCCCGATGACTTCCGCATTTTCAGTTTCAAAGACAGTAACGATGAATATGCCCTGTATTTCACTACCATATACTATGACACCGAAAAAAAATTAAAATGCGTTGAATTTGTTACTCTGGACAATGCTTTCAAACAACTCAAAGATGCGGAGAGGGATTTAAAAACTTATCTCGCGGCTTTGGGCGCAACTAGTGAATATGTGTTCATTTACAAAAAAAACTCAGAAACTTTTTCCCTGTATCAGTTCCAGAATAATACAAGAACGACTTTTTTTGATGGAAACATAGATGTTTTCCAAGAGTACGCAATACGAAATTCATATTTTCTTGGCAAGTACATAGACCAGTTCAAGAAAATGATTCAAAAATTCAAGAACCTTGATAAAACCATAAACGAGACTTTTGAAAGCTCCATTCGTTCATCGGGAAACGCCAAGGAAGAAATCACATTCATGGGAAATTTCTGCGAAATATTCGCAGAGCAAATGATAATCGGAAGAATCCTAAGCTCAGAAAACTCAAGGGGCATAGAAAAAACAAAATCACTTATTGAGGAGCTTCGGTTTGATTCGCTTACGAAAGTGTTCAACAAAAAAGCAATAACCGAATATGCGATTGAGCGTATAAAAACGAACAAAAACGATATTGTTGCTCTCATAATAATTGACCTTGACCATTTCAAGCCTGTGAACGATGCCTACGGTCATATCGCAGGCGACAAAGTTCTTGCCAAGACAGGAAAAATCCTGAGCGAAATAGCAGGAGAATCAGGCGTTGTAGGCAGGTACGGCGGAGACGAGTTCGTTATGATAATCGGGGGAATGTCAAACGAAACCATTCTCCGCGGAACGCTTCATGCAATTCTTGTGCAAATCAGAAACGCATTTGAACATTCGTTCGACGATATTCACATTACCGCATCAGTTGGCTGCGCTACTCACCCTACAAACGGAAGCACATACGAAGAACTTTTCAAAAAAGCCGACTTCGGTTTGTACCGCGCAAAGGACAAGGGCCGGGACCGGTATGTGTTCTTCCGTGACGATTTGCACGCAGAGCTTTACAAAAAAGCCACAGAAGCAAAGACAAACGGAATAAAGTACGATGACCGTGAGGTAAAAGAGCTGGAATATATGTCCAAGTTCATGCAGGATTTGGGCGACGAGCCTTTCCAGGCAATCGTGAATATTCTTAAACATATGAAGGAAACATACTCGCTTGATGATATTTCCATCTTCTACGGCGATAATCTGGAGCTTAGGTACACACTCGGGGACGACTCCGGACTTCATGAGAATGTCAGATATGTATTCAGCGAAGGATTCAAAACCGCACTTGCAGGAAAAAAATATGTTCGCGTTGATTTTCCGCAGGATTTCAAGCCTGAGTACGGAGAATTCTCAGAAGAAATGAAAAAGCGCGGAATACTTTCCACAATTCAGTGCATTTTAAGCTCGGGTGATGAAATAAAAGGTCTTGTCACATTCAATCGGACAAAAGCTGCGGCTCTCTTTGCTGAATACGAGCAGAACTGTTCCGTTATGTTCGCATCAATTCTGAATTTGCTCCCAGAATCAACCAAGACAGATTTCTTATTATTTAGTAAACTAAAGACACAAGCTAATAATTTGGAGAACAAATGAATATCGAATCAAAAAAAATGGTAAAAATCCATTACACACTCAAAGACATCGACGGAAATGTTATTGATGAGTCAAAAGAAAACGAACCTCTTGAATATATGCACGGCTTCGGAGTTTTAATCCCAGGGCTTGAGAAACGCCTTGACGGAAAGGCTGTCGGAGAAAAAATCCATGCCGAGATAGAGCCGGAAGAAGGATACGGCGAATATGATGAGAATCTTGTTTCGGAAGTGCCACGAAGCCAGTTCGATGCGAATATACCTATTGAAGTCGGTCAGACTTTTCAGGCTGATACTCCTACAGGACCGTTCCTCGTCCATGTTACGAATGTAACCGACGACAAAATCACTGTTGACGGAAACCATGAGCTTGCAGGAAAAAAACTTTTCTTCGATGTCGAAGTCGTTGATGTTCGTGACGCAAATCCCGAAGAGCTTGAACCGTTCGAGTACTCGGGCGGATGTGGCGGCAGCTGCGGAAGTTGCGGCGGCTGTGGGGGCGGATGCGGCGGAGACTGCGGCTGCGAATAATGCCTTTTGGAGACAAAGACAATATGAAAATCGTTGACAAGCTGAATTCAAAAAAAGTGACAATCTCGTTCGAGATTTTTCCGCCCAAAAAACAGGACGGTTTTGAATCCGTAAAAAACACGGCGATTGAGCTTACTTCGCTCCACCCTGATTTTATCTCAATCACATATGGGGCAGGTGGCACAACACAGACAAACACAAGCGACCTCGCCCAAGTAATAGAAAAAAACAATACTAGCGCGCTCGCACACCTCACCTGCGTCCGCTCAACAAAAGAGCAGCTTCAGCAAGCAATCGGGAGCCTTAAATCAAAAGGAATCCAGAATATACTTGCTCTTCGCGGGGATTTTCCGCGAGATGCGGCAGAGGGCGAGAATTTGTTCCCGAGCGGCCTGAATCATGCCGACGGTCTTGTGCGCATCCTGAAAAAAGAAGGATTCTGCGTGGGCGGAGCGTGTTATCCTGAGAGCCATCCTGAGAGCAAAAACAGGAACACGGACATCGAGAACCTAAGATACAAAGTCGATGCAGGGGTTGATTTCCTTACGACGCAGATGTTCTTTGACAACGAAATGCTCTATTCGTTCCTGTACCGCTTGCAGTCCGCCGGAATCCATGTTCCAGTCCTTGCCGGAATCATGCCGATAACGAACGCAAGCCAAGTTTCCCGTATGGTTGACCTGTCGAACGCTTGTATTCCCAGAAAGCTCCTTGCAATCTGCGACAAATTCCGCAATTCGCCTGACGCAATGAGGCAAGCCGGAATCGCTTACGCCACCGATCAAATCATAGACTTGATTTCTAACGGCGTTCGCGGAATTCATATTTACACGATGAATAAACCTGAAATCGCCAGAGCAATCATGCGCAACGTTGATTCCATAATCGACGCTACGAACAGCGTGATTGGGGCATAGCGATGGAAACATTCCTGACAATCATTTTGCCGGGCATTGCAGTTGCGATTCTCGTCGGAGTCGTTGCGTTTTTCGCATCAAGCGAAACGGCATATCTTTCGATAACGAAAATGACGCTCAAACAGCTCCTGAAAAACGATGACCCGACGAAAAAATCAACGCCAGCAAAAAAAATAGCTTTTCTGAAAAAAGACACGGAAAAGCTGCTTTCGCTGATTTTAATCGGAATAAATTTTATCACTTCCCTTGCATCCGGCGTGGCAACTGCCATCGCAATCAAAATCGCAGGGGAAATGGGCTCTGCTTACGCCACGGCTGTCATGGTCTTCGTGCTGATTATTTTCGGAGAAATTACTCCCAAGACTTTCGCGGCAGTTTATCCGGTGAAAGCGGCCTCTCTTTTTGCCACGCCTCTGATTATCCTGCAAAAGATATTCTTTCCTATTGTCTGGATTTTCGCTAAAATCGCCAGTTTCTTCACGATGACACTGAACGCGCTTTGGAAAGATGACAAAAATGAAATAACGGAGGAAGAACTTAAATCGCTTATTGAAGTGGGCGAAAACGAAGGTACCCTTGAGCACAGCGAAAAAAAGATGCTTTACAAAATCTTCGATTTTACCGATTTGCGCGCCCATGACATTATGCGCCACCGCTCGCTCGTAAAATTCGTTCCTGAAGACGCAACTTACGAAGAAGTCGTAAAGATATTCAGCGAAACAGGATTTTCACGGCTTCCTGTCTGTACAGAAGGCGGTTTCGACAATGTAGTAGGAATGATTTACTACAAGAACTTGCTCATAAAATCCCGCTACAAAAATTCAGACAAATTCATAAAAAAGTGCATGAGGCCTGTCGTTTTTGTTCCAGAAACGCTTCTTGCAACGGAGCTTCTGGCACGGTTCAAGAAAGAGCAGGTGAATTTTGCCATTGCGGTAGACGAAACAGGCTCGAATTCAGGAATTATAACGATGGACGACATAATGCGCGCTGTGTTCGGGCGTAGCATCCACGAAGATTCCAGCGAACTTCCGCCAGAAGCACGCATCCAGTCGATTTCGCCATATGAGTACCTCGTTCCTGGCGACATGAAAATTGACGATGTGAACGAGCTTCTGAGCCTAGATTTGTTCAGTGAAGACTACGAAACACTGGCAGGCTGGCTCCTGGAGCAGTTTGACGCGCTTCCTGAAGCCGGCGAGTCAATCACGCGGGACAACACAGCTTTCATAGTCGAAGAACAGAATCAGCGCAGAATCCAGAGCGTGCGAATTCAGTTTGCCCGTCCTAATTCTGCGAAACAGTTGAATAAGGCGGAACGGACTTCATAATCCATGTGTTTCCGCCAATAACGCTTCCTTTCCCGATAACGGTCCTGCCACCAAGAATCGTTGCGTTGGCATAGATAGTAACATCGTCCTCAATCGTAGGATGGCGTTTTTTATCCTGCAAATCCTTTTTTACGCTCAGTGCGCCCAAAGTCACTCCCTGATAGATTTTGACATTATTTCCGATAACGGTAGTTTCCCCAATGACCACGCCAGTTCCGTGGTCGATAAAAAATCCTTCGCCAATCGTCGCCCCTGGATGTATGTCAATTCCAGTGCGCGAGTGTATGTACTCGGACATAATCCTCGGAATTACAGGAACGCCGCACGAATAAAGGAAATGCGAGAGCCTGTGGACAACAATCGCATCAAGCCCCGGATAAGACACGATAACTTCCTCATCGCTTTTTGCAGCCGGATCCCCGTTGAACGCCGCAATAACATCAAGATGAACAAGCCTTCGTATTTTGGGAATCTCCTGAATCAAGGCAAGGGCGGTTTTTTCAGCAAGACCGAAACAATGAGAATTCTTGACCTCGCCTTTTGAATCGCAACTCTCAACCTCGTATATAAGGGCCTTTTGAATTTCTTTCGTCAATATCGATATGATTTTATTGACCCGCTGCCCCGTTACATATTTCACATTCTCGGAATTTATTTCCTCTGCGTTCTTATATCCCGGAAAAACCAAAAACTGCAACTCATGCAGCACATCGACGACATTTTCCCTGTTCGGAAAAGATTCGACGCCTGATTCATTTATTCCGCCGAATTCTTTATAAGAATCCAAAATATTATTTATCATTGAATCAATCGTCATTTTTTTTCACTCCATTTAAAAAATAAACAAAAAAACACTAGCACAAAATGTAATAAAGTACTAGAATAATTTTGGTTTTTATACAAAATCGCTTGACAGAAAAAAAACGATTAGGTATATTCAGAAAACACGCTTTTCGAGCTTGCTCTTGTAGCTCAGTCGGTAGAGCACCGCATTGGTAGTGCGGAGGTCAGCGGTCCGATTCCGCTCGGGAGCTGAAAATAATTTTTAGGAGATTGTTGCTATGGGTAGCAAGAAAAAGACAGCAATTGATATTATTGCCCTTCAATGCACAGAGTGCAAAAGAAAAAATTATACAACCACAAAAAACCGTAAGAATATCACCGGCAAATTAGAAAAGAACAAGTATTGTCCTTTCTGCCGCAAAGAGATTCTTCACAAAGAAACAAAAGCAAAATGATATTAACCAGCTGCTGAAAAACAGCGGCTGTTATAATTTTTTAGGTCAGTAGCTCAGTTGGTAGAGTCCCGGTCTCCAAAACCGGTTGTCGTGGGTTCGAGTCCTACCTGGCCTGTATTTTTATTTTAAATTAAGGGGATATATATGGGTAAAGTTCTTGGATTTTTTAAGGAATGCGGTGCAGAACTTAGAAAAGTTGTTTGGCCTTCCCGTGATGATGTTGTATCTTCTGTAAAAGTTGTTGTCATTTCGTCAATAATCATTGCTATTATCTTGGGTGCGTTGGACTTGCTCTTCTCAACAGGCATGAGACTTGTCTTCTAGAACATATAGCCTTAAATCTTAATAAGTATTGGTGGGATTAAGAGATGTCTAAAAGTTGGTACATGGTTCAAACATATACGGGCTATGAAGATAAAATCGAGCGAACAATCAGAATGAAGCTTGATGCTGGAGAGATTGACTCTTCGGTTCTGACCGATGTAAAAGTTCCAAAAACAGAAGAAGTCGTTGAGAACAAATCTGGCAAGAAAATAACCAGAAAAAACAAGATTCTTCCTGGTTATATCATGCTTGAAATGGATTTGCCGCAAATCGGTTGGAAAACAACTTGTTCAGAAGTAAGAAGAATACAGGGTGTAAACGGTTTCGTAGGAACAGATCCGAATGTCAGGCCAAGACCGATTACAAATGCGGAGGCAAAGAATATCCTTCGTATGTCAGGTGATATAAAAGCTGATAAAGTATCAAAAATCAACCAGCCTTATGCTGTGGGTGACAAAGTAAAAGTCATTTCTGGAGCATTCGCTTCTTTTGAGGGTGATGTAGAGGCAATTGACGCAGAGAAAGGCAGACTTCATATTCTTCTTCAGATTTTCGGTCGTTCAACTCCAGTTGATGTTGCACTGGGCGAAGTCGAGAAATTAATCAGTTAAAATTTTTCAGATTAGAATTAATCTGTAATTTTTGGGAGGAATGTAAGTCCGTTGGACAAAGACATTCCGTTAGAAAGAACGATTTAGAATCTGTTCTTTCATACCAATATAAGGAGCTATAAAATGGCTGCAAAAAAGGTTGTAGAAGTGTTCAAAATTCAGGCGCCTGCGGGATCAGCAACTCCTGCTCCGCCGATTGGACCTGCTCTTGGACCTAAAGGTGTTCCTGCACCGAAATTCGTTCAGGAATTTAATGACAGAACGAAGAACATGGAGAAAGGACTTATCATTCCTGTAGTTATTACAGTTTATTCAGATAAGTCATTCACATTCGTTCTTAAGACCCCTCCGGCTGCTGTTCTTATCAAGAAAGCACTCAAATTGGAAAAGGGTTCTGCAAATCCACTTCGTGATAAAGTTGGAAAGCTCACAAAAGCACAGCTTGAAGAAATTGCAAAACAGAAGATGCCTGATGTAAGCGCAAATGACATCGAAGCTGCAAAAAAAATTATCGCTGGTACTGCTCGCAGTATGGGTGTTGAAGTGGAGGCTGAGTAATGAAACACGGAAAGAAATATCGTGAGTCACTTAAAAAGTATGATCCACAGCAGTCATATCCAGTTGCAAAAGCATGTGAACTTGTAAAAGATCTTCATTTTGTAAAATTCGATGAGACTGTTGAGCTTCATGTTGCTCTTAGGCTTGGAAAGAGCCAGACTGTTCGCGACACGCTCGTGTTCCCGAACCAGTTCACGGCAGAGAAGAAAGTCCTTGTATTCTGTACAGAGGATAGGGCAAAGGAAGCTCTTGATGCTGGCGCAGCTTTCGCTGGACCTGAATATGTTGAGAAAGTAAAGGGTGGCTGGCTTGATTTTGATATTGCCGTTGCTACTCCTGATATGATGAAGGATGTTGGTCGTCTTGGTATGGTTTTGGGACGCAAAGGTTTGATGCCAAACCCAAAAACAGGAACGGTTACTAATGACATCGTATCTGCTATCAACGAGCTTAAGAAAGGTCGTACAGAATTCAGGGCTGACAAGACTGGAATTATCCACATTGCAGTTGGTAAAGTTTCTATGGATGCTGCAAAAGTTGCAGAGAACGTAAAGACACTTCTTGCAGAACTCGACAGGAAAAAGCCTGTTGATGCAAAGGCAGATTTCGTTCGTTCCGTATCAGTAAGTTCTTCTATGGGTCCTGGCGTTTGGGTAAGCGTAGAGGAGGAGGCATAATATATGGCTATTCTTGCAAGACAGTTACAGCCTGCTAAGACAGCGGCAATCGAAGAGACAAAAAAATCATTCGATGGATATAATGACTTCATTTTTACTGAATACAGAGGCTTGACAGTAGAGCAGATTACAAAGCTCCGCGACAAGCTCCGTGAAAAGGAAGTTCCTCTCAAAGTTGTAAAGAACAACTTTGCGAAAGTCGCTTTCAGCGAAATGAAAATTGAGAATGTTGATGCGTACCTTAAAGGACCAACAGCAATCGCAATGGTAAAAGAAGATTCAAACGAAGCTGCAAAGATTTTGTTTGACTTCAAGAAAGAAGCTCCGACACTCGTTGTAAAAGGCGGATATATCGGAAACGAGATTTACGATGAAGCAAAAATTGAGGCATACTCAAAAGTTCCTGGAAAGAAACAGCTCATCGCTATGCTCATGTCTACAATCAATGGTCCGGTTCAGAAAATCGCGGCTACATTGCAGGCTTATGTTGATAAAAAATCACAGGAAGGCGGAGCTGCTCCAGCAGCGGAGTAATCCTTCGTTCTGTGCAGCAAGGTCAGGCTTCTATTTCTGTCAGACTGTCCTTGCTACTTTTATACCAATGCGGGTCAATCAGTTCAGTTTGAGCTGACCGCACAAAAGATTTGTGGTTTGATTCAATTCAAACATGCCTAAATAGGAGAAGATAATATGGCAGTAACAAAAGATGAAATCCTTGACGCAATTGCGAACATGACAGTTCTTGAGGCTTCTGAGCTTGTAAAAGCAATGGAAGAGAAATTCGGCGTAACAGCAGCAGTAGCTGTTGCAGCTCCAGCTGCTGGTGGTGCAGCTGCTGGTGGCGAAGAGCAGACAGAGTTCACTGTATCTCTCGATGCATTCGACGCAGCTAAGAAAATCGCTGTTATCAAGGCTGTTAAAGAGCTTCTTGGTCTTGGTCTTGGTGAGGCAAAAGCTCTCGTTGAAGGTGCTCCAAAGCCGCTTAAAGAGGGTGTTTCTAAGGCTGAAGCTGATGAAATCATCAAGAAAATCACAGAAGCTGGCGGTACAGCTTCTAAGAAATAAGTTTGACTTGTCAAAAGTTGCTTAATTTTTAATTATTTGGCTGACAGCTTACATCCAAAGAGCTATCTTCGGATGTAAGCTTTAGTCGTCTAAGGATTTATTCACATATTTCCGTAAAATATACCTAGACCTGTTCGTAAACACGATTTTTTTGAAAATCCAGTTTCCTCACTGGTCTTGATTGGTCTGTTCATTTGTGCTGTGATTCTTTTTTGTATGTCATACTAAAAATTTTTCATGTAGCAAATTTTTAGACAATATATTTCCAGGAGAGTTTGATGTTCGCCAAAACCAGAACAATCAACCGTCAATATTATGGAAAGGATATCCAGAACTTCATGGAGATTCCGAACCTTATCGATATTCAGACTGCATCATACGAAAATTTTCTTCAGAAAGAAAAACTCTTAACACGACTTCCGGGCGAAAGTGACAATGACTATGCAAAACGCCGCCGCAAGAATGGCGTTGAGCCAGAAGAAAAAGGTCTGCAGGAAGTATTCAATTCCATTTTCCCGATTGAAAGTCCGAACGGCGATATGGTTCTTGAATTTGAGCATTATGAGCTTGCTGACAACGAAATCAAATACACAGAGCTTGAATGCAAAAAGAAAGGTCAAACATACGCAATTCCTCTGAAAGCACAGATAAACCTTCGCTTTGTTGAAACAGGTGTCATAGAGCGCAAAAAAATCTACATGGGTGACATCCCGATTATGACTGATCGCGGCACATTTATTTTCAATGGTGCAGAGCGCGTTGTCGTTTCACAGATTCATCGTTCTCCTGGAGTTATTTTCAATCACGAAAAAGGCGTTTATTCATCAAGAATCATTCCTTACCGTGGTTCATGGCTTGAATTTGAAATCGATCAGAAAAAAGAGCTTATATACGCAAAAATCGATAGAAAAAAGAAAATCCTCGGAACAATTTTCCTCCGTGCGCTCGGCTATTCAACGCGCGAAGAGATTATCAGATGCTTCTATGTAACGGAGAATATTTCCGTTGACCCAGCTAAAAAGGACTCTCTCGTTGACAAAGTACTTGCCTCAAACATTAAGATAACGGATGCTGAATCAGGAGAGGAGAAACTCCTTTTCAAGGCCGGCTCAAAGTTGCACTTGCACGACATCGATGATTTGATTGCGCAGAACATCAAAGAGATTTCTGTAATCAAATTCAATGCGCGCAAAGACGAGAATGACAAAGACGAAGTGAATCCTTCTCTCGACAGCGAGATGATTATCAACTGCTTCGAGAAAGAGGAAATCAGATACACGAAAGAAGGCGCAGAGAACGACGAGCCAACAAAAGAAGACGCAATTTCTGCTGTCTATGCAGTTCTTCAGCCTGGTGAGCCAATGACTGTTGAGAATGCGGAAAAAGATCTTACATCTATGTTCTTCAGCTCCCGCAGATATGATTTAGGACGCGTAGGACGCTACAAGCTCAACAAGAAATTCGACTACGAAACTCCGTACGAAGAGCATACGCTCGTAAAAGACGACATCATCCAGACGATGAAGCATCTCATCAATGTTTACAGCGGCTATGAAACACTGGACGACATTGATCACTTGGGAAACCGCCGCATTCGTTCTGTTGGCGAGCTTATGACTAACTCGCTCAAAACAGCTTTCGCAAGAATGGAGCGAATCGCAAAAGAGCGCATGAGCCTTAAAGAAACCGCAACACAGACACCGCAGGCATTGATTTCAATCAAACCGGTTGTTGCGGCAGTAAAAGAGTTCTTCGGCTCTTCTCAGCTTTCCCAGTTCATGGATCAGGTAAACCCGCTTTCAGAACTCACGCACAAACGTCGTTTGAACGCATTGGGACCTGGAGGTCTTTCTCGCGACCGCGCTGGATTCGAGGTTCGCGATGTACACTACACTCACTACGGACGAATGTGCCCGATTGAGACTCCTGAAGGCCCGAACATCGGTCTTATCGTTTCGCTGGCAATTTACACACGCGTAAATGATTACGGATTCTTGGAAGCACCGTATCGCAAAGTCGAGAACGGCAAAGCTACGGACAAAATCGAATATCTTTCCGCAATTGATGAGGACAAATACTATGTCGGACAGATTGCAGAGGGTATGAAGAAAGACGGCTCATTCTCAAGCGAGATGATTTCATGCCGCCATCGTGGTGATTACACGACACGAAGTGTAAAAGACATCCAGTATATTGATGTTTCTCCGCGTCAGGTTATCTCTGTTTCCGCTTCGCTCGTTCCGTTCCTTGAACATGACGATGCGAACCGTGCGCTCATGGGCTGCAACATGCAGCGTCAGGGCGTTCCGTTGTTGTTCCCGGAGCCGCCATATGTCGGCACTGGTATGGAAGGACGCGCTGCATATGATTCTGGCGTTCTCATCAAGGCAAAGCATGACGGTGAAGTTATTTGGGTAACTAGCACGCTTATCAAAATAAAACCAGATGATGCAAATCTTCCGATTGATGAGTATACGCTCCAAAAGTACCAGAGAACGAACCAGGATACTTGCTACCACCAGAGACCAACAGTCATGGTTGGCGAAAAAGTAAAGAAAGGCGCAGTTCTTGCTGACGGTCCTGCTACATTTAACGGAGAACTTTCTCTTGGACGCAACCTGCTGGTAGGATTCGTTCCGTGGAACGGGTACAACTACGAGGACGCTGTTCTTATCAGCCAGCGCGTCGTAAAAGAAGATATGTATACATCTATACATATCAAGGAATTCCCTGTTGAAATCCGTGAGACAAAACTTGGTGACGAGAAAATCACACATGATGTTCCTAACAAGAGCGAAGCCGCTCTTTCTCAGCTTGATGCCGAAGGAATCGTCCGAATCGGAGCTAAAGTTCGCTCAGGAGATATTCTTGTAGGAAAAGTAACTCCTAAGTCAGAAACAGAGACAACACCAGAGTTCAAGCTCTTGAACTCAATCTTCGGTGAAAAGGCAAAAGAAGTCCGCGATTCTTCACTCCATGTTCCGCACGGAATCGAAGGAATCGTTATCGATGTTCAGCGTCTTAGAAGAGACCAGGGCGATGACTTGCTTCCTGGCGTAAAAGAAAAAATCAATGTCCTCATTGCAAACAAGCGAAAGCTCCGTGAGGGTGACAAAATGGCCGGACGACACGGAAACAAAGGTGTCGTTGCCCGCATCTTGCCCGAGGAAGATATGCCGTACTTGGAAGACGGTACTCCGCTCGATGTATGTCTGAACCCGCTCGGTGTTCCTTCACGAATGAACATCGGTCAGATTATGGAATCTGAGCTTGGTATCGCCGGCCGCTACTTGAATGAGTTCTATGAATGTCCTGCTTTCCAGACGCCAAGTCAGGAGCAGATTGCCGAAAAACTCAAGCAGGCTGGTCTCAGTCCGGACTGTAAGCAGATTGTCCGCGACGGACGCACTGGAGAGCCGTTTGTTAACCCGATTTTCGTCGGAGTTATCTATTATCTCAAGTTGCACCACTTGGTTGACGACAAAATGCACGCCCGTTCAATCGGACCGTACTCACTCGTTACACAGCAGCCTCTCGGCGGTAAGGCACAATTCGGAGGTCAGCGTCTCGGAGAAATGGAAGTTTGGGCTCTTGAGGCTTATGGAGCGGCAAACACATTGCAGGAAATGATGACAATCAAATCCGATGATATGAACGGACGCTCAAAGATTTATGAGTCTATCGTCAAGGGCGACCCAGCTTCTCCAGCAGGTGTTCCAGAGTCATTCAATGTATTGATTCAGGAAATGCGCGGCCTTGCGCTTGATTTCACAATCTACGATGCAAAGGGCAAGCAGATTGCGCTTACAGAGAGGGATCAGGAATTGATTGACAAAGCAAGTTCTGGTTTTGACAAAGATAACGAGGAGTAAGGAGCAAAGCAATGCGTGATATTCAAGATTTTGATTCGATAAAGATAAAACTTGCTTCACCGGATAATATCCGTGCATGGTCTTATGGCGAAGTAAAAAAGCCTGAGACCATCAACTACCGCACTCTTCGTCCGGAGAGAGAAGGTCTTTTCTGCGAGAAGATTTTCGGAACGACGAAAGAGTGGGAGTGCTACTGCGGAAAATTCAAATCAATCCGCTACAAGGGCGTAATCTGCGATCGTTGTGGCGTTGAGGTAACACACTTCAAGGTGCGCCGCGAGCGTACAGGTCACATCGAGCTTGCAGCTCCGGTAAGCCACATCTGGTATTACCGCTCAGTTCCAAGCCGAATGGGTCTTCTCCTTGATTTGAAAGTCCGCGATTTGGAATCAGTTCTCTACTATGAAAAATACATCGTCATAGATCCGGGCGATACTGATTTGGAAAAAAATCAGCTCCTTGATGAAGACGAATACAATGAAATCATCGAGCGCGATGACGGACAGTCGTTCGTTGCGCAAAGAGGTGCGGAAGCAATCAAAAAATTGCTTGATGACCTTGACCTTGATGAGCTTGGAAGCGAGCTTCGTGCCAAGATGATTGAAAAAGGAACAAAAAGCGACAAGCGTCTTCTCAAAAGAATTCAGCTTGTTGACGATTTCAAGAATTCGGGCAACAAGGCAAGCTGGATGATTCTCGATGTAATTCCTGTCATTCCGCCAGATTTGAGACCGATGGTTCAGCTTGACGGCGGTCGTTTCGCCACTTCTGACCTGAACGACTTGTATCGCCGCGTAATCAACAGGAATAACCGTCTCAGACGGCTTATGTCCCTGTCTGCTCCTGATATGATTATCAAAAACGAAAAGCGTATGCTTCAGGAAGCAGTTGACGCTCTCTTCGACAACTCAAAGAGAAAAAAAGCTGTAAAAGGCGCGGCAAACAATCCGCTCAAATCAATAAGCGATATGCTCAAAGGTAAGCAGGGACGATTCCGCCAGAACCTTCTCGGAAAACGCGTTGACTATTCAGGACGCTCTGTAATTGTCGTAGGACCAGAGCTTAAATTGTGGCAGTGCGGTCTTCCTACGAAAATGGCTTTGGAACTCTTCAAGCCTTTCATTATGAAGAAACTCGTTGACAAGCAGGTTGTATTCAATATCAAGAAGGCAAAGATTCTTGTAGAAGAAGAGTCACCAGAAGTATTCGCAATCCTTGACGAAGTTGTTCGCGAGCATCCTGTTATGCTCAACCGTGCGCCTACATTGCACAGACTTGGTATTCAGGCATTCGAGCCTGTACTTGTCGAAGGAAAAGCTCTTAAGCTCCATCCTCTTGCTTGTAAGGCGTTCAACGCAGACTTCGACGGAGACCAGATGGCTATCCATGTTCCTCTCACCCAGGCGGCGCAGATGGAATGTTGGACTCTCATGCTCTCTGCAAGAAACCTTCTTGACCCTGCGAACGGAAATCCGATTGTAGGACCTTCACAGGACATGGTTCTTGGTATTTATTACATGACTTCCGTAAAAATCGGCGCAAAGGGTGAAGGAAAGCATTTCTCAAGCGTTGAGGAAGCTTCTATGGCAGCCGAGAACGGTTATATCGAATGGTATGCTATGATTTATGTTCCAGCTCCAAAGGATTCTTTGGACGCATTCTGCGACGCTCCGTTCAAAAAAGGTGATGTAATCAAAACTACTGCTGGTCGTCTCCGCTTCAACGAGGCTCTTCCAGAAGAAGTAAATTATGTAAATCCTCACATCAGCGACAAAGACCTTGAGAAAAAAATTGCGACTGGTATGGGCGACAAAGATTTGAAATCGCTTATCGCAACCGTTTTCCAAAAGCAGGGGTCTTGGATTACAATCCGAATGCTCGACGCTATCAAGGATGTCGGCTACAAAAACGCTACATTCTTCGGTGCAACGCTCTCAATGGATGATATTATCATTCCTGAAGAGAAAAAGAAGATGGTCGATGACGCAAATAAGAAAGTTGAGGAAATCATCGGTCAGTACTCGCGCGGTACAATCACCGCTCAGGAGCGATACAACCGTGTAACTGATATTTGGGCAAGAACGAACGACAAGCTCACTGACATAATGATGGAGCAGTTCAAAGGCGATAAGCAGGGATTCAACACAATCTTTATGATGGCCGACTCAGGCGCGCGCGGTTCTAAAAAGCAGATTTCTCAGCTTGCCGCTATGCGTGGTTTGATGGCTAAACCTAACGGAGATATTATTGAACTTCCTGTACGCTCAAACTTCAAAGAAGGACTTTCGGTAATTGAATACTTCATTTCTTCAAACGGTGCGCGCAAAGGTCTTACTGATACGGCTCTTAAAACGGCTGACGCTGGTTACATGACCCGCCGTCTTGTTGATGTAGCTCAGGATGTTGTTATCAACGAAGAGGACTGCGGTACAATCAACGGTATCGACTACACGGCAATCAAAGAAGGCGATGAAGTCAAAGTTTCACTTGGAAAGCGAATCGTCGGACATTTCCCAATTGAGCGTGTAATTCACCCTGTAACTGGCGAACTCCTTTGTGATGTGAACGAGTACATTACTGATGAAATCGCAAAGAAAATCGATGCCGCGGGCGTTGAGAAAGTCAAGCTCCGCACAGTACTCACTTGCGAATCTGAGCATGGTGTTTGCGTAAAATGCTACGGAAAAAACCTTGCCCGCAATAAGCTCGTTGAAATCGGTGAGGCTGTCGGTGTCATCGCTGCACAGTCAATCGGTCAGCCTGGTACACAGCTTACGATGCGTACTTTCCATGTTGGTGGTACGGCTTCAAAGGAAACAGAGGAAAACAGAATCGTCCTGAAATACCCGATTTTCGTTGAGGAAATCACTGGTCATTCAGTTTCTGTAGAAAATGATGCGGCTCTTTTCACCCGTAAAGGAGAAATGGTCGTAACACGCATTATCGACAGATTTGACATTGAGGCTTCTGACAAAGTAGAAGTTCAGGACGGAAATAAAATCCTCAAAGGAACTCCGATTCTTTCAAAAAAATCAGGTAATATCGTTGCTTCTGCAAACGGTATGATTAGAATTAACGGAAAGAAATTGTACTTGCTCGGTTCTGAGCAGCGTATTGAAATATCGAACGGTTCTACAATCCTTGTAAAAAAAGGAAATATTGTGGAAGCCGGAGAAACAATCGGTACATTTGACCCGTATAGTGAGCCGATTATTGCCGAAGACAACGGATATGTTCACTTTGACGATATTATCGCAGGTTCTACGCTTGAAGAAGTCGTTGACCAGAACACAGGAAAATCAGAAAGACACATCAGCGATTTGCATCTTGATGTTAAGCAGCCTTGTATCCGTATTACGGACGAAGCTGGTAATACTTTGGGCAACTACTATCTGCCAGCAGGAACTGTCCTTAGCGTTGAGGACGGCGAAAGCGTAAAAGCAGGACAGATTCTTGCGAAAATTGCAATGGAAGCTGCAAAAACAAGTGATATTACCGGTGGTCTTCCACGAGTATCTGAGTTGTTCGAGGCTCGCAAACCGAAGATTCCATGCGTTCTCTCAAAGATTTCTGGAACTGTGCGATTTAGCGGTATCACAAAGGGTAAGCGTGTCGTAATCGTTGAGGATAAATACGGCAAGAAATTTGAGCATCTCGTTCCAATGGCACGCCGCATGCTTGTTCGTGACGGTGACGAGGTAAAGGCAGGTGAACAGCTTTGCGACGGTTCTCCAAGCGCACATGACATTCTCGATATTCTTGGTGAAAATGCGCTCCAGGAATACTTGATGAACGAAATCCAGGCAGTTTATTCTGCTCAGGGTGTTGCTATCGACGACAAGCACATTGGTGTTATCGTTCGCCAGATGCTCCGCAGAGTTGAAGTCATCGAAGTCGGAGACACAAAATTCATCTTCGGAGAGCAGGTTGACAAGTATCACTTCCACGAAGAGAATCAGCGCGTTGTTTCTGATGGCGGACAGCCAGCCGTTGCCCGCCCGATGTTCCAGGGAATCACGAAAGCGGCTCTTGCTGCTGACTCGTTCATATCTGCGGCTTCGTTCCAGGAAACAACGAAAGTTCTTACTAACGCCGCTATTGCTGGAAAAATCGACAACTTGCACGGCTTGAAGGAAAATATCATCATCGGTCACATGATTCCGGCAGGAACTGGTATCAGAAACTACAGAAATGTAAAACTTTTCGATGGTTCTGACAAAGACCTTGATGTCCAGATGGCAGAAATTATTCAGCGCAGACAGGAAGAAAAAGAACAGGCGAATTCTTCATTCGATGAGTTCTATGATTCTTCCTCAACCGAGGAATAAAAATCTTGTGGAAGAAAAATTCCACTAATTTTAGAACTGTTCGGAAAAAATTCCGAGCAGTTCTATTGACCAATAAAAAGAAAATTTGTTAAGATTCAAATTCCAATTGCTAACTTTGTCCGGAGTGCTGCCGGCATAAATATAGGAGAATAGGCGATGCCTACAATTAATCAGTTGATCCGTAAGGGAAGACAGACATTAGCAAACCAGACCAAAGCTCCGGCTCTTGAGTCTTGCCCACAGAAGCGTGGCGTTTGCACTCGTGTAATGACTGTCACTCCAAAAAAACCAAACTCAGCCCTCAGAAAGGTTGCTCGTGTGCGCTTGAGTAATGGTATTGAAGTTACTGCTTACATTCCAGGAATTGGACACAATTTGCAGGAACACTCAGTTGTGCTTATCCGTGGTGGTCGTGTAAAGGACTTGCCTGGTGTACGCTATCACATCATTCGTGGTACAAAAGATACGCTTGGCGTAGACGGTCGCAAACGATCTCGTTCTAAGTATGGTGCTAAGAAGCCAAAGGCTTAATTTTAACCAGAAAACATATTTAGGGAGATTAAAATGGGAAGACATAAGAAGTCAGTGAACCGTCCGATTGTACCGGATACAAAATATAACAGCCCAGTTGTCACAAAATTCGTTTTGAGAATGATGCTGGATGGAAAAAAAGATACTTGTACAAAAATTATCTACAAGGCAATGGATCAGTTGAAAACAAAAACTGACAAAAATCCATTGGAAGTATTCTTGAAAGCTCTTGATAATGTAAAACCATTGGTAGAGGTTAAATCTCGCCGCGTTGGTGGTGCTACATATCAGGTTCCTGTAGAGATTCGCGATGCACGCAAAGAAGCTCTCGCTATGAGATGGATTATCGCAGCAGCTCGCAACAGAAGTGGTCACGGAATGGCTGATACACTTGCAGCTGAATTGCTCGATGCATTCAACTCAACAGGTTCTGCTTACAAAAAGAAGGAAGACACACACAGAATGGCAGAGGCAAACAAAGCGTTTGCACACTACCGCTGGTAGATTTTTCTTACAATCAGAAAGCTCCCCATTTTGGGGAGTTTTTTTTCGTAAGATAATATTTTTCAATAAATCCAACAAAAAGCCCCCGAACAATGTTCAGAAAACATCATTCGGGGGCTTATTGATTCTAATTATCATTCAAACAGAAAATTACTCTGCCAAGAATTCCTTCGTATAATATGCGTCCTTGAGAATCTTCTTGATGTCTTCAACAAGCGGAACCCTCGGGTTCGCAGGTGAGCACTGATCCTCATAAGCCAAGAACGCGAGCTTGTCAATCTGAGCAAGATATTCTTTCTCGTCCAAGCCCTGACTCTGGAAGTTCATCGCAATTCCGAGCCTCTTTGCAAGCTCTCCACAAGCCTTAGCGTAAGACTCAACGCCCTCTTCCGTTGTGCTTGCAGGAAGTCCGAGCATACGAGCAAGCTCCGCATATCTTTCAGCAGCCTTGTAGTAATTGTACTTAGGCCATGTTGAGAGCTTATCCGGCTGAGTTCCGTTGTAGCGGATTGTGAACGGCAGAAGGATTGCGTTGGCGCGTCCGTGAGGAACATGGAACTCACCACCAATCTTATGTGCCATTGAGTGGTTCATACCAAGGAACGCATTTGCGAACGCCATACCAGCCAAGCAAGAAGCATTGTGCATCTTCTCCTTCGCTTCAGGATTCGGAGTTGCATCTTTGAAACCAGCTTTATATGAAGGCTCAAGATACTGGAATACCATCTTGATTGCCTGAATACAAAGACCATCAGTAAAGTCATTAGCAAGCGTTGAGACATAAGCCTCAGTTGCGTGCGTAAGAACATCCATACCAGTGTCAGCAATGATTTTTGGCGGCAAGCTGTATGTGAATGTCGGGTCAATGATTGCGATTGTTGGAGTGAGAGAATAGTCAGTAAGCGGATATTTTTTGTGCTCAACTTTATCCGTGATTACAGCGAACGGCGTAACCTCAGAACCAGTTCCGGAAGTCGTAGGAACACATACGAGCTGTGCTTTCTGACCAAGGTTCGGATAGCGGAACGCCCTCTTTCTGATGTCCATAAACTTCTGCTTGAGGTCATTGAAATCAACTTCAGGATTCTCGTAAAAGAGCCACATTCCCTTAGCGCAGTCCATTGAAGAACCACCACCAAGCGCAATAATCGTATCAGGCTCGAATGAGCGCATAAGCTCAACGCCTTCGCGTACAGTCTGGATTGACGGATCCGGCTCGACATCACAGAAAAGCTGGTACTGAACTGGGTCCCGGCGAAGCTTGAGCTGATCGGTGATTTTATCAACGAATCCAAGCTGAACCATTGAGCGGTCAGTTACGATGATAGCCTTATGAATGCCTTTCATCTGATGGAGATATTCGATTGAATCTCTCTCAAAGAAGATTTTAGCTGGAACTTTGAACCACTGCATATTATTTCGTCTCCTTCCCAATTTCTTGATATTCAAAAGATTGATTGCGCTTACATTGTCGTCCGTAGAGTTGTGTCCGTAAGAACCACAACCAAGCGTCAGAGAAGGAATAAACGAGTTGTATACATTACCGATTCCGCCAAATGTAGAAGGAGAATTCCAAATTACGCGGATTGCAGGAACAAGGTCGCCGAATTTCTCAGCAAGCTCTTTGTTCGCTGTGTGGATTGCGGCAGAATGTCCAAGACCGTTGAAAGTAACAAATCCTTTTGCCTTTTTGAAACCATCTTCCGTAGAAGAAGCCTTGAGTACTGCCAGAACAGGAGAAAGTTTCTCGCGTGTAAGGCACTCCTGAGGTCCTACATCCTTACATTCAGCAAGAATTATGCTCGTGCGCTCAGGAATATCGAAGCCCGCATTCTTTGCAAGAACGACAGGATTCATACCAACAACGACAGGATTAAGCTTTGCAACGCTCGGGTCTCCTTCAACGCCGAACATATACTTCTCAAGCAGCTTTTTCTCTTTTGCAGAACAAAGATATGCCCTGTATTCTTTGAACAAAGAGATTGCATCATCGTAAATCTCTTTGTCGATGATTGCTCCCTGCTCAGAAGCACAAATCATTCCGTTGTCAAATGCCTTTGACATTACAATATCATTCACAGCCTGCTTGAGGTTGCAAGTTTTCTCTACATAAGCAGGAACATTTCCAGCTCCTACACCGAGAGCAGGCTTTCCCTGAGAGTAAGCAGAGCGAACCATTGCGTTTCCGCCAGTAGCAAGGATTGTGGCAACTCCGTCATGTCCAATCAGGAGATTTGTCTTTTCCATTGAAGGCTCTTCAATCCACTGGATGCAGTTCTTTGGTGCGCCTGCAGCAACAGCCGCATCATAAACGACTTTTGCGGCAGCAATAGAACATTTTATTGCGCTCGGGTGGAAAGAGAAAATAATCGGGTTTCTTGTCTTAAGACAGATAAGTGCTTTGAAAATTGCCGTAGATGTTGGGTTCGTTACAGGCGTAAGTCCTGCCACAACTCCTACAGGCTCTGCGATTTTTATTATTCCTGAAACATCATCATCTTCGATTACTCCAACAGTCTTCAAGTGGCGCATATGATTCACGACATATTCACACGCAAAAAGATTTTTTGTAGCTTTGTCCTCGAAAACACCACGCTTTGTTTCTTCAACAGCAAGCTTTGCAAGCGTTCCATGCTGGTCTAAGGCAGCAACACTGGCCTTCGCAACAATGTAGTCAATTTTTTCCTGATTAAAATTAGCGAACTCGTCCAAAGCTTTGAGAGCTTTTTCTACCAATCCGTTGATTTCTTTCTGGGGTTCTGTAAGTTCTGCTTTTTCGTCAGCCATTACGATTCTCCTTAAAATAAATATATCTTACTGATAATTCTATCATATAAATTCGATTTTTAGTAAATAAAAAATACGGTCATTCTGTTGCTTGCACAAAATGACCGATTTTTGCGACAAAATTATTTTAACATTCTCTCTTCAAGGGAAGACAAGTTGTTCACCATGAGGATTGGCTGGCTTATAGCGTCAAGCGCATCACGCCACAAAGCCCCCTCTGGGTCAACGGTGTTTCGTTTTCTGGTTACTTCCGTGATAGGAATATACACATATTTGTCATGCACAAGACCAACTACGCACTTTGTCTTTCCTGCCATTGCCGCATGAACGGCATTGTTTCCAAGACGCTCGCAATAAACAGAGTCGTTCGCCGTTGTAACGGCAGACCGAACCTGATAGCTTGGGTCAACATACTTAAGATTGATATGAATCCCTTTGTTTGAAAAATATTCGTTGATTTTGTCTTTCAGGAAAAGTCCGATATCAGCCAGCTTCTTGTTTCCAGAAGCATCTTTTTCGTTCGTAGAAAGAAGATGCTCTTGGCCAGCTCCCTCGGCAACAATAACAACTGCATGATGGCTTCTGTTAATGCGTGCCTCAAGGTGGCTTAAAAATCCGTTGGGGCCGTCAAGGTCAAACGGTACTTCCGGAATAAGGCAGAAATTAGTTTCATGGCTTGCAAGGGCTGTAGCCGTGGCAATAAAGCCTGACTCGCGTCCCATGAGCTTTACAAGACCAATTCCGTTCACCTGGGAATGAGCTTCCATGTGGATTGCCGCAACTGCTTCCTTCGCTTTCTGTACGGCTGTCTCAAATCCGAACGAGCGATCAATAAGCGCAAGGTCATTATCAACTGTCTTAGGAATTCCTACAACAGCCACTTTCAGCCCCCTGCGCGCAACTTCGTTCGCAACATCAAGTGCGCCGCGCTGAGTTCCGTCGCCACCAATGATGAAAAGCATATTGATGCTCAAAGACTCAACTGCATCCACAATATCGTTCACGCGGTTTCCACCGCCACGGCTTGTTCCAAGGAATGAGCCGCCGATTTTGTGAATGTCGTCAACCAAATCTGGGGTCAAATCAACTGTGTTGTAGCCTGATTCAGCAAAAAATCCTTTGAACCCGAACCTGAATCCTTTAATCCGTTTTACACCGTAACGATTGTAAAGGCATCGAACTATAGCACGGATAACATCGTTCAGACCAGGGCAAAGTCCTCCGCAAGTACAGATACCAGCCGTAACATGTGCAGGGTTAAAATAAATGAATTCTCGCGGTCCTGCTTTCTGCAAAAGATTTGAAGGATCGAGATTATTTTCCCGGTAATTATCTTCAAAGACATTCACTGAATTGCGAACAAACGAAGTATCTTTTACATAGTTCGCCCTGAATTCACCGTGAACTTTGGACAGCTCTATTGGGGAAGGAACTTTACATTCTCCAAGTTGTTCGATTGTAAAATCGAATTTTTCCATCTCCGCCATTGGCATAACCTCTCAAAAAAAATGAAAATTGTATGTATTAGACCTGTTCGGAAACCTATCGTTTCCTCACTGGTCTTGCGTAATTTTTCAGGCTAAAGCCTTGCAAAATTACATAATTTCTAAGGTTGCTGTTCGGAAAACTGAAGTTTCCGAACAGCTCTATTAGAAATTCTAGCACAAAATGACGGAAATTCAAGCAGAATATTTACAACTTACCACAAGTTGCAACAAACAAAGATAATCAAAAAAAAGCGTGGGAAGAACCATATTCAAAATGATTTTGAACTATGCTCTTCCGTCACGCTGTTTAGACTTATCGTCAGGCTATCGTCTTGGCACAGCAGGCATTTTCGGCAGTCTGAAAGGAACGATTTTCTCGATTTTTGTACCATCATCCGAATAAACAACCTGAACAATTTCTCCTACTTTCAAGGATTTTTTGCCAGAAGTTTTTTTCATATTGCCAAATTTATTCTTGTTTCCTGACTTCCCGTTAAACTTCTTATACCCTCTGTGCTCGTTTGACATCCTCATTGCCCCGTTGTTTCCGCAACAGCAGCAGTCGTTTTGATTTCTGTCGAATTTCTTATGAAGCTTCGGCGGTTTCATACTGACCACTTTTACACTATCGTCCAAGTCAACTTTGACTTTTTCCTCACCAAGCGTAATGATTTTCGGGCGTTCTTTTTTCACCTCGCTGTCTTTCACAGCTTCATCAGGCGTATCGTTATTTTTTGCAGGCATCTCAGGCTTGTTCAAAGTTCCAATCGCAATAGTCGCAGAAACAACATTTGTTTCAGGGTCAATCTGAAGAGCCACAACCTGCCCTGCTTTTTTCACCTTCGTATCATCTTTGTGCATTTCCATGTGTGGCGGAGTCGGTCTATGGGCATCGAATTTTGGCTGATTAGCCAGCGCAGAACCTGCTGTCATAGCAAAACAAATAGCAGCCATCGTAAAACATACCGATTTTGATTCATTAAGGATTCTCATAATTTTCCTCCATTTTTTTTCGTTTTCCCAGAATCACGCATACGCATTTTCTAATTCTGAAATCTGCAATTAAAAGTAACAACAGCAATTGAAAGTGACAAATAAAACAAAAAATTACATTTAAATATTTTTTGGTTTGAATATTTTTTTTTGCACTATATAATAGATTTATGAGAAAAATTTCACCAATTGCTTTTTTATTAATCACCGTCTCTTTATTCGCTTCATGCAAGAAATCAGCAAAAAAAAATCCAGAAGACGAGAAACTCGTTCTTTTCATGGCAGAAGTCAATCCTGCCGTAACAATATCAGGACTAATGGATCGGGCGTTCAAAGCTAAAGTCGCGGAGCTGTCTCAGGAAAAAATGGTCATCAATATCCAGTATGACGGTATTCTCGGAAACCAGAACCAAATACTGGAAGAAATGATTGAGGGAAAAAGCCTCGTCGATATTATCCGAATTTCACCGAACGATTTGGAATCATTCGGGTGCAAACGGTACAATATTCTTTCTGTTCCGTATCTTTTCAACGATATTGAGCATTTCTGGAAATTCGCGAATTCGTCCCTTGCGAACGATTTTCTGAAAGAGCCTTATGAAAAAGGAATAGGAGTTCGCGGGCTTTTCTTTGGCGAAGAAGGATTCCGCCACTTTTTTTCTTCAAAAACCATTAATTCTGCAAAAGACCTGGAAAATAAACGGCTCAGGGTTATGAATGACTATGCAATGCAAAGACTGGCAAAAGCCTTGAAAACGAAAGTCACCCCAGTTGATTTTCTTGATGTTTACTCAAGTTTCAAAGAAAATAAAATCGAAGTGGCGGAACAGCCAGCAATAAATTACTTGGAGAATTCTTTCTATGAGGTTGCCCCGAACATGATTCTTGACGGACATGTTCTTGGAACAACCGAAGTCGTCATTTCGTCCCAGGCATGGGATGCCCTCACAGTAAGCCAGCAGGAAATATTGCTTCAGGCCGGAAAATATGCCGGCGAGTACTGCAAGCTCATTTCAAGGGAGCTTGAGGGCGAAGCTCTTACCACGCTTGCCTCAAAAGGCGTGAACATCGTAAAAGTTCAGGACAATTCCGAATGGAAAGAAGCCTGCGCGGAAGCCATAGAAGAGCTTACTGCTCAGTACAAGGATACTTATGAGCAAATTCTCTCCTTTGCGGAGCAATAAGGCTCAGTCAAGTTTGAAAGCACCTGTATACAGCTGATAATAGCGGCCTTTTCTCTCCATAAGAGCATCATGGCTGCCTCGCTCAAGAATCGAGCCTTTTTCCAGAACAAGGATTTCGTCCGAGTTCCGTACCGTAGAAAGCCTGTGCGCAATGACAAAAACCGTTCTTCCGCGCATAAGGCGATCCATTCCCTGCTGAATGAGCCGCTCGGTTCGAGTGTCGATTGAGCTTGTTGCCTCATCAAGAATCAGGACAGGCGGATTTGCACAAGCAGCCCTCGCAATCGAAAGAAGCTGTCTTTGACCTTGGCTCAGGCTCGCCCCATCCCCGGTAATGACCGTATCGTAGCCGTTCTTCAAATGCGATATGAATGAATCTGCGTTGGCAAGCTTTGCCGCATCCACAACCTGCTTGTCACTCGCATCAAGATTTCCATAGCGAATATTTTCTTTTATCGTGCCAGTAAAAAGATGCGTGTCCTGCAGAACCATTCCCAAAGATTTTCGGAGCGAATCTTTTGAAATATCCTTAATTGGAATATCATCGTAAGTTATGATTCCGTCTCCCTCTTCAATATCATAAAATCTGGTCAGAAGATTCGCGATTGTCGTCTTTCCAGAACCTGTTGACCCTACGAGAGCGATTTTTTTTCCCGGCTCAGCATGAATGGAAATATTGTGAAGCACCTTGATGCTGGAATTATATCCAAAATTCACATTCTCAAAATCAACATTGCCTTTCAGCTGCTTAAGCTGCTTTGTTTCAGGATATTTCCATGCCCAGATTCCCGTGCGCGCAAAACTTTCGGTAATGCGAATATTCCCGCCCGAATCAGTCGGCATAGCATTTGTAATCAGAACTTTTCCCTCGTCAACCTCCGGCATCTCGTCAATCGCTGCGAAAATTCTCTCCGCCCCAGCAAGCGCGTTCAAAATTGAGTTGAACTGCTGGCTCATCTGCGAAAGCGGGCGGGAAAATGACCGTATCGACTGCAAGAACGAAGCGACAGTTCCCAAGTCGCTCATGCTTTTTATGACAAGAAACGCGCCCAGCATTGCACAAACCGCGTACTGCAAGTGGCTCAAATTATTCATAATCGGTCCAAGAACGCTCGCATAAGTCGTTGCCTGAGTTCCTGCTTCGCACAGCTTTTCGTTCAGCTCATCGAATTTTCGGACGGCGCTTTCCTCCCTGCAAAAAACTTTTACAACGCGCTGCCCCTCTATCAGTTCTTCAATGTAGCCATTCACCTTACCGATATTTTCCTGCTGCTTCCGGAATGCTTTTGCAGAAAGTTTCCCGATTTTTGCCGCAACAAGCATTACAAGAAACATTGATACAATCATAAGGAAAGTCATAGGAACGCTCAGAGCAATCATCATTATGAACACACCCGCAATAGAAAAAAGCGAAGTGAAAAGCTGCGGCACATTCTGGCTGAACATATCGCGCAAAGTATCAGTGTCGTTCGTAAAAAGCGACATCACGACTCCGTGCGGGCGAGAGTCATAATACGAAAGAGGAAGTTTCTCAAGGCTGTGGAACAAATCTTTCCTTATATTGAACAAACTCCTTGTAGAAATCGAAAGAAGAATGCGCTGGTTCAGGAACGCCGCAAAAACCCCAAGCGCATAAACAACAGCAACTTTTACAAGAAGCCTTATGAACCCTGAAAGCTCCGGATTCTCCTTTTTGATAAACGGAATTATGTAATCGTTCAAAGCAGGCTTTATCATATATGTCCCGAACACTTCTGAAAGCGCAGTTATAACAACGCAGGCAAAAACGACGAGCCAGAGGATTTTGAATTTTCCCATGTATGAAGCAAGCCTCATAATTGTTTGCTTTGTGTTTTTCGGTTTTTGCGTTCCTCTCATTTTTATTGGTGGCATAGATTCCTCCTATAAAATTCCGCATTAGCGGTCGTGCAGAGGCATGATAAAAATTACATGGAGGTAATTTTTATCATGCCTCCTAGTTCTCGCTCATCTGGCTTTCGTACACTTCCTGATAAATCTTGTTCGATTTCAAAAGCTCCTCATGCGTACCGATTCCGCTGATTTTTCCGTCATCAAGCACCACAATAAAATCTGCATCTTGAACGGAATTGATTCTTTGTGCGATTATGAGCTTTGTCGTCTTGGAAAGATTTTTTTTGAGCGCAGTCCTGATTCGTAAATCCGTGGCTGTGTCAACTGCACTAGTCGAATCATCCAGAATTAGTATTTGGGGCTTTTTCACAAGCGCGCGCGCAATGCAAAGGCGCTGCTTCTGCCCGCCGCTCAGATTGACTCCGCCTTGCTCAACGACAGTATCGTATTTGTCCGGAAAGCGCGAGATAAAACTGTCCGCATCCGAAGCAACGCACGCTTCCCTCAGCTCCTCATCCGTAGCATTCTCGTTTCCCCAGCGCAGATTCTCCGAAATTGTCCCCGAAAACAATGTGTTTTTCTGGAGCACAAAGCCAATATGACGGCGCAAGTCCTGCAAATCGTAGTCGCGGACATCTTTTCCGCCTACGGTAACACGACCTTTCAGAACATCATAAAGACGCGGAATCATAGAAACAAGCGTTGTTTTGGAGCTTCCCGTTCCTCCGATTATTCCAACCGTAGAGCCAGATGGTATGCTCAGGTTTATTCCCGAAAGAACGCAGTTGCTTTCATCTTTTATGTAGCTGAAATACACATTTTCAAATCGTATTGCGCCAAAATCCTCCGCGCCCAGCTCATGCGCCTCCACATTCCCCGCCCCAACTGATTCCTCCGACTCCGCGTCAAGAATTTCCGATATTCTTGAAACGGATGCCCGGCTCATCATAAACTGCGTGAACATCATGCTCAACATCATAAGGCTCATCAAAGTCTGGTTGATGTACGAAAGGAAACTGATTAGCTCTCCTGTCGTCATCTCGCCCGAAAGAATCATATTCCCGCCGAACCAAAGAGCCGAAATAATGCACGAATACACAATCAGCTTCATAATCGGATGGTTCAGTATGACTATTTTCTCAGCATGAACCTGAGTTTTGCGAAGAATATCGGCGACATCATCAAACTTCTTGCTCTCAAAGTCTCCGCGAACAAATGACTTCACTACACGAATCGCAATCAGATTCTCCTGAACAGTATTGTTCAGCTTGTCATACCGCTCCAGCATATTCTTGAACCGCGGATAAGATTTTGTCGCTATCATTATGAGGAAAAAAGCCAGAAGCGGAAGAACGACAAAAAAAATGCACGCAAGCTTTATGTTTATGAAGCAGGACATGAAAGTTCCGAAAATAAGCATCAGCGGACTTCGGACAGCGGAACGGATAAGGTTCTGGTACAAATTCTGAATATTAGTCACATCAGTTGTGAGGCGCGTAACAAGAGAACCTGTCCCGAATGAATCCATAGCCGAGAAAGAAAATGACTGAACTTTTCTGAAAAGATTTCCGCGCAGATTCTTTGAGAAGCCGAACGCTGCAAGCGCGGAAAGCCTTCCGCAACCCGCTCCGCAGCACAAGGAAAAGACCGACATCAGAACCATAAGAAGCCCGAATCTTACAACATACCCCAAATCTTTTGAGCCAATCCCAACATCAACGATTTTTGCCATGACAAGGGGAATTGTAGTTTCCATAAGAACTTCACCAAGCATGAAAACTGGAGAAAGAACCGTAAAAACACGATATTTTTTCTCAAGACCGAAAGTAAGTTTTTTAAGCAGATTCATGTATTCGATTTTATTTCAATTTAAACCAACCTGCAAAAAAAATATGTTATAAAAATTGTGATATATAAAAAAACTGTGGTATGATTGAACAAATAGACCTGTTCGGAAAACTGATGTTTCCAAACAGGTCTAATACAAAAGAGAATCCAAAAATGCGGAGGTCACCATGAAGCATTGCATAATAGTAAAATTTCTTCCAGACATTACGCACAAAATCGAAAAGTCCTTTATCGGACAGATTCAGGAGCTTTTCGACAACTGCAAGGAAATTGAAGGAGTCCATGATGTCAAAGTTTTCAGCTGTTGCACCAACAAGGACAACAGAGCGGACATAATGATTCAGATTGATATGGACAAATCGGCTCTCGAAGAATACGACAAGAGCCAGTGGCATTTTCTCTGGAAACAAGAATACGGGCGTTTCATAGATACAAAAACGATTTTTGACTATGAAGAAAACAAGCCCGCAAAACGCAAATAAGAAGAACGGTCTGGAGCTATCCAACAAATTCGTTGCACAGTGTCATTGGAACTTGTTTCGGAATCTAGATGCTAGATGCTGAAATAAATTCAGCATGACTCCACTACGGGATTGCTCCAAGCTCAATGCCAATAAGCTACGCAAAAAGCTCTTTGTGCGACTCGAACCAGTCGAACAGCTGTTTAAGCTCATACAGGAACGAAAGCTGGTCACCTGTCTGGATTGTGCTTTGCGCGGCTCTTGCGGCAATTCGGTTAACTTCGCGGACATTCTGTGACTCTGCCTCTTTCGTGGCATTCAATATATCGCTCTGATTCTTGCTCATCTGGTCAAGAATTCCGCGCATGAACGATACATTCTCATCGTTGTCGTTCTGTATCTTCGTAAGCCGCTCGGTGGAATCTACGGCAGTCCGCTGCAATGAATCCATGAACATATCGTGCGCGCGGTTCTCGTTGACAAGCGTCTTTATTTCGTTCTCAATCTCTCGCATTTTTGCGTCGATTTCGCTTGAAATACTGCTCGTTCGCCCAGAAAGAGTCTTGACCTCGTTGGCAATGATGCGGAATCCCTTTCCGGCAGCTCCAGCGCGGGCAGCCTCAATCGAAGCATTGAACGAAAGGAGTTTCGTAAGCTCAGAAACTTCCTGAATGCTTTTTATTGAATTACTGATTTCGTTAATCTGCGAATTTAGCTTTTGAACTCGCAAATCCATCTCTTTTCGTCCCTGCTGGGCACTTTTTATTGTTTCGTTCAGATTTTTGAATTCAGTGCTTATGTCCTGCAAAGCCATACTGTTAGCCTGAGATGTATTCATCATCATGTCGGCTTCTTTTTTAGTCCGTGAGCCTGATTCTGCAAAGCGATTCATGGCAATCTGGAGCTTCTGGTAAATTCCATCGTCAGAAGTCAGCTGCGCAATGTATTCTTTCAAAAATCCGCTTATGTTGCTTGTGGAATTACAATTTTCAATCAGAGCGGAAACAAGATCTTTTCCTACGCTCAAAAGCTGTTCTTTTGTGTATGTTGCTTCCATTTTTTATTCCCCTACGACAAGAACGACGAGCGTCTGATTTGAATTGATATGACAGAACTGCTCCCCATAAGTAGAAAAACCTGAGTAAACAGGAAAATATTTTTTCCATATTGAATTGACTGATTCTTGCTGACGCTTTTTCTGAAATCCGATTGTGCGAAGAATGCAATTGAACAAAATTATGCACCCCGGATTCGGAATATCGGAAATAATCTTCTTACAAGTATCCTCAGTTATAGAAAGAGTATCCATCGGATTCAGAATCTCCTGAACAGAATCCTGCAATACTCGGGCGTATGTAATAAGTTTTCCTGAATCATCGAAATTTACGAGTGAGGCAATAAAAATCTCAGAGCCGAACACGCGGCCGAATGGATGCTCAAGAGTCGCATCCGAAACCTGACTTTCAGGAATTCCGAGAATCTGCGCATACCGCCTCGTATATTAATGTTATTGAATTATCTTATTCGATTTGGGATAGTATACCCGTGACATATGACCCGATAACCCGCAACCTCCTTGGGGGCTTTCCCCGTAACAAAGACTGGGTTTCTTGCTCTGGCTGGCAGTACACA
>JAFSJW010000036.1 GCA_017449265.1 Treponema sp.
GTAAGCGTAAAATAATATACACCATAAATAGACACAGCCCACTTTTTGAGTGGGCTGTAAGTATATCGTGATCTATTTTTTAGCTGAATATCAACGGAGCTTTGCCGTGTTGCAAATCCTCAAATATCTGCTGTAATGCTTCTTGCGGATTCAACCGGTTTGCTTTAGCGGTTTCTATGATCGAGTAGATGATCGCCGAAGCCTGAGCTCCGTTGGGCGTGTTGAAGAACAGCCAGTTTTTCCTGCCGATCACGAACGGTTTTACTGCTTGCTCGGCCAAATTGTTTGTCAGCTCTATTTGCGGATCCTTTAAGAAAGTTACCAAAGTATCCTTCTGCTGCA
This sequence comes from Treponema sp., assembly GCA_017449265.1. Lineage (GTDB taxonomy): Bacteria > Spirochaetota > Spirochaetia > Treponematales > Treponemataceae > Treponema_D. The sequence goes on from JAFSJW010000036.1 coordinate 343, forward strand.
GCGCATAGTTTATCGCTTTACCGGTTAGGCTTTTGGGCAAAGTTATCCCTTGGTGCTGTTCACAGAAATCAAAGAATTCTTTTACCTTATCGGCAGATTTCTCTTTCCGTATTTCTGCGAGCTTTTCAAGTGAGTATCTTTTATCTTTTTCCTTCGGCTTTTCAAGGGAGAATATCTTTTCAATTCTCAAAAAAGCCTGTCCCGCGACTGTGCTGTAATCTGTTTTGTTTTCCTGGATATCCAGCGCGTTTTTGAAATATCTCCTCAAATGCGCCCAGCACCCGCAACGTTCGGCGTTTTCAGCCTTGTCATAGCCTGCCCAGCCGTCGCAATGCAGATATCCCGAAAAGCCCTGCAGAAACTTTTTAGCAAAATCTCCGCTTCTGCCGACTTCATACTTGTACAGCACGATCTGTCTGTCAGCATATCTTCCGGTTCTGTATACCCACATATACGATTTAGCTGTCGGCGCTCTTCCGGCCTCATGAAGTACCTCTAAGGTCGTTTCATCGGCGTGGATATACCGAGCACAAACAAGCTGTCGCTGTAAATCTTCATACAGCGGCTTCAGCAGATTGGCTCCCTTGATCATCCAGTTTGCCATCGTCTGACGGCTCAGATGAACGCCCATCCGCTTAAAATCCTGCTCTTGGCGGTATAAAGGCATTGCGTTACAAAACTTTTGGATCATGATGTGCGAGAGAAGGCTCGGAGAAGCGAGACTTTTCTCAATCAATGCAGGAGTACCCTCTGCCGTCTTGAAATTTGACTCTGTTCCGTTTTGATCACAGTTCTGACAAACGTATACGGCTTTCTTATGCTTCACAACGCTGAGCTTGGCAGGAGTAAACTTCAATTCTGTGCGAACCTCATACCTCATAAAGGTCATTTCTGCTCCGCACTTCTCACAAGTCTTTTCTTCCTCCGGGATATCGTAGACGACTTCTTCTACAGGGAGATCGCCATAAATCTCATCCTGAGTTCTCTTCTTGGACTTCTTTCTCTTGTAGGTGATTTCTTCTATCTGAGGCTCGGGAGCGATCGGCTGACGTTCAGCCTCAGCTTCATTGAAAAGATTGAGCTGACCGTATTCCTCAGCGATTTTCTCTGATGATTCGCCGAATACTTTCTTCTTGCTGAGCTTGAGCTGTTCCAAAAGATAATTGTAGTTGACGCTCATCTCTTTGAACTGCATTCTTAATTCCTGCAGCTCGGATTGTGCTTTCTTCTGCTGCTCGCCAAGGTTTTTTACCTGCTTTTTCAGAGCGGAATTCTGAGCGAGAAGTTCTTCGTATGTGGGCATATTCTTCAAGAAAATCACGCTCCAAAATCAGGTTTTTTACTATCATTATTATACCATAAAAACCGCTTAAAATCAAGAAAAACGCCCATTTTATCGGACGTTTTCCAGTGAATTATACTTGTGGATTTCTTCGATTTTCAGACCGTGTAAAAGCCATGAAAGTTCCTCTTTTGTAACGCTGTATTTCTTTGAGGAGATTCCTTGAGGAAACCGGAACTTACCGTGTTCGATCCGCTTATACAAAAGGCAGAATCCGTCCCTGTCCCAGTAAAGAAGCTTTATCTTGTCGCAGTGCCGATTATGAAATACAAACATGGCGTCGTCAAACTGACTGAGCTGAAAACATTGTTCAACGATTGAAGAAAGTCCGTCAATGCTTTTTCTCATATCCACATTTGCCGACGAGATGAATATCTTGTTGGGCTGTGCGATCAGCATTGGTCATCACCGCCTACTACAAGTTCACAGAAACTAACTTCATCACCAACCTGATAATCTTTAACACGATCAAGCCAGTATCTTAACGTACTTCTCTTGACGCCGGTCTTGCGACAAAACTCCCTTTGTCCCAAACCGCTTTCCTGATACTCTTTCACTAACTGCGTTCCGTGGTTTTCAATCATTTTTGTCCCTCCTCAGGCTTTTCTTAAATCATAGCCTAAAGTGGGCACCTTGTATATATGTATACTATTTTACGCTTAC
>JAFSJW010000037.1 GCA_017449265.1 Treponema sp.
AGATAGAGCTACGGCGGCTGGTGGTGGCTTCGCTCGCCCAACTACAATAATAGTAACAACGCGCGCGACGTAAACAACAATGGTAACGCCAACAACAACAACAATGTTAACAACGAAAAAGGTGGGGTTGTGCCGGATTTGTGCGTGGATTGAACAAGCGCACTTTGGAGCGAAGCTCCAAAGTGCGCTCAGTCTATGCTGCCCGAGTTGTAGATTGCATCGCAATATACGCACGCATACTGCCCTTTCTCGCGGTTCATCAGCTTGAACGACGACGTGACATATTTTTCCGTAATCGTTATGCACCGCGGATTCTTGCAGTGAATCACGTTCTCTATCCGTTCCGGCAGCTCCATCTTGATTTTTCGCACAATCTGCTCGTCCTTGATGACATTTATGGAAATGTTCGGGTCAATGAAGCCCAGGACGGAATAATCGATTGATATGATGTTGTCGATTTTGATTATATCTTTCGTGCCGCTTTTTTTTGATGGAACATTCATTATGAGCGCGCAGCTGAAATTTGCCCTGTCCAGTCCAAGATAATGGAAAATCTGTGGTCCGAACCCTGATTTTATGTGGTCGATTACGAGACCGTTCTTTATCGTATCTATGTTCAGCATAAAAATCTCCTGATGTTACAGAACGCCTGTCAGCTTTGAAATCAACGCCATGCGGACATACATTCCGTATTTTACCTGCTTGAAGTAAGCAGCCCTTGGGTCATCGTCAACTTCCGGCGCAATTTCGTTCACGCGCGGAAGAGGGTGCAGGACAATCATCTTTTGGTCTGCGAGCGACATTTTCTGCTTGTCAAGAATATAGCTGTCTTTGAGGCGGATATAATCCTGCTCGTTGAAAAAACGCTCTTTCTGAACTCGGGTCATGTACAGAATGTCAAGGTCTCCGATGACATTCTCAAGACGCTCGTCCGTCGTGTACTCGACCCCGGCTTTGTCAAGGTATTCCGTGACCCATTCTGGAACTTGAAGCTCCTTTGGGCTTATGAACACGAACTTATTGTTCTTGTAGCGGCTCATTGCCTCCGCAAGGGAATGAACAGTGCGTCCGAATTTGAGGTCTCCGCAGAAACCGATTGTGTGACTCTCAAACCCGCCTTTTAGAGCACGGATTGTGAGCATATCGGTGAGCGTCTGGGTTGGGTGGTAATGCCCGCCGTCACCAGCATTTATAACCGGGCATGAGGAATAATTGCTTGCGAGCAGGGCCGCGCCTTCCTTTGGATTGCGCATGGCAATCACATCGACATAGGAAGAAACCGTCCTTATGGTGTCGGCGAGCGACTCTCCCTTTGCCGTGGAACTGTTGGCGGAGTCGGAGAACCCTTCCACGGAGCCGCCAAGATGAAGCATCGCGGCCTCAAAACTAAGGCGCGTCCTTGTGCTTGGCTCAAAAAAAAGTGTCGCAAGAATTTTCCCGCGACACACTTCACTAAAAGAGGCTGGATCAACAATAATCTGTTCTGCCAACGAACAAATCTCATCAATTTCTGCGACAGTCAAATCATTTGGTTTAATTAAATTACGACCTTTGAGCATGATTTTATATTATCACAACAATCCAAACTTTTCTATTTTTTTATGCTACACTTTATACATGAACAAAATGTATGTCACAAGATTTTCTTATTTCAAGCCGTCTCCTGAGAACCCTAGCGAAAACCCTGCGCTTTCTTTCGTTGACCCGCTTTTCAAGCGCAGGCTCAGCCAGATTTCTCGTATGACGATTCAAGTCGTCCATGATGTGATTGATGGGGCGGCGGATGAAAAAAACTCAAAGCTGGTGTTCGTTTCTTTCCGCGGGGAGCTTTCCAGACAGCTGAAAATAAACAAAGGGCTTGTTCAGGACGCGGAGGTTATGCCAGCCAATTTCTCAATATCCGTGTTCAACACGCCGCCCGCCGTTGCCGCAATCGCGCTCGGAATGAAAGCCGGCTACACGGCTGTTTTCCCGGGCGAGGACAATTTCCGCTCTGGATTTCTTTCTGCCTGCGCTCCGGTTCTGTGCGGGGATGAGAGAAAAATCATTTTCGTGTACGCGGATGAGCTTGTTCCCGAGGAATACAGGGCTGTTTTCCTCGGCGGAGACCCGAATCCGCTTGCGTTTGCGTGTGTCCTAAGCTCAGAAAAGAGCGATGGTGCGGTAGAAATTAATATCGATGATGTTTCAGATGACGGAAGCCTTTCTTCACCTGTTGATTTTTTGGGAAAAATATGCAGAACGAACTGATTTATCCAGAGGAAAAAATAAAAAATCATTTCTCTTATGCGTTCCGAATTTTTGGAAAGTTGTTCTCATTTGCGTTCTTCGGGATTGGTTCAATTCTTCTTTCGATATTGCTTCTTCCTGCCTACAAGATTATTTTCCGCAAAAAAAAGGCATTTTCACGGCAGGCCCGCAAGTTGCTTTCTTTTATGTTCCGTTTTTTCATAAAGATTATGACGATTATAAATGTGGCGCGCATAAAAGTCTTTGACAAATCCGGGAATGAAGTTAAAAATAAAAGTGATAATCCTCTCTGCTCTTTGGAATCATGCGTAATCGTCGCTAACCATCCGTCGCTTCTTGATGTGGTGATGATTATCTCGCAGATTCCGAACGCGGATGTTATTGCAAACGCATACCTTGATAGGCGAAATATCCTTACGAAAATCGTCCACTCGCTCTACATTACGAGCAATGTGCCGTATGAGGAGCTTGTGGAACGATGCAAGGAATCTATCGGTGACGGAAATGTGCTGATTATATTCCCTGAGGGGACGCGAAGCCTTCCGACGGGGCAGAACCAGTTCAAGAAGGGGGCTGCCAGAATCGCGCTTGCGGCTGGTTGTCCGCTTGTCCCGATTTATATTGGCGGGAACGACAAAATCGGGCTTAGGAAAAAAGACTCGCTTTTTTTGATGAACCCTAATTCGTGCTATAAGTACAATCTTTTCATAAAAGAGAAGATTCTTATTGATGATTGTGCGGGGCTTCCCGAGCCAATCGCGGCGAAAAGGCTCATGGCAAAGGTGAAAGCCGCCCTTGCAGACGAGAACAATGTGGAGAACAGAATATGAATCTTTATGCTTTGACCGGGCTTTGTTTTATGCCTGTGGTCGTTTTGCTCTCATTTTTTATCTTCTTCGTTGACACAAAGAGATTTTATCTTTACCTGATTTCAATCGCGCTTGCTATGATTGCCGTAATTCCGGCTTCATTCATACAGTATTGGGCGGTCAAGCTTCCCTTTTTCAGGGCTGATACATTCATTTCGCTTCTTCTTGGCTCTCTTCTTCTCAACGGATTTGTCGAGGAGTCGGTAAAATGTGCGTTCGAGTGCCTTATCCCGAGAAAAAATGTTACTTTCAGGCTCTTTTTCTGCTGCATCCTGCTTTTCGGACTTACTGTGGGCAGTTTTGAGTCGATTGTATACACTCTGAACAAAATCCAGTTCGACATAAGCCACATGAGCCGGAATGCCGCCGTGAAGCTCATATTCCAGCGGATGATTTCCGCGCAACTGATTCATGTTTTTTGCGCTGCCTTGAGCGGATTTTTCGTGTGGAATCTTGGAAAAGGGCTGAAAAAATTCACCGCGCTTATTTTTGCTATAATTCTGCATGGCGTATACAATTTTTTTATGAGCTTCGGAAAGAATTTCAGGTTCTTTGCGTTCGCTGCGATTGTTCTTGCGCTTATTGAGATACGCCAGTTCTACAAAGAAACAAAAGCTGCAAAAAAAACGGAGTGATTATGGAATATTTGACGGAAGAGATTGAATTTAAGGTTGATTTCAATGATTGCGACCCGATGAACGTTGTCTGGCACGGAAACTACATAAATTATTTTGAAAGGGCAAGATGCGCCCTTCTGGATAAAATCGGGTACAATTATCTTGATATGGAAGATTCAGGGTATATTTTCCCTGTCACGGATGTAAGGTGCAAGTACATAAAATCGTTGCGCTTTGGCGATGTTTGCAGGGCCAGGGCAACGCTCATAGAGTGGGAGAACATGATAAAAATGAACTTTGAGCTTTACAACTCAAAGACCGGCGAGCTGACGACGAAAGGCTCTGTAAGCCAGATGTGCGTCCGTATTTCTGACGGAGAAACCATGTTTGAATGCCCGGACATTTTCACGGACAAAGTTCGGAAAATGCTCGGGGCATAAGGCTATGGGCTATATCAGGTCAATCAGCTGGAGCGGCGTGAGCGCGTAGGACTTTTCTACCTGTCTGCTTGCCAGTGCGTGGGCAAGGCTTGCGTTCGTGGCTGCGTCAAGTGCCGAGTAACGCTGGGACAAAAGCGCGCATATCATTCCGCTCAGTACATCGCCGCTTCCGCCTTTTGCAAGGGCAGGAGTTCCGTTCGCGTTGACGAAGAGCTTGAATTTGTGCGAGTCGAAACATCCAATCATTGTGTTTGCGCCTTTTACCAGAAGAACAATCTTCGGGAATTTGCGGCAGAACTCTTCTATGAGCCTTGGGCGGTCAAGAACGCAATCTGACAGCGAGACTTCCCCGAACGAGCAGTTTCTGAGCAGTTCCTTGAATTCTTTTGGATGTGGCGTTAGAACGGTCTTTCCTTTTCTCTTGGAAAGGAAGTCCGGCAAGTTCTCGCACATGCACGCATCGGCATCTACGACGCACGGAATGTCCGTATGCTCGGTGAGATAGTCGAAGTAAGGCTGGATATTCTCATCTTCTCCCAGACCCATTCCGAACGCGACTGCGGTTGTCTTTTGGGGAATTTCCGTTGAGATGATAAGCTCTGGAAAACTCAGTGCCGCTGCTTTCAAGTCGTCGGAAGAATTCAAATCCGTGAGTGAAACAAGTCCCGCTCCGAATTTGAACGCCGCCTTTGCAGAAATGATTCCTGCTCCTCGTTTTTCCCCGGAAGCAATCACGGCATGACCGAAAGAGCCTTTGTTCACATTGTGGAACTTTCTTTCCGGCAGAATCAAATCGCTTTCTTCAAGGAGCGTTGCCGCAGGAAAAACATTCGCGCTTGCGTTCTCAAAGAGCCTCCGACCTACGCCAAGATCTCCGCAGACAATCTTTCCCGTGAAGTCTTTTGCCTTGTCGCTGAAAAGGGCCATTTTGAGCGCGCCCATCGTGACGGTCACATCGGCGATGAAAGTTCCTTTCGACACATTTCCGCTGCTGTCGATTCCGCTCGGAATATCGCAGCTGATTCTGAAACAATCCATGTCGTTCACATCGTTCGTTATGCACTGGATTTTCGAGCTGAGTTCACCGTGGAACCCGCTTCCGTAAATGCAGTCAACGACGATGCCCGCGAACTGGAGGAATTCCAGCGAGAAATCCTTCATGTCGAAAATGCGAGTGCCGCATTTTATAGCCCGTTCAGCCTGTATTTTGCAAAGCTCACTTTCAGGCTCACCACACTGGAACACAATAACGTCAAAATCTATCCTTATTCTGCGGGACAATGCGTAGCCGTCGGCACCATTGTTTCCTTTTCCGCACAAAATGAGGACGCGCCTTTTGCGTTCGTCTATGTTCGGTTTGTACTCATGCCTGTTGCGGATAATCCGCTCAAGGTTCATTGCGGCGTTCTCCATCATTATTTCTTCAGTGAGCGCGTAAGAAACACAGCAGGCCGAGTCGAGTTTTTTTGTATCGTTAAAAATATATTGCATAAAATTCATTATACAATGTAAATTTGCAAATATATAGGGAAATCTCTAAAATCTTTATTTTTTCGAGTTGCCTATTTCCTAACAGGTCTATTGTTTTTTTTGCATTATGGAATACATTTTTTTATTTTTTGGCTCAATTTTGATTATTTTTCTGTTGTCGCTGTTCATAAAGCTTTTCGGCGGAAAGGGCAGCCGTTCCTCCGAAAACTCCAATTTGCGCACACAGAAAGGCGAGGACGGAAAGCTTGAGTTCGTCCGCTGCCCGATTTGCTCAACGCCGCTCGCAAAAGACGAAAACCTTCACTCGCGTATTTTCCGTCCGATGGATACGGCCGACCAGCGTATGACAGTCCAAGGCTGTCCTCATTGCTACCCAGTCCCAGAGCCTGGGGTAAAGCGTTCGTGTCCTGTTTGCGGAAAGCCAATCGAGCTTGACGGCGAGCTTCTGGCGCGGCTTTTCAACAGGACTAAGGAAAAAAAGCATGTTATGATTGTGGGGTGCAAGAACTGCAACAAACGCTGAAATATCTTATAATTGAACTTGCGGGAGATATTTTTTATGGAAAAGAAAGTTTTTATCGCAGGAAAGGAGCTTCCTGACGGAAATGAATTTGCCTCTGGATTTGCGAGCCACAAGCGCAGGGTGGCTGTGACCAGCGTGTATCACAAGGATTCGGAGGAAGTCGATTCGGCCGCCGCTTCTTCCGGGGGAATTTCCCAGTTTCCGTGGAACAGGAATTCAGCCCTTTCCACGCGAGCAATGACTCTCGGCGTATTCAACGAATTTTCCGCATTTGATGAGGCGGTGGTTGTTTTTGACGAAATGTATTTTTCCCGTAAATTCGGCTTGGGTACGCAAAATTCTGACAGCATCAAGATTCTTGAGGAGTCAATCTCCAGCTATCACTACCTGATTTCTGAAATAATCCCGCGCCTTTCCAAGTCGGCTGAAAAATTCCGCGCCAAAACCCCTATAAAAATAGTGTTCTTGCACAAAATGAACTATTCCCAGTGCGACTCTGTTCTTGAGCAAAAAGGCGTGGAGCGCAATTTTTCCTCCCCGCTCGTTTCTGCGGCTTCGGCTGCATTCGGCGCATTTGCGGAGAACACCGCCGCCACTATCGCAGAGAACGAACTGTTTTATCCGCTTCTCATAAGCTGCCCCAAGGACAACGACTACATAAATCGCGACGGTTCTCTCGCAGGCTGGATATGCGATTACATGAATGCGCTTGACAACTTGAAAAATCCTTTTGCCATAAAAGACAAACTTTCGTGGATAAAAGCCGGCTCCAAAAAACCGGGCGGCGGATTCAGACTGTTCGGAAAAGAGTGATTTTACGAAAACTCAAAATTCCCAATTCGTGTGGTGATTTTTTCTTTTTCCCCCAAGCCCCCGTCTGAGATTGCGGGAGGTAATTTTTTCTGAGTTTGGGACTCAGAGCTAGCTGGCGACTGGTCGCGGGTCGCTTGCAAGGGATTAGTTCAGAGTTTTGGACTCAGAGCTAATTCGGGCTTGGTCGGGCTGCTCCCAGATTGATTCTAAAACTCAGAACGGATTGCTAGCTCTGGCTTGGTCGCGGGTTGCTTGCAGGCGATTCGTTCTGAGGGGTGAAACTTAGAGCTGGTTCGGGACTGGTCGGGTCGCTTGCAAGTGATTTATTCTAAGCTTGGAACGGATTGCCAGTTTGGGCTGGTCGGGGTCGCTTGTCTGGGATTAGTTCTGAGATTTGGGACTTAGAGCTGATTCGGGCTGAGTCGCGGGGCGCATTCCCAAACAAGCAATCCGACACAAAAAAATACGCGTGCGCAGGTTCGCACCGCCAAACTCGTTCTGTGCGTGCGAACCAATTTGCAACGCAAATTGGTGAGACAAATACCACTTACGCACAGTCACGAAGTTTGAGCGGGGCGGTTCTGCGTGGAGCGGATTTTTTTGCTACTGAGGGCTGGTTGCTCTTGGGGCTCACTTATAACAAAAAATTATCCCGAATTTAGTGTCAAAAATGCAAATTCTCTGACCCTATATAGGTATGAGAAATTTGACTACAAACAAAAACCTATCGCCAGAAGAAAAGTGGGAGTCTCTCACATTCGCAAACAACTTCCTCTTTTGCAGGATATTGGAGAGCGAACCAGAAATTTGCAAAAGGATTCTTGAGATGCTCCTTCACATAAAAATCGAGCGGCTTGAGATGCTCCAGTCGGAGCTTACGATTCAAGTGGGGCTTGACTCGCACAGCATCCGCTGCGACGTGTACGC
>JAFSJW010000038.1 GCA_017449265.1 Treponema sp.
GAGCTTGCCAACTGCGAGTAATTCCCAGAGCTTGCCAACTGCGAGTAATTCCCAGAGCTTGCCAACTGCGAGTAATTCCCAGAGCTTGCCAACTGCGAGTAATTCCCAGAGCTTGCCAACTTCGAGCCATCCCCAGAGCTTGCCAACAGCGAGTAATTCCCAGAGCTTGCCAACTGCGAGTAATTCCCAGAGCTTGCCAACTGCGAGTAATTCCCAGAGCTTGCCAACTGCGAGCCATCCCCAGAGCTTGCCAACTGCGAGCCATCCCCAGAGCTTGCCAACTGCGAGGCATCTAAATCGTCTTTTTCTGTCTTAACTGATTCCTTGACAATCTCGATGAAGGCCGAGATGAAACCCTTAATCCCGATTTCCGCTTTGACTTTGAGCTTTGAAAAAGCCGTTTTTTTATCTTCCTTGTCAGCCTTTCCGCTCCCCTCGACCTTGCAGAAACGGTTGAAATTCCCGTCGTTGTCGATAATCGGGTAAAAGTTAAAAACATCAAAAGGATTCTCGCAGCAGTGGAAGCCATTCCGACAGCATTTTATATCTCCACTTTCCGAATATTCTTTCCCGACTTCAAATTGAAAATTCCTGCATTTTAGGTCTTTGTCAAACCCCTTATACATTTCAGCCATTTAAAAACCTCCTCAAAATCATTGTCGTTCCGCACACACCTGATTCGTGCTCATCAGCCCTTTCGCCGCCAGAATATTGTCGGTGTCGCAGAAAGCGGCGAGCATCGAAGCCCAGCCGGACATGAGGAACGCGGCTGCATCCGGCGACTTTTCGGTTATTGCCTGCCGCAGGACTTCGGCGGCGAGCCGCCTGTATGCGTCGGTCACGGTCTTGTTCATTCCCCGCCCCCGTTCAGCCGGGCCACGACCTCCGGCGGGTCAACCGTGTTCAGGAACTTGATTTTAGGCTCGGCGGCAAACTTTCCGACACCCGTGCTTCCGAACCCGTTTTCCCCGCGCTCCGTATTGCCAAGCTCGTCCACAGCGTCGAACTCCGTATTCCCGCCGCCGACCAGTTTTATCTTAACATCTTTCATTTTTTTTCCTCCGCAAATTTGGCAGTGTCGCCGCCGACTTAGTACCGCGCCTCAAGGTGAGGATCTTGATTGTGCGCTATCGTGGCGGCCCCCGCCTGCCTCGGGCGACTGCTTATTATTATTATTATTGTTGCACCAGCCACACGACCGTGCCGAAAATAATATGCGTGTCTTTTTCCACGCCGCCAAGATTCCAGCCCATACGGGCAAGGAATGGGACATGCGGGAGTCGAACCCGCGACTTGCCGCTTAGGAGGCGGCCACCCAATGTCCCATCGTCATCAATGTTTCCTCTTGTTCTTTCTCTTCTTACGGTAATGCGTCAGATGATATGCCCCACAGAAGCCGCACAAATAGCAGCGCGTCGGTATATTCTTCCCAAAACTCATGGTTCGCCCGTTCATGTGGCGAAACCAGTTCGCCATTCCAGCCGCTTCCCTTCGGGAAAAGCATACCTTGCCTGTTGTGGAGCATATTTTCCTCTCATCCATCATTCATTCCTCATTCTGCAAACTGTGCCGCCGAACATTCTGGCGAGAAGCCTCACATCAAAAGGGTATGTCCTCGCTGAACTCCCCCTGCGGTGGCTGGTAGCCCTGACCGCCGTTCATCGGCTGGTACTGCTGCTGGTAGCCCTGCTGCTGCGGCTGTCCGCCGCCCTGCTGGTAGCCGCCGTAGTTCTGCTGCGTCTGTCCGCCCGCCGCCTGGTATGTGTTCTGGGCGTAGCCCTGACCGCCTCCGTTCTGCTGACCGCCACCCACAAGCTGAACGTTGTCCGCAACGATGGACACTCGGCTTCGGTTGTTGCCGTTCTGGTCCTGCCACCGCTCCTGCTGGAGGTGTCCCGAAACGGCGATTTGCCGCCCCTTCGTGAGGTACTGGCGCAGGTTCTCCGCCGTCTTTCCAAAGACGGTCACATCGAAAAAGTGCGCCTCGTCGCCCCATGAGCCATCAGCCTGTTTTCTCGCCCTGTTCACAGCAATAGAAATCCTTGCGATGCAAATTCCGCCCTGCGTGTACTGGAAATCCCTTCCGTTCGGGTCTGTCCCGATGTCCTTTGTGAGCCGTCCGACAATCGTCACACTGTTGATGTCAGTCATATATGCCTCCTCGTTTTTTTCTCATATGGCTTTCTCTGCCATTCCGCAAGCCTCGAAGTGAACTCCGCCCTCGCGATTTTTCCTCCCGCATACGAGCGGAAAAGCTCAGACGGGTACGGGTTTCCGCCCGTTTCAGCAAAACCGGCGAGCCATATCTCCGCCGTTCTCGCTATTACATCCTTGTCGGAGAGCATCCTGCGACATTCGTCGATGTCTGGTATCCTCCGACCAACAACTTCCCTAATCACGCCCATAATATCCCCCATGATTCCGTTACGCCCCGATTTCGGGACTTCAAATTTTTCCTGCTAGAAAGTAAGCTCAACGAACCCCTTGTAAGCGATTCCAAGAGCCGTCATTGCAGATTTCAAGCGGTTCACCTGCTCTTCCGTTGCAGAAATCGTGACGGTATACTCCTTGTACACGGTCTTTTTCTGCTCAGATTCTTTAGGCAAGTCGAGAGCGGCACTTGCGAGGTCGGCAAGATTCTCATTGTGCTCACGGTTGATGTTCTCCCAATACTCTGATTTTCTCTGCCGCTCAACAATCTCGTTATGCTCACGCTCCTCACGCTCTGCGGCTTCCTGCTGGACAATTTTCCTGTTCTTGGCAAGCTGCTCACCGTAATCAAGGGAATCTCCAATGTCAAGGCAGTCAAGATAATATGCCTTTACCGTATCGACATCACAAGGCTCTGCGTACTTCTCGATTTTCTTCAGGTCGTCATACACCCTTGCGATTCCTGCGTCTATCTCAGCGATGATGTCGGATTCCTTGCAGGTCTTGTTAAGCCATTTCGGGTTGAAAACTCGTTCCATAGGGAATAGCGTGAAATTCCGTGAGTTCCAAATCTCAGTTATTCGGATTTTCTTTTTGGTTTTCTCTTCCTCGTCACGGACTTTCACAATCTCGTCAAGCTTTGCGCTCGCACCGTCAATCATTTTTTCAAGGTTCTTGCACCTCGTCTCGAAGTCCGAATACGGCCTCATCAGCTCACGCATAAGGTTGATTCTGGCCTGTGACAGAACTTTCTTCGCATTGTTCAGCTCCGCCCTGTCTTTCTTCGCCATGTCAGCGTCACCGAAGTAGCTTTCGGGATTGTACTCCTCAAGTTTCTTCGTTACATACGCCTCCAGTTGCTCGATGTTCGTTTCAAGAATGCCGACAACATTCTTCGTTACCCTCAGTTCAAGCGGATTGATTGGAACGATTTCAGTTGCGTTCTCCATTTCCTCAGCTATTTTCTTTTTTGCCATCTGACTCCTCCTTGTAAGCATAGGTAAGTTTCTTTGCGACAGACTTGATGTCCTCGTCCATCTCTGACATTCTTTTTGTTGTCAAATTTACGGTAATCATCATGCCACCTCGATTCCCTGCCGTCCGAGATAATCAATCACACGCTTTGTCATCGCACGAATCTGATTGATGTCGTTTGACCTCAACGCTTCCATAGCAAGCTGATACGGTTGTCCGGCAAGATTTCGCTTGTATTCAGTTGTAATTCTTGAAAGGAACTGCACGGCTTCGCTCATTTCGTCTTTCGGAGCTTGCTGTTGATTTTCTGTTACTGTCTCGTGCAGAACAGTTGCGGTAGCTTCGCTCGTGATATTCCTCTCTGTATCAGTCTTAATGACACTCTCCATTTCTTCGGGACTGTACAGCCCTGCAAGAATATCTGGAAAAGCGTCACGCAAGCCGTATGAAAGGCAACGGTGTTTCAGCATTCTTTTCGTGTATTTTTTCCAGACATCTTTATTGGTCAGACCAGCTTGCATCGCATCATCATAAGTGAACCTGCTGTGTGTCTCTTCCGTGTAGTTTGCCGTTTTACGAGTGATGATACATTCGGCAACCTTATCGTCCTGCTGAATCCATTTGATGCCGCCGAACTCCGGGGAACGCTTTACTACCGCCGCCATGATGTCAGCGGATAAGGTCGGCTTGCCGTTTATGACGGCTATATTGTTTACCGCTACCATAGGCGACAGCTGCAACTCGTGCCCCCATTCAAGGGCTACACACACTTTTTCGGGCGTATTAAGACCTGCGGGTATCAATCCAGACTTTGCCAGAACCTGCGACATCTGATATTTCTCGTTGAATGTCCTCGGCATAAGCGATACTGGATTGAACTGTACAATTTCATTCTCAGCCATTCAAAACTCCTTGTGCCTCTTTGTTTTTTATGTTTCGCACATGCGAACTTTCTCCATGCCGATACATCCTGCTGATGTACTCGTCCATATCGTTGCTTATGACTGCGGCACACAACCACTCTCCCCTTGCTTCAAGCAGCGAAATCCAGCTTTCGTATTTGTCAATCTCAGACATTTGTCCTCTTAAAAAAAGAGACCTCCAGCTGCCACTTTGCCGAAGGTCTCAATCCAAGCCCAAAGAGCGTTGGTGAAAAGTGGCGAATCATCAATGCTCTTATTCATCATTTTTTTATGGATATTTTGTTTAAATATATAATACCCATAAGTGCATTTTTTTGCAAGTATTTTTTTATAAAATATCTAAAGAAAACAACACATCCCTCCGACAATTATTTTATGGCAAGCATAATGTTTTGGGTTCGCACAAACGAACTGCTGAAATCACTGAAAATGTCTCAGATAGACCTGGCCTCAAAGGCAGGAATAAGCATCAACACCATACGCGGATGGAGCCACAAGGGGCTGTTCCCAAACGCCTACGAATCGGTGAAGATAGCCGAAATTCTCGGAACGACGGTCGAGTACCTTGTGACAGGCAAGGACATCAAGCCAACAATCTCGCCTTTTTCAGAAGACCTCCCCCAGTACGACTGGCTCACCGACAAGCGGAAAAGTGCGGTCATCGAATTCTACAAATTCCAAGTCCATGAGCAGGACAAGGAGTTTACAGAAATTTCAGGAAAGCAAATGGCCTAATGGCCTAAATCTATAAAACCGCCGCATATATCCTGTACCCTGCCCTCACAATCTTGTCGGCTTCGTCGTACGAAAGCCCAATCACCTTCTCGCAAAGCTCATGCTCAAGTCTGCCGATATAGAGCCATGCGTCCATCTCCTTCTCGAAGCTGTCAACAACCTTCGAGTTCTCCATGTCAACGACAAGAAACATACCCATCAGCACAGCTCCATCATGAACACGAGCGGTTCGCATTTGAACCCGACTTTCCTTGACCTGCTCTCGAACATCGGATAGAAGAATGACAGCATGCACCTCTTCTCGTCAGCACTGAATCGATAATTGCCAAGCAGACTGATGAATGCGTTCTTCACATACTCGAAGTCTGATCTCCGATTGAGACCATCGGCGCCGAGAAACACGCCGGTATAAAAATCAAGTGCGAGACTCTTTTTCTCATTCCGGATTTTTTCGATTTCCATAATATATACCCTCCTTGCCTTGACGGCATTTGTTTGATTTTTAGACCCCTCTTTCGAGGGGATAGCAATTACAATTTCTTAAGAAGTTCTGCTGCTTTGGAGTTGATTTTTTCACAACCGTCTTCATACATTTCTTTTGTGATTGCTCCGTTCTCATAAAGTTTTCTGAGAGCTTTGAGATTTTCTACCTGTCGTTTTACGATTTCATCGAATGTCATTTTGTGCCTCCTGGAACAGGCTTGCTGTCCGCTTATTTATTAAGATTTTTTTCTTTATTTATAATAAGATTTTAATCTTTTTATTTAAGTTTGTCAAGATTTTTTCTTAAAAATCATATGATTTTTATCTTGACTTTTATTTAATCATACACTACATTTATTCTGAGGTAATTTCGTATGGAACAATTTAATTTAGGAACTCGTGTCGAACAAATTCTGATACAGAGAAGCATTACACCTACCGATTTTTGCAAAGAAATGGGTGTGAGTCACCAAAACTACTATGACTGGAAAAAAAAGGGGGCAACGCCGAATGCGATGACGGCATTAAAGGTGGCTCAATATCTTGGTGTTACTGTTGAGTATCTTTTAACTGGGAAAGATTTTGTGGCACTGCAAACGGAGCAGATAAAAATGTCAGAAATCAATTACAAAAGGAAGTACGAGGCTTTGAAAAAATCGGTAATTAAGGCTGTGGAAGACAACTAAAAAAAAGACCGCCACATACGGCGGTCAAATGCTTATTGATGATACGGTTTAGAATTTGCAAAAATCGTACTTATACTTACGGGGCTTGCTAACACCTGTATTCCGTCCGGAGATTTACCAGTCTCAAAAACAGACTTCCAAAAATCAAGAGTTTGCTTAGTCGCAAAGATTGTTTCTGATAATGACCTATCTTTCCATAACGGCAGCCCTAAAATCATTTTTATATAATTCTCAATGTGAGACCATAAAGGCTCGTCAATTTCAGTCTTAAAATAATTCCGTATCATCTCATCTTTGAATTTCATATTCACAGTCAGATAATAATGAATCATCTCATTGATTTTTGACAGCCAGCAATACATTATTTCTTTCTTGCTGTAGCGGAAACACGCTAAGTGGTCGTCAGATATATTATTACCTTTTCCGTTTGCAACCTTGCTTTCAATCTGAGCAGTTTCCATTGTTGAATCAAATTTGCCGATATACATATTCTCTGCGATAATATTCTGCAATCGCGTAAGCTGACGCAATTCAATCATACGCTGATTGTTTTCATTCTCCAACGGCTCTGAAACAAATCGCTTAGAATCTATGAACATATATAAAAATGTGGAGTTATAAGCATCATAAGAAATCGGAAGGTTCTTGCCGCGACCATCAAAATCAATAAACTGCAACAACTTGTTATCAGAATTTTTTGCAACAAGGTTTTTCTGATTGTCAATTATGCAAGACTTCAACTTTGAATCGTTTGCAAAGAACTGTAACAAATCTGTCTCGCTGAATTTAAACTCATCTTCTTTAAGATTATGTGCCTTTTGGTATTTCTCAACCATATCTTGATAAATCCGTGAGTTTAACTGAATAAGAATATTTTTATCAAACTCAATCTGCTTCAATTCTTTTCCTGCTCGCTGATTTGTTACAAGCAATTCTTTAATGTCATAATCAATAAACAACCGCATAAACAATTTGTCAGCTCCAAGAGCAATCTGAGCGGCGGATTTATGCTGGCCGTCAAAGATGTACACTTTTTTATCATCATTTATCCTTGCAAGAGAAACCTGTAACTGAGGTCTCTTTGAATTAAACTCTTTTATCAACTCTGAAACTGACGAATTGATTGCACGAGGATTTATCAAGTCATCGTGGTAACAATATTCAATAGGAAGTTCTATGAACACGCTTTTGACACCACTCATTCTGTCAGTAAAAATCGGAAGCCTGTAAACATTGGTATCCCCCAATTCAGATAAAGAATAAACAAACATATTATTTTCAACAGTGAAATCGAGCGTATATTTTGAACCACCAACTTCTTCAAGTAAATCCCCAAGATTAGCATTTGTATGGAGCGCAGAATATTGCTCTGGATTTTCGTTGTACTTTCTTTTGAATTCTGATTGCAAGTTTTTAATTTTGTAAATCGCTCTTGCGCTATAAAGATTTGAAGCACCTTTAGAACGGTTACATTCGGCATGAGCTAAAGCGAAATTTGTGTCATTATCTCGCGTTCCTTCAACAGAAATAGGTATGATATGGTCAATATCAAGACTGTCTTTCTGTGTGGCAAGATTGATTTCTTTCTGACAGATAAAACATTTTCCATGCTGTTGCTCAAAAAGTTTTTGTACAAGCTTTTCCCTCTGCTCATTCGACAGTTTCTCCAAATACGGTGAGTGCATAAAAAAAATCTCCTACACTCCAATTATCGGAAAGTCGGCGTTTCAACGAAAGCATGATGCTTCAAGAGGGATTCCCGCCCAGGACGTAAATCTACCCAAAAAAAACAAAACGGTGCGTCTGCGCCAATCCTCCGCGCATATGTTTTTTTACATGGTTTTTTATATGATTACATATATTTTTTCTGTTTTTTCATATAAAAAATCATATAAAAGATGTATGTAAAATCATGTGTCTTTTTATATGATTTATATGATTTATA
>JAFSJW010000006.1 GCA_017449265.1 Treponema sp.
AGACTCATTATCGATTTATTCAAGAGCCTTCCCAAAAAGAAGAAATCTGAGTAAAAATAAGCCCGCCAGTGCTTGAACCCATCTGACGGGCTTTGTCCGTAAGGACGAATAAACCGTGGGGCAAGACGCTTGCTGCGGGTGCCCTTCTTTTTAATATACCACACCACACACTTTACGGCAAGGTGACCACAAACGGCTTTGACGTTTGTGCGCCCACGCGACTCAGCCCGAGCTGGCAATCCGTTCCGAGCTTAGAACCAATCACTTGCAAGCGACCCGACCAGTCCCGAATCAGCTCTGAGTTCCAAGCTCAGAACCAATCCCTTACGAGCAGCCCAAGAGCAATCAGCCCCCAAGCCGCAAAAAAATACGCTCCACGCAGAATGAGTTTGGCGGTGCGAACCTGCGCACGCGTATTTTTTTGTGTCGGATTGCTGGCTTGGGAATGCGCCCCGCGAATCAGCTCTATTGTCCTTTCATTCTACATCAAAACATAATGTTGTGCCATTGATTTGCACTTTTGGCAAAGCCAAAAGTGCGTTTTCATTTTCTATTTACTCAGTCCATTATGATGTGGTCAGCAGGAATAGTCAAAGTTTCACCAGAACAAGTTATCGTATAACCAGGACTCACAGTGAGCCCGACTCCACTTAAATGGTAATAGTCATTTACATAAGCACTTTCCCCACCCCACCTATAGCAGTCCGCATTCAAATTGCCCGAAGTCTTTTGAATATTACATAATATTTTCCAAGTTTCAGTCACATCGTCTTCGAACAGAATCCTTTTTCCAAAAAGCTCTTCAAAAGTCTTTGTCTCGGCTGCAGTTTGCCAAGCAGCGTTTGGTATAGCCTCCATATCGGAAATTGAAATGTCTTCGTTGGCTTTGTAGGCAAGATTTCCGTCGATTCCAATTTTGAACAGCCCCGTTACCGCGAACTTATTGTAATTGCTGCTTACCCCATCACCAGTAAGAAGCAGATAACCACTCACGAAACCAAGAGGTCTGCCACAAATCTTCACTGAATCACTGGCTATACCACTCACATTTATTTTCGGTAAATTCGATGGAGCTCCTTCATAGCCGTTTCCTCCGTCAAGGTAAATTTCATCAACTTTAGCAAAGTCTTTGAGGAACAACATTTCATCACCGTTTCCAGTTCCATACACAAATACGCCCTTTCCATAGCCAGGAGAAGAATTGTTTCCAGTAACCTCCGCATTGCCGGAAAGCGTCACGGTACTGCCGTCTGCGTATATTCCTCCGCCATAATAGACATGATATACTGACGACTGATACTCAGAACTGTCAATGTTATTATCCGTAACTTTTGCGTTGTCCGTAAGCGTAAGGCTTGCATTTTTCACATATATTCCAATTCCGCTCGCATAACCAGTCGGAATAGAGTCGGGAATAAGCGCGGTATTCCCAGTAACCTCACACCCTTCCCCGAGAGTTACCCCGCCGGAGCAACTGGTTATGTAAATACCCGCACCTGTTTCAGTGTATCCGATTTTTCCGCCTGTTATTTTCAGGTTCTTTATTGTTATCGGAACAGCGCAATCTATGGAAAGAACATGGGTAGTATTGCCGTTTCCGTTCAGTATGCCGCCCGACTCTCCGCCCGTTATCTCAAGCGAAGCCGCGCTGCTGAAATTTCTAATTATCTGTGTTCCATTGAGCGCGCCCACAACTACAATTTTCCAGTTGAAGTTCGTGTCACTAAGGGCAGTTGCATATGTCTGGATTTTTGTCACCGCTGTTGCGATTGCGTCTACGGCAGTATTTTCGGTAAGTCCGTCTTTGGTACTGTCCCCACCGTCCTTCACATAAATCGAGTCAATCCACCGCGCGTAGAATATCTTGTCTTCTATATCCGAAACATTAATTTGCGTGACTTTGCTTCCAGAGAAATTCTCATCCTCGTACCAGCCGTAGAAAAGATAGCCGGGTTTTGAAACCTTCTCCTTTCCTGGAAGCGTGTACACTCCATTCGTAAAATTCTCTTCCGTGTATTCGGCAGAGTCAGAAAAACCAGAATCGGCTACAGCCGACCCCTCTTTCAGATTGTATGTAATCGTGTAAACGGGGATAAACTCTGCCGTTACAGTAACATCATTCGACGGCATTACAAAAGTACAAATGCCATCATTAGGCAGCTCCGAAACAGGCGTTTCTGAACCAAAAGTAAGAGACTTGAACTTATATTTTTGGGGAGTTTCATTAGGCGTAACGGTAAGCCTGACCGTATCGCCAAAAGCCGCTTTTGTGGGAAGAGCCGTAACAGTTCCGCCAACAATAGACGCGTCAATGGTCACATCAAAAAGCACATCCTCTATTTTGAAGCCGTTCTTCAAAAGCTCATATTTTCCGTCAATCGTGGCAAGAAGTGATTCCCAGCCAACTTTTTCGATGTTGTCCCTCAGGCAGATTTTTGCCTTGTTGCTTTCAGAATAACCGGAAGTTTCAGGACTGATGTTGTTCACAGCAATCCCGAGGTCATTTGCGTTTGAGACGAAGTACCAATTTTTGTAGGTGCTTGTGCTCATGTCAGGAAAAGTCACGGTGTTGTTGCTCGCGGAAACCGTCGCCACTTTTGGTATTGTGCCAAGCTCCGCATTCTTGTAGCGGTCAACCCAAATTTTTAGGTAGAATGTGTAAGTGTCGTATTTTACATCGCTGAAATTGACCGTACCACCTTGTGAGCCTTCTTTGTGTTCGCTTTCCCACGCGCCTTTCGTAAAGTAAATCTCATAATAGAAATCCTTCGTGTCATCAATGCCAAAATCGCCAAGAAGATTAATGTCAGCAGAAGATGTCTTTGGAATAGTTATGCTTATGCTCGTGGAGCCTGAGCTACCTGAATTACCCCCCCCCGAGCTTCCGCCGCCTCCACCGCCGCCGCCAGAGTCGCAGGAAGCGAACAGTGCCAGCGCAAAAAGCGCAGAAACGATTTTCATAAAACAGAATGATTTTTTCATGGCATCCCCCTATATATAAAAATACGAATGTATTTTATCATAAAATCGTGTTTGTGTCAGCTTTTTTGTGTGGATAATTTCGTTGGGAACGCGCCCCCCGACTCAGCCCGAAATGGCAATCCGTTCTGAGTTTTAGAATCAATCTGAGGACAGTCCAAGAGCAACCAGGCTCCCAGTCGCAAAAAAAATCCGCTCCGCGCAGAACCGCCCCGCTCAAACTTCGTGACTGTGCGTAATTGGTATTTGTCTCACCAATTTGCGTTGCAAATTGGTTCGCACGCACAGAACGAGTTTGGCGGTGCGAACCTGCGCACGCGTATTTTTTTGTGTCGGATTGCAGGCTGGGAATGCGGCCCGCGACTCAGCCCGAAATGGCAATCAGTTCTGAGTTTTAGAATCATTCTGGGGGCAGCCCAGACCAAGCCCGAGTCAGCTCTGAGTTCCAAGCTCAGAACAAATCACCTGCCCGGATGTTTCACCCGAAATTTTTCTTTGCAAAATCTTTCAGAAGTTCACGAAGTGAATCTTCCAAGTTCACGAAGTGAATCTTCCAAGTTCACGAAGTGAATCTTCCAAGTTCAGAACGAATCATCAATCTATTGAACAAATCTTCTTTTTAATCAATAATGAGTTAATTTCAAAATGACATTTTTTTGATTTTTGTCATAATAACCATCAGGGGGAATGTATGAAAAAATACGCATATCTCTTTCCGGGACAGGGCGCACAGCAGCCAGGAATGATTAAGGATGTTGCCGAAAATTCGGCTTCTGCTATGAAAGTGATTGACGATGTTTCCGCGCTTATTGGCGTTGATATGAAAAATCTTCTGTGGGAAGCCGACAAGGACACTTTGAGCCGCTCGGACAATTCGCAGATTGCAATTACAACCGCATCTCTTGCGATTATGGCGGCATTGAAGGACAAAGGAATCGAGCCGAGCGCGGCAATGGGCTTTTCCCTCGGAGAATTCCCGGCTTTGTACGCCGCTGGAGTCCTTTCTTTTGAAAGCGTAATCAAAGTCGTTCGCCAGCGCGGGCTTATCATGCAGAAAGTCTGTGAGGAAATCGCGGCTGAAAACGCAGGACACGCCCCTGGAATGAGCGCGATTCTCGGTCTTCCTCCTGAGAAAGTCGTAGAAATCGCAAAGGGCATAAAAGACGCATACGCCGCGAACATGAACAGCGTTAAGCAGACTGTAATCTCAGGAACTTTCGATGCACTTGGCGAAGCGGAGAAAGCCTGCACGGAAGCAGGTGCGCGCCGCGCAGTTCGCCTTGCCGTAGCAGGTCCGTTCCACTCGCCATTAATGCAAAAAGCCGCCGATGAATTTGAAAAAGTTCTTTCCGATGTTGAGTTTGCGGATCCAAAAATTCATTTGTTCTCGAATGTGACCGGAAAAGAAGTGCTCAAAGGAGCAGAAGCAAAATCAAGCGCAGTTCTTCATCTTACGCATCCAGTTCTGTGGACAGACGAAGAAGCTGTCCTCGCAAACATTATCTCAGTTGAGGGCGGAGCTGACGCATGGAGCGTAATTGAGCCGGGACCAGGAAAAGTTCTCACTGGCTTGTGGGGTCAGACTGAATTCGGAGCGAGCCTGGCAGCCGCACCAATCAACACGAACGAATCAATCGCATCATTATAACAGGAGGAAAAAATGGCACTTCTTGCTAACAAAAAAGCTCTCGTCACAGGCTCAAGCCGCGGAATAGGTCGCGGAATAGCAGAAAAATATCTGAGCGAAGGATGCGAAGTCTGGGGACTTTGCTCAAAGCCAAGCGCGGCAAAAGAAGAGCTTGAAAAGCTCGCTTCTGAAAACGGCACAAAATTCCATGAGATTTATGCGGATGTAGGAAACGCAGAGAATGTCACACAGGTAGTAAAAGAAGCCCTTTCCGAAGCCGGTGGATTCGATATTCTCGTAAACAACGCCGGAATCACGCGCGACGGGCTTTCATTCAGAATGAAAAAAGAAGACTGGGACGATGTTCTTAGAATCAACCTAACTTCGGCATTCCTTATCTGCCAGATTGTTTCAGGCGATATGATTAAAAAACGAAGCGGGTCAATAATCAATATGTCATCAATCGTCGGTATTCACGGTCAGGGCGGTCAGGTGAACTACGCCGCATCAAAAGGCGGTCTAATCGCCTACTCAAAAGCTCTTGCCAAAGAAGTCGGAAGCCGTGGCGTTCGCGTGAACGCAATCGCGCCGGGCTTCATCGCAACTGACATGACGGCAGTTCTGAAAGAGGACTTGCAGAAAGCGATGATTGAATCAGTTCCGCTCAAACGGGCAGGTACCCCTGAGGACATTGCAAACGCGGCTCTTTTCTTGGGAAGCGACATGAGCACATACATCACGGCGCAGGTCATTGGCGTTGACGGCGGCATGGGCGCGTAATCAGCGGAAACACTCACCTTCCATGAGGTTCAGCGCGCCATTCCTGAGCGTAACTTGTTCACTGAGCGTTTTCACGGGTCTGTCTCCGCTCAGGAAGTGCAATGTAACCTCATACTCGCCGGGGTCAAGAGTAAGCCCAGAAACCGCGATATTTCCGGGAATATAGTGCGACGTGCGCGTGTCTGCGCGCTCCACAACTTCGGTGTGTATCTTTGAGACGAAGCCTATAATCGTGAACAGAAGAGAAAGAGCAGGCTCGTCTTTTTCAGTCAAGTCCGCGCCAACATCAACAGCCGCATTGCCAGCCGCCCTTGTAAGCGCGCGTGCAATAGACTTTGCCTTGATTATTGAAAGCCTCCTTGCGAAAGTATCAACAGCAATATTCTCAATAGATTCGATTTTCTCAAGCCGTCTGGTATAAGTTTTTCCCGTAGAAAGCTGTTTTGCCGACACATAGATTGCATTCACGCAAGAGCTGCGTCTGGTCATTTGAGGAAGGGAAACTTTGTACCATATGGAAAGCTCGGGAATATAAACGCGCGTAACATTTTCGATTTTGACCGGAGATTTTCCGTAAAAAGCGATTACATTGAGCCTTGCTTTTTCTTTCGGGACAGAAACCTCCTCATCGATAACTGACGGAATTGCAAAATCGTATATCGTCTGCTGGCTCTGAAACGCATCCTTGATGAATTTCAAATCAACCTGAGCATTCGACAAATCCTTGTCCGTCCTGTAAAGAAGCATACTGAGATAACGCGCAAAAGCCGAGTTTGAGAACTTGACCGAAACTTTCTCCACGCTTACACCATCGTTACGATTTGCAGATTCCACCTGTTTCTCGTACTTAAGCTTCATCAGCTTGAGTTTGTTGTCGAACCGCCTTATCTCAACCATAGCATCTTCAAGATTTTTCTCTTTCAGATAATTGAGCGACATGAAAATATTCGTGTAAATGTCCTCAAACTCTTCCCCAGAATAGTCCATAACACTGTCATTTGACGCAAAAGAAGCTATGCTCTGCATTACGCTCACTGCCGAATATTTTTCAATCAGCTTCTCAGCTTCGGAAAGATTTTTGTTTGAAAGCTCCGTATCGCCGCTGAAATGGCGGAGGATGCCGCTGTCAAGAAGATAAAGCACCTCTCCGCTTGATGAATAAATTCTGTCCTTGTATTTTTCAAGCTCCTCGCAAACCTTAAAATAATCGCCGTTCTCAAGATTTGAATCCGCTCTGGAAAAATCATAATCGGACATCGTTGCGCACGAATTAACTGCGAATATGACAAAAAGAGAAAAAATGACCTTAAATTTTGTTTTTCCGGCAGCCATATGGGTCAAAATGACTATTTTTTCAATTCGTTACTAAAAATACTGCGTTATTCCTGAAAGAAAAGAGCGGCCAAAGTCATGGCATCTTTTTCTATATTTTCGATTATGCAGTATTCGTTCGGCTGGTGACACACCTCGTCAAGCGTTGACCAGATTGCCACATTGTATCCCAATTGCCTGAAAAGCGCGCCAACCGTGCCTCCGCCAATTCCAATCGTTCTGGCTGTGATTCCGTGCGCCTCCTTGATTGCAGCCGCAAGTCTCTTTACAACTGGCGCGTCCGCAGGTGTAGCAGGGGACTCCTCGTGCTGAACCTCCGTCACCTGAATTTTTACGCCGTATTTTTCCTCTACGGCACGGACGCGCTCATCAACACGCGCCCGGACTTCCTTAAGCGTGTACCGCGGAAGTATTCTGCAGTCCATGAAAAAAACATCGTCTCCGGGAATTATGTTTACGCTCTCCACATTGGCTTCTTTCTTCGTCGGCTGGAATGTAGAGTACGGCGGAACAAACGACTCGTCTTTCTCATTGAACACATTCTCCAAGTCGTTCAGGCGCAAGGAAAGGTCACAGGCGGCAAGATGCGCGTTTTTTCCCTTGTCCGGCATTGAGCCGTGGCTCTGAACGCCCATTGTTCGGAGGCGCATCCAGAGAATGTTCTTTTCTGCCACCTCGATTGCCTCACCGCTGGAATCCCCGCCGTCAGGGATAATAATCAAATCATTCTTTCCGAACAAGTTGCGGTGCTCGCGCAAAAGAAATTTTATTCCGTAAGTTGAGCCAAATTCTTCGTCAGCCACGAAAAGCAATTTTACCGTATGCTCGGGCAAAATGCCGTTGTCAAGAAAAGATTTTGCGGCAAGAACTGAGCTAACAAGCCCCTGCTGGTTATCCTCAACGCCGCGCCCAAAAAGCTTTCCGTCTTTTTCAACGACATTCCACGGGTCAGTTTTCCACAAAGACAGGTCTCCCGGCGGAACGACATCCATGTGAGCCATAATCCAGATTGAAAAATCATCTTTTTTTCCGGGAACAGTGACAACAAGATTCGGTCTTATGCCTGACGGAACGCGGCTGTCGGTTGCGTCGAACCGCTGGAATTCCACGCCTGAAAAACCGTTCTTTCGCAAAAACTCAGTCAGAGCCTCGCATTTTTTCAGCTCGCCTTCACCGCCACTATCGGGCGCAATTGCAGGAATTGACGAAAGAAGCGTCTGAAGCTCAATCATTTTTCGTATATCAGAATGAATCGATTTTTTTACAGTATCAAATTGTTTCATGGAAAGATTATAGCAAAAAAAAAGCAGAAAAACAGCTGTCAGCAAAAAAAAAGCGTCCGTGAGTTTACGGACGCTTTAGCCGACTATCGGTGCGAAGCTGCCGTAGGCTCTGAACCAATCACCTGCGCGTTACGAGGGCGGCGGTCTTGCGGGGGCAAGACCGAGACTCGCTAAAACCGCTCGCCAGCTCGCGTTTTTTCGGCTTCGCCGCCGCTCCCTATCTACCGGATGAGCTAAGTCGGCGGTTCTTTCTGGGGAAAAAAAAGCGTCCGTGAGTTTACGGACGCTTTAGCCGACTATCGGACTTGAACCAATCACCTGCGCGTTACGAGGGCGCTGCTCTACCGGATGAGCTAAGTCGGCGAAGAATATGTTCAGATTTTATCAAATTCGGATTGTTTTGGTCAATGGATTTTTTGTTTTTTTCATTAAAATCAATTTTGCCGCCAGTTTTGGTTTATGTATCAAAAAATATTGATTTTTTTTCTGGAAAAAGAAAAAGTTGGCACGGTTTTTGCTTTATATCTAGTGAAAGAAAAAGTTCAAATATCAGGAGGTAACGATATGAACGATTTAACACTTTTCAACAGCTTGTTCGATGATTTTGGCGACGCGTACAATCTTCCGTCATTCAGCTTGAAAAAAGCGTTCTATTCGCCGAAAGTTGATGTAAAAGAAGACGATTCAAACTACACGCTTGAAATGGATCTTCCTGGCAAAACCGACAAGGATGTTAAAATAGAGCTGGACAGAAATGTTCTTACAATTTCTTCTGAAGCTGAATCCGCAAAAGAGGAATCTTCTGAGGACAAAAAGGACAAGAAATCAAAAGACGAGAACAAAGAGAAATGGCTCATAAAAGAGCGCTCATACACCCAGTTCTCACGAAGCTTCACAGTTCCTGACGATGTTGACTCAGATAACCTTACTGCGAATGTGAAGAACGGAGTTCTTACGGTTGTAATGCCTCGCCATGCGCCACCGTCACCGAGAAGAATCGCAATCAATTGTGCATAGGAGTTCATTAAGGGCAATGCCCTTAAACCCCTAAAAATGGGGGAAGGCGCAAAACGCTACTTTCGGAGCGTGTTTTTCTCCTTCCCCCACGCCCCCTACCTCTTTTTCGCACGACTTGGGGACACCCCAAGTCCCCGTCTTTCAGAGCTTAGTTAAAATCAGAGCTAAAATTTAAGTCAGCCTTTTTTATTTGGGGGGCTAAAAGAATCTCAGCCGATTGTAGTTCCGATGTAGTTTTTTCCTTCAAGTATCGCACGGATATTATCCAGATTTTTACCGCCAGCGCAAATTACTTTCAAGCCCAATTCAGAAGCTTTCTTGCTTGCGATTGGGTCGAACGGGCAGTTCTTTCCTGGAACCCATTCATCGCCAACCATCTTTCTGAAATCAGCCCAAGAGATTTCATCAAGCGGCTTTGCGTCAGGATTTTTACGCGGGTCGTCCGTGTACACTTTTTCGATATTGCTCAAGTTCACCACCGTGTCGCCGCCGAATTTCTCGGCAAGAAGAACCGCGTCATTGTCCGTGGAAAAGCCCGGTTTCCAGCCGGCCGCAACAAGAATGCGCCCTGTGAACTCATTCGCTGCGGTTGGGTCTGTTACCACGCTCTCGCGACAAAGCTCGCCGAACGATGCCTTAACCAGCTGGGCGTTAAGTCTTGTAGCCATGATTCCAATCCAGTCAGCCGCGTCAGTTGCACTGCCAGCGGCAGAGTCAGATACATCGCGGAATGCTTTCTGGTAAATGCGGGCTGGACCACCGCCACCAACAACAAGAATCAGGCGGCTATCAGGGTTCTTGCCCAGAAAATCCCTGACCGTTGCGACGAACGCCTTCAAAAAATTAACGTCCGGAAATTCAGGGGCAACAATTGAGCCACCCACAGACAAAATCATCGTTTTCATACCGTGCCTCCAAAAATTTATCTTTTATAGATTCATCAATAATTATCTGTTTCCTTTTGTCCTGTTGTGTGTCCTGCACAACATCTGACAGTTCTCAATATCATTCGTAAAATTGCTCCACTCAGGGTCATCGCACGGACAAAGCACGGTCTTTCCGCGGAACACATCTGGGTTGTACTCCAGATATGCGTTCACCTCATTGCGAATATCAATGAACTGCGTGTAGAACTCATCGTTCTTCGTATTTTTCGCGCTCTGCAAATTCTTGTTCGCCATGATGCCCCCTCAGAATTGATTTTTTTTACTTCTCCCCGCGTGAAGAAAAATACGCTGCAGAAAAGCCCAGCGCAAAAGTGGCGGCCGAAACCGCAATAACAACTCCGGACGGAATGCCTGGAAAAATCGTAACGATAGAACCTGCCACAAGCCCCAGAATAAGACAATATGTGTAGGACGGAACTTTTTCCATAAGAAGACGGACAAAAGCCGCCCCTGCAAAAAGTCCAACAAGCGCGCCAAGCGCAAGCGGACAAAGAATCATAACATTCATGTCACTGACGGCGGCGATAATAGTGCCGTACATTCCGAGCACGAGAAGAAGGAACGAGCCGGATATGCCCGGGATTATCATTGCCACTGCCGCCGCAACGCCAGAAACGAACACAAGGGCAAGGACAGTCGCGTTCACTTCGGAAATTGCCGTAGCGTTCTCCTTGGCAGAATCATCTTTCAGAACAAGCATCAAAATCATTATTGCAAAACCGACAAGAAAGCAGGCAACCTCCATCGGAATCTTCGCGCCTTTCTCAGAAGCAGCTCCTTTCGCCTTGCGCAAGATAAGCGGAATGGAACCTGCGACAAGTCCCTCGAAAAAATAAATTGTAGGAACAGAATATTGCTCAAGGAGGAAAGTAATCAGTTTACTGAACGCAACGATTCCGACCCCCATTCCCACAACAAGCGGTAGCCAGAATTTCCAGCTGCTTATGATTTTTTTCACATTAAACGAAATCAGCTCGATGATTTTGTCATACACATTGCAAACGACGGCCATAGTTCCGCCAGAAACACCAGGAATCACATTCGCAACTCCAACGATGATTCCTTTCAAAAATAATTTCAAATATTCCATAGCAAAATTGATTTTAACATGTTTGCACGATATTTGTCATTTCAGTAGTATTTTTATGATGATAGATTTTAACTCGATAAAGCCGCTATTTATAGAAGATTTTCGTGGGAACATAAAATACGACGAGAGCATGAAACTAAGGACAACAATGCGAGTCGGCGGAACCGCCCCGATTCTGATTGAGCCTTTCGATGAGGAAAGCCTGAGAAACGCCATGCTCGCACTGAAAAAACTCAAAGTTCCCAGATTTCTTCTGGGCGGAGGAAGCAACACTATTCTTCCTGACCAAATCGATTTTGCTATTATCTCAACACGGAAGCTCGCTGCCCAGCCACAGCTTGAAAACTGTGGCGAAACTACCACCCTTACGCTCGGCTCGGGGCTTTTGTGGTCCCAAGCCTGCAATTTCTGCAAAGAAAACGGAATCGCTCTTTTCGCGCCGTTCTCAGGGCTTCCCGGCACCGTGGGCGGGGCATTGTTTATGAATGCGACTTGTTTCGGTTTTTCGGCGTGCGATGCCCTCTTAACCGTAAGATACCTGAGTCTTCCAAGCATGGAATTTTGCGAGTACAAAAAGAGCGCGGCTGATTTCTCTTACAAAAAGAGCCCCTTTCAGGACGGAGAAAAAATCATTCTGAGCGCGGATTTTTCCGTAACTCAGGAAAAAGAAAAATCATATTCCGAAATAAAATCCGCATACGACAAATATCTTCGCGAGCGTGCCTCAAAAAATCATTTCGCCGCCCCCAGCGCAGGTTCTGTTTTCAAGAATATCCCGGAAAAATCACTTATCGCCGGAAAAATAATCGATGAGTGCGGGCTTAAAGGCACGGGTTCGGGCGGAGCGAAAATTGCGGACTGGCACGGAAATTTCATCATAAATGAAGGAAATGCCACTTCAAAAGATATTCAAGATTTGGTAAATCTTATAAAATCAGAGGTAAAGGCAAAAAAAAATATTGACCTTGAATGTGAGATTATTTTTGCCGACCAAAAAATTACTGCATAATTGTTTTATAAAGTACTTTTCATTGTTATCGATACTTCCGATAATGTTAGTATCGAAATTTTTGTGACTACAAAAACGGGGAGAATATATGCTGCAGCTGTCATTTGTTTCATTTAAAAAGAATTCATACATTATAGTTGAAGGAAAAATAAAAACTGACTGTTTTTACATAATCCAGAGCGGAAATGTAAAAATCATGCATGAAATTGAGATTCCGGGAAGAAAGCCAGAAATTCTAGGTCCAGGAGACTTCTTGGGCGTAGTTTCGTGCATGTCGGGACAAGCAAACGTAGAATCCGCATTCACAATTTCAGATGTCGTCTGCATTGCAGTACAAAAATCCCAGTTTCCGGATTTGATTCAAAAAAACACTCCTGTAGCTCTGAAAATTATCCGCTCGTTCGCAAAGAAAATGCGCGAAACAAATCAGGTGATTATGCTCCAGACAGCTTCAAAAATCGCAGAGGACAACCCGAACCAGATTTTCCGCGTTGCAGAGTACTATGACAACGACTATCAGATGGATATCGCTCTTTTTGCGTACTACCAGTACATGAAAGTTGTAAAAAAAGGTCCGTTCTTCGAGCAGTCAAAGCTCCGCTTTATGAAGCTCCGAAAAAATTCCAACGCCGTCTACCTTGAGCCATCAGCAGAATCAATCAGAAAATATCCGAAAGGAACGATGATTTTCTCCGAAGCGCAAAGCGGCTCCGAAATGTACATAATCCAGCAGGGTGCGGTCAAGATTACAAAAATCGTAAAGGAAAGCGAGCGTGACAACGGTCAGGAATTAATACTCACAATGCTCAAAAAAGGCGATTTGTTCGGAGAGATGGCACTGATTGAGAACAAGCCGCGTTCCGCATGCGCAATCGCCGTGGAGGACTGCGTTCTCATGGCAGTAAACAACCAGAACTTCAACCAGATGGTATCAAGTCAGCCCGAAATGGTGGCGCGGCTCACAATGACTTTCGCAAACAGGCTCTGGCCTATGTACCGCCAGCTCATAAACTCAATCATAGAGGACCCGCTGGCAAAAATGATTGATATTCTCCAGCTCCAGCTTGAGAAGAACAAGATTACGCCAGAGGAGAATTCTAGCTTCCGCACGAACTATACGCCAACGGACATAGCCCAGATGTGCGGTCTGTCAAAAAACGACCAGTCAAAAATTATGTACAAATTCCTTTCTCATCCGATAATTCATGTAGAGGACAACAAAGTTGTCATTCCGAAAGTGGACGAGCTTTACAAGCAGTCAATCTTCTATAGAAAGGCTCTTGCAAGGAAAATAAACAAATAAGGATAACTATGAGATTCACCGCTAGAACGAACATTATCAAGGCATTTCTTGTTTTTTCAGCTTTATCGGCTTTTGCCCTGCCAGCAGGATTCGGCAAAGTAAAGCTCGGAATGTCGTTTGAGGACGCAAAATCAGCTCTGAAATCAGACTCTCAGTTCGGCTACAGGGGCGACAGGGATGTATCGCTCTCACCTTCGGACGGGGAGTCAGTAATTGAAACTGACACGCGAATTACGGCACCGTATTCGTACATATCAAAAAGCTGGCTTCAGTTCTCGGACAAAAAGCTCTATGTCCTTACGATGAACCTTAACGAAGAGCGCGTTGATTATTACTCTGTGTTCTCAAAACTATGTGAAAAATACGGAAATCCAAGCGAGATTTCCCCGAAAAAATCCGTGTGGCGGGACAGCTCCGTTATTATGTCGCTTGAAAAGCCTCTTACGCTCCGATTCATTGACTCTTCGGCCTTCAAGGGCAAAAACGAAAGCAGCTCCGTGAGCAAGAGTGCCTCTGAGCAAATGAAAGGTCAGTTCCTTGATTCGTTCTAAAATGAAAAGAAAATCTCTCGCAATCGTCTTAGTTTTTTTTCTCGCATCGCTCGTTTCCTGCGGAACAAAGAAACTTCCTGTAAAAACGCTTTCTATAAAAACTTCGGCAGGCGAATCAGTTGCCGTTGAAGCTGAAATTGCCCAAAAAAATGAGGAACGAAGCCGCGGGTTTATGGAGCGGAAAAATATTCCGGACGGCACCGGGATGCTTTTTGTCTTTGAGAAAGACCAGATTCTGAGTTTCTGGATGAAGAATACGCCCACGCCGCTTTCAATCGCATTTATTGACCACTCGGGTAAAATCCGCGATATTTTTGACATGAAGCCTTACAGCCTTGCAAGCACTATAAGCACGGTGAGCGTAAGGTACGCGCTTGAAGTTCCGCAAGGATGGTTTTCCCGCGTGGGCGTTACCACAGGCGATGTTGTTGACCTCTCTGTTTTAGGACAAAACTAACGGTTAGAATGATTCGGCGGGACTGATTGCAAGCATGGTCTGTTTGAAGCTGACAAGCAACAGACAGACCAAAGCCCTAGATTATGTTTCGAGCCTAGAAAGCTCCGCAAGCGCGATTTTATCATCAGGGTCGTATTCAAGGACTGCCTGAAAATACGCCGCCGCTTTGGCAGGATTTCCTTCCTTCAAATACAAATATCCAAGATTCGACATAATCTTAGTGTTCTCAGCATCTTTTGAGAGGGCCTCTTCAAGCATTTTTCTTGCCCCATCGGTGTCGCCCGCTTCAAGAAGGCATATTGAAAGCTCATTGTAAGTGTCGGATGTTTTTCCGCCCTCGCACAAAAGAGCCTGCTCAAAAGCCTTGCGCGCGGCATCAAAGTTCCTTATGCGCCTCATTCCCCAGCCAAGCATGAACCAGGCGTTCCAGACATCAGGATTTTTTTCTATAAAAGTCCTTATTTCCTTAAGTCCTTCTTCTTCTTTTCCCTGGGAGATAAGTTCGTATGCGCGCGCAAAATGCTCATCGTCCATATTGCGGTTTGATATATCATCGATTATTTCCTGAGCCCTGTTTTTCTTGTAGATTCCGTTCTCGCCAAGCTCCTCATCGTTTACATCACAAGTAAGGGCAACATAGGTTTCAAAAACATCTTTTGCCCGCTTGTAATTGCGCTGCTTCAAGAAGAAAAAACCAGCATTAAAGAAAGCGTCCGGAATGACAGGCTCGGCCGCAAGCGCAAGCTCATAATACCTGAGCGCATCAGAATCATATGCGTCGGCGTCCTCAAAAAGCTGTGAACGGCGATAAGAGTCCGCGCGCTGGTCAAAGAAAAGAGCCGTATTCAGAACAGTTACCATATCTTCGGGGTCAAACCCGCGAAGAGCCATGAAAATCTCCTCGGCAAGCTCGTAATCTTCGTTCTTAGCCTTGAGAATTGCAGCCTCGGTAAGCTCTTTTTTTAAGTCGGGGCGCGCCTCTTTCAGAAGGGAGCGGTAATAGAGAATATTCTTGTGGTGCGGGTCATACGCCATTACGGTAAGAAGCCCCGAAAGAACCTGCTCCGCCGTAAGCTCGGACATATTGAACGAGCCAGGCGCGTCAGAATCTTTTTTCTGCACAGGAAGAGGTATGGAAGAATCAATGTGCATAGCATTCCGACTGAATTTAAAATCTTCCGGAATGCTTATATAGTACACGGTTTCAAGAGGAGAAACTGGATTCATGCAATGCTCGCTCAGACAGGCTGCTCGTTCACGGAAAGCTGCGACTTTCTGACCTGAGAGAAGTAGTCGTTCAGATGCAGCTTGTATGAAAGAGGCATAAGATTCTCGTCAAACTTTATGCTGACAGTGGAAATATTCGGTTTTCCTTCAAGAGGATCTGCCGAAACTATTGTTCCGCGAATCTGCACTGTTTCCATTGGCTCGTCAAAATCAATATTAAGAAGAGCATCCTTGTTCAGAAGGAACTGCGGCAACCCTACCATGACAACTTTTGCCCCGCAAAACGAAACATCGCGCAAAATACAATGGCGCGGAACATCCTGCACGGAAAGGATAGTTTCTTCCTTCATTATCTTAAGCTTGCGCTTACTGTCCTCGTTAACGATTATGCGCTCCTCGCGGCGGCGCACTGCGTTTGAATTAGCATCAAGAAGCCGTCCGAAAATCTCCAGATGGTCATCCGGCGGACGCTGCGTATACTGAATCGTAACGAGAGCCATATCCTGAGAGTTGGCATATGGAGAAATTTTCTCAACTCTGGCAGAGACAAGGAAAGTTATATGCTCGCCAGAATAATGGTTGAAATAAAATTTCAACTGGCAGTTGGGATTCTCTTTATCAGCCAAAGCCTTAAAAGCTCCGCTCTGAGTACCGACAATAATCTTAGCCCCTATAAAAGAGGTTGAGTTTATTATACAAGGCCACTGCCCGTCCTTGCACTTGATAAAAACCTGCCGCGGGTCAAGATTCAAAGCCCGTATGATGTCTTTTGTAAAGGTGACTTCAGTATCACGATAAATATCATAATATCTATTTAGCTGTTGAATTGTTGCAATTGCCATATTAGTTAATATATCTCATAAAATACTAATCGTCAAATAAAAAACCCATATAAGAAGCATTTACTCGCAAAAAAGATTGAATTTTTATGTTTTTCTCTTTTGATTTCAGAAACAAAGAGGTTGACGAACCCCCATCAAATTCAAGCGCATCAATGCATCCAATGCTTTGGAAAATCGCCTGGCACTCCTGAAACGAAAGACCCGGGTTTTTCTTGCAAACAAGGATAAAAATCTCATCGCCGGAAGCAGTAAGACCTACAGCAGTGCGCGAGTCAAAATTCTCCGACAAAAATGTGATTTTCTTTCCGCCGCTCAGAATCTGGAAATATCCGCCGAAAACGAAATCCGCGTCAGTGAATTTTTCAGCTTCCTGATTCGGAACTATTTTTGCGCGGTAGCCAAACAGCGTTTTGTACATGACGAACGCGGGGTACTTTTCCAGCGGCTTTGAGAACTGCATTTTCTCCGCCACATGGATTCCGAGAATCTTTAGCTTTTTTGACGGCTCATTAGAAGTAAAATCAGTGTTTATCCAGTACGGCGAAGTGTTTATGGCGATTTTTGCCCCGCTCTTCCACACAAACTGCGAGAGCATTACGCCGTCAAGAAAGCCTGCATCGGTCACGGCATCGCTGTCTGTTACGGAAGGGTACGCCACTACTTTCATTTTCGGAGATTTTAGGTCTATCCGAAGAATATGCACATTCTTGTCTTTGGAACAAAAATAATCTGCGTTGGAAAGTTTTGTCCATGAGATATTACTGAATTCGGCAAGGTCAATTTTTTTCCTTGCCGAAATCTCCGTGTGTGAAAAAAGGAGGAAAAAGAAAAATGCGCAGAAAAAGGATTTATTTTGCGACCGAATCATTTTTCTGCTTTTCAGTATTTCTGTCCATCACGAAATTGATGAAGTAATCCTCAATCGTCTTTTTAGGACCTGAAACTCCGAGCCGTTTTCTTGCCCTTGCGTTGTCCCGCCTTACCGAATACTGCTGGAAAAAATCACGGTAATCTTCGCTCAGGTTCGTCGGAACATCCTCGCCAAGATACTTTGAGACTTCCTCGCGCCCGATTGCGGAAATTCCCTGCTCGCGCAAGATTGTCTTCAGCCTTGTTACCTGCTCGAACGAAAGCCCGAACAAAAATTCTTCCATTGCCTGGCTCACATCCGAATCAGCCAGTTTTGTCTTTATGAACTCAGACCACTGCTCGTCAAGCTGGAACGAAATCATTATAAGCTCGCTTGTTCCCATCATCGTGCCGAATGCGGGCGCAAGACGGGCGCGGGCTTTCCACACGGACTGAAGGACAGGCGATATGTCAGAAATGTTCTGGTCAGCGCGGTGCTCCCACAGAAGAAGAAGCGAGTTTGCAAGCTGCCTTCTGGAATCAATCGGGAGGTTTGAGTCACGGATAAGATTCAGGTACACATCTTCTGCAAGAAGGAGGAACATCATGTAGACTGTTTCCGCGTGGAATTCGCCCACAACTTTGTCCTCCAGTTTTATCTCACGGGCAAGACGCTCGAATTTGGCGAATATATGAAGCTTTGTCACAAGAAATCCTTTTCCGAGCGTAGCTTTTGCAGGAAGCTGCAGCGTCATGTCTCCGTCGCGCTTTGTGTTTATGAGCGAGTCCATGAGAGACAAAGGCGTTCTTGTTCCGAAAGTCAGGTTCGCACGCTCAAGAAGCGACGGAAATGTTGCTATTGCGGAAGCAAGATCCCTGAGGTTCGCGATTTTTTCGTTGACAATTTCCAGCTGCTCCGGATTTTTCTCTGACAGATTCCTCCTGAGTAAATCAACAAGACGCTGCTGGTTCTCCGTGAACACAACGATGCCTGAGGGTGTTTTGTCTTCTATCGTAGTTTCGTCAAAAAATTCTTTTATATCAACAACTTCAAATTCTCTTTCTTTCTTGGTCATAAAATCAGATTTCCGAACTTTTTTATATTAGAGCTGTCAGGAAACTTTAGGTTTCCGAACAGGTCGATTAGAGATGTTAGGAAAAAGGATTTCTGTGAAAATTCTTTTTCACAAAAAATCAATTTTCAAAACGGCTTTATTATACCATACATTTTTCAAAAAACAAAATTCAATCGACATTTTGGAGTTTTTTCTTAAAGAAAATCAGAAGAATTCGGGCTGACCCACCGATTCTTATAGCATGAAAAAAGATTTTTTCCGGTCTGTTTTTTTAGTTATGATTTTTTTCGTCCCGCTCGCCGCATATTGCGCTGACGACGATATTCTCATCCGACTTGAGGATGTCAGGATTTCTTATGAGGACGGCGCAGGATTTGAGAATGCAAAAGGCTACCATTTGTATGTCAGGAAAAAGCCGAAAGTTGAGTCTATTCTTCTGACTGAATCTACGAAAGACCCAGAGAAAAAAGAGGCGAACTACGCCTACCGCTCGCTTGAATACAATTCCGTGAACGGCGACGAGAAGCGTATTCTGGACGGAAAATTTCTCGATTCGCCGGGCGCGCGCTATCCGCTTATTGACTCAACGCCAGAGAAAGACCCCGTTTTCGGTCAGGCGTTCCACATATACATTCCTTCCGAAATGGCATACGGCTACGCATGGAGTCGTAACGGAACGATAAAAATCGGGCGCGGTACTTTTATCAATATCCGCTCGTTCACAAAAAAATACGCAGATTACGACGGTCAGTTCCAAGATAATCCTTTTATGTTCGACTTTGACAAAGTTTCAGACCCACCCGAAGAAAAAATAATTCTGACAGATGACTACAATTCCGCCGCCGCAGACTCATTCAAAGACATGGCGTCAAAGAACAAAGGCAAGATGACGCTCTCAAAAGGCCCTGACGGTCTTACTGCCGACATAATTTCGGCGTTCGACTCAATCAAGGACAAGGAGATTGTGGATGTGGTCATTGCTTTGGACGCTACGGGAAGCATGAAGGACGATGTTGCAAAACTCAGGGAAGAGCTTATCGATGAGCTTACGATAGAGCTGAAAAAATTCGGCGATGTCCGGATGGGGCTTCTTCTCTACAGAGATTACGGAGACTCATACACATACAAGAACCTTCCTGTGAAAAAATTTGAGTTTACCGACAGTCTGCTTCTTTTTGAACGGAACTTGAACAACTTCACCATAAAAGGAAATGAAGGCGGCGATATTCCAGAGGCAGTCTACGAAGCAATCTACGCAGGCGCGGAGTTCTATACATGGAGAAGAGCCGCATCAAAGAAAATAATCCTGATTGGTGACGCAGAGCCGCACCCAGAGCCGCGCGGAACGAAAAAATACAGCCGCAGCTTCGTCATGGAAACATTGCAGAAAAACGGAATCGCCCTCGACACAATCATTCTGCCTGATAACAAATCTGCAAGGGGACGATAATGCTTTCAAATTTTCTTTTTACATGCAATGCAGTTCTTCCTATTATACTGACGATTCTTACAGGTTATGTCCTAAAAACGCTCGGAGTTTTCAGGGGCGATTTTTTTACCCTTCTGAATAAGCTCTCGTTCCGCTGTTGCCTGCCAACAATGCTTTTTCTGAATGTATACGGAATCTCCAATCTGGACGAAATCAAGAACTACGGCGGAATCTGCCTGTTCGCGTTTGTCATTATTATGGTCACATTCATAATCGCTTCTGTTCTTGCGGCAATTTTCGTCAAAGACAAAAAGCAGAAAGGTGTAATGACACAGGCAGCCTACCGCTCAAACAACGCGATTATAGGACTTTCGCTCGTAATGTCGCTGGCAGGCGAGAACGCAAAGGCAATCGGCGTGGTTTCTGTTCTGACAGCAGTTTTCATTCCGCTTTTCAATATCCTTGCCGTAATTTCGCTGACTATGTTCATTGACGATGGAAAGACAGTTTCTGCAAAGGAAAAAATCATGTCCACGCTCAGAAAAACAGCCACGAACCCGCTCATAATCGGATGCGGTCTTGGATTCGTGTTCCTGCTTATCCGCGCGCTCATTCCGACTCATGTTGTGAACGGCGCGGAAGTTCCGGTTTTTACTATGAAAGAGAACATTCCGTTCCTGTACAAAACGCTCCATACAATCGGCGGATGCGCCACGCCAATCGCGCTAATCGCCTTGGGCGGGAACTTTGCGTTCAGCGCGGTCGCAAGGCTCAAAACATTGATTACAATCGGAACGCTCACAAGAATCATCATCGTTCCCGCAGTCACACTTGTGGCGGCGCGGATTCTTGGCTTCGGTGAAAACGAGTTCCCCGCGCTCATCGCGCTTTTCGGAACTCCGGTAGCAGTTTCCTCCGTTCCCATGGCAACTGAGATGGGAAACGATGCGGAGCTTGCAGGTCAGATTGTGGTCTGGACTTCCGTTTTCTCCGCGGTAACGCTTTTCGCCACGATTTTTGCTTGCACCCAGCTGGGAATTTTTTAAGAAAATCAGTTTCCGAAAAATTCCTCATTATTTTTAGCCTTTTTCAAAAGAATTATCGTATAAATATATGATATTTTTATAATAGAGTTATTCGGAAAACTGAAGTTTCCGAACAGCTTTAATACAAGAGGACTAAAAATAATGAAAAAAGGATTATTGATTTTTTGTACATTCGCGCTTCTCTCAACAGCCATATTCGGAGAAAGCTACAT
The DNA here is from genome assembly GCA_017449265.1 of Treponema sp. GTDB lineage: Bacteria > Spirochaetota > Spirochaetia > Treponematales > Treponemataceae > Treponema_D. Next base: position 21,057 of record JAFSJW010000006.1, read on the forward strand.
CAAGGTTTCTTCTGACGAGCTTTCGTTCAAAGTTCCGGCGGGCTGGAACATAACTTACAATGACGATAACAGGGAGTTACTTTTCATAATAAACTCCCCCACTTACGATAACGATGAATTTGTAGAAACCATAAGCGTGGATGCGGATTTTCTTGAGCCGAGCGAGCGATTCACATCAAAATCCTACCTTGACGCGCTACTGAAAGATTTAAAAAACAGGCACAAGGACTCTTACGAGCTTATTGACCGAAACAAGGACATGGCAGCGGCGCGGTATATCCACACGGAGATTAACGGCGGAACTGATGTTGTTCAGTTCATAAGAATCATAATCAAGTCAAATGTAGCATACATCATTTGTGCGACTGCCCTTCCCGAAACGATAAAATCATTTGAGGACGACTTCAACGAAATTATGCTCTCGTTCAAGTGATTTTGTCATACGCTCATTCCCCGGCTGGCTTGCTCCACACAAACTGGCCGGGAAAATACAAAAATCTCTGATTTTTCTCTGCAAATCTTAGCCTTAAAATCATTGAACGAACCGCTAAATTAGTTTAAAATCTTCTATTTGATTGATAAAGAGGCTTTTTTAACATGGCACTGAGATTTTATAACACAATGGGACGCAAAATGCAGGATTTTAAACCGATACGAGAAGGATTCGTCGGTTTCTACGGCTGCGGTCCCACTGTCTACAATTATGCGCATATCGGAAACCTGCGCGCTTATGTTTTCCTTGATATTCTCGACAAAACGCTCACATATCTGGGCTACGACATAAAGCATGTTATGAACATAACCGATGTCGGACATCTTACAGGCGACGGGGACGACGGCGAAGATAAAATGAAAAAATCAGCCGAAGAGCGTCACCAGTCCGTCCTTGAAGTGGCAAAATTCTACACGGACGCTTTTATGAAAGACATCGACGCGCTCAACATACGCCATCCAGATGTCATTTGTAAGGCAACCGAGCATATTGGCGACATGATTGAGCTAATCAAGAAAATTGAGGCTAACGGACACACTTACATGGCGGGCGGTAACCTCTACTTCGATATAACGACTTACCCCGACTACACAAAGCTCGCGAACCTTGACCTTGAGAGCCTTGTTGCGGGAGCCGGAAGACGCAAGGTCTCAGTCATCGACGAGAACAAGAAAAATCCCGGGGACTTTGTCCTCTGGTTCACAAAGAGCAAGTTCGAGGACCAGGCTATGACATGGGACTCACCGTGGGGGCGCGGCTACCCGGGCTGGCACATAGAATGTTCGGCTATGAGCATGAAATATCTCGGAAAGCACATTGACATACACACAGGCGGCATAGACCATGTTCCCGTCCACCACACGAACGAAATCGCCCAGAGCGAAGGCAGTTTTACGCCGGAGGAGCGCGCGCAAGGACCGTGGGTCAATTACTGGCTCCACAACGAATTCCTTGTCATTGAGGGCGGGAACAAAATGTCAAAATCCTCTGGTAACTTTTTGCGTCTTCAGACACTTTTAGATAAAGGCTATGATGCTCTTGATTACCGCCTTTTCCTTTTGGGCGGTCATTACAGAAAGCAGATTAATTTTTCATGGGACGCAATGGATTCGGCAAAGTCCTCCCGCGCCGCCCTGAATCAGAAAGTCGCGAAACTGATTCAAAAGGCGAATTCGCAGGAGAACCTCGGTCTTACGCCCGGGAACTTCGCGCAGGTTCTCGGAAAAATCGTAACAAACTCCGAGCCGCTTGAAAAATTCAAGTCCGCCCTTGAGAATGACCTTGCGACTCCGGTCGCGCTCTCCGTCATGCTCAAGGAGGCGAACGGAAAAGGACGCAAAGCAGGCGACTGTCTTGCTGATATTTTCGTTATGGATAAAATCCTTTCGCTCAGCGTAATCGCAAATGCGTTCTCCGTCCTGACGGAGCTTGAGAAAGAAGCCGTATCGCTTTCCGCCGACCACGCCGACGATCCCGAGGCAGAAGAAATAAATGCTCTTGTGGCGGAGCGGACGGAAGCAAAAAAATCGAAAGATTTTGAAAAAGCTGATAGAATAAGGAATGAGCTTTCAGCAAGAGGCATAACGATTCTTGACACTCCTAGCGGTGTAACATGGAAGCGTGGCTGATAAAGAAAATATTGTTTTTTTTCAATATTTTTCAAAAAATTTTGTAACCTTTAGGAACGAGCGTGTTTAACATATTAAATAAAGCTCCTTTACAGCAGGAAAACCAGATTAATGTCGCGGATCCTGCTGATTTTAAGAAGCTGTACAACGAGACATTTTCACTTCTCTTCAAGATTTCCTGGAAGGTCGTGAATGATGAGGAAGCTGCCGAAGACTTGGTGCATGATTCTTACATCAAAGCGAATGAAAAGGAACTTGTCTTTCCGTCTTTGGACGATGCAAAATTTTGGCTCATTCGTGTTGTAAAAAACGCAAGTCTGAATTATGCTAAAAGAAAGACGCGGGAAAAGAAGGCCTACCAAAAGGCTTATTTTGAGGACACACGAAAGCTTGAGGGCGGTGATGTCGGAATAATGAAGGAAGAAACCAAGAAGATTGCTGCAGAGGCTCTGCAGAAACTTCCTAAGAATCTTCGTGAGGTAGTGATTCTGCGAGAATACGGAAACCTGAATTACAGGGACATCGGAAAAGTACTTGGAATCACTGAGGGAAACGTAAAAGTCAGGATGTTCAGAGCAAGAGATCAGCTTGAGAAACTTCTTGGCGATACAGAAAAATTATTCATTGAATGAATGAAATTGAACAGATTGATATAGAGAGGAGAACTATGAAACTGGGAAGAGATTTACATTCGGTCTACATTGATGGCGAAATGCCGAAAGATTTTATTGCCGAATATGAGGATATTATCTCAAAAGACAAGAATGAAGCCGCAGAGCTTGAAAAGATGCAGAAAATCCACGGGCTTTTTCAGAAAGATGCCGCTGACATCGAAGTAAGCGACAAATTCGTGGAGGAAAGCTTTGCACGCCTTCAGATGAAGATGAAATTCAAAGAGAACACAAAGAAAGCAGAAAGCAAGTCTTTCGTAAAAGTTATGAAGATTCCTGCGTCATTCGCTGCCGCAGCGGCGGTCTTTGCGCTTATCTTCACTCCGGCTTTCTTAAAGTCATCATCTAAGGTAGAGAAGGAAGTCACGGCAATCGCTGTTGCAGTTGCTGACGAGATTCCTGCTATAGCTGAGAAAACAGTCGCAATCGACGGAAACATCAACAGCGAGAAACTTTCTGATTTTGCCGTATCGAACACGGTGGCTCAGGCAAAAGAAAAGGCTGACAACCAGCAGACAATTCTCTCGCCTGCCCTCGTTGAGCAGAAAGTCGTAAAGGCTTCGGCACTCGTCACGAACTCTGGCAATTTCAGGAACAACATGACATCTGTTGATGTGTTCAGACCTGAATTGAACACGATGAAAATGACGCTTCCTGAATTCGGGAATATTCAGGAAATCAAGGAAATCCAGAACATTGATAAATAGTACGGAAAATCGCTGAAATCGCACATGGCGGGGCGTTGTGCAAAAGCGCAATAATCCGCCATAAAAAACATGATTTTTAGAGGTGTCCCGTGGGTCTTTCAAAGACTTTTTCATTGCTATTCAGAAAATACCCGCTTTTCAGGGTACTGGTTTATGCAGTCCTTGTAGGAGCGGGTATTGTCGTTTTAACATTCGTAACACAAAAAAACAAAAAGTACCCTGTAATCGAATCAATAGACCCGCCAGTAGGCTCTGCCGGCGACACAATGACAATCGAAGGAACGAATTTCGGAGACAGCAGGGGAACGAGCTTCGTTGAGATTGCAGGTAACAAAATAACGGCGAGCAATTACATCTCATGGAGCGACAAGACTATAAAGATTCTCCTTCCTTCAAACATTCAGGACGGGCTTTTGTTCGTACAAACACCAGCAGGCAAAACAAAGCCGCAGTTCTTCGCCAACGAAATGGGAATTCCGGTCTCTCTTCCTCCGGACACAAAAACATTCCTTCCTACGATAACATCCGTTTCAGAGCCAAGCACAACATACGGAAGCCTTGTCACAATCAACGGTTCAAATTTCGGCTCGGAGCGCGGAAAATCGATTGTGTACTTCACGGCAAACAGGGATGACATCACTTCCGAAGAGAATCAGTTTCTTCCTGCAAGCGAGCAGGACTACGACTATGAGTATTGGAGCGACACCGAAATCCGAGTGCGCATTCCTGACGGAGCTGTTTCAGGACAAAACCAGTTTTATGTTGAAACAGAAAAAGGCAAAAGCAATTTCTTCAACATGACTGTTTCATCAAACGCGGGGAAAAAATTCTACACTCAGAAAAAAACATACCTTATCTCGGTCAACGCAGACATAGACTCAATCGAAACAAAGACCGCGGCAACAATAACGCTCCGAGTTCCGCGCCCAATAAGGTCATCATCGCAACCAGAGGCAAACCTTTCTGAATGTAATCCGCCTCCTTCAATAGCAAATTACCGCAACACCATAATCCACCGCGTTGACTTGCCAAAAGCCGTGAACCAAAAGCAAAAGCTCATGTTCGAGCAGCATTTCGTAGTTTCCGTGTACACGGTTCAGACAGAGATAAACGAAAAGCAGGTAAAGCCTTTCTCAGAAAAAAAACGGATTATCTATTCGCTTTTTACGGCTCAGGACAATATCATAAAAAGCAATGACGAAGCATTGAAAGAGCTTGCCCTCTCAATCGTAGCGAAAGAGACGAATCCTTTCGTTCAGGCCCGGCTTATCTACAATTTTATGATTGACAATTACAAACTGAACGAAAAGCCCCGAAAGTCCGAGAATTCGGTAAAAGAGCTGGCAAAAAGAAAGTCCGGTGACGCTTATGATTTTGCAATTCTTTACACAACCCTACTCCGCTCGCTCGGAATTCCGAGCGTTCCTGTGAGCGGAATCCTCGTTGACTCAGAATTAAAGGTTCAGAATCACTGGTGGACTGAATTCTACATAGAGAATCTTGGCTGGATTCCTGTAGATGTGGTGCTCGGAAAAGGTACGGGGTACAAGCCGTTCAAGAAAATTGAGGACACTCGCAATTTCTATTTCGGAAACCTTGACTGCCAGCACATTGCGTTCTCAAGGGGCTGGAACGAAGTCAAGCCTACTATCGTGAACAGCAAAATCGTTCAGCGTCCAAAATCTTACGCATTGCAGTCAATTTGGGAAGAAAGCAGTTCTGGAACAGTAAATTACAGTTCTTTATGGAATGATCCGATAATCAAAGGTGTTTATTAGACTTGTTCGGAAACCTATTGTTTCTTCACTGGTCTTGCGTAATTTTGCAAGGCAAAAGCCTTGCAAAATTATTGAACTCTGAGGAATCATTGATTAAAAAGAACTAGGTGAAATGAAAAAAAAACAACATGTTTTAGAAAAAAATAGAAGATTCAAAATTTTCGCCGCGGTGCAAATTTTCATACTTGTCGCAATTGTGCTTGTAATCGCGCACTCATTCCATTCATTTCTTCTTTTGTCGGAACGGCACGGCATAGACCCTGCCGATTTTTCGATACGATTCATAACTTTGATTGTGCTTCTTGTTGCAATGATTTTAATCTGCCTTATGATGTTCCAGCAGAACTACAAGACAAGCAAGTACACGAAAAATCTTGAGGAAAACACGGAAGGTCTTGAGCAGCAAGTAATAGACCAGTGGAATCTCCTTGACAAGAACACGCGCTACACGGAAAACCTGGAGCGAAGCAGAAACGAGCTTGAGCAGCAGATAGTTGACCAGTGGAATCAGCTCGACAAGAACACGCGCTACACGGAAGATTTGGAAAAAAGCAAGAGCGAGCTTGAGCGGCAGGTAATAGAACAGTGGAATCAGCTTGATAAAAAGAACCGCGCTCTTTTGGCCATGCAGGAAAGCGTCATCGAAGGAATGGCCACAATTATTGAGTACCGTGATGTGAACACGGGAATGCATGTCCAGAAAACAAAACGGTATGTAAAAATGATTACGGACTATCTTTACGATAACGAGCTTCATACCGACGAAGTGAACGAGCGGTTCGTCAGTATAATCGGGAATGCGGCTGCAATGCACGACATAGGAAAAATCGCCATAAGCGACAGAATTCTGAACAAGCCCGGAAAGTTCACGGACGAAGAGTATGAGATTATGAAAAACCATACCGTTCTAGGCGCAGGAATCGTGCGGCAGATTTTCGGGAACAGAATTGACGAAGATATGCTCAGAATGTGCACCGATGTAGTTCAGTATCATCACGAAAAATGGAACGGAACCGGCTATCCGTTCGGACTCAGCGGAACCGAAATTCCGCTGAGCGCGCGCATAATGGCAATTGCGGATGTGTTCGATGCGTGCGTATCAAGACGCGTGTACAAGGACAAAATTCCGGTGGAAGAAGTATTCGACATAATCAAAAAAGATGCAGGCACGCATTTTGACCCGGAGCTTGCAGAAATCTTTGTCGGAATGAAAGATGAGATAAAAGAATACTTAACTGAAATGGCGGAAAAAGAAAAAGCTCAGAAACGCCCCGAATTTACGACGGCGGCGGAATCAAGCACAATACAGGAGATTTGAGTTTTCCGAATGGCTCATTAGACTTGTTCGGAAGCTCTTTAATTTTCCTTGCAAAACTTGCATTATTTTAAGGAATTATGATTAAAGCAAAAATTGAAGACACAGAGCTTTTAGCTCACCTTGATTCTATTCATAAAGACGAAATGACAATTTTCGTCATGGCTGACAATGCTTTCAGAGGCGCATTTCTGAACGGAACTCGTCTTGTAAACCAGATGCGCGCGAACCACAATCTTGGAATTCTTGAAACGATGATTCTAGGACAAGCAATGCTTTGTGGCGCGCTTTTGATTCCGACGATGAAAGGCAGGGAGCATCTTACATTCAGATATGATGTGAACGGACCTGCGGCTGGCTTTTCAGTCGAAGCGGACTCAACTGGCTATGTGCGCGGGTACCTTTTGCAGAACAAAATTCCGATTGACAAGCCTCTTGAGAGCTGGGATTTGGCTCCGTTTCTGGGAGACGGAACGCTCACAATCTCGCGGATTGGAGAAGGCATGAAAGAGCCGCAGTCAGGAACGGTCGAAATCATGTACAAGAACATTGCCAAAGACCTTGCGTGGTACTTTGCCCAGTCGGAGCAGATTCACACTGCTTTCAACACGAGCATTCAGTTCGACAAGCGGGGGCGCGTAGTCGGGGCAGGAGGAATGTTCTTGCAGCATATTCCAGAAAGCGGCGGCTATTCCAAAAAAAGTCCGCGCTTCCAAAACGATGACAGCCTTATTCAGCGCGTAGAAAACGCATTCTCCGCAATGCCTTCAATCGGGCAATGGTTTTCGGAAGGCGGAAATATGCGCGATGTGATTTACGGTCTTTTCCGCGAGTTCGAGCCGAACGCGATTTTGAACCGCGATATTGTTTTTGACTGTCCGTGCAGCCTGGAGTCATTCACTAACCATGTCAGGCATCTTCCAAAGGCTGAAGTTGAGGACATAATCAAAAATGACCCGAATCCAATCGAAATAATCTGCCACAACTGCGGTAGCCGTTATCTTATCGATAAAAAGAATCTTGCATAGGAGAATGTATGGCAGACACACATAACGACATCACGAAAATACTGACAACGATTCTAAAAAATAAATCAATGCCAAAAATCATCGTTGTAATAGTGATGATTTTAATTGGAATCATCACGAAGGGAAAAATAAATTTCTCACAGCTCGGCTCAGTTCTGAATAAGCCTGAAATTGCTCAAGAGCAGCCAAATTCAGAACCGTCCCAAAGCGAGCAGATTTCACAGCAAAATCCCCAGCCTGAATCAAAACCTGCCCCAGCCGCGATAGAAAATCAGACCCAAGCTCAGGACGAATATATTCAGCTCAACAATATTGAAATCCCTGCGTGCGCTTCGGAACATCACAACAAAGACCACCTGATACGCAAGTTCCAGAATTACATGCTCTGCTACCGCGAAAGCTATGAGCAGCCGGAATGGGTGGCGTACCTTCTTTCAAAAGAAATGCTCAAAAGGAATTCAGGTCGCTCAAACGATTTCCGCCCCGACCCCCAGATTGAGACAGGCTCTGCTTCGCTCTCTGATTATCGTGGCTCAGGCTACAGCCGTGGTCATCTTGCGCCCGCCGCAGACTTTGCGTTTGATGAAAAAGCCGTGAGCGAAACATTCTTTATGAGCAACATGAGTCCGCAGACAAAAGAGTTCAACGCGGGACTATGGCAGAATCTTGAGATTCAGGTTCGCACTTGGGCAAAGCGTTTCGGGCGCATCTATGTCGTATCAGGCCCGCTTCTTGAAAAAAACGCGTCCGAGTACGCCTCTATCGGGAAAAACAAAGTCTCAGTTCCAGAATATTACTACAAGGCGATTCTTGCTCCAGCGTACAAGGACAATGCGGACAAATCATCGCCAGATGACGCTAAATCCGTAGAAGCAATCGGATTTATCATGCCGAACGAAGACACGCAGATTCCAATCTGGAATTACGCCGTACCGATTGATGAAATCGAAGCGCGCACGGGCATTGATTTTTTCCCGCTTCTGAACGATGCAACCGAAGAAAAATGCGAAAAATCCTTCAACATAGATTTTTGGAAATAGCGTGGTTGCCTAATAATCCCGACAACCACGAAGAGACTTATTCGCCGGGCTGGGTCTTGTCATCGTCATTGCCCTGAACATCGTTCTGAGAGTCGGCTGCGGGCGGCTCGGTTTCTTGGGAAAAGGCGGTTTCCTCTTTTTCCGGAGTTTCGGGCTGGGGTGCCTGAATCGCAGGCTTGTGCCCTACCTGCCCGTCAATTTTTTTCTGCCCGCGAGGAACAATCATAAAGCCGAAAAACGAACCGCAAAGCCCGCCTGCAATGTGCGCCACCACGGATATGTTCGAGCTGTGCAGCACGACTCCGTTGTAAATCTCCCGCCCGAAATAAATCAATATGACGCACACGAACGAGAGCGGTATTTTCTTTTTCTCAAGCGATGATATTGACGAAAGTACAATCAGCATGAACACAATGCCGCTTCCGCCCATGAGAGGATAAGGAATAAAGCAGGAATTTATCACTCCGGTAACAAAAGCCGTCACACCAAACATAAGAGCAAGGATTTTTGAGCCGTACCGCTCTTCCATAAGAGGTCCAAGCAGAATTATGAAAGAAAAGTTTCCTATAAAATGATTCCAGTCCGTATGCCCGAAAATATGAGTAAAAAGCCTTATGTAGCTTAAGGCATTGTCCCACGCAAAAGGCGTTCCAGAAACCGAAAAAATCAGCGGTACGAATCCGCCCGAGTCAGGCCTTGCCTTTACGACAAGAGAATTGACAAGGAGTATGAACGCACATATAAGCGCATACGTCAGCGTGACAGGAGCATTGTAGGAAATTGAAATATCTAGTTTTTTATTCATACTCATATTATCGGAAAAAAAAGGACAGAACGCACAACGTACGCCCTGTCCCCAAAGGAGAGGAGGATGCAGAAAACAGATGTACTCCCATGAATAAATACATCTGCAAAAAACTGCAGTGATTGAAACAAAATGTACAATCAAGAAGAAAAACAAATCAAATTGTTTGACTTTATACATTATAGAGAAGTTTATATAAAAAGACAAGTTCATTTGAACAAAAATATTCAGTATTGTATCATAAATCTATGAAAAGAATCGTTTTTTCAGTTTTTCTCTCCTGGTCTCTCCTATGCTCCGCGCTTCTCACCGGCTGTCTTTCCACAAAAAGCACAAAATCCGCGGACAACAAGCAAACCACAAAAAAAACGACTTCTGCCCGCGCGCAGCCCTCGCCCCTCGCCGCATTTTCCGAGCACACGCTCTCCAACAACATTCCGCTCATCGTCAAAAAACACTCCGGAACGTTCATTTCCATTCGTTTCGTGATTGAAGGGGGCGTTTCACTCCTAAAAGAGGCGTATTCGGGGCTTGAAAACGTGACGCTCCAGCTAATGCTCACAGAAAGCGCGAATTTTTCCCAAGAAGCCACCGCAGAGCTTGAAAAGAACCACGATTTTTCCATAACGGCGGCGAGCAAAAAGGATTATTCATACATCGAGCTTGTCTGCGCGGAAAAGGATTTTGATGTGGCGTTCAATGTATTTGCAGACAGAATCCTGCACCCCACATTGCGCGAAAAGGCGTTCAACGCGCTCATGGAAGAAAAAAAAGCAGCCATAGCCCAAAAAGCAGCCACGCCACAAGCCATGCTCTCAAACGAGCTGCGCTCCGCCGCATACAAGCACCATCCATATGCCACAAGCCCGCTCGTCACCCAATTGTCCGCCGATAAAATCACTTTTGATGCCGTAAAGCAATACCACAAAAAAATCCTGGGCGCGGAAAAAGTGAAAATCATAGCCGTGGGAAATTTTTCTGGCGGAACTGACGGAACAAGCGCGGAAAAAAACACAGATTCCGCCACCGACGGGGAGCATGACTCGGAGGCAGCCATTTCAATCGATTCCATCGTGGCAAAAACAGAAGGCGCGTTTGGAGCAAAAAGTTCCATAGCACCGCTGAACATAACGATTCCATCCATTCCACCGCTGGACTTTTCCCAGCACAAAAATCTTTCGCAAAAAGAAAGCGCGCTCTTTGGCGAAGAATGTTACGCCGTGTCGTATTTCAACGCACCCCACCGTTTTGATGCGGACTACGTTCCATATGTGTTCGCAGGAATGATTCTCGACGACCTTCTCTTTGACGAAGTGAAGCAGAAGGACTCCGCCCAATCGGCTGTGAAATCATTGGGCGTCGGAATCATGGAGGGAATGGAACAGACTGGAATCATCTCCGTGTTCAAGGCGAAAACGTCAGAGGGGCTGATTGACTCAATCGATGAGGCGATTGCGTCTTTTCCGAAAGAAAAAGTCATAAGGCGCGAGCTGAACAGATACAAGAAAGACTACATCATGGCGTTGTACGAAAAAAACAGGGAGATTTCAGGCGTTGCCGACAGCGTGATGACTTCCTATGTGTACGCGAGGAATCCGGCAAAATACTTGGAACGCCCAGACCGCGTTGAAACAGTTACTGCAAAGCAGATTTTTGAGGCGTACCAAAAATATTTTTCCCAGAAAGACGGGCGCAAGTGGATTGTGCTTACAGGAAAAATCTCCGCGGAAACGGAAAATCAATAAGCTGCTTTGAAAACATCATATTTGTGCTATACTGTGTTCATGACAAGAGAAGAAGCAGGCGCACGCGCACGGGAGAATTTTTTCTCAGGGTTGAACTGTTCCCAGTCCGTTGTTGCAGTGTTCGCCGAAGAATTGGGTTTTGACAAGCGGATGGTAGCCGTGGCACAGCCTTTCGGCGGCGGAATGTGCCGAATGCGGGAAGTGTGCGGAACCGTGAGCGGCATGATGTTCTGTCTGGGCATGAAAGAAGGGGCCTGTGACGGAGACAAGAAAAAGAAAGACGAAATATACGCAAAGGGGCAAAAGCTCGCCGATGCTTTCAAGAAAGCGAACGGCTCAATCATATGCGGGGAACTTTTGGGCCTAAAGCAAAAAGGAGATTCGCCGGTGAGCAGCGAGCGCACCGCCGAATACTACAAGAAACGTCCATGCCCCGAGCTGTGCGCTCTGGCAGCCCAAATTCTATGGGACTACCTGAACGCGCCACCATTGCCCTAAAAGCAGGGCAACGGCAAAAATCAGCAGTCTACACCTTGAACAGCGAGAGCTTCTGGCTCATGAGGTCTATTCCGTCCCGAGTCTGGCGAGCAAGGTCGGACACGTTCTGGGTTGCGCTTCCAATCTGCTGCGCACCGGCCGTCATCTCGTCCATGCTGCCGTAAATTGTGGATGAAATCTGGCTCACCGTGTTCATGTCCTTTGCAACGTTGTTTATTCCATCGCTCATGTCGTTAGCTTTTTCCGAAACTTCAAGAGAATGATTCTTCATGTCGCCAAGAGCCTCGAAAATTTGCTTTGAAGCCGTCTGCTGCTCGTCCATGGCGTTGTTTATCTCGCGGATAATCATGTCCGTTGTGGAAAGGTGTTCCACAATGTCGCCGAACGCCGCCGATGACGCGTGAGAAAGGGAAACAACGGCCTGAATTGAGTCTGTAATGCCTTTTAGCTCGGCAGAAATTGTCTTTGTCTGCGCACCAGAGTTCTCGGCGAGCTTTCTGATTTCTTCTGCGACGACGGAGAAGCCTTTTCCAGCCTCACCAGCATGGGCAGCCTCAATTGCCGCGTTCATGGCAAGCAGGTTCGTCTCGGAGGCAATCTGAGAAATGACGGAGTTTGCCTGAACAAGCATTTTGGACTGCTCGGAAATCTGCCGAACCTTCTGGTCAACGCTTCCCAGCTTGTTTTTGCCGTCTTCCACCGTATGCTCAAGCTCGTTGAAACTTCCGGCCATTTTCTTGACCGAATTGGTGACGGCTGTGATGTTTCCAAGCATTTCCTCGATTGCCGCGCTGGACTGGGTGATGCCCGCCGTCTGCTCCTCGATAAGACCCGAAAGCACGTCAACGCTCGTTGCCGACATATCAAGCACGCTGGACGTGTTCTGGACGGCGGCGGACTGCTGCTCGGACTGTTTTCTTACTGACTCAATGTTGGCAAGAATCTCTGCCGTGGCCGAAGCGGAATCCTGAGCGTTAGCACCCAAGTCGGAACTTGCCGCATCCAGTTTTTTCTGCGCCGAGTGGAGTTCCACCATGATTCCATGCAGCTGTTCGATGAACTTGTTCATGCCGCCCACAAGCGTTGCAATCTCGTCGTTTCCGCGAGCCACGAGCCGCTGCGTCAAATCAGCATCGCCGGAAGAAAGGTTTGCCACCGCCTTGTTCACATGGACCAACGGCTTACGGACCTTGAGCAGGATAAGCACAAGGAATCCCACAATGAGCAGCGCGGTAAACACGACGACAAACGGAATGAAGCTTGAGAAAATGCTAGATTTTACATGGAGGACAGCTTTCATCTCCTTTGCGATGAAGAGTGTCGTGAGGAATTTGCCCGACTTGTTTGTGAACGGGAAATAATACGCCAGATAGTCAGCACCGCCGATTTTTGTGACAAGCGCAGTGGCTTTGCCGCCTTCTGCAGCACGGATTGGCGCATCGTTGGCAATTGTCGTTCCAGCCATGCCAAGAACGGTTGTATATGCACGGCGTGTTCCGTCGAACACGGTCATGACACAGTTTGTGTAGTCTGAAATCTCTTCAACCAATTTTTGGCTTGAAACGGGGGCTTTGACAAGCACCGCGCCAACCACACTCCCGCCGCTTCTCACCGGGGCAATGACACATGCCACAATGTTCTCGCCGAATTTCTCAAAATCTTTGGCAAGAGTTCCACGCAATGCGGTGGTGACGAACTCGCTTTTTTCTACGCTTCCATACTTTCTGTCGGAAATCTGCGTTCCATTGGCGTCAAAAATCGCCACGCTCTCTGCATACAGATACTTGATTGCATCCTCGGCAACATTCGAAAGCGCGCCATAATCAAAGCCATCAGCAGAATATGCCTCCGCCGCTTCGTTTGCGGCCCATTCCGCCGTCTTGTCAACTTCGTCAAGCACAACAGAAAATTCGCTCGTAATGACATTTGAGTTGTCACGGACTTCTTCATCAAAATACGCTTCAAGACCTTTAGTCAACCAGTTGTTGATGATGAATACGGTGATTCCCGAATAAGCGATGAGCCCAAGCGCAAGAATGGCACAAACGACAATTGCAATAGAGCCTTTTCTCTTGGAAAGCGACATGAAAAATCCCCCCCCCCGCCGCCTTTTGCAGCGCAAATCAAATTATAATTATTGTAGAAAATTTTCGGTGAATTTTGCTGGCAAAAAGATGAACAACGGTGCAAGGCAAAACACACTCAGTACTGACAATCGATTTAAAAAATCAGCTATCAATTAGTTTATTCTAACAATAGAATTTTTTCAAGTTTTTCTTAACGCTGACATTTCATGAAAAAACAGCTATAATCGTTATGGAAAAAATAGAAAATTATAGGAGTAATTATGGCAGATACAATGCATGCATTGGAAAAAAATCCGAACTGGAAAGGCCGCCGGGGTCCTGTAGTCCTTGTGATTATGGACGGCGTGGGATATGGCAAATATGAAGAGGGGGATGCAGTTAAGGCTTCAAAAATGAAGTATCTGGACTGGTTCACCGCAAATTGCCCTCACACAAAGCTTAAGGCTCACGGAACGGCAGTAGGTCTTCCTTCTGACGACGACATGGGAAACAGCGAGGTCGGACACAACGCTATGGGATGCGGCCGCGTATTCGCTCAGGGCGCAAAACTTGTAGGGGAGTCAATCGCCAACGGCTCAATGTTTGCCGCAGACACTTGGAAAAAACTCGTCAAAAACGTAAAGGACAAGAATAGCACTTTGCATTTTATCGGCTTGGTTTCAGACGGCAACGTTCACTCTCACATCGACCACTTGAAGGCAATGATTACTCAGGCTTCAAAAGACGGCGTTAAAAAGCTCCGCGTTCACGCATTGCTTGACGGCCGTGACGTTGACCCCACATCAGCTCTTAATTACATCACTCCTCTTGAAGAATTCCTGGCAGGATTTGCAGGAGTTGACTACCAGATTGCTTCGGGCGGCGGACGAATGTTTATGACCATGGACCGCTACAACGCAGACTGGAGCATGGTAGAGCGGGGCTGGAAGGCTCATGTTTTAGGCGAAGGACGCAAATTTGAGAGCGCAACAAAAGCAATCGAAACATACCGCTCAGAAGTTCCGGGCCTTCTTGATCAGGACATGCACGAGTTCGTAATCGCAAAGGACGGCAAGGCTGTGGGCACAATCGAAGACGGAGACTCAGTAATTTACTTTAACTTCCGTGGCGACCGCGCTCTGGAGATGACAAGAGCCTTTGAAACACCAAAAGGAGGAGACTTGCCATTTGACCGTGTCCGTGTTCCTGCCGTTGAATATGCCGGCATGATGGAATACGACGGAGATGCTCATGTTCCTGCCCAGTATCTCGTTAACCCGCCGAGCATTGACCGCACAATGGGCGAGTATCTCACAAAAACAGGCGTAAAGCTTCTCGCAATCTCTGAGACTCAGAAATACGGCCATGTAACATACTTCTTCAACGGAAACAAACAGGGCAAATTCGACGAAAAACTTGAGGACTACATTGAAGTTCCGAGTGATGTAGTTCCTTTCGAGCAGCGTCCTTGGATGAAATGTGCTGAAATCACAGACAAGGTAATCGAAGCAATCAAGAGCGGAAAATACGACCACATCCGCCTTAACTACCCCAACGGAGATATGGTTGGTCACACGGGCGTATTCAACGCTGTTGTCTGTTCTATGGAAGGCATGGACCTCCAGCTCGGACGCCTCAAGGCCGCAATCGACGAGGCTGGCGGTATTCTCTGTCTCACAGCTGACCACGGAAACTCCGATGACATGTACGAGCACGCAAAAGACGGCTCTGTCAAAATGGATAAGAGCGGTGAGCCAAAGGCAAAAACAAGCCACAGCTTGAACCCGGTTCCGGGAATCATCTATGACCCGGAATACAAGGGCGAGTACGACAATACCAAGCTAAACGACGGTTTGGGAATCTCTTCTTGGCCTGCAACTCTTATGACCCTCATGGGATTCGTTCCTCCAAGTGACTACGACAAGTCAATGGTCAACTTGAAGTAGCGATAACTTTAAAATGAAGCAGGACAAAAGCCACCTTTCGCAAAAGGTTTCTTTTTTCCTGCGACCTTTTATCTTCCAAAGGCTCCGGAGAAATCCGGGGCTTTTTTGTCCATTTCGCAAAACTAGTCGTATAAATACACTACACGAAAAAGTAATACCCTTTGATTCTTCCATCATCAATGCCAACGAGACCGCAAGCTAAAGAATTGCAAATAATTCTGACCGATGTTAAAGTTAAAATATATTTTAAGACCACTACTGAGAAGGTATAAGAAGATATGAGGCAAATGCAGATTCCTGCAAACATAAATGAACTTCCTGGCGCACTTGAATTTATCCGTACCAATCTTTCTGCAAAAAAAGTTCCCAAAAAAGAAATAGCCCGCACACTACTAGCAACGGAAGATGTCCTTGTAAAAATGATTGAAACTGCCAAAAGCAACATTAGTATTGTAATAAGCGGTCTTTTAGGAACTGTTGAGATTCGACTTTATGCAAAAGGCGAGGAATTTAACAGCTCTGACATTGAAAAAAAACTTCTTATGGAAAACACAGACTCTGGTGACGAAGAGACAAATGCTATAATCCATCAGCTTATGCAAAAGCTGTACGGCAATAATTTTTTGATTAAACATGAGAACGGAGCGAACAAAATTTCTCTCCTCATAAAAAAATCACCATTAAGGCAGCTTTTCTTTACGATTTCCTCTCTTATTGCAGGTGCCATTGCAGGTTTTTTGTTGCAGAAATTTACCCCTGCCGCAGTTTCAACTAGTCTTTCCCAAAATATTTTCTCACCGATTTATGTAATGTTTATGAACTCCCTCAAAATGGTCGTCGGACCGCTGGTGTTTTTCTCAATCGCATCAAGTATTGCAGATTTTGGTGACATAAAAACTTTGGGAAAAATTGCACTCAAAATTATTTTTGCATATTTTTGCACTTCGTTTATTGCAATTGCAATTGGGTATCTTGCATATAATATTTTCCCGATTGGAAACCCAGAGCTGGCAAACGCCATAACAGCCAGTGCAACTCATTCGACTTCTATTTCCATAAAAGATACTATCATCGGTATAATTCCGAACAATATCATATCGCCTTTTGAAGAATCAAAAATGCTCCAGATTATTTATCTTGCGACAGCACTCGGGCTTGCGGCAGCATCCGTTGCCAAAGCAGATGCTAGATTTAAGAGCTGGCTTATTATCTTTAACAAGATCTTCTCAAAACTTACATCGTTCATAGTCGGTTGCATTCCTGTCGTTGTTTTCTGCTCAATGGCAAAGATGATGATTTCTCTAAATATCGATAAATTGCTCAATGTGATTGTCTGGATTCCGGTCGTTTATTTTGGTCAATTTCTGATGATTACGACATACTTGATTTTGATTGCAGTAGTTGGAGGCTTGAATCCGTTCAAATTTTTGGAAAAATTCTTTCCTGCAATGCTTTCCGCATTCTCTCTCGCATCCAGCAGTGCCGCGCTGCCAACTTCCCTAAAACAGTCGGAAGAAATGGGAATTTCTAAAAAAATCTATTCCTTTTCAATGCCGTTAGGAACAACAATCAACCTGGACGGAACTTGCGTTACGGTTATGATTTCGCTGCTCTTTTTGTCAAAGATTTTCGGCATTTCTGTCACAGGCGGACTCCTCCTGTCAATGATTATTGCAATTATTATGATTTCTGTTGGTTCGAGCATTCCAGGCGGCGCGCTTTTGGGCATTACGCTATTGCTTCCTCAGATTGGAGTTCCTGCTGATGCCGTAAGCCTTATAATGGGTTTGTACCCAATCGCAGATATGTTTCAAACTTGCACGAATGTAACTGGCGATGGAGTTGTAACAACTATCGTTTCCCGCCATGAAAAAATGCTTGATTTGAAAAAATTCAACAGCTAGTATATCAAACAGCCGCTCATTCAGAACTTGTTCAGCATGGCGGCTATAATCTATGAAACTCGTTCCGATTCTTTTTTCAGCACTTTTTCTTCTCACATCATGCTTTTTGCAAAAAAATAAAAATCATGCGCGCACTTCGGAATTTTCTGAGAAAAATGGCTCAGGCGCAATGATTCTTCGCTTTGCAGAAGGAAGCCATGCAACTCATCCGTCAGCACTGGCCTCAGAGCATTTCTCAAATCTTGTGGAAGAAAAGACAGGCGGCAAAATCAGAATAAAAGTCTACTACGACGGAGAGCTGGGAAACTCGGCGGAAGTCCTTGAGCAGCTGAAATTCGGCGGAATCGCGCTGGGGCGGGTCGGGTACATAGAGCTGAACGACTCTGTTCCTGCGCTGAAACCTTTTTCGGAAAAAATAATCTCAAACCCGCTTGTCTGCCGCTCGGAAATCTTACGGAACAAGGACTTCATCACAGAAAAATGCCTTGCCGAAAAACTGTACCCGCTATCAGTCTTTTATTCGGACAAAAGATGCTTTTATTCTGATTCATGGAAATTCTTTTTTGATTCAATGCGTTCTTTCAAGGGGCTTAAAATCGGGACTAGCCCTTCTTCCCTTATTCAGAACGAGCTAAAAAAATACGGCGCGGACTGCGTTGAGATTTCTGGAACGGACACTTATCAGTCCATGCAAAAAGGATTTATCTCAGTTCGAGAAGGCGAATTCTCGGATTTTATTCTCGGGGACGATTATCCATTTGCGAATTACATAATGATTAGCGAGTACATCTCAAATCCGTCAGTGCTCGTAATATCAAATGAAGTTTGGAATCATCTTTCGATTGAACAGCGAAAGATTTTTATCGACTGTGCAATTGAGTCTGCTGAGTATCAGCAAAAAATGACGGAACGATTTTACACCGCATACCTAAAAACGATTCAAAAAAACAAGCACACTCTGTATCTTCAAAAATACTAGGCAGGCAAGAATGAAATTTCTGGGCAATTTTTTCTTTTCGATTGGAAGACAGATTCTCGCCATGCTTTTCGCGCTTCTTGTCATGTTCTTTGCGTTCAATCTTTTCAACCAGAACATGCTCACGCTTTTCTCAAAAGAATATTCTTCGCAAACCTCAATGATTGAATCGATTCAGCTTCTAAAAAATGATTTTTCTTCAAGCGGAACTCTTTTTTCGTCCTACATTAAGACCGGAAACCGCGTGAATCTTGCTGAGTACAACGAAATCGTATTCGCGAGCTTTGAGAAAATCGATGAACTCAGCGAAAAGCTAAAGAACGATGACGAGATTTATCTTCTAGGAAGCATTAAGACTGCGTTCACTTTTTATTTTTCCGAATGTTGCGCATCTTCATTCCTCTTCAATTCAAAAGGTCATGGCGAAAATTACTCTTATCTGGAGCGTTTTTATTATTCCCAGAGCGTCCTTTCGTATCTTCTCAAATATTGCGACACTCTTCTTGAAAGCATAGTCGAAAAAAACATATCGACGAATGAGGAACTGAGGAGAAAAGAGAGGAAAATGAAACTGTACAACCTTGTTTTTATTGCACTTCTCTTTTTTTCATACATTGTTTTTATGGTTTATGTGTCGCGAAAGCTCTCCGCGCCGCTCAACCAGCTGGTCAAGGCTTCAAGGCGCGTTGCGGAAGGCGACTTTGAGCAGAAAATTCCTGAGCATAAAACCGCAAATTCCGTGGGAGTTCTGATTCACGCTTTCAACAAAATGACAGCTGACATAAAAAAGACGATTGAATACAAGGAGCTTTTGAATCAGGCCCGGTTCCTTGCCTTGCAGTCCCAGACGAACCCGCACTTTTTGTTCAATACGCTCAATTCGATTGGGCGAACAATCACACTGGGAAAAACAGAGCAGTCGCTTGAAATGATTGACTCGCTTTCAAGCCTCATGCGCTACAGCTTTTCTGAGAACGATGTTCCGGTCGCTCTGCGCGATGAGCTTGAAGTTTCGCGGGAGTACATTCACATTCAGCAGCTCCGGTTCGGCGAGAGAATCAAGTACGAAGAAAAAATCGACGAAGAACTTCTGGATTCTGTGTTCATGCCCAAATTCACTTTGCAGCCTTTGATTGAGAATGCGATAATTCACGGAATTGAGCCGAAAGAAAGCGGCGGAAAAATCATCGTGTCGGCAAAAAAGCGTGGCGGAAAAGCAATCCTGCGCATTTTCGACAACGGCTCAGGAATCGAAAAGAACATCTTAGCCCAAATTCTTGACAACAACTTGCTTTCAAAGAGAATCGGAGTGGCAAACACGAAAAAACGGCTTGAACTTTTTGAGAAAAGCGAGGGCGGAGTTTTTAAAATCATCAGCAGAAAAGATAATTGGACAATGGCGGTAATCTGTTTTAAAATGAATCAAGCGTAAAAATGTATAATCTTCTACTTGTTGATGATGAAAAATTAGAGCGGGAAGCTCTTACTTTGTTCACAAAAAAATCTTCTCTTGCCGCAAAATTTTCTGCAATTGAACAATGCGCGAACGGAAACGAGCTTGTTAAGAAAGTTCCTGAGTTTAAGCCCGATATTATAATTCTTGATATAAAGATGCCCGGGCTTAACGGGCTTGAAGCTTTGCAAAAGCTCCGTGAGGACGGCTCTGATGCGGTTGTGATAATCTCTTCCGCTTACAACCAGTTTGATTTTGCAGTAAAGGCGATGCAGCTTGGTGTAATTAATTTTCTCGTAAAGCCAGTGAAAGAAGCCGTCTTCGTTGAGGCTCTGGGGCAAGCGGTTTCCGTCCTTGAAAAATCATCTGGGGCTACAGGCGAGCCGAACGAAACAGGCGGGAAAACAAAGCAGTTTCCAGAGAGCGTCCAGAAAATCTGCAAATACATTGAGGAAAATTACAAAAAGCCCATAAATCTTGACGATATTGCCGAGCACTGTTCCTACAGCCGCTACCACATCTCGCACATTTTCCACGATGTGTCGGGCTTCACAGTTTTCAGCTATCTGCTTGAAGTCAGGATGCAAAAAGCAAAGGAACTTTTGCAGAATTCTTCCCTTTCGATTAAAGAAATCAGCCATGAGATTGGATTTTCTGACCAAAATTATTTTTCAAATGTCTTCAAAAGACAAATCGGACTATCTCCTGTAGAATTCCGTACTAAATTCCGCAAAATTTTCTAGAATTTCCGCAAAAACTTCTAGTGTGAAATTTTTATTCCTCCCTTAGAATTTATTTTAGTAAAAATAAGTGCATAATCCAAAAGGAGGCATGATAAAATTACATCCATGTAATTTTATCATAGGCAGATTTTGCCGTTGGCAAAACTGCGATTTCGTGCCTCCTGCACGACCGCTAACGCGGAGTTTTTAAAGGAGGAATTATGAAAAAGATTTTAGTCGCTGCCGTTGCCCTTGCCGTTGCTTTCGGAGTTTTGGGCTGCAAAAAGAAAAGTGCCGCCAGTTCTGAGGAAAAAGCTCAGAAAGTTTACACAATGCAGATTGGTCATGCCCAGCCTGTAGACAATCCCCGCCACATCTCGCTTGAAGCATTCAAGAAAATCGTAGAGGAAAAAACAAACGGAGGAATCAAAGTAGAGCTTTATCCTGCAGGCCAGCTGGGAACAGAGAAAGAGATGCTTGAGCAGACTTGCTCGGGCGTAATTCAGGGCTTCCGTGGCGGTCAGTTCGACTTTCTTCCTAAACTTTTGATTTTCTCCCTTCCGTTCCTCACGGAGAATTCTGATGAAATCACACGCCTTATGAGCTCAGACTTCGCAAAGGAGGTCTGCAAAGACTCTCAGAAAGACGGCGCAATAATTCTTGGTCTTGGAGATGCCGGCGGTTACAGGCAGTTCTCAAACGGAAAGCATCCGATTAAAAAGCCATCTGACCTTGTTGGACTTAAAATGCGCACGAACGGAATGGATACAATCGACAAGACTTTCAAAGCTCTTGGAGCAAGCACTGTCTCAGTTCCTTACAATGACCTTTACATGGCTCTCAAAACAGGAGTAGCTGACGGCCAGGAAAATCCGTGGGTCAATGTTACAGGCATGAAATTCTACGAGGTTCAGAAATACTTCACCGCAATCAACTATCAGTTCCATCCGGATCCGTTCTATGTGAACTTGGAGTGGTTCAATTCGCTCCCTGCCGACTACCAGCAGATTATCCGCGACGCTACGGACGAGAGCTTCAAAATCAACAACCAGAAGATTGCCGAGATGCAGAACGGCGCGCTTGAAACAATCAAAAAGAATGCGGAAGTTTACGAACTTACGCCGGCTGAGCGCGAAGAATTCAAAAAAGCAGTTGAGGTCGTTTATGACCAGTACCTTGCGGAAGGAAGACTTACGCAAAAGGAGCTGGACACAATGCGCGCCATTGTAGCAGGTAAGTAAACAATCTTTTTAGGGACTGTTCAAAAAGTATTAACTTATTGAACGGCCCTTTTCTTTGATTGAGGTAAAAATGGACAAAATAAAAAAGATTGCTTCCGTCCTTTATAAAATTTATTTGGGAGTCGGAATTTTTTCTATTGCGCTTATGACACTATGCGTAATTTTTGCCGTAATCGCGCGCTATTGCTTCGGTTTTTCGCATAAATTCCTTGAAGAATTCATTACTACCGTATTTGCGTTCAGCACTTTCTGGGGAATCGGAATCTGCTTTATTGAGAATGAGCATGTTAAGATAGACTCGATATTTGAGATGTTCCCCAAATGGCTCAAAACAGCAGCCACTTTCTTCAATGCCGCAGTCACGCTCATCGTTCTTATCGTAATGGTCAAGTTCGGGGCGGCCTATGCGGTCAAATTCGGCTCGCAGATTTCTTCCGGAATGGAAATTCCTTATATCTATATGTACGGAATTATTCCAGTCGGCTGTTTTTTGGGAATAATCTGCGTTTTGGTAAAAATTTCTAAGTTTATCGTTAGTCTTTTTCGCCCTGCCGATAAAAGCGCGGCGAAAACGGCACTGGAGGCTTAACTATGGCTATGGTCGTCCTTCTCATTTTCCTTGTGATATTTGCAGTTCTTGGAACTCCGCTTGCGTTTTCAATCGGGGCTTCATGCTTTTCTTATATCGAAATGTACTGCCCGAATTTCTTGCAGATGATTCCGCAGCGAGTCTGGGGCGGAACTTTCAGCTTTATTATGGTGGCAATGCCCCTTTTCATGCTTGCGGGCGAACTGATGAACCGCGGAGGAATCACCCAGAGAATCGTTGATTTTAGTATGTACCTTGTGCGCCCCGTTCGCGGCGGCCTGGGAGAAGTCAATGTCATAGGAAGTATGATTTTCGGCGGAATCTCAGGTTCTTCTGTGGCGGATACTTCTGCTCTCGGCTCAATCCTTATTCCTGCCATGGAAAAAGAGGGCTACCCTTCCAAATTCACTGCGGGAGTCACAGTCGCCTCGTCAACGATGGGAATGATTATCCCGCCCAGCGTTCCGATGATTGTCTACGCCATGGTTTCGGGCGAATCAGTAGGAAAATTGTTCATCGCAGCTCTTATTCCTGGCATTCTGATTGGTCTTTCTCAGCTTCTGATTGTCTACATTTTGTCCGTAAAAAACGGCTACCACCCGAAATTCGGAAAGTTCGAATTCAAGCACTTCCTTCACACAATGCTCTACGGACTTCCTGCCGTCCTCATGCCAGTCGTAATCGTCGGATTTGTCAGCTTTGGCGTTTGCACCGCAAGCGAATCGGCAGGAATTGCAGTTTTGTATTCCCTTTTGATTGGATTTTTCTTCTATAAAGAACTTACCGTAAAAGATGTGATTGACAGCCTTAAAAAAACGCTCATGTCATCAAGCTCTATCATGCTGATTATCGGCTTTACCACGATTTTCACATGGCTTCTGACTATGGCGAATGTGCCTACGACAATCTCCAACTTCTTCCTTTCAATCAATCTTCCAAGATGGGGCTACGCAATTCTTTTTGACATCATAATCCTTTTCATCGGAACATTTATTGATGTTTCTCCGGCAATACTTCTTCTTTCGCCTATTTTGCTCCCGGTTATGAAGAATGTCGGAATCTCTGGCCTTCAATTCGGGGCAATGATGATTACAGGCCTTGCAATCGGGCTTGTGACTCCGCCAGTCGGAATGTGCCTTAACGCCTGCACGAAAATCAACAAAATGCCGATTATCGAAATTTTCCGCGGCGCGCTTCCGTTCATAATATGCAACATGATTGTTTTGATTTCAATCAGCATTTTCCCAGTTCTGACAACATGGCTTCCTCAGTTCATCTCGTACTGATTTTTTAAGCAAGAGGTGATTTCGGTGATTATGCTCAATCGAAATCACCTCTTGCACTCTCTCCTCACATCAAAAAATTAGACCTGTTCGGGAAACTGATGTTTCCGAACCCGTATATTTCTTAGCTGCAAATAAAATTAAGATGAATCAAAAAACTTTTTTATTTGAAAAATTTGTGCTAAAATTCAAGAAGAGGTAATTGAAGAAGGTTTTTATGAAAAGATACTTAATTATTTTGGCAGCAGTAGTTTCTATTTTCTTTTTCGGTTGCAAAAAAGACACACCAAAAGAGCTTGTAATCGCAACGGGCGGTGTAAGCGGAGTCTACTACCCCTTGGGCTGTGCAATTGCCGAAATATTGAACAATTCGATTGACAGCATACATGTTACCGTTCGGGAAACGGGCGGTTCTGCCGAAAACATTCGTCTTATGGGCAAAGGCGAAGCCCAGCTTGCAATCGTGCAGAACGACATCATGGATTATGCGTACCGTGGTATTTTCATGTTCCCGGAGCGATTTCAGAACATATCCACTATAGCAACTTTGTATCCGGAAGTAATTCAGATTGTCGCCAGCAAGGAAAGCGGTATCAAATCTATAGAAGATTTGCGCGGAAAGCGTGTTTCAATTGGAGATGTAGGTTCAGGCGGCGAATTCAACGCAAAGCAGATTCTTGAAGGGTACGGAATCCAACTGGACGAAATCCAAAAATATAATCTCTCGTTCAAAGAATCAGCTGACAAAATAAAAAGCGGCGAGATTGACGCTTGTTTCTTAACATCTGGCATTCCTAACAAAGCCGTCGAAGAGCTTACGAAAAGCACTGAAATAGAGCTGATTCCGCTTATCGGCACGCAGGCAGACAAAATTTGCAACGCATACAATTTTTACACAAAGACAGTTATTCCGCCAAGAACTTATGAAGGAATCCACAGCGGAACTCCTGCTCTTTCAATCAGGGCAACTCTTGCCGCCAGCTCAGAGCTTGATGAGGAACTTATCTACAAAATGACGGAGGCATTGTTTGATAATCTTACTGAACTTGGAAAAGCTCACATAAAAGGAAAGGAAGTCAGCCAGAAAACAGCCGTTACAGGCGTTTCAGTACCGTTTCATACAGGAGCCATAAAATACTACAGCGATAAGGGGCTTACGATTTTCTAGGAAGGTAGCGGATAGCGGGAGTCGGACCCGTCTCTCAGGCTTGGGAAGCCCACGTACTACCGATGTACTATATCCGCAAAGTGATTTTATTCTATCGCTTAGGTGAAACAAAATCAATAGTACGAAGAGATTTATGCTAGTCTAACATTATATTTTCTGATATGATGATAAAACTAGATTTTATATTTAAGAGGTAAATTATGAGACTTGCTAAAAGATTCCGCCCTGTTGTAGGAACAAAAACAACAAGAGCAAACGAAAAGAAAAATGCAAAGAGAGTTGCAGAGAATTCTGCGGTACTCAAAAAATTGGCTGAAAAGAAATAAGTTTAAAGCTGCTCAATGTGGTTGAGCAGCTTTTTTATTCCGTCCTGAAAAAGAAAATATCTGATTGCCACTGGAACACGCGTTTTTCGCACTCACGGAGAAGAAGGCTTTTTATTCGGGCGAATCCTTCCGCGCCCAAAGAAGAGAAAAGAGCCTTTCCGTAAGACGACTTCTCTTCATCGAACCAGCGGGAAACATCACCAGATGTAATTCTGCGCCTTTCGTTCAGAACGGTTTTTGCCTGCTGAACACGCTCGCTGCCCAAAGCATTGCGGACGGTGTTTTCGTCCCAAGAAAAAAGCGGATTTTCCGAATCGGAGAAAAAAGTCTCCTCGGAGCTTTTCATTTTTTCCAAGAGAGGCAAAAGTTCCTCACGCTCAGAAAGCTCTATTACCCGCAAGATTTGATTATAAATCAAGTCGGAAAGCCGTTGCGCACTTTTCGGAATACGCTGCGAAACAACAAACTCAGCCCCACCGTATTTTTCTTTCAGATTTTTTTCAATCTGCGCGAATTTTTCTATTGTTTCACAACTGGAAAACGGGTCACGCAAAAAAATCCTGTCGAATTCAATTCCGTTTTTCGCAAACGATTCTATTACTCGAAGAAACTCATCTGAAAAAAGACCTTCGCATATTTCAAGCACAGGTTTGTCCAAATCGTCAAGCGTGCGTCCGTACTGCGCGATGATTTCTTTTCCCTTTTCGCTCCGGCAAGTGCCACAAGTTATACCTTCCGGAGTTTTCCGCAGAATTTCCCAGAGCAAAAGACCATCGTCCGCATTCCAAACAAGGGAGCGCGTATGCCTTTTCAAGTCGGCAAGATGAATCATCGCGTCCCTGATTTGAGTAAGAATCTCGGCACGGTTTGAATCTAGCCGCTGCCGCCACGCTTTGTCCGCAAAATCAAGACCGCTCTCTTTTTTCTCATCGGACGGAGTGAAAGTAAGATTCTCTTCCTTTACGGTAGAGTTCATTTTGAAATTTTGGTTTATCCACCATTCGCCAATCGGATTTGAAAAATCGCTCGCAAACTGGGGAGCGGGATGCATTCCGCAAGTGCCGCTTCCGTCCGGCTTAGAAACTTGCTTCTCAAGGATTGCGGCAACCTGAATCTCGCGGCGGCGAAGAACTTCCTCGCGGATTTGCGCCTCATACCCCTGCTCGGTTGGAGTATAGAACACGCGCCCAACGAGAGCGTCAGGAAGATATTGCTGCGAAACCCAGTGGTCGCGGTACGCATGTGGATACAAATAGCCGGTTCCATGCCCGAAGCCTTCCGCATCACGGCTTGAGTCGCGCAAATGATTCGGCACTTCCGCATCTTCTTTCTCCACGCTTGCAAGCGCGTCAAAAAATGCCATGCTGGAATTGGACTTTGGTGCGGTGGCAAGGTAAAGTGCGGCGTGTGCCAGATGATACCGCCCCTCTGGAAGCCCGATTCTGTCAAATGCGGCGGCGCAACTTTCCACCACCGTAATTGCATGGGGGTCTGCAAGTCCCGTGTCCTCACAAGCAGAAATAAGCATACGGCGGAAAATAAAATGCGGGTCTTCCCCTGCGCGAACCATTCTCGCAAGCCAGTACATAGCGGCATCTGGGTCACGCCCGCGCAAAGATTTTATGAATGCGGAAATTATGTCGTAATGATAGTCGCCGTCCCTGTCGTAAAGAACGACTTTTTTCTGGATAGATTCCTCGCACGCTTCCTTTGAGATAAAAATCTCAGCTCCGTCTTCGGGCGGCCATTTTTCGGGCGTAGTTTCAACAGCAAGCTCCAGCGCGTTCAGTAAAGACCTTGCGTCTCCGTTGGCAGTTTCTACAAGATGACGAAGCGCACCGTCCTCGAATCGAACACACCAATTCCCGTAGCCGCGCTCCCGGTCTGAAAGCGCGTTTTCTGCCGCCAGCATCAAGTCATCCGATGTGAGTGCTTTTAGCTGAAAAACTCGGCTTCTGCTGACAAGAGCTTTGTTCACCTCAAAAAAAGGATTCTCCGTCGTTGCGCCAATCAGGATTATAGTCCCGTTCTCAACCCACGGAAGAAGCGCGTCCTGCTGGGCTTTGTTCCACCGATGAACTTCGTCAACAAAAAGAATTGTCCGCCGCCCATACAGCTTGAAAAAATCATCAGCCGTCTTTATTGCGGCGCGAATGTCAGCCACTCCGGTAAGGACTGCGTTCAGCGTGATAAAATTAGATTTCGTGTGATTTGCAATTACTCGGGCAAGCGTTGTTTTTCCAGTTCCTGGAGGACCGTAGAAAATAACGCTCGTAAGCTGGTCGGCGGCAATTGCACGGCGCAAAAGCCTTCCTTTTCCTACGATATGTTCCTGTCCGATGTATTCATCCAAATTTCTCGGACGCATACGCGATGCCAGCGGCTCTTTTTTCCCCGACGAAGAATCAAACAAATCCATACGATTTTATAAAAGCAAATATCAGTAAGCGCAAAACTCGTCCGAAATTCGGCAACATCTACTCTCTGTTCCAGCTTGGTCTTGTTGAGCCTAAGAACGACCACAAGCCCCTGTTTTTAGTTGAGGCACTTGTATTTGAAGAAGAGCCTGCGTAATCAGCTGAAACATAAATCGTACTGTCAAAAAGCGTATCTGACGGATCTACGACAAGCGTAGAAAAAATTCTGTAGTAAGAGTTAAGCGTACTTGATGTATTTTTAAACGAGCCTGTATAGTCGCCGCCGTATGTTCCGTCGGAGTTTACGATAAGAACCCAAACGCCTGCTGCAGTTCCCGCAATTACAGCGTTTGCCCCAGACCCAGATGTATCGCCGTTTGTGACTGCAAGAGAATAGATTGTGTAATCAACACTATACCATTTAGCCCAGTCGCCATTTCCGATTTTGTAATAGATAGCAGTATCGCCGTTGACACGATAGATACATGTTGCATCCGAATACAGAGTTTCGTTCGTCACCATGGCTGCTTCACTCGTAAAGTAGACAGAACCGTTGTAATAAGCGCAATTACGGGAATTCGTGTACGGAACCGTAGAATTGTCGTCACTTGAGTTCGTACTAAGACCGGCCACGACAGAAACCGTAGTCCCGTCAAGCTTATAGACTATGTTCTTGTAGTTGATGTACGCAATCCTGTGCGCGTCCTGAACTGCATTCGTGCAGAACAAAGCAGCCTTATTCTTTGTGAACACGGTTGTTGCCGTTTCATTTCCAGATTCCAGAATAGAAACCTGCTGCCATGTTTCACCGTTCCAGCACCAAATTTCAGAGCCACTGTTCACATTCTCACCTTCCATATCATCGGAATTGATTTTTGTGACCTGCGCATAAAGATAGTTTGAGTCAGCTGCAAGTTTGTTCACATAAGGATAAGTGGCAGAAACAGGCGGCTTTTCAAATTCGCTCCAAGAGTGAGAAGATTCTAAATCTTCATAAAGTTTTTTGTAAATTTTTCCGTTCTGAGTGTACAAATCATCTTTGTAACGCACGATTGAGTAAATTGCGCCAGAAACATCAGCATCCTCAAGC
Organism: Treponema sp.; assembly: GCA_017449265.1. GTDB lineage: Bacteria > Spirochaetota > Spirochaetia > Treponematales > Treponemataceae > Treponema_D. The sequence continues at coordinate 49,946 of JAFSJW010000006.1, forward strand.
TCTACCTCATCCCTTATTGAAGAAAAAATAGGGTCGCTGCAAGAATTTGTAAGAATCAAAAGAAAAGGAACAAAAAGTATTATTCTAAAAAACATCTTTTTCATGCCAAACTCCTAGAAATGGTAACGCACCGAGGCTTCCGCAGAAAGGAAAATTCCGTAATCATTGTACTTGGAATCAGAATACCACTGCGGCATATAAGTAAACACAAAATTCGCGCCAAAAGACCATGTTGGAGTGGCCCTGAAAAAAACACCTGCCGTTGATTTTATGACAAGACCCGGAAAATAGTTCTTGCTCATGTAGTTCTCAAGGGCAGCTCCCACAAAAATACTTACAGGAAATTCAAGTTTTTTGAAAGCAGGCTGCACCGTAGCCCCAACCAAAAGCGGAACATATGTAAAAATATTACTTCCGATAGTAGGATGATACCCAAAATCAACTTCCGCACCAACCGCGAACCAGTTGGTCAAAAATCTGTTGTACCCTACGCACCCGGCTCCACCAACAAGCAACGCGCCGTCAAAATTCATCGGAAACGAAGGCATAAGCCCAAGTTTTATGAACTGGTCGCCTGGCTCATTTATTCCGCCGATGTTAAACGTTGCTTTCGGAGCCACCTCTTCATCTTCGCTATCTGAGCTTTGTGCAAATGCAAAAGTTGTCAATAAAAACAGCGAGCAAACTACTGGAATGATTTTCTTCATTTTTTCCTTAACCCTATCCTATGTACATTGAATTTAAAACTATATACTTTATTGGAGAATTTTTCTACACTTTTAGAAAATCAAAACATACATAAAGTTACAAATGAGGTACAAAATGAGCGCACAAATCATCGACGGAAAAGCAATCGCACTGGAAGTCCGCGCAGGAGTTGCGGAAAAAGTAAAATCACTGAAAGAAAAGGGCGTTAACCCATGTCTTGCGGTTATTCTCGTAGGGCAGAACCCGGCATCTGTCTCATATGTGACGGGAAAACGAAAAGCCCTTGCAGAAGCAGGAATGATTGACAGGAGCGAAGATTTACCAGAATCAACAACGGAAGAAGAGCTTCTCTCGCTGATTGACAAGCTGAACAAAGACAAATCCGTTCACGGAATTTTGGTCCAGCTTCCGCTGCCAAAGCACATAAACGAAGACAAAGTAATCATGGCAATTGACCCGAGCAAGGATGTGGACGGATTTCATCCTGTAAGCGTGGGAAACATGGTCATCGGACGACCAGGATTTCTTCCGTGCACTCCGCACGGAATCATCAAGCTTCTGAATCACATGAAAATCGAAACGAGCGGAAAGCACGCTGTAGTCATAGGACGGAGCAACATCGTCGGAAAGCCTGTTTCTATCCTTCTCGCCCGCAAAGAAACGAACTGTACCGTAACAATCTGCCACACAGGAACAAAGAACATGGCGGAAATCGTTCGGCAGGCGGACATCATCATAGCGGCCTCGGGACATCCGCACACGGTAACGGCAGATATGGTCAAGGAAGGAGCCGTTGTTATCGATGTTGGAGTGAACAGAATCCCTGACAGCACAAAAAAAAGTGGTTTCAGACTGATTGGCGATGTGGATTTTGACGAAATTAAAGATAGGGCAAGTTTCATTACTCCTGTACCAGGCGGTGTAGGGCCTATGACAATCGCAATGCTTATTTACAACACCCTCGAATCCGCCGAACGAACTTTGCAAAAATAGAAGGATACTCTATAACCTATGATAAATTCTTTCTTTGCGGATAAAACTAATTCTCTCGACAATCTGACTAAGCTCTACAATCGCGATGTCATAATTGAATATGTCAACTCGCTTATCGGGAAGAACATTCCGTTCAGTCTCGCGCTCGTTGACATAGACAATTTCAAGTATGTTAACGATACATTCGGGCATATTGTCGGCGACGAGATAATTAAGGCAGTGGCAGCCACACTCAGAAATACGCTGGCGGACAATGGCATTGTCGGAAGATTCGGTGGAGATGAATTTATCATAGTTCTTCCTGAAATTGTGGAGTACGATGCGGTCTGGACATCATGCAGAACGATTGCCGCGTCAATGATGAACCTGACTATTCCAGAGCAGTCCGACCTGACCATAACAGTAACGATAGGTCTCTCACGGTTTCCTGAGAACGAAAAATCCTACGAAAAGCTCCTTGAGACTGCGGACAAAGCCTTGTACAGAGGCAAGATGAAAGGACGCGGATGTTTCATAATCTATCTGCCCGAGAAACACTCAAAAATCATACTGAAAACTGAAAAAGACAAGGCGTTAAGTTCCATGTACCTTCATTCCGTTGTATTCAGGAATCTGACGGAACAAGATTTGAGCGACGGGATAACGACTCTTTTCAATTTTTTCAGTTCGTATTTTATGCTTGACCATATATGCGTTCAGGTGAACAATGACATTTTCTTTGAAAAAATACATGAGCTTTCAAGAATCCAGTCTTTCAAGCCTATTGATTTGACTTTCATCAACAGGAATATCATTTCCATAACAGATATTTATTATCTGAACAGAACCGAACAGCTCGAAAAACTTGGTCAAAGTGATTTTGAGGAAATCCTTACCGAACAAGGAATACATTCTACATTTTATGCGCGCATTATCTGCAACGACAAGGATTACGGCTATCTGCGCGTTGACTCAACGCACCAGAGAATATGGCAGTACACGGACATGGACATACTCCTTACCGCCGCGCGCACGATTGCTATGATGCTCTACACACATGACCTTGATTTTTACAAGCTCTAACCGAGCCTTGCATTATTCTCATCAATCAGCTCAGTCCTAATTGTTATCCAGCGTAAAGATGAACGACACCGCGCCGCCGTGCTGGGCCTTAGCGAACCGCCACTGGGCAATCTGCTTTTTTAGCTCCATGTCTATTTTGTACGGCAGTGAACTTGGCGTAATCCTCATGCTATCAGGAACGACCGTTCCTGCCGCGTTCACGCTAAAGCTGACAACGACGCGCTTTGAGTCCTTTATCAAGTCAGCGGATTCCACGGACAAAGTAAGGATTGGCTCTTTTGGGCTTAGGAGCGTGCGAACGGTTCCGTCCGTCATCTTAACGGCAAGCCCTTCCGCAGTAACCTCAGTCCTTATCTGGGCTGTTGAGTTAACACCGTTTGCAACCTGAGAATAAGCCGTACCGTAGATTTTTACCACCGTGCCGGCTTTTTTAGCCTGCTTATCGCTCTCGATTTTTGCAAGCCGTGAGCTCATCTGTATACCTGTCTTGCTTGACATATTGATATACGGCATATCGTTCTTGGCTTCGGCGGCTTTCTTTGCCTCGGCTATGCGCTTCTCCTCAGCAGCCTTTTTCTCCGCCGCAATCCGCTTTTCTTCGGCAGCTTTCTTTTCTGCCACAATGCGCCTCTCTTCGGCTGCCTTTTTCTCTGCGGCAATGCGCTTTTCCTCTGCCGCTTTCTTCTCCGCCGCAATGCGTTTATCTTCGGCTGCCTTTTTCTCTGCGGCAATGCGCTTTTCCTCTGCCGCTTTCTTCTCTGCGGCAATGCGCCGCTCTTCGGCTGCTTTCTTTTCCGCCGCAATGCGCTTATCTTCGGCTGCCTTTTTCTCCGCCGCAATGCGTTTATCTTCGGCCGCTTTCTTCTCCGCCGCAATGCGCCTCTCTTCGGCTGCCTTTTTCTCTGCCGCAATGCGCCTCTCTTCGGCTGCTTTCTTCTCCGCGGCTATGCGCCTCTCTTCGGCTGCTTTCTTCTCCGCCGCAATGCGCCTCTCTTCGGCTGCTTTCTTCTCCGCCGCAATGCGCTTTTCCTCCGCCGCTTTCTTCTCCGCCGCAATCCGTTTTTCTTCGGTAGCTCTTTCTTCTGCCAGCCGTTTAGCCTCTGCTATGCGTTTAGCCTCCGCAATGCGCCGCTCTTCCGCCCTTCTTGCAATCTCATCAAGCCGAGCCTGTTCCTCGCGCTTTGCCTTCTCTGCCTTTTCGCGCTCTGCATCAAGGCGCGCCTGCTCTTTCAGCCATTCCTCCATTCGCTTGGCTTCTTCCTCAGCAAGCCGAATCTCAGCTGCTTCCAAAGCCTCGTTCTTTTTTTCCTCCGCATCAGATTTTTTTTCATAAGGAACAAAATTCGGAGCGAACTGGTCATAAAAATCAGATTTTCCTCCGTTCTCGGTCTTTGAAGAAAAATCCACGGAAGAAACGGACGAGCCAAGCTCAGAAACAGGCGCAGGAGGAACAACCGCAACTTCACTTTTCTGAGAAATCCCACTTTGTGACTGCGACTTTTTCTTTTTAGCCTGCGATTTTTCTTTTTTTGCAAGACGCTTTTCAGGAAGCTGACTTTTTATTGTGTCCTCAAGAATTTGAACTTCTTCCTCAGAAATTCCAGAGAGATTAATAATCTCAATCTCCTCATAATCTTTTTTTGAATAAAAAAGAGGAAGCGAGAACTTAAAGATGAGAAAAATCAGAAAAAAAGATATTCCAGCCGCAATTCCGCCGAAAAATGCGGATTTCCGCTCGGACTTTGACATTCCGCCAAAAAAATCAATATCAACCAAGTTAAGTCTATTTTTCCAAAGTTCTTAAATCGACTTGAACGAACCCAGCTTTCCGAAGTTCGTCAAAAATCCTGACAATCTGAGCTGACGAAACATCTTTGTCGCAGACAAGAGTAACAGGTTCTTGCTCAAAAGTCGCAAGCGCCCTGCCAATATTCTGCAACCTGATTTTTTTTCCGTTCAGAAGAATTGTGTTGTCTGGAGCCAGCTCTATGATAATGCCTGAAACAAGGGCTGCCTCTGTGGTTCCGCTTTTTGGAATACTGACAGTAACAGCCGGTATGACGGCAAAAGTAGTTGAAACCACAAAGAACAGAATGAGCTGGAACACTATGTCAACGAGAGGAACAAGACTGAGATTCGCGCCATGCCGCCGCTTAATTTTCGTCTTCATCAGTACATTCTTCCTGTAAGCCTTATTGAAAACTGAGAGACAGTTTTTTCCATTTGATTTATTAACCGGTCAGCTTTCTGAACAAGGTAATTGTGGAAAATTAGTGCTGGTATTGAAACAAAAAGCCCGCCTGCCGTAGTGAGCAATGAAGTCGCTATGCTGGAAGCCAAAAGCGCAGGATTTGAGTTTATTCCGCCGGAGCCCATCACGCCGAACGCCTGAATGTTCCCCACGACAGTTCCCAGAAGCCCCAGAAGCGTAGCAATATTCGCCAGCACAGCGATATATGAGATTCGTCTCTCATAGTTGAGGGCAGACTCATCAAGCTCTCCCTGAATGATTTCCCGCATATCGCTCTCATTCAGCCTTCTGTACTGAATTGCGATTTTTATGACGCTGGAAAGAGGCGTTTCAGCAGAAATGCAAACGCTTTCCGCCTGTGAAAAATCATGGCGGAGCAACGCCTCCTCAAGCTTGCGAATAAAAACGGAGTCCCGCCTTTTCACATCGCGGAAATACAAAAGACGCTCCGTAACGATGAAAACAACCGCCGCTCCAGCAAGGATTATTGGAATCATAAAGATTCCGCCTGCCCTAGTAAGAGAAAACATATTTTTCTTTTTCCCTCCCCCGAAAGAAAAATTTTACTGTGGATAAAACTTGTCAGATGTGAGGACGCGCGTCAAGTGAACATAGCAGCCCTCGTACTTCCTCATAAAAGAATCAAGGCTCATCTCAGCTCCGTTCTCAAAGACTGTGCATCCAAATCTGCCGTTTTTGTCAAAATACGGAAAAACCGCCGCACACTGATCAAATGTGTACACCTCTGGATTTTTCCCAGGCTTTCCCGGAATCTGCCGCCTCACCGCCGCAAGATAAAAATATGTTGGGTTTGAAACTCCGAGAACATACAAAATCGGGCGGAGAGCTTGAATATCATACCCAGTGTTGCTCACATACCCCGCAATATTGACAACCCCGCCATCAGAAATCGTGGAGCTGAACGGCTCTATGTTAACATCAACACCAGAATCCTCGTAAAGATAATTCGTCTTCATCTGCACGGAAAGCCGCGCCGCCGCAAGATTTCTGGTAAAATCAAGCGTAAAGGCAAGATTATTTTTCTCGCCGACTTTTGCCGCGTACCCAAGCGGGCTTACGGAATAAGTCGGGCGAAGAAGCGGAGCGAGATATGTGCAACTTCCTGAGATAGGCTCAATCAAGCCATCAACAACCCATTTCAGAAATCCAGCAGAAGAAAGCGTAAGGTTCCTGTTCTCGACCTCAGAATCAAGGACAGGTCGCTTAGAACCATCTTTGATGAAAATCGGACTTCCGTTCTCATCATAAGCTCCGTCAGGAACTGTCAGAATGCGTGAAAGATTCTTCTTTATTACTGAAATCATGTGGAATGTTCCGCTGTACTGCCCCGTGAAAATGCTCGCATACTGCCAGGGAAGAGATTTTTCCGTGACTGAGAGGATTTCCTCGAATGAAGCCGTATAAAGCCTCTCAAAGCTGATTCCGATTGGAACTGAATGAGCAGCGTAAAATCCGCCTATGACATAATCGGCAAGCGTTTTTGTTCCTTTTGGCGAGAACTGAACATAAACATCACTGTCCTGAAGAAAATAGCATCTTATGTAAAGCGGAGAACCATCCTTCTTGTTTCTTACAAGAACCCACGAACCCGAGCCGGAGGACGCATAGTCAGAAATCATTGCGCTGGAAAAGCCTTCATTGGTGTAAACATCGACGGGAACTGAAATTTCAGGGCAAACATAGACCGAGAATGTAGTCGCCGTTTCCTCAAGCCTCACCTGAAATTTTTCGCCCACAGAATTCATGCGGATTTCAGTGTGCTTTTCTCTCAGATAATCCAAAGGCAGATTAAGCCAAGTCTCGTTTATATCATGCCTGATGTCGCTGGAATCAGGCACGCCCATCCTGTTGTAATCGGCAAAAGAAAAAGAGCAAACAAAAAAGAACAAAAAAAGAAAGAACGATTTCAACTTCATCACATATCTCCCATCGAGTTGTTCGGAAACTAAAGTTTTCCGAACAATAGCCTTAGAAATTCTGTAATTTTTTAAGGCTTTAGCCTGAAAAATTACGCAAGACCAGTAAGGAAACAATAGGTTTCCGAACAGGTCTGTTATGCAGTTGTTGCCGGAACTACATTTTTCGCGTCAACAGGGTCGTCATCAATAAAAGTAGCACCGCTCGCATATTGAATTATCGGCTCAATCTCGCCATCTTTCGTCCATATTTTTCCGTTTGGAAGCTCGTCAGGATTTTTTCCAACAGGAGCATTTGAAAGAAGCAGCTTAAGCCTGTTGAGCTGGTTCACCTCCGATGCGCCCGGATCATAATCAATCGCACTTATGTTTGCGCCAGGGAATCTGCGGCGAAGTTCTTTTATCATGCCCTTTCCTGTAATGTGGTTCGGAAGGCACGCAAAAGGCTGAACGCACGCAATGCTCGGAACGCCCGAATGGATAAGCTCAACCATCTCAGCAGTAAGGAACCAGCCTTCGCCAGAGATATTGCCAACCTGAACGATACCCTCAACGCTTTTCATCATGTCCCAGATTGACGACGGACTGTCAAAACGCCGGCTTTTTTTGAGCTGCTTCTCCATGTAACCGCGGTACAAGTGCAAAGCCCATACGAGCAACTTTGCGCTCTTCTCTTTTGATTTTGGGAAAGCAAGCTCCCTGTGCTTGAAAAGACCGTCGCTGAGAGAATAGAAAACAAAGTCCATAAAATCAGGCATGACGCATTCCGCGCCCTCTCGTTCGATTACATTGACCATGTCGTTGTTGGCAGTAGGATGGAATTTAACGAGAATTTCGCCAACAATTCCAACCCTCGGCTTTTTGACCGGAAGAATCGGGAGATTGTCAAAGTCCCTGATAATTCCCCGGACAAGCTTGCGGTATTTTTTTATTGACATTGATTTCAAATCTTCGATTATGCGCGCATTCCACTCCTCGTAGAGCCTGTTCGCACTTCCCGGAACTTTCTCATAAGGCCTGATTCTGTACAGGACGCGCATGAGCAAGTCGCCCAAGAACATTGACATAAGTCCGTTGTGAACAAGAGTCGGCGTGTAAGTCCAGCCCGGGTTTTTCTCTATACCCTGAACGCTCATCGAAATAACAGGAATATGCCCCCAGCCCGCGTCATTCAGCGCGCGCCTGATAAATCCGATGTAGTTCGTAGCACGACAGCCACCGCCAGTCTGGGAAATAAGAAGAGCCGTCTTGTTAAGGTCATATTTTCCAGACTCAAGCGCATGAATCATCTGACCTGTGACAAGAATTGAAGGATAGCACGCATCGTTGTTAACATACTTTAAGCCAGTGTCAACGGCCTTTGGGTCAACAGCGTCAAGAACGACAAAATTATACCCCGAGTACTGGAATGCTTTCTGAAGCAACCGGAAATGAATCGGAGACATCTGCGGACAAAGAACCGTGTATTCGCACTTCATCTGCTCCGTGAACAAAACTCTCTGGTATGCCGCCGATTTTTTCGGAAGACGCTTCGGATTTCTCTGTCTTGCGCGAACAGCCGCAATAAGCGAGCGGATTCGGATTCGTACCGCACCAAGATTGCTTCCTTCGTCTATCTTTATGAGCGTGTACATACGGCTCTTTGACTTCATAATCTCATCAACTTGATCCGATGTGACCGCATCAAGACCGCAGCCAAACGAAGTCAGCTGCACGATTTCAAGATTCGGCATACCAGAAACGAAATTGGCAGCACGGTAAAGGCGGTTATGATAAGTCCACTGGTCAACAATTCTGAGCGGACGCTCAATTGAGCCAAGATGGGCAACAGAATCCTCCGTAAAGACCGCAAGTCCCAGGCCGTGAATCATCTCTGGAATTCCGTGGTTAATCTCAGGGTCAAGGTGATACGGACGACCCGCAAGCACGATTCCGCTTCCGCCAGTGACAACAAGCTGTTCCAAAGCCTCTTCCGCAGCCTGCTGGGTGTCCAGCTTGAACTTCTCCTGCTCCGCCCAACCCGCGTCAACCGCCTCGTACACCTTATCCTTCGCAATTTTTGGAAAATGCTTGTGAAGGACTTCGTACATACGCTCACGAAGACGCTCGTGGTCGTAAATAGGAAGGAACGGATTCATAAAGAGCAAATCGTCCATTGCTCTCACAGAGTCAAGATTATGGAGAAGAACTTCCGGGTACGAAGTGACTACAGGACAGTTGTAGTGATTTCCCGCACCTTTGTCCTCAACTTTTTCGTACGGGATGCATGGATAGAAGATGAACTTGCAGCCCATCTTCAAAAGAGATTCAATGTGCCCGTGAGATATTTTTGCAGGATAGCAGACCGACTCCGACGGAATTGAATCAATTCCGCGTTCATAGACAGCTCTGTTTGAGCGCGGGCTGAGTCTTACCTGAAAGCCAAGTTTTGTAAAAATCGTGAACCATAGCGGATAGTTCTCATACATATTCAGGACGCGCGGAATTCCCACCGCACCGTTCGGAGCGTCCTCAAGTCTGAGCGGAACATAATGCTGGAAAAGACGCTTGTATTTCCAGTCAAAAAGATTCGGAAGAACAAAACCAGTATCTTCAACGCCCGTGTTCTCTTTGTTGGAGCCATCGGCTTTTTTCGTATTCTTGAGAGTGTGACGCTCCAATCCTTTCTCGCAGCGGTTTCCAGTTACAAACTGGCGGATTTCGCCTTCCGAGCCGTCAGAACCGCTTGTAGTGAATGTATTTATTGTAAGAAGGCAGTTGTTCTGACATCCGCCGCAGCGCGTAAGCTCCAGCGACACTTTGAATGACTCCAGCTGCTCAAGGGTCGCAATGTTCGACACGATTTTTGGAGGCATCCAGCCCTTTTCCTGCCCTGGTTTTGGCGCAGTAAGGTCGCACCACTGGTCATACGCGATGAGCGCGCTTCCGTACGCCCCCATAAGCCCGGCAACATCCGGCCGGAACACATTCACGCCCGCAATCTTCTCGAACGCGCGCAGAACCGCATCATTGTAGAATGTTCCGCCCTGCACTACGACTTTAGTTCCAATCTCGCTCGCGCGACGAAGTTTTATTACTTTGAAAAGCGCATTTTTTATTACAGAATAAGAAAGCCCGGCGGAAATATCATCAATCGTCGCGCCCTCTTTCTGAGCCTGCTTTACGCGGCTGTTCATAAACACCGTGCAACGAGAGCCAAGGTCAACAGGTTTCTTTGCAAGAAGGGCTTTTTTTGAGAACTCAACGATATCAAGGCTCATAGAATTGGCAAAATTCGCAAGGAACGAGCCGCACCCTGCGGAACAAGCCTCGTTCAGCTGGATTGACGTAATTGCGCCATCCTTCATGCGCAAGCACTTCATGTCCTGACCGCCTATGTCAAGCAAAAATTCTACGCCCGGAACAAAGAACTCGGCCGCGCGGTAATGCGTGATTGTCTCAACCTCACCCGCGTCAACTCCAAGAGCAGCCTGGAACAACGCCTCGCCGTAGCCCGTGGAAACAGCCCTCGCAATATATACGTCTTTCGGCAAGATTTTGTACAAATTTTTGAGTACACGCACTGCCAAATCAACTGGATTTCCCGCATTCACATCGTAGAAGTCCCAGAGAATTTCGCCCTTTTTGTTGATGAGAACGGCCTTCGTCGTCGTAGAGCCTGCATCAAGCCCCAGGAACACAGGTCCTTTTGTCTCAGAAAGATTTCCGCGCTTTGCCTTGTCGTGACTGTGCCGCTCTCGGAATCTTTCAAGGTCAGCCTCGTCCGTGAAAAGAGGGTCAAGTCTCTGAACTTCGTTAAGTTCTGCCCCCTCAAGATTTTTAAGGCTATCTTTGAACTCTTTTATAGAAGGAAATGACTTTGGCATTTCAGGACTGAGAGGTTTATAAACTTTGTCAGCGGCAAAAGCCGAGCCTGCCGCAACGAAAAGCTGAGAATCGTCAGGAACGATTGTTTCCTCAGGAGTGAGCTTCAATGTCTGAACAAAACGCTCGCGCAGCTGGTCAAGGAAGTGAAGCGGTCCGCCCAAGAAAGCAACATTGCCCCTGATTGGCTTTCCGCACGCAAGCCCCGAAATTGTCTGGTTCACCACAGCCTGAAAAATTGATGCGGCTATGTCCTCACGGCGCGCCCCCTCGTTTATGAGCGGCTGAACATCCGTCTTTGCAAAAACGCCGCATCTAGCCGCAATCGGATAAATCTGCTTGCAACCGCGCGCAAGCTCATTAAGCCCTGGCGCATCTGTTTCAAGAAGAGCCGCCATCTGGTCGATGAACGCGCCTGTACCGCCCGCGCAAGTTCCGTTCATGCGCTGCTCCACGCCGCCAGTAAAGTATGTTATCTTAGCGTCCTCGCCGCCAAGCTCAATCACAACATCAGTCTGCGGAATGATTTTTTTGACCGCCGTAGTAGCCGCAACGACTTCCTGAATGAACGGAATGCCGAGCCACTGAGACACGGAAAGCCCGCCAGAGCCAGTGACCTTCACGGAAACAGTGTGCTTCTCTCCAAGAGAAAGCTTTCCCTCGATTTCATCAAGGGCTTTCGTAACCACGGTAATAATCGTGTTGCGTATGTCCGCACGATGACGCTGGTAGTCGCCATAAAGCATCTTGTCATTCTCATCAAGGCACACCACTTTTACAGTGGTAGAACCAACATCTATACCAATGCGAACAGGAATCACAGCCGGCGAAAACTTTATATTTGAAGAATTGAATTCCATAAAAAATCCTATTGAAAAACGATAAGGTTAAAACCTCAGACAAAAAATAAATTTCTTCAGGGAACTTCGAAAAACTTCAGTTTTTCGAGCTACCCCTCATATTATCACGAAAGTTAATTTTTGTCACAGCCAGCCGCTATACGGAGAAATATGTTTTCATCATCCCCTTGCCTTTCACTTCAATCTCAACAGGCTCCCCGTACTCCACGTAATTTTTCGTCATTTTGTAAGTTTCTTCCGTAACATGGATAAGCATAGGCTTTCCCGAACTTTCCATGCGGCTTGCCACATTCACAGTGTCGCCCCAAATATCGTAGATGAACTTAGTCTTTCCGATAACGCCTGCCACAAGATTTCCGGTATTGATTCCAAGTCTTATCTGAACTTGGTTCTTTGAGTCGCGGTTAAATTCGTTCACATCCTCGATTATACCTTTGGCATAGCGCAGCATACGGATTGCCCCGTCATTTTCCTTGTCCTCGGTAAGCCCCGAAGCCGCCATGTACGCATCGCCAATCGTTTTGATTTTCTCGATTCCTTCCTGCTTTGCCCGCAAGTCGAACTTGGTGATAAGCCTGTTCAGCATGGAAACGACTTCTTCCGCCGACAAGCGGTCGCTCATCTTGGTAAAGCCAACGATGTCCGTGAACAAAACGGTCACATTCGGAAATTTTCGCGCGTGGATGTCGTTTGGGTGTTCGGTCAAATCGTTCGCCACATCCTCCGGCAAAATGCTCAGAAGCAGGCTGCGCGATTTTTTCATTTCATTCTGCAAGTCGCGCGTCCGTTCTTCGACTTTGTTCTCCAGCACAATCTGGTAACGCTTCATCGCCTTGAACCTGAGGAACACGATAAACGCGGCAATTCCAAGAATAACAAGCGGAAGCGTGATTTTGAACCACAGAAGCTCCCAGAAGTAAGGCTCTTTTACAATAGTAATGACGCGGCTCAAATCGCTTTTTATCCCGTCCCCGTTCTCCGAGTAAACGGAAAATTTGTAAGTTCCATATTTAAGGTTCGTATAAGAAACAGTCCTTGGCAAATCCCACTCAGAATAATCATCGTCAAATCCAGCCAGCTTATACGAAAATCTGGTCTGCTCGGAGGAAATAAAAGTAAGCCCCGTAAACTTAAAGCTGAGACGCTTTGCTGAAGGAGGAATTATGAACCATGTCGCGCTAGTGTCAAATCGTTTTCCGTCAATCTGCACTTCCTGAATCTCAACGAGCGGCTTGACCTTGTTCGACGCAGCCTTGACCGGATCATAAAGCGCAAAGCCGTCAATCATCGTAAACCAAAGCCGCCCCAACGAATCTTTCATCGAGCGGCTAGTTGAAGTGACTCCACCAGAAACAAGACCGTCCGACTTTCCGAAGAATTTTGTGGTTATCTGCTTTATCTTTCCGTCCGCAAGGCTCTCCATATCGCTGAATTTGGCGGAGAAAATTCCGCTGTTTCCAGTCATCCATGCGGTCTGAGTGTGATCCAAAATAATCTGGAACACAGCGTCCGTTCCAAGCCCGTTGGACGAGTTGAAATTAAAGACTTTTCCTTCCTTAATCCTAGAAATTCCATTCCCCGTCGTAATCCAAAGCTCCCCTTGCTTCATTTCATTGATTTTAAAGACTACATTTCCAGCCAGACCTTTTTCTGTGTTGTAAATTTTATCAACTTTCTTGTCAACAAGTGAAAAAATTCCTCCGCCATCAGTGCCAACCCAAATCGCGCCGGCGGAATCCTCGGAAATGCACATGATGAAATCGTTCGCAATTCCGTCATCTTTCGTTATTTTTGTTATTTCCCCGGTCTTTCCGTCGATTATGTTAAGCCCCGTAGTTGTGCCAACATAAAGGCTTCCGTCGGAAGAACTGAGAGTTACGCGCACTTTTATTCCAGAAAGCCCATCTTTCGTGCCGTACAACTTTTTTGTTCCGTCAGGACTAACCCTCACAAGCCCATATTTTTCATAAGTCGAAATGTTCAGAGTCCCGTCCTCCTGAACCTCAACATCCCTTATCCTGATATTCTTGCAAAAATCGGTCACATCGTTCTCAAGGAACTTGTTGTTCTTGTAGCAGTAAAGCCCGTTGTCACCAGCAAGCCACACAACATTTCTGAACTTATCTTCCGCAATAGAGTTGATTGCAGTGGGAGCCCGCCTCGTATTGAACTTACCGAGACTCAGCTTTTCAACACCGCCCCTGTTCGTGGCGAACCAGATATTTCCTTCCCTGTCCTCAAGGACTTTCAGAACATAGGCATCGGTAAGTCCGTCCTCAGTTCCGTAATATGAAAATTTTCCGTTATGAAGGATAACTACCCCCGATTCAGTTGAGAACCAAATATTAGAATTGCTGTCCTGATATATATGGCTTACCGAAGAGCCAGCCTGCTCGTTATGTGCAAGGTCATACATAACTTCGTTCTCGCCGTCGATGCGAATGGCATAATGCGGCGCGACTCCGAACCAGAACGCTCCGGATTTTTCCTGCATGACCACATCAACGGCAGGGTCTTTTATTTTCTTTATTCCCTCAAATCTTGTGAACGATTCGGAGAGCGATGAATACACATACAGCCCGTTTGCCTTTGATGTAGCCGCCCAGATGCGCCCGCTTGAATCGCAAAAAAGCTGGCACACAAGGATATTTTCTTCCCCGTACTGCTCAAGTCCTTTCGGACGAACAATCTCTCTTTTTCCACGCCCATCGGTTCTTTTCAGGCACACGATTCCCGAAGCCGTGCCAACCCAAATAGTCTTATCATTATCCTCACAAATTGAACGCACGGAATTATTTGAAAGCCCTGTCTCTACGGTGTATTTCTCAACGTTTCCGTCCTTGCCCAGCCCTATAAGACCATCATCATTGGAGCCAATCCATATTGTGCCGTCAGAATCCTGAAAAACGGAACGGGCGGCGACAAAATCATATTTCGGGTCATAGGAGCGGTTAAAAGTGACGAACTCAACGCCGTCAAAGCGGACAAGTCCGGTGTAAGTCCCAAAATAAATGTAACCGCTGGAATCCTGCATTATGTCAGTTATTGTATTTCCAGGAAGCCCGTCGTAAGCAGTCCATGTCCTGCTTACATAATCAGAAAGAAAACTATCGGAAATATCAGCAATTTTCTGAGCCTGAGCAATTACAAGCGAAACAAAAGAAAAAAACAAAATAAACAGCTTTTTCTTCAATGAAATCATAGTCATATTATTATAGTAGACACATTTCACTGAATCGTCAACAAAAACTTTCAATATTTCTAGTATTATTTTGTTTATTCAAAACTTTCGCAGATAGTTTGCGCTGGTGATTTTACTTCACGAACCGCCGATTTACAATCTCTCGTTTCATAAGATTATCATATGAGAAAATGCCAGAATTATGCCCGCCTGTGGACTTTGCAACGAAGATTGATTTACAGGCAACTATCCAATAGAATAAATTTTAATCTAAAAGATAAAAATTAAATCAAATTTTTTCATCTCTGCCACATTTTGACAGACCACCGCTCTTATAATCAAATAAAAATTCCAGGAGGAATATTATGGAAAAAGAAAACGAAGAGAAAAAGCCGGTTTTTAAGAAATTCTGCGTGGACGGAAAAGTTCTTGGCAGATGGGTAAAAGAAGAATCTGTCACAGAATATGATGAGCGCGGAAATGAAATACACTACAAAAATTCCGATGGCAACGAATCTTGGTACGAATACGAGTACTGGGAGAACGGCAAGATAAAGAAAGAAATCTGTTACGCCCCGATGTAGTTGCATTTTTTGCGAAGCAAAAAATGGCCGCACCTTTGGCAACGCAAAAGGTGCAATCATTTCACGCAGAATGCCGCATACAGTGGCACTGACTTAATTCCGTTCTCAAATCCGAAATTCTTCGCAGAAATGCGGATGCAATACGCAGGCTTATAAGACGCGGCATAAACCGCAAGGCTTTTTGACTGCGTGTGCGCCGCAGATTTCACTTCGATTGGGATAATGTCCAGAGCAATTCTTGTGATAAAATCCACTTCCGCCTGATTTCCGCTCGTCCAGTAGAAAAGACTCAGGCCGTTTGCCGCCAGTTGCGTGCAGACATAATTTTCTGTAAGCCCACCCCTAAAATCGTTCAGCAAAGGATTTTCATACAAGATGTCCTCCAGCAACAATTCCTGCACTCGACAACAAAGCCCTGTATCGCTCATGTAGAATTTAAAATCTGAATCAGAACTGTTTGCCTGCAATGGAAGTTTTATCTGCTCCAGTTTGAAAACTCTCTTTGCGATTCCTGCAAGACACACCCATTCGATTGCATCCTCAAATTCCGCTGCTCGCCCTCCGGACTTAATGTATTTGTACTGAAATTTGCGGTTTTCTTTTGAAAGCTGGGTGCTTATGTTCCTGTAAACAAGCCGAGTTTTTGAAATCTCGCTTTTTTTGTTGTATTTCCCCATATCGTTAATGTAGGCTTCTAGAATATCCGACTGAAAAATCGCTGCGAGCTGGGAATTTTCGTTCTGTACATACTCCGAAACAACGGCAGGCATTCCGCCCACAAAAAGATATTCCTTGTAAAGAGCAAGTGCTTTTTCATGCAGAGCTTCTTCAAGGGGAGTGTTGTTTTCGTAGCAGGATTTGATTCTTTCAAGCAGAAAATCTTCTTGCCTTGCCCAAAGGTATTCTTCAAAATCCATCGGGTACATATCAAGGAACTGAACCTTTCCGACTGGAAAACTGTTTTCGCCCCTGTTTACGGAAACACCGAGCAAAGAACCCATTGCGATTACATGATATTCGTTCGCTTCTTCGCAAAAATATTTGAGGGAAGTAAGAGCTTCAGGGCAAGCTTGAACCTCATCAAAAATTATCAGTGTTTCTTTAGGGAAAATTGGCTGTCGCCTTAATGAAGAAAGGCTGGCGATAATTGTTTTTGGCGAAAGATTTTTGAACAATGATGCGAGAGCTTTCTCTTTCTCGAAATTGCAGTAAACAAAATTTTTATAGGCAATTCCTGCAAAATATGAAACTGTATATGTTTTGCCGATTTGCCTTGCCCCCTGCAAAACAAGAGGTTTCCGTTGTGGAGAATCCCGCCATTCAAAAAGCCGATTTACAATCTTTCGTTTCATAAGATTATTATATATGAAAAAGTGTAAATTTTGACATAAAAATCACACTTTTTCATATATAAATTTCTCAAAATTTCACACTTTTTGGCAGCACGGATAAAATTTCCAAAATACAGGCGGGTGCGAAGATTATTATATGAGAAAATGTGAAATGCTAGAATTATGCCCGTCTGTGGACTTTGCCAGTCAGAATGATTTTCTGGAGAGTTTTTTTTGCCAGAATGAACACAACAAGAATCGCTGTGCAAAATAAAATCCTGAAAAGACAGTTTAGTCCCATGTTGATATTATCTGCATTCAGTCTTGCTCTGAGAAATTCATTGAAAGAATCTTGATGAACAAGATTGTGATGCCAGTACTTGAAAAAAAATCTATCAAGATGATGAGCGCAAAGCAGTTCAAGTGAATTTTTACCAAAAAAAATCAGAGGTTTTCTGATAATAGCATGAAATTGTTCAAGAGCCTTGCTAAACTGAATAATGCAAAAAGAGCCAAAAAAAGCGACAAGAAAACACAGCATCGAAAGTGGGTAACTTCTAGCCGCAAGGTCAATGGCAACTCCTTTTGTCCATGACATATAAATCCAAAGGAAAAAACCGATGATTCCCGCAATTTTCATGTATTCTTGTGGCAAAAGTTTCTTTGGCATTCCATCATCCGAAATTGAAAAACCATTTTTCAGAATATACCCTATATCTAGAAAAAAGGCTGCTGGAAAAAGTAAATCAATACTCTGCGGCATATGTATGTCAGCTGCTACCATGATGAATGTTCCAAACAGAATGAAAATTTCACGATAATTTTTTACATAAACAAGCAGTAATCTGAAAAAGAATTTAGCATAGAAAAGTGCCAGCAAAAACCAAAGGAATCCAAATTCTTTTCGATTTGCAAAATCCGCTCCCCATAAGGCAACTATAAGGATATTTTTCAGGCAAGTTTTAAGAGAAAAATCTTCAAAAAACATCTCCAGTGGGATTTGCACAAGCAGAACAACAAATACAGGAATTACAAGCCTCTTGAAGTCTTTTAAAGTGGCTTTCGCCATATCCTTGGTCGAAATTGTTTTAAGCGTATAGCCGGCAAGAATAAAAAAAATCGGCATATGAAAAGAATAAATAATTCTTCCTATAGGCGTGGCTGTATGGCCGATTATTGTACAAATAATGGCAATTCCTTTTGCTATATCCAGCCACAATAATCTTTTGTCATTTTTTTGATTTGTATCAACACTATTATTAAAACCAGTATACTTTAGTGGGGGGGGGTAATCGTCATATGTTCACACCTCGATTTTTCATAATGGGACATTCACGGAAACACTGATTAAAGCTCATCTGAATGAATACGAAGGTGCAAGGTGACTGAGTTTATAAACACCATCGTCGCCTTGCACATATTATCCTACAGCGTCTCAAGCGTTGATTTGAGAATCTTTAATCCCTCGTCAATCTCCTCCTGGGAGATGTTGAGCGGCGGAACAAGACGAAGCGTGTTCGCCCCGGCCGTGGATGTCATAAGACCGTTCGCAAGGAGTTTCTTCTCAAGCTCCAGCGCGCTCTTTCCGTTCACAATGTCAACTCCAATCATCAGGCCCTTTCCGCGAATGTCGCCAGTGTTGGGGCTGTTCCATGAAGCAATCGACTTTCTGATGTAATCGCCTTTCTGAACAACGCTCTCCAAGAAGCCCGGCTTTTGTAGCTCGTGGAGGACAACGAGTCCCGCCGCACAAGCAAGGGGATTTCCGGCGAATGTGGACTGGTGGTCTCCAGCCTTGAACACGCCGTTCGCCTTGCCTCGGAAGAGGATTCCGCCCATCGGCACACCACCGGCGACCCCCTTGGCGAATGATACGACTTCCGGCTCAAAGCCCAGCGCGTCGCTCGCCAAAAGCGTTCCAGTGCGGCCAAAGCCCGTCTGAACCTCGTCCGCCATGACGATGGCACCTGCTTTCCGCGCCGCATCAGCCGCAGCCTTAGCCCATGCAGGGTCAATCATGTTCACTCCGCCCTCGCCCTGCACGCACTCAATCATAAGCGCAGCGGTAGTATCGTCGAACGCAGTCTTTATCGCCTCCCAGTCGTTCGCCTTTATCGTTTTAAAGCCGTCAACATAAGGCGCAAAATACGGCGGATGGAACTTGTCCTGCCCGGTGGCAGTGAGCGTGGCAAGCGTGCGACCGTGGAACGAGCTTTCCAGCGTGTAGATGATGTGCCGTTTCTCGCCGCCGTTCAGATAGCCGTATTTTCGTGCCAGCTTGAACGCAGCCTCGTTTCCCTCGCCGCCCGAGTTTCCGAAGTACGCGCCCTCAAAGCCAGTCGCCTTCAAAAGCTCCGTGGCGAACTGAACGCCCACATCGCTCACAAAATAGTTGCAGATGTGAATCTGCTTTTCCGCCTGATTTTTGATTGCATCCACAAGCGGCTTGAAATTGTGCCCAAGTGAGTTCACTGCGATTCCCGCCAAAAAGTCAATGTACTTCTTGCCGTCCGCATCCCACACCGTCGAGCCTTGTCCGTGCGTCAAAACCACATCGAACGAACCGTAATTATTAACAACAATTTTTGACCCCATATGTCACCTCGATTTTTTGTTTTAGACCTCGAACTGGTCAACCTGCGCACCGATTCCGCTGATTGAGGCAGCCATCTCCTCGGAAATTTCCGAAAGAGCAGCTCCAGTCTCGTTGATTTTCCGCGCACCGATTGCCATCTCGTCCATCTTGCGCTTCATGCCCAGCGTTGCGTCCTGCAATGCGTGGACTTCTTTCAGGATTTCCTGGCTGCCCGCGGACATTTCCTGGGACGCGTTCTTTACCTCGCTCGTGCTGTCGTTCATGTTGTGGAGTGCCTCGGTAATCTGCCTGCTTCCCTGGTTCTGCTCCTCCATAGCCGCCTTTATCTGCCGCACAAGCGCATCGATTTCGGAAATCTCGTTGGCAAGATTCGTGTAGCCGCGCACACCGTCCTGAGCCGAAAGAACAACCATGTCGATACTGTTCTGAATGCTCTTGAGCTGCTCACCGATTGTCTTTGACTGCACGCTTGATGTCTCGGAAAGTTTTCTGATTTCGTCGGAAACCACCGCGAATCCCTTTCCAGCCTCGCCTGCGTGGGCAGCCTCAATAGCCGCATTCATGGCAAGCAAGTTCGTCTGGCTCGCAATATTGGCAATTGCCGTGTTAGCGTCGCGGAGCAGCTTTGACTGCGCCTCAATCTGGCTTATCTGCTCGCTGAGTTTTGTCTGCGTATCCGCGCCGCGCCGCGCGTTTTCAGCAAGAGCCTCGAACGAATCCGCCATCTTGTCCACCGAAAAGTTGACCGAAGAAATGTTCCCAATCATCTCCTCCACGGCGGAACTTGCCTGTGAAACACCGTCCGCCTGGGACTCCACCATTTTTTCAAGGGACTGGATGTTCGCAAGGATTTCATTCACCGCGCCAGCCGTCTGCTGAACGCTTCCGCTCTGCGTGCTGATGTTTCCGCCCATGCTCTCGATATTGGCGATAATCTGCGTAATTGACGCGCTCGTGTCCTGGGTACTTTCCTTCAAATTCTGACCAGCGGCCATGAGGGTGTCCTTCGATTTTTTCATTACGCTGATAATGCTCTGCATCTTCTCCGAGAACGCGTTGAACCCGGCAACCACATCGCCAATCTCATTATTCGTATGAACATTGATTCGTTTTGTCAAATCAGCCTTGCCCGAAGCGATTTCTTTGATGCTGTCGCGCACAATGCCCAGCGGTTTAAGCGCGCGCGTAATGAAAAACCCGAATATGCCGCCAAGAATCACGAACACTACAGCAAGGATAATCATCCTTTTGAGCATTGAGCGAAGCACACCATTAGCCTGGTCTTTGTTCTGGACTACGCCCAAAATCCACTCACCGCCATTAATCGGCGTCCATGAGAGATAATAGTTTGCTCCGTCCTGCTGGAATTCCTGAACGCCGCTTCCGCCTTTCACCATCTGCTTCTCCGCTTCCACCAGACCTTCTATTCCTGCAATATCCGTCTTTTCCAAGTCATTGTCCAGTTTGTCGATTCCAGTGTAATCGATGCCGGCCATTTTTGCGCCAGCCTTATTGATTATGAAGCAGTAGCCGTCATAGTCCAAATCTACTCCGCCAACAATCTCGTTGAGTCTGGAAGCCGATGTTACACCAGAAAGTATTCCGACAATACGATGTGAGTCATCGTAAAGCGGAGCAGAAACAACAATCGTCATCTTTAAGTCGATGCGGGCAAACAATACATCTGAAATATTCGATACGCCAGCCATCGCGCTCTTGAAAAACGGTCTGTCGCCAGCAAATCCTGTATGCCCCGTCGTACTCTTAACATTTCCGTCAGGATATCCAATCTGGAAACGCTCAAAACCTATTCGCTTTGCCTCATCCGCCAAAATCGGCTGCTGGACTGAAAAATCCATCGACCGAATATCATCACGCTGGGCAATGTCCTCAACCTGCTTTATGTATGTGGCAATTTCCATATCAACGAGCTTACCCGCACTTTCCCCGCTCTTTTTCATGGAAGAAACAACCTCATCCGTATGGGAATTGGAAAAGTTAAGGAAACCGACCGCCGTAAGCATACTACATGTTACAAGCGTTGCTCCCATGATGCCAGCAGAAATAGAAAAAACCAATCCCCGTTTTTGTAAAAAACCACCCATAAAAAAAACCTCGTTGCAAAAAAATTATTTTATCATAGTAAGAAAACCCAAATTCAGATTTTCTAGTAAATCATTGTTCCGATTCCTCGATCCGAGAACATTTCAATCAAAAGCGAATGAGGAACCCGTCCATCTATGATATGGGTTCTTGGAACTCCGCCCTCGCGCGCCATCATGCAGCACTCGATTTTTGGAATCATGCCTCCGGCAATAATCCCATTATCAAAATATTCCTGAATTTCGTTCATGCGGATTCTAGGAATAAGGCTCTTTGGGTCATTTATGTCGCGCAAAACGCCAGGCACATTCGTAAGCTGCACGAATTTTGCGGCTTTGAGCGCGATTGCGATTTTTGCTGCGGCAGTATCAGCGTTGATGTTGTAACGATTGAAATCACCGCTTTCGCCAAGCGCAACGGTTGAAACAACAGGAATAAAGCCTTTGTCCAAAAGCGAGATTACAATCTCAGGGTTCACTTCGGTCACTTCGCCAACAAAGCCCAAGTCCGCGCCGTCCTTGTCGATTTTCTTGGCACGCAAAAGCCCAGAGTCAACGCCCGAAAGACCTACAGCCTTTCCGCCTTCCTGCAGAAGAATTCCAACAATGTCCTTGTTCAGCTTGCCAGTAAGAACCATCTGCACGATTTCCATCGTTTCTGTGTCCGTGTACCTTAGCCCGTTCACGAATTTGGACTCTTTGCCCACTCGCTCAAGCATCTTGTTGATTTCTGGACCGCCTCCATGCACAAGAACGACTCTGACTCCAATCGTGTTCAGAAGAACAATGTCCTCCATGACGGCAGACTTCAAGTCCTCGTTGAGCATTGCGTTTCCGCCGTACTTTACAACGACCGTCTTTCCAACCCAGTGGCGGAAATAAGGCAATGCCTGAACAAGCACATCCGACCAATGATAAGAATCCACCCTCGGATCAATTTTTTCCCTAAGTTCGTTATCTGTATCAGCCATAATTAAAAATCCCCCTTCCCGTATTATGTTCTGTAGTCGCCGTTGATTTTCACATAATCATAGGTCAAGTCGCAGCCCCACGCAGTTCCACGCGCAGAACCGTCCTCAAGCTCCACGAGAATCTCAACAGCCTCCTCGGTAAGAATCTTTTTTGCCAAATCTTCATCGAAATTAAGAGGAACTCCGTGGTCAAACACCTTGATTACGTTCTCTTTTCCGCCATTCGTGTCGCCGTCCTCAAAATAACGCTTTGCGCCCTCGCGGCTCAAAAAGCTCACGCTCGTCTTTTCCGGCGTGAAGAAGAATCCTGAGTAGCCCATTGCGTCCAAAATTCGCCCCCAGTTTGCATCCGCCCCGAAGAATGCGGCCTTAACGAGATTTGAGCAGATGACGGCTTTTGCCAGCCCACGGGCATTTTCCACAGTATCCGCGCCAACCACATTGCAAGTTACAAGTCTTGAAGCCCCCTCGCCGTCAGCAGCGATTTTTTTTGCCATCTGTGTGTTCAGCGCATTCAGGGCCGCAACGAAAATATCAAAATCAGCCCCCTCAGAAGTAATCGTATCATTGCCAGCCATGCCGTTCGCAAGGATAAGAAGAGTATCATTTGTGGAAGTGTCGCCGTCAACAGAAACGCAGTTGTAAGTTCCGGCGACAGAAGAGCGAAGAGCCTTCTCAAGCATAGGCTGTGAAATAGCGCAGTCCGTCGTAATGAACCCGAGCATTGTTCCAAGATTGATATGAATCATTCCGGAGCCTTTTGCCATAGTTCCAAAACGAACCTTTTTTCCGCCGATTTCGGTTTCAAGCGCAACTTCCTTGTACTTTGTGTCCGTTGTCATAATCGCAATTCTGGCTTCCTTGTGACCTTCCTTTGAAAGCCCGTCCGCAAGGCGGTCAAGCCCAGAAAGAATTTTTTCCACAGGAAGCTGCTGTCCGATAACACCAGTAGAGCAGACAAGAACATCGTCCGTCTGGATTCCGAGCCGCTTTGCAACAGCCTCGGCCTCTTTCAGAGCGTTCTCATATCCCTGAGCACCAGTACAAGCATTGGCATTACCAGAATTCGCGATGATTGCCTGAGCAGTTCCGTTTTTTATATGATTTTTATCAAGTTTCACACATTCGGCTTTTACTCTGTTCTGAGTAAAAACACCGGCAGCCGCACAGCGTTTTTCACTGAAAATAAGAGCTGTGTCGTTTGTTTTTCTGCTCGCTTTGATTGAATTCAAAATGCCGTTCGCAGAAAATCCTGCTGGAGCCGTAACTCCGCCATCAACAAAAGTAAATTCCATATAAGCCACCTTATTTCCGACGATGAACTGAATTTTTGCAGCCCATCGCTCGTTTTTGAAAATTATACGGAATTAGAAAAATGTGTACAAGTAATTATTCAGACCAAGCCAATCCAGCGTTTTAGGCATACGATGAACGCATAAAAACCGCACTATCCGCTGAATAGCTACAAAAAAAAGAAACAATCACTTGGAATTTTCCGAACAGGTTCACTTCTCTTTATTTATATCAAGCTGCCTCTTCAACGCCCGTGCCTCCGCATTTTTCGGATCAAGCATAATCGCGTAATCCAAAGCACGGACAGCTTCCTGCGGGTCTTTCATTCCAACCCGAACTTTTGCCATTCTGCACAAGATTTTTGATTTCAGCTCCGGCTCGCGTGCTTTTCCTGCGGCAAGCCCATACAAAGACAAAGCCTTTGCTTTGTCTCCAGTTGAAGACATAATCATCGCAAGGTTTATGACCGAAGAGGGAGAAGTCATTGTAGCCACGGAATTAAAGTCGCCGCCTTCGGTCAGAACGAACTCGTACAACTGCCTGGCCGCCTTTGCGTTCCCATCAAGAAGAGAGAAATAAGCCGCGTACTCAAGTTCCCAAAGAGCCATTCCGCTGGCAGCTTTAGCAACCTCATCGCCAAAGACCATTTTCATTGCAGGAGTTATTTTCTGAACGGAAATGCGTCTCTCGCCGCCAAAAACATCAGTTTGAACGGCAGGAATCTCATATTCAGAATTTTTTTCAAAAGAAAGCGGGAGAAGATACTTTGATTTTATGTAATTTGAGAAAAGTTCCCTGGCAGACTCAACTTCGTTGTAAGAGATAAGTTTTTGCACGACGAACTGAACGAGCTTGGGCGGATAGAGATTAGTTCCAAGAGTATTATGCTCAAGCTCTTCCCACAAAAGGGCCATTTTCTGCTTTACAGGAGCATCCTTTTTCTCAAACAGCTTGAGGGAAAGTCGTTCCACGATAAGCTCCTCGGACTTATCGCCTTTTTCAATAGCCTCATTAATCCTGAAAATCGCATCGCTCACAAGAAATCTCGGACGCTCATCAAATTCGCGCATTTTGTTAGTGCGCAAAGATGTTTTTCTGAGCGTAAGCTCCAAATCCGACATCGGAACAGGCTTTGAATCCTCGACGGCAAGTTTTCCGTAAGTAAGGAGAGCTGGAACGGAAACATTCCCGGACATTATTACGCCCATGAGAAGAGAATACGCCTTTTTGTACTGCTCATTATTGTACGCCCAGATTGCGCTGTTCACGGAAATATTCGCCGGAAAATCAACAGTGTTCTCAAGGATAAGCTCGCGCTCATGCTCGGCATGGTCAAGGTCGTTGAGCATGACATAAGAATCTGATGCAAGGCTTGTTGATAGCACCGTAGGGGTTTCAACGAAAGCAAGATTCGTTATGGCAAGGTCAAAGTTACCGGCATCGTACTGAACAAAAGACCAGAACAGCGCGTCCTTCGGGTCGAATGAAGGAGGCTGCAATGCCGCCGCTTTAGAATACTCCCCTGAAGCAAGGTACGCAAGGGACGCATTCTTGAGCCACTGCGGATTTTTCGTCGCAACATAGGCATCATAATATGCACCCGAAAGCGACTTTGAAAGATAGCCCGCGCGTCTCCCAGATTCCTTGACAGATTTTTCGATTTTTTTTAGGGCTGCCTCCGAATAAACGGAGCCATATTTTGTTCCAATAAGAGAAGAAGAGATTTTTACAGCATCATCAAGTCTTCCCTCAACAATCAGGAAATGACCGTAAATGGCAGAAATTTCCAGATTGCCAGGATTTTTTTTCAGTCCCCGAACAAGGATTTTTTCGGCAGCTTTCTTTTCGCCCAACCTCATATAGCGGCGGTAAATTCCGATTCGCTCCAAAGATGTCGAAGCATATCGCTCCGACTTTTTTAAAGCGGTAAAAGCCTCTTTCAAATCGCCATCGCGCAAATGCATATCAACACTTACCATAGCAGACTGATAAAGGCTTTCATCGTTATTCTTGCTGCATGAAATCATCAGGCAAAAAACCGAAAAGACCAAAAAAATTGTTTGAAATACTCTTCTCATGCTGTAATTAACTGCTCGCTACTCAAGTGACTTCTTTATATTGTCAAGAATAGCATTTATAAATTTATATGAATCATCAGGACCAAATTCTTTTGCAATGTGAATTGCCTCGTCAATTACAATCGAAGGCATTATGTCTTTCTGCTTCAAGAGCGAATAAACGCTCATGCGCAAAATAGCCACGCTCACTTTGTTCAACCGGTTGAAATCCCAGTTTTTCAAGAACTTCTTTATGATTCCGTCTATTTCATCCTTGCATTCAACAGCCCCTGCTATCAGATGCCTGGAAAATGCAAGGGATTCGTCATCAACAGAAACTGGATTTTCAACCCAGCCGAATGTGAGGACTTCCTCAAGAGGAATATTCCCCACATCCCACGAATACAAGCCCTGAAACGCAATAATTCTGCTTTCGCGCCGTGTCATCCGTTCTACCAATTAAGAAGGTTTCGCAAATCCGCACCGGACTTTTTCCAATCAACATTCTCCTTTGTATTCAAAGAAGAAGTGATTTCGTTAACAGCCTGAATCATTGCCTGGCTCTGCTTCTGCTGGGTAAGATTCTGTCTGATGTAATCGTACACAGTAACCGTTGACTCTGGCTGAACTACATCAAGAAGACCGAGCATCTTTGCAGGATACTTCTGGCGAATCTGATAGAACTGGAAATCGTTCGGAGTTTCGTTCAATTCAGACACATAATCGATTTTATAGTCAAAAAGCTCCATCAAGTCATTGATTCCGATTCCGAGCTGCTGTGCGTGCTGCGCAGTCTTTGCGATAAGAAGATCTCCGCCCTGATAGCCGGCAGCCTGAGAAGACCCCTTCTTGAGCTTGTCGCAGTCAGTTTTTTTGTCTTTCAAATCGTTGAGCATTTTGTTTGCCTTTGTCTTTGCGCCAGCTTCATCCTTTCCTTTAGGAACGATGACAAGGAACAACTTGAGCATATCGTTCTGGCTGAAACTTGCCTTATTGACCTCGTAGAAATCTTTTATCTCCTTGTCGCTTGCGATTACTTTCTGAATCTCAGCCTGCTTCTGCTGCAAAACATACTGCTGCGCCAAAAGCTGGTTCTTGAGATACGCCTTGTAGCCAGCTGTGTTAAGACCAACCTGCTGCTTCATAAAATCATCGAGCGACTGACCAGTCTGCTTTTTAACGATATCAGCGAACTCCGCCTCCGTTACCTGCCTTCCAACCTGCTGGCTGAGGCTCTGCAGAAAATACTGATTAACCTGCGTGTCGGTAAGGGCAATTCCTGCTTTCTGCGCAGCCTGAACAACGAGCTTCTCGTCAACAATCGCATTCAGAATCTCTTCCTTCTGCTCAGGAGTAAAGTTCTGTGTTCCAGTCTGCTTCTGATACATCTCCACCCTGTCTTTCAACTGCTTCAAGGTGATTGTCTCAGACTTATTTACTTTTACGACAACCAACGGTGTCAAGTCCGCCTGAGCGAACACACCCGCTATAAGAGCAAAGAATAATGCCGTTCCAAGTGCAAATCGTTTCATTTTTTTTAACCTCTTTTCTTTGTAAATTATCGGATTGTCGCTTGTAATGCAAGCACCAATACAGACAACTTAAAGAACATATTTTTATTTATTTTGTTACAAATGTAAAATGCAGTGACCGAACGCCGCCAAATAAGCGTTCAATATCTACTGCGCCTCAAGCGGAAGACCGCCCGAAATAACAGCCCTGATTCTACGAACACCCGCACTTGAGCTTTGTTCTTTCTGAATCTTGAACTCACCAATCTGTGCCGTGTGCTGAACATGAGGACCTCCGCAAACTTCCTTGCTGAACCAGTCGTTCTTCACATCCCGCCCGATTGTGTAAACCTTCACACTCTCGCCGTATTTATTCGAGAACAAAGCCCGTGCGCCCTCGGCTTTTGCCTCTTCAAGCGATTTGACCTCCATCGTGACAGGCAAATCGGCCTTAATCTGCTCGTTCACGATGTCCTCGACTTTCTGAATTTCTTCCTTAGTCATAGGTCTTTCAAAAGTAAAGTCGAACCTCATGCGCTCATTGTTGATGTTAGAACCTTTCTGAGCAACCTGGTTTCCAAGCACATTGACAAGCGCCTGCTGAAGAAGGTGCGTGGCCGTATGATATTTTGTCGTAATTTCGCTCTGTTCTGCAAGACCACCTTTGGCTTTTCCTGCATCAAGCGATTTTGACGCTTCCTGATGTTTTTTCTCGGCCTCTTTGAAGCCTTCAATATCAACAGTGAAGCCGTTCTCAGCCCCAAGCTCCTGCGTAAGCTCCACAGGAAAACCGAAAGTGTCATACAAGCGGAACGCGACTTTTCCAGAAATCTCTTTCTTGGGATTCTTCATAAGGTTCGGAAGAAGCTTCTGAAACTCATTCTCGCCTTTGCGCAATGTTTCGCGGAACTTAGATTCCTCGGCGGTAAGCTCCGATTTGATTTTTTCTGCATTAGACTCAAGCTCCGGATAAGCCACCTTGAAGTTCGCTATGACAACATCTGCTATCTCGGCAAGGAAAGCTTTCTCAATTCCAAGCTTCATTCCGTGGCGTACTGCGCGGCGGATAATGCGCCTAAGAACATAGCCCGCGCCCAGATTTGAAGGAGAAACTCCGCGCTGGTCGCCAAGGATGAACACCGCCGCACGGCTGTGGTCAGCTATAATCCGAACGGACTTATCTTTTTCTTCGTCAGCTCCATATTTAAACTCGGTGGCAGCCCCTTCCGAAACAAGCTCTTCGATTTTTGCGATAATCGGCTGGAACACTTCCGTAAGATAGACGCTTTTCTTGCCTTGCAAAATACAGTTCGTGCGCTCCAATCCCATTCCAGTGTCAACATTTTTCTTTTCCAGCGGAACGAGCGTTTTTTCATCGATTCTGTTGTACTGCATGAAAACATTGTTCCAGATTTCCATCCAGTTGTCCGAGTCCGTTCCCTTGTTTGAGCCTGCAGGAGGAAGCCCCTCGCCGACCCAGTAAAAAATCTCAGTGTCAGGCCCGCAAGGTCCTGTTGGTCCGGCAGCCCACCAGTTATCGCTTGCAGGAAGGTACGCGATTTTATCCTCGGGCATACCGTTCTCTTTCCAGTAACCGGCAGCCTCGTCATCGCGCGGGGCGTTCTCGTCTCCGGCAAAGACAGTAACCGATATTTTCTTAGGGTCAAGGGCAAGCCATTTTGGGCTTGTCAAAAATTCATAAGAAAAAGCGATTGATTCTTTTTTGAAGTAGTCACCCAAAGACCAGTTTCCGAGCATCTCAAAGCAAGTAAGGTGACTTGGGTCTCCGACCTCCTCGATGTCTCCTGTTCGGATACATTTCTGGTAATCGGTAAGGCGTGTGCCTGAAGGATGCTTTTCTCCAAGAAGATATGGAACGAGCGGGTGCATTCCCGCCATTGTAAACAAAACAGAGGGGTCATTTTCCGGAATAAGACTCTGACCGGAAATCTCAGCATGATTTTTTGATTTAAAGAACTCAATGTATTTTGAGCGTAATTCATTCGCTGTCATAGTCTTAGAATTGTATTAATTAGGGCAATTTTTTTCAATATATTTAGGGAATTTGCAAATATTAGATGTGTTCTTTATACCCAACCGCCACCTGACTCAATGCTCTTTTGCATCAAAATCGCCATGAAAGAATCCTGGACAGCTTCTTCCAGCGGATACGGATTCGCGGCTTTCCCCTGCACATAGGAGTACATTTTCTGCATTAAGGAAGCAATTGCCATTTCATCATGGGAGAAATTTTTCTCCGTAAACTCCCGCACGCCCCAGGCTGTTTCAAAAGAAATCTCCCCTTCCCGCCCTTCATTTTTTTCGTCAAGATAATAAACTTTGCGTCCGATGATCTCGCCACGCACCCCCTGAATTTTCAGAGTATTCTTCCGAATTGGTGACCGATATTGCTCTGAGTCAAAATCGTAGAAGGCAACTTTTCCGTTTTTAAACTCGAATGTGGCAACAGTCCGTTTTTTGGACGCAATCCGCCCATCGGTAAAATGCTCGTAGCGGGTCAGCGTCTCCGTGGTTGGAAATTCGTAAGTCTTCGCCCGCACGGAAAATTTCATATCAGTCGGAATTTTCAAAAAAGCACGGATGAGGCTTGCAGCGTGATATTCGTGGGCAATGGAAATATTCAGTGCCGTCGCTTCTCCGATAAGCCCGTTTTCCAGCACAGAAAGAATCGCAGCATTTTCGGGGTAAAGACGATATTGCTCAGCGACAATCAGGCGATTTCCTTTTTCTCCGAGATTTTTCAGCTTTTTGATTGTTTCAAAGCTGAGGGCAGCCGGAGTTTCCGCAAGGACAAAAAACCCACGGTCAAGCCACTCAAGGGAAACATCTGTCATCGAAGATTTTGTAACAGCCACGACAACAAAATCAGGCTTTGCATCGACACAATCCTGAATCCGCGTCGTTGTGGGAATCCCCAAGTCTTTTGAAATTTTCTCTGCCTTTTCGGCACTTCGGCAGAGCATATAGAGAAGTTCAAATCTTTCTGGAAGGGCTTTTGCGATTCGCACATAAAACGAAGCGCGCCAGCCTGAGCCGATGATTACAAATCTTGCTTTTTCTTGCATTGCAAATTACCGCACAGAAATTTTTAGAAAATCGCCCTGACTTTTTCCTTGAACTGATTTCCGCGGTCAAATTCGTTTTTGAACATTCCAAAGCTGGTGGAACCAGGCGAGAACACAACCGCGCATTTTTCGTCCGCCGCCGTCTTTGCGCACAAATCAGATTTGAGCTGCTCCAAAAGCTCGTCCAGATTCTTGAACACGCCGTTCGTTTCGATATGCCGTTCTGAAAAAAGCGGAAGAAGCTTGTCAGTCGCGCTCCCCTCCAGAAAATAGATTCCTCTTGGCTTAAAGGCGGACTCTTTTGCAATTGCGTCCGGAAACGGCGACAAGTCCAGTCCCTTGTCCGTGCCGCCAGTCACAAGCGTAACAGGAAAACCAAAGCTCTGGGTAGCATGAGCCGCCGCCTCCGGGACAGTCGCCGCCGAATCATTGTAGAACCGGACTTTTTCTCCGCACGGACTTTCCCACTCATGGAAAAATTCAAGACGATGCTCAATTCCGCTCCATGTTCCGAGAATTTTGACGATTTTCTTTGCGTCCACGCCAAAAATTTTCAGAACAAGAGCCGCATTCAGAACATTTATCCTCATGTGATGCCCAGGGACGAGCAAATCCCCCAGAATCATCTCTTCTTTGCCGCCAAACCTGCACATTCCTGCGTATTTCTTTTTTTTGTCGAACCAGACACCTTCAACGCCCTTTGGAAGCGGGCGGCGCGAGTACCGCAAGACTTTTGCCTTTGTCTCGCGCGCAAAAATGTTACCCCAGTTTTCAATCAAAGTTCCGCCGTCAGCCGCAGGGTCATCGTCAAAATCAAGAATAGCCCAGTCTTTTTTTGTCTGTCCCTCGTAAATGAGCTTTTTGTCGTTCACATAAGCAACCATCGAATGATAAAAATTCTGGTGGTCAGGAATAATTTTCGTTATGACGGAGATTTTCGGTTTGAGAGCATTCCTTCCGCGCAAATCAGCAAGCTGCCACGACGAAAGCTCCAGAATCACTGGAGTTTTTTCATTCGTCTTTTCAATGAAAGTAAGCGGAGAAACCGTTATGTTTCCGCCAAGATACGCGTCAAACCCTGCTTCTTTAAGACCGTAGTAAATCGCGCTCACAGTGGAGCTTTTTCCCTTTGAGCCAGTCACCGCAATAATCGGGGCTTTTGAAAAATGCAGGAACAAAGAAATGTCCGTTTCAATAGCCTTGCTTGCCGCAAGAAATTTGTTTCCGTCGTACTTTATGCCAGGATTTTTTATAACACAGTCCGCATTCTCAAAATCTTCTATTTTATGCTCGCCAAGCCTGTACGAAAGCCTTGAAGTATCCAGCTCCGAGTCATTTGCCAGAGAATCAATCGTGGGACGCAAATCTTCCTCTGACTTCATGTCGGTAGCAAGCACATACGCCCCCGCTTTGAGCAGAAATCTTACGGAAGCCTCTCCCCCGCCGTTCAATCCAAGTCCCATCACAACAACATGCTTGTCTTTTATATCGCTGATTTTGTCAAAAACGCACCCAGCCGGGTATGTGTGCGCAACAGGAACTTTTTCATCTGCCATTATGTGCCTCCGGGTCTAACCTTCCTTTTTCAGAGATTCGCTAAAAGCCTTTGTAAATGTCACAGCCAGAGAACGAATACAAAATATCGAACCCCTCGAATCCGTATTTTTCTTCCGCTATTACGACGGCAAGCCTGTTCTCGAACGGATTTTTTATAAATCCGCAGACAAAAGCGTTCTCAAGCACAGCATCTTTTTTTGCCCTCAGAACTTTTTTCTTTCCCGCTTCGTTAGAAGCAATGCACGAATAATCAATAATCCTGAGAAAATCATACTGAAGCTTTCCTGTGTCTGAAACCGAAACGGAAACAGTTATCTCCCTATCCTTATCATTGTAAGGGAATTTTTCGTATTTGCAAGGAGATTTTTTTATTCCATGTTTTTCAAGCGCACTGTCGATAGCAGAGCCGTTTTTTTTCAGAAAGTGCATGAACGCGCCTTCCGCCCCCTCCTCGCCCTGTCCGTCGATTTTTTCCAGAATGTCGTCGCTAACCAAATCCTGCACGAAAAAAATGACCTGCTCCGCGCCAACGCCCTCAAGCTGCCTGCTTTCGATGAACGCGATTTTCCCGTCAGCAGAGAATCCTATAAGATGCAATTTTGAAAAATCGTGGATAATATCGTTCTTGAATTTGTCCGAGATGAACTCGGACGGATTGATTTTAGCCTCATCGAAATTGACTTCGCCGATTCGTGCCGCTGCCAGCCGGGGTGTTTTCTGAATTTCGGTCTTTTCTGTTTGCTTTGCCAGCTCTGGCTGGGGAGGCGTTTCTTGCTCAGATTTTTTCTCTTTGCAAGAAAATGTCAGAATCAGAGCAGGAATAAAAATCAAAAGTAGCAGAACTGATTTTTTCATTTTGCCGAAAGTTCCTGCCTGTACCGCTCGTACAAAAGAACGCCAGTCGCAACGCTCACATTCAGGCTGTCGATTTTTCCGCAAGTCGGAATCGAAACGATTGAATCGCACTGCTCGGAAAGCAGCTTTGAGATTCCGCTCCCCTCGCTGCCCATGATAATCGCCGTTTTCTTCGGAAAGGAAATGTCCTGAACGCTAGTTCCGCCAGCGTCCGCGCCGTAAATCCAAAATCCCGCATCCTTGAGCTTTTGCGCCGCGCGGACAAGGTTCGTCACCACACTCACCGGAACATAAGACGATGCCCCCGCGCTCGCCCGCGCAACGACTTCGTTCTCAGAAAAGTCGCTCGCGCTCCGTCGGGACGGAAGCACGGCAAGGCTTACCCCGAACTGGTCGCATGAGCGCAAGATTGCACCCACATTGTGCGGGTCCGTGATTGAGTCCAGTATGACTACGGTAGCTTTTTCATCGGACAGCTTCTGCTGGTTTATCCAGCCGTCGAATTCAACTTCATTCTTTGGCTGCACCGCCCCCACGCCCTCAACCGAAAGAACAATTCCCCTGTGGTCGCGGGCACCATCGGGCAGCTGCTGAACAAGCCCGTCCAAAAAAGCATCGTCCGTCTTTGCCGCGCTTATATTCGCTTTTTTTGCGGCCTCAAGGATTTTTTTCACCCTCGGACCAATCTTTGAGTAATGAATCGTAAGCCCTGTGGCGGAGTCGTTGTCAGCTGCCGCGCGAACTTTTTCTTCTATAGCATGAAATCCTGTTATTATTTGCATCATAACTAAAGATTATAGCATAAAAAAACCGGCCTTTGCAGGTCGGTTTTCATCATTTCGTAAATCAGAATAATAGACCTGTCCGGAAAACTGAAGTTTCCGAACAGCTCTAATGACTTAGTTAGCAGCTGCTTTAGCACCTGCATTTGCTGGAACAACAGTGATTTTCTTTGTGAAAATACCTGTTTTGTCTGCTGTGCGCAAGCATCTTGTGCAAACATTATAAGTCTTTGTTGTTCCGAAATCATCCTGAACCTTGATTTTGAGAAGATTTGGTCTCCAGATACGGCGTGTATGGTTGTAAGCCTTACTGATTTTATTGCCTGTCTGTGAGCCTTTTCCGCAGCAATCGCAAATTCTTGACATTTTATTTACCTTCCTACATTTGAATGAAACATTGAGTTCCGTGATTATAGAATTTATTATCCGCCTGTGTCAAGGCAAAATAAACTGCTTGTAGCAAATACATCAAATATAATAAAAAAAATCTATCATCGGAACAAGATTTTTGATATAATCAAAATATGCAAATCATACCTATCGCAAGCGGAAAAGGCGGAGTCGGAAAAAGCCTTTTGTCCGCAAATTTAGCAATCGCGCTTGGAAAAGCAGGAAAAAAAGTTGTGCTTGCCGACCTCGATTTGGGAGCATCAAATCTTCATCTTGTAATCGGACAGGCTTCTCCAAAGACTGGAATCGGAACGTTTCTTGCAGGTGAACATAAATTCGAAGATATAATAGAAGAAACTGACTACGAGAATGTGCGCTTCATCGCCGGGGATTCAGAAATTCCGGGGCTTTCCGCGCTAAAAATATTCCAGAAAAATTCTTTAATAAAAAAATTCCAGTCGCTTGACGCCGACTACCTCATAATCGATTTGGGCGCAGGAACTCACCTTACGATTCTTGACTTGTTCCTGTTGTCTCCGCAGGGAATCGTCGTTACGGCTCCAACTGTAACTGCCACCCTCAACGGCTACCTGTTCCTCAAAAACGCAGTGTTCCGCCTTATGGCAGCCACTTTCAAGAAAGGAACAAAAGCCGCCGAGTACCTTGACAAGCTCAAGAACGACGCAATGAGCCTCCAGCGGCTCTATATCCCAAAGCTCATAGAGCAGATTGACACCGTGGACCCAGAGAACGCGCGTCTTTTCCGCGAACGAATCTCCCAGTTCCACCCGCGCCTTATCGTCAATATGATTGACGAGCCTAAAGACGCAGACAAAGCCCAGAAAATCCGCCGCTCATGCCAGCAGTACCTGGGGCTTGAAGTTGACTCGCTCGGCGTAATGTACCGCGACTCAATGCAAGACAGGGCTTTGGCTTCAAGGCTCCCGGTCACGGTGTACAAGCCGGGTGCAGTTCTTTCGCAAGCAGTGTTCAGAATTGCGGAAAAAATCATTCAGAGCGAAACGCTCCAGTTCGACGCTGACTCCAACAACTTTGAGGTTGCGGCGGAGGAAGCCAACGATGACTTCTCGGCAAAGATGAGCTATGTTGAGGATTTGCTCGGTGCAGGCGCGCTTACCCAGAACGAGCTTGTGGAGCTTATAAAAACGCTCCAGTTCGAGAACAATGAGCTAAGGAAGGAGAATACGCTCCTGAAATCAAAAATCGTGAAGGCCGCAGAAAGCGGGTACAAATTCTAACGGGAAAAAACGATGCCACTTTACATAAACTATCCCTCATGGATAAAACCAGAGATTTTCCCCGGCGTGCCTGTTCTTGGGCTTGTGCGCTGGTATGGTCTTATGTACATCTTTGCGTTCGGGACTGCTTTTTTTATTTTGAAAAAGCTCCTTGCGGAAGGCGCGCTTGATTCACGGAAATCAGACGGAACTCTGGTCAAAGCCACAGAGGACGACATTTTCTCTTTTATCGCTACGGGAATCGTGTTTCTCTTGATTGGGGCGCGCATTTTCTCCACACTTGTCTACGATACATCTGGTGACTACTGGAGAAAGCCGTGGCTTATTTTCTGGCCGTTCCAGAACGGAAGGTTCACGGGGCTTGCCGGAATGAGCTACCACGGCGGCTTTATCGGAGGACTTCTGGGAATGGTGTTCTGGTGCGTAAGGCACAATCGCCCAATAATGCGCTGGATTGACGCAATGTGCACGGCTATTCCGCTCGGATACACATTCGGGCGGTTGGGAAACTTTCTGAACGGAGAGTTGTACGGTCGCATTACGACTATGCCGTGGGGAATGGTGTTCCCTGATGTCCCAAAGTCGGAGCTTTTTTCGTCCAAAGTCGAATGGGTTGCCGCATTTATGGAAAAAATCGGGATGGAGGCCGGGAACGGGCTTGTTAACCTTCCGCGCCATCCGAGCCAGCTCTACGAGGCATTCTTCGAGGGGCTTGTTCTCTTCTTGATTATCTGGCTTCTTCACAGAAAAAAGCCTTTCGACGGATTTTCGGGCGGGCTTTACACTGTGGGATACGGCCTGTTCAGATTTTTCATCGAGTACTTCAGGGAACCTGATGCAGATATCGGCTATCGGTTCGCTGTTGACTCAAACGCGGCTCTGTACACTAATTCAAGCCTTTTGAACATATCAACCGGGCAGGTTCTCTGCTTTCTGATGATTCTTGGCGGAATCGGCGTTATCGTGGTGAACTATTTTCTTGACAAAAAACGACAGCACACTTGAAAATCGTATCAGCACAAAAAATTCCTTCCGAAGAGATTTTTTCCAGCACGAAGGAATTTTTACTTCTGCATGAAAAAAAATGTGTCTCCCTTTTTGACAGGATTTTGCATCACGAAGTCCGGTTTTTCCTGATTGTTGGCGACTCTT
Organism: Treponema sp.; assembly: GCA_017449265.1. Classification (GTDB taxonomy): domain Bacteria; phylum Spirochaetota; class Spirochaetia; order Treponematales; family Treponemataceae; genus Treponema_D. The sequence continues at coordinate 86,328 of JAFSJW010000006.1, forward strand.
CTGAGCAGGGGCGCGGGCAAGTTGAAGGAGTTTTTTCGTACTCGGACGGAGGGCAAATCCTTCACTGCCTCAATGCCCCCGAAGCAAACCGTGACTCGTTTTTTCGGATTCTCACAAGTTTTTTTTCCGTATTCTCAAAAAAAGCTGATTTTGCGAAATTGTTCAGCGTAATCGGGGAAGCAAAAGGAACAAAAATCATTGAGGATGCTATTTTTACGGCAGCCAGAAAAGTTCCTGTTAGTTACGAGGACTCCTATTTTTTTGAACTGAACGATTTTGCTCCGATTGTTGAAAGAAAAGAGTCTTTTCAGATTGAGATTGCGAACATGAATTTTTTTGATGAGTTGAAGCCTGTTCAGAAAGCATATGAGGAGGAGGAAGTTCTGGGCGAATCCCAAGAGTTCAATCCTGCCGTTTCAGCTTTTCTTCTGAAAAAAGCTTTGAGCAGAAACGCTTTGTTCGTCGCACTTTCGGGCAGAAAAATCGTTGGAAAGGCCGCACTGAATGCCGTAGGCGAGAATTATGTCCAGATTGGGGGCGTTTACACTGTCCCCGAATTCAGAAAAAAAGGCATCGCAAAGTCGCTTGTTCAAAAAATCATCAGTGAGAAAACTTCTTCTGGAAAGAAAATCGTTCTTTTTGCAAAGAAAAAAAATCTTCCTGCCCAGAAATTATATGAATCGTGTGGATTTGAGAGATTCGGTGAGTTCAGAATCTGCTACTACAGGACGGACAGGGCATGATTCTATTTGCATCGGGGCGGACGGACATTCCCGCATTTTACTCAAAATGGTTCTCAAACAGAATAAAAGAAGGTTTCGTCAATGTGCGCAATCCGTATTTTCCGCAGAAAGTCACGCGCTATGAGCTTGACCCGCATGTCGTTGACTGCATCGTGTTCTGCACGAAAAATCCGCGCCCGATGATAGAATATTTGGATGACCTGGAAGAATTCGGGATTTATTTTTTCGTCACGATAACGCCTTATGAAAAGGACATAGAGCCGAATGTTCCCGAAAAATCCATAGTCATGGATGATTTTATCGAGCTTTCCGAGCGTCTTGGAAAAAACCGCATCTGCTGGCGTTATGACCCGATTCTTGTGACGGAAAAATATTCGCCTGCGTTCCACATAAGGGAATTCCGAAAAATGTGCGAGAAACTTTCTCCTTTTACGGACAGGTGCATTATCAGCTTTGTTGATTTGTACTCCAAGACAAAGCGGAATTTTCCCGAGCTTAAAGAAGTTTCTGAGCAAGACCAGCTCTTTATTGCGCAGACTTTTTCCGCAATTGCCAGCCGGCTGAATATGCGCGTGGAGTCGTGCGCCGAAAAAATAGACCTGAGCGGCTGCGGCGTGGAAAAGGGCGGTTGTGTAACAAAAGAAATCATCGAAAGCGCGACCGGAATTCATCTTCTGGAAAAAAGGCCGCAGCATCTTAGGAAATATTGCGACTGCCTTCCTATGCGGGACATTGCGCACTACAACTGCTGCCCGCATTTGTGCCGCTATTGCTACGCGAACTATGACGCAAAGTCGGTGGAAAAAAATTTCGCGCTCCACGATGATGAATCTCCGTTTCTGATTGGAAACTCACTTCCAGATGACGAAGTGACCGTGGCAAAAATGGAAAGCTTCCGAGATATGCAGCTGCGGCTGTTCTGAGTTCGGAACGGATTCTGACCTGGCTGTTTTGGTCTGCTCGCTCGGAAAAATTCAGAGAGCTGACATTTCCGAGTACACCTTCGAGGAGGACACAATAGCTTCTGAAATCGTAACTGATTCAAAGCTACCAAAAGATGATTTCAATCCTACGACAACAAAAAACTTCCCTAGCCATGCCGCGGGATTTTCACAATGAATCTGTCTCCGTCCTTGTCGTCAATAAGAAGCAAGGACGGCTCTTCTTTGATTGCGCGGCGGACTCCAGAGCCAAGCCCGCGATATTTCATAATCTTTGAGCTGAACGAAACGACAAGATTGTTCCGCACAACAGCATTCCCAAATTTGATGTTCTCGATTGTAAGACTGTTCGGCAATGAGCCGGGGCTTGTGATTTCGATTCTGTCATCAAAAATCAGCAGGTTGATTGAGGCGTTCTTTGAATAATCACGGTGAGTAAGGGCGTTCTGTAAAAGTTCCTCAAGCGCGATTTTTGAGACTTCAAGAATTCCCGTTGAATTGAAATTCTGCCCCGCCTGCACATGATGAAGGTTTCGGGTCAAGAAGCTCATGCCGCGCTCAAACTGCTGCGGGATTGTGCCTGTGATGTCCTCGCTGTCGCGGTAGTCCGTTCCAGAAATGTCCGTGCCAAAAAAACTCACCGCTTTTATGCAGAAAACAGGACGATATTTCTGCGGCTTTTTGGCGAAGAAAAGCATTCCGCCCAAAGTAAGCCTTCCGTTATTAAGGATATTGAGATTCTTGTACAATTGCTCAGGCGGAAGGTCATTTTCAGAATCTCCGATTTTTTCAAGATATTCTTTGATTCTGTCAGTGTCTATGTCTTCGATTGATGTTCCAGGAACAACCAGTTCATCGGCAAAAAGCAATCCGTTCTGCTGAAAAAGCCGGATTTGTTCGTTATTGTCGGTAAGTTTGCGCTTGTCGCTTCCTTGTTTTACCCAAATTGTACCATTTCTGTCTTTATACGGCTTTGAAGTTCCTTCTTCAACGGAAACAAGAAGAATACATTTTTCGTCAAGCTCAACGACTTCCGTAGTGATGAAAATTTGAGGCTTTACAAAATCATTTGCTATATTCGCAAGTGCGTTTCCAGTTTCTTGTAGCTTGGCATAATCTAGCCCGATTACAGTTCCTGTTTTGTCTTCAATTCCGAACAAGATGATTCCGCCCTTTGAATTTGCAAACGCTATCATTTCTGCGGCAATGCTGTCGTTATTGTCGAGTTTTTGCTTGAACTGAACTTTGCTTGTTTCGCCCTGACTAACAATTTTGCGTAATTCTTCCTGTTCCATAGAAAAAGAATTATAATGGAAGAATTAACTTATGTCACTTCGACTTGGACAGGAGAAGCCATTGGACTTCTCCTGCCAGAACTTACTGCATAATCAGTTCAGCAAGTTTATCAGCCGTGAAGCCGAATTCTTCAGCAACTTTCTTTCCCGGACCCGAATCTCCGAATCTGTCGATTGTGAACAAATCCTTTTTGTTTGAGACATAGAATTCCCAGCCGTTTCTTACACCGGCCTCCGCTACAATTACACGGCCCGAGCCAAGAATTGACTTCTGGAAATCATCGCTCTGGCTTTCAAAAAGTTTTTTGTCTAGGACAGAAACAACACGCACTGATTTTCCGGTAACTTTTGCCTTAGCCTCAAGCGCCATGCTAACCTCAGAGCCTGTTGCAACAACAGTAACATCAGCATTTCCTGTTCCGCTAACGATGTAAGCTCCTTTCTTTATAGTTTCCCGCCAGTTTTTATCCTCTTTCTCGTAGACAGGAACATTCTGCCTTGTGAGCGCGAACAAAACAGGATGGTCTTTAGCCTGCATTGCAATATGCCATGCCGCAGCAGTCTCCTCCGCATCCCCAGGACGAAGCACTTGAAGGCCCGGTATTGCGCGCAAAGAAGCAAGATGCTCTATAGGCTGGTGCGTAGGTCCGTCCTCGCCAACAAAAATAGAGTCATGGGTAAGGTCATAGATTACAGGCATCTTCATAATGCTTGCAAGGCGGATAGACGGGCGCATATAATCTGAGAACACAAGGTATGTCGCAACATAAGGGCGGATTCCGCCATGCGCTGCCATACCGAGCGCAATGCTTGCCATACCGAATTCGCGTATTCCGTATTCGATTGAGCGTCCTGCACGATTCTCAGGCGTGTATGTTCCGCCGTCGCATTTCATTCCCGATTTGTTAGAGCCTTTCAAGTCTGCCGAGCCGCCAACCAGATATGAGTACTGCTCGCCCATGAGATTTATCATGTCACCGGAGGCAGTTCTTGTCGCAACTTGCTTTCCGACTTCGTATGACGGATCGTTCGCATGTGAGTCGCCGTCCGCAACACCAATCTGGCTTGCGTTCCACTGCTCGGCGAGCTTTGGGTTCTCTTTTGCCCACGCATCGAATGTTTTCTTCCACTCAGCTTCTTTTTCGGCGAAAGCATTTTTCTTGTCGGCGAAATATTTGTATGCCTCTGGCTCAACATGGAAGAATTCGTTCGGGTCAAGCCCCAGGTTTTTCTTTGTTTCGGCAACATCAGCATCGCCAAGCGGCTCTCCGTGAACTGCCGGAGTTCCCTGTTTTGGTGCGAATTTTCCGATTATTGATTTGAGCATTATGAGCGTAGGCTTGTTCTTCTCGGCCTTAGCTTCCTCAACGAGCTTTACGATATTCTCCACATCGTACATATCGCCTTTGAGAACCTGCCAGCCATAAGCCTCGTATCTTTTTCCGATGTCCTCGGTAAAAGTGATGTCAGTAGAGCCATCGATTGAGATTTTGTTCTGGTCATAGAAAACGATGAGCTTTCCGAGTTTGTTGTGACCTGCAAAAGAGCTTGCTTCGGAAGAAACGCCCTCCTCAAGGCATCCTTCTCCGACGAGCGCGTAAGTGTAGTGGTCAACGATTTTATGATTTGCAGTATTGTATTTTGCAGCAAGAATTGATTCAGCGAGAGCCTCGCCCACGGCCAAGGCGATTCCCTGTCCTAGCGGCCCTGACGTGTTCTCGATTCCGTCCGTCCAGCCGAACTCCGGATGCCCCGGACATTTTGAGCCTACCTGACGGAATGCTTTTATGTCATCGATTGAGATTTTGTACCCGCTCAGGTGAAGGATTGAGTACAAAAGCATTGAGCCGTGTCCTGCAGACAGCAAGAATCTGTCCCTGTCAACCCATTTGGAGTCCGCCGGGTTATGTTTCAGGATTTCTCCGTATAAAACGGCGGCAAGTTCCGCGCAACCAAGCGGAAGCCCTGGATGACCAGACTTTGCCTTTTGAATGGCATCTATGCTCAGAGTTCGCACAGATTTTGCAGCAGCAGCAATGCCAGTTAAATTCATCATAAGTACCTCACTTTTTATTAAGGAAACTTCAAAAAACTTCAGTTTTTTGAAGTTCTAACCTTTAAAATCGCGTCCAGCAAAGGCTGGACAACGGGTATCTCGGAAAACTAACAGAGTTTTTCGAGATACCCCTAATTTATGAATGATGTCAGAGTTTTTAAATCAGAATGAGCCTCAAGAGCTTTTCTGAAATCAGAACGCTTGAAAAGCGCGGCAAGCTGCACAATCATCTGCTGATGAAAATGCACATTCGATGAAAGAATCAGGAACATGACGAAAACTTTGCGCCCGTCAGGAGCGTTCATGTCCAGCGGCTCTTTCAGGTAGCAGATTGCAATCTGCTGATCCTCGCTGTCCGCTACGATAGGCGTTTTTGAATGTGGGATTGCGATTCCGTTCCCAACGGCAGTAGTGTTTATTGATTCGCGGGCGCAGAGCGCGTCGTACAGCTCGTTTGCAGAAAGACCTTTCGGAAGTTTTATAGTATTGCAGATTGACTTGAAAACTTCTTCAACACTTCTTCCTGATACGCTTTTGTGAAGCCCGCCATTTTCAAAAATAGAAGATAAAAAAATATTCTCCATTATGTTCCCCGCTTTATTAGAGCTGTTCGGAAACCTCAGTTTTCCGAACAGCAACCTTAGAAATTCTGTAATTTTGCAAGGCTTTAGCCTGAAAAATTACGCAAGACCAGTGAGGAAACAATAGGTTTCCGAACAGGTCTATTAGATTACGGCAAATTTCTTGCCCCTTATGCGATTCATTGCGGAAATCAGGGGCAGCCGTATTTCTTCAAATTTGAATTCCATTCCCTCTACGGAAAGCTCCATCGCGGAAAGTTCTTCATCTTCGACTTTTTCATTTTCGGCTGAAAGCGTCTCAAGCATTTGGAATATATGGGCATACAGCTGGGACAGAACTATAAGCTCTGTCTGGGGCAGCGAATGAACATCGCCGTCCTCAAAATCAAGCTCGCTCATCAAAAGCTCCACCTCTTTGAAAAGCTGCAAAGCCCTATGCCTTATTGCTCCGAATGCAAAGTCCGCGAACCAGTTATACTGATTGCGAATTATAGCACTTCGGTTTTGAATCTGCAATGAAATATAGTCTTTTTCTGATGTAGTCAAGTTCATTGCCGCAGGAAGAATCTTGTTTATTATTGTGGAGAAATCGTTCTTTTTCTCAAAGAGAGTATCTTTCAGGTAGCAGTCTATCAGGAAATCGGGGGCAAAAACGATGTCGTTCTTCACCTGACAAGGCAGATTTCCTATCATATTCTCGTTCCATCTGCCAACGGCCGGAATTTCCTCGCCGCGCCGCCAGAGCCGTGTCTCAACGCCGAAAAGCTGCATCCGCACTTTCTCAGACCAGCGTAAAAACTCATGGATTGACGCGCAGTCGGGCACGCACAATGTTTTTCTGTTCTCATAGAACACTTTTGCAAGCTGTTCCTCCATAGTCGCACACGGTCCGATTCTGTCAAAGCTCTTGAGCATGGCTTCTTCCAGCGTCTCAAACCATTCGGCTTGGGCAAATTTTTGAGAACTTTGCTGAACTGGGGTAAGTGTGTGGTACAGGAACGGAAAGATTTCAACTATGCCCTCAGCCCAGTCCTTGACGCGGCACAAAAATCTATCCCCGAACTTAAAATCGGTGAGCCGTATGATTTCTTCGATTGAAACTCCGGTCAGCTTGACCTGCCCGGAAAGCTCGCATCCGTTCTCAATAATGCGCAGCTTCTTGTTCACAGGGTCTGACGCAATGTACTGAACAGCATATTCATCTCCGTAAAGCGTGAAAAGCTCCCGGGCGGTGTTGCAGTCAGTCTCAAGGATTTTTGACGGCAGTATCTGGCCCATAAATTCGAATTTCAGCTCGTTCGGCAAAAGCTCAAAATTCACGAACGGAATGCACCTGTCCCCTGCGGCAAAGCATTTCTGCTCGACTTCCTGCCAAGTCGGAAAAATACTGAAAATTTTGTCCGTGAACGCTCCTGCCCGCGTTATGAAATATTTTTTTTCAAGAGGGAAGATAAAAGGTTCTGTTTCAAGATATTCGTACAGTTCTTTTTGGGAAACCTTTATTCCATACTGTGCCAGGAGCTTTTTCAAATCTTTTTCCGTGAACGGATAAAGATAAGATTTTGAGAATTCTTCAAAAAAACAAAATTTCAACGATGATGCCATATATTTAAGATAGCTTATAAAGTATAAATTCGTCAAATTCTCTATAAATAAGGGAATCAGATTTTAATTCAAATTTAGCACAAAAATTGATTTGTGAGTTATAATAGATATGTTCGGAAACATCAGTTTTCCGAACACGAACTTTAAAGGAATGCAAGTTTTGCAAGGCTTTAGCCTGAAAAACTTGACGAATTGTGAGGAAACTTAAAGAGTTTCCGAACAGGTCTAATAATTTAGTTTTATTGAAAAAAGGACTGAACTATGAAAAATAATACTGTTGCTTTTTTGACACGCTCTTTAATCGATGCAACCGGACGGAACATGTGGCGTGGTCTCGTTGACAGATGTGCGGAAGAAAAAATTCCAGTGGTGACTTTTCTTGGTCCTATACTGAACAAAGGAAATGATTCAATCATATACAATCTTTTCGATGACACGACGTTCGGCGGTGTCGTTTCATGGGCATCCTCCGATGTTGACGATGCGACCACAAACTATTACAAGCGATTCAAGAACACGCCTCTTGTCTGCATGACTTTCAAAGTCCGCGGCTCCCCCGTAATTTACGCGGACTGCAAATCCGGAATGATAGATCTTATGAACCACATCATTCAGGTTCACGGACTTACGAAAATTGCGTTTGTGCGCGGGCCTGCCATTCATGTCTACGCCAAGGAGCGGTACGAAGGGTACTTGCAGGCTCTTGAGGAAAACGGTCTTGTCTCCGACGAGAAATATATCTCAGAGCCGGGCGGATGGGGACTTTCGGACGGTGCAAAAGCTGTGGATGCGTTCATTGAAAGGGGGCTTATCCCGGGAAAAAACCTTGAGGCTATCATTTGCGTAAGCGACAATGTTGCGATAGGCGCGCAGGAAAGGCTTGCGGAGCTTGGCTATTCTATTCCGCAGGATGTGGCAGTATGCGGGTTCAACGGCTCCGATGAGGCCGCATGGAGCAATCCGCCTATCACTACAGTTGAAATGCCGTTCAAAGGGCTTGGCGAAAAGGCTTTTCAGACAATACAAAGCTGCATTGACGGCGAGAAAGTTCAGGAAGAGTTCCGCTACAACACGCAGCTCGTTCTTGCCGAATCGTGCGGGTGCAAATCCGCATCTATAACTCAGGCAATCATCCATAAAGAAGACAAGGACATCAACAAGAAAAAGAACCAGAAAAAATCATTTTTCAAGAAAAATATCGTCGAGAACACAAAAGAGCAAGCAGAGGCCGACCTGAAAAACAACGAGTGGACTGAATATACATCTAATACAGTTATCTCGTACATATCCAAGGTCAGAAATATTGACTCTAGTGTACTCGCCTTTTTTAAGGAAGAAACTTTTAATCTGGTCAAAAAATTCGTTGCAAATGTCATATCAATGAATGTTGAGAACTCGGAATTCGTCGCTGTATTCCAGAAAACGCTCAATTCTTTCCTAAAAATATCGAGCAAATTCATGCTTTGGCAGGATTTTCTGTCAATCTTGAACCGAGAACTGAACAAAATCGCCCGCGGCACGATTTACTGCAATGTGGCAGAAAATATTTTCCAGCAGGCCCGAATCCTTATCCATGAGTTCGACAGCCGCTACCAGAAACAGAACACGCTTTTTGAGCTACGCTACCAGACTGATTTGCGTGCGGTCAGCGCGGCTCTCCTTGCCTGCGACAAAATTGAGGATATTCTCAAAGTACTTGCCCAATCGCTGGGAAAGCTTAAGATTCCAGGCGTTTACATCGTTTTGTACGAAAATTGCGAATACACGCCTCAGAACGGAAAAATCCCTGAGAAAAGCCGCCTCATTCTTGCCGTGCGTGACGGAGAGAATGTAAAGCTCCCTACTGACGGCGTTGTGTTCAACACGAACAAAATTCTCCCGAACCAGTACCTGCCAAAAAGCGCGTTCCATTCGCTCATCTTGGAATCCCTGCACTTTCAGGACACATTCATCGGCTACATAATCTTTCAGGAAGGCCCTGCAGATGGCGGCCCGTACATCGCGCTGAGAGACCAAATCTCAAGCTCCTTTTACAGCGCAATGCTTATGGATAAAATCAATAAGTCCGGAGCGAAACTTCAGGAAACAATGCACACAATGTCTGAGAAAGCTGATATTGTGTCGGACTCAAGCAAGCAGATTTCTGGCAATATCGCCACAATCTCGCAGTCTATGGGCAAATTCTCCGAGAACATCAGGGAAATCTCAAGCAACGCAGAAACAGTCTCAAAGACAGTGAACAATGCGAACGAGATGATGACCGAGGTTACGGAGGCAATGGACAGCCTTGCTGCCACCACAAGCCAGATTGCGGAAGCAATCAAGATAATCGGGGACATTGCCGAAACAACGAATGTCCTTGCCCTGAACGCTTCAATAGAGGCAAGCCACGCGGGCGAGGCGGGCAAAGGATTCAGCGTAGTTGCAAAAGAGGTAAAAACACTTGCCGCCCAGACAGTTTCTTCAACCGAAACTATTCAGGAAATCGTGGTCAAGAACAACAAGAACACGCTCGCAACGAAAAAAATCATCGGGGACACGAACAAGGCAATAAAAATGATTGCGCAACTTTCCGAGAACATCAAAAAATCAATCGGCGAGCAAGTTAGCGTTTCTTCCGAAATTTCCACGCAGATTGAGAACGCCTCTTCCGGAACGGAGGGCATATCCGAGGCAATCGATGAGATTGCGGCTCTTGGCGAAAATTTGCAGTGAGTAGACGCGTTCGGAAACATCAGTTTTCCGAACAGGTCTATTATCTGAGCGGGAGAGTGCCGCGTGGCTCAAAGTCCCCGCACAACGCGCCGTACAAAGCCTTGAACGAGTACGGCGAATAGCTGTAGCCCAGAAGGATTGTGTCTGCCCAGTCGTAATCAAGGACATAGACTGGCGTAAGAACCGAAAGAATGATTACTTTCTTCCCCAGCTTTTTCAGGCAGCTTACCATGCGCGCGCTTGAAGGGTCTGAGACGCAGAAGATGATTACATCGTAGTTTGAGGCGAGGGACGGAAGATTGTCCTCCGTCCATTCTATGAAATTCGGGCCGGCGTTATAGTCGAACTTGAAGTAATTGCAGTCCGAGAACCGTTTTTCCGCTTCCGAGAAAAAATCCGGGAACTGATTCTGCCCGCATAAAAGAATCCGCTCGTTTTTCTGCACGAACGGGAACGCGCCTTTTTTGTGAGCCGTTATCGAGCGGCAAGCCTGATTCAAAAAGAACATCTCTCCGTCCGGATCTGGAATTTTGCTCTTAAGTCCTGCAATATCCGGGTAAAGAGGCGCGGCATTCTTTTCCTTGAAATAATTGAGCTTTGACACAACAACGCGCAAAGCCGCAGCCCTGACTTTTTCCTTAAACTCAGGGTCTTTTTTCATAAGCTCAATGTTCTTGTCCCAAAGCGGCTCATCAAGCGGCGTGTCGTACGACGAGAGGATTATGTCGTTTCCAGCCTCAATCGCAAGGGTAAACGCCTTTGACATGCTCCCCGCGAACAAAGTAGCTCCGTTCATCATCATATCGTCCGTTATGATAAGCCCGCGAAACCCAAGTTTTCCGCGCAAAAGCTCAGTGAGGAAAGTTTTTGAGAGCGAAGCCGGCTCCCCGTTTTTCAGAATCAGAGGAAAACTCAGATGTCCGCTCATAATCGCTGGAATGTTCTCCGTAATCAGGTATTTGAACGGAATAAGCTCGCGCTCTTCAAGAGTCTTCATATCAATATTGATTTCAGGAAGTTTTCCGTGCGAATCAAGGCTTGTGTCGCCGTGACCAGGAAAATGCTTTGCGGTTGGAATTACGCCCGCGGCAAGGCTTCCTGCCACGAACGCAGAGCCAAGCTCCCCCACATACTCAGGATTGTCGCTGAACGAGCGTGGTCCGATTACAGTTGACTCCCTGTTTGAGTAGACATCAACAGTCGGCGCGAAATTCATGTTTATTCCAAGCGCGGAAATCTCACGGGAAATGTAGTATGCGGACCAGTATGAGTCGATTGGATAGCCCGACGCCCCTATTGCCATATTTCCAGGAGTGTCGGAAGTATTGCCCTTTATGTGCCTTATCCAGCCGCCCTCCTGGTCCGTGGCAACATAGAGCGGAATACGGAACCTGTTGGTTTGCGAAAGCCGCTGGAGCGCGGTGACAGACTTTGCCACCTCCTCCGTGTTGCGAGCATTCCGCCCGAACACCTTTACGCTTCCAAGTCCGCGCTCCGAGACCCACCGCTTGATATGACCGCTTGGCTCAACACCTTCCCACCCGAACATGAAAATCTGGGCAAGAAGCTCTTCGTCCGTCATTTTTGAAATCAAAAAGCCGCCAAGCTCCTCTGCAGGATAATCGCTCCAAAAGTCAGCACTTTCCGGAATTTTTGCCTTTTCCGCAAAAACAAGGGCATGCAAAGCGATAAGAGAAAAAATCAATATATATGTTATTTTTTTTATTGCCATGAATGAAACTTTTTTGTTTTCAATTATATCAAAATGCAATAAAATAATGAATCGTGTTGATACTTGGCGTAAGACCAGAAATCAATTTTGGGGCTGTTGCCCTTATGTCAAGTTTTAATTATTTTTACCGATAATCAATGAAAGGTCTTATCAGGTGGTGAGTAGAAATATATGAAAACTATAGGAATTAAGCTTGCGGATGGCACTTTTTATCCGATTCTCGAAGAAGGTACGCCAAAAAAAAGAACATTGGACTTGACGATTGCGCGTGACAATCAGACGAAAGTTCAGATTGATTTGTACCGTTCTGAGTCAGGGACAATGCAGGATGCAGAGTATGTCGATACGCTTGAGGTCTCAAATCTCAATCAGCAGGCGGTTGATGACTCGGAGCTTCAGCTTTCGCTAGAACTTGACGAGAACAACCGTCTTACGGCCGGGGTGGTTGACCGCGAAACAAACCGAAGAAGCGAGACTCAAGTAAATCTTGTTACGAGAAGCGCGGCTGAGCGTGAGACTCCTGCTGACTTTGGAGTTGCCGAGCCACCTTCCGATGACACGAACCCGTTTAGCCTGGACGCTCCTGATGATGACGATATGTTTCATAAAATTCCTGAAAGCACGGTGCGGGAGGCTCCTGTTCAAGAAGAGGCCAGCACGCCTGAGCCGTCCGCGTTTTCGGAAGATACTGAGATTCCTGACACACCGGTAAGTTTTGACGAACCAACTGTTTCGGAAGAACCTGAACCAAGCCTTGACGAGCCTGCTATTTCCTCAGATTTGCCAGACGACGCTACGATCAGCTCTGACGAGCCGACTGTTTCCGAAGAACCGGAACCAGAGCCGAGTTTTGACGATATGGAAATGCCATCGTTCGATGACAGCACAGTTTCAGAAGAGCCTTCTGAGTCGGACGATATAATCACCGTAGACAAAGTTGTTGGCGATACAGCAGCTCCGGAAGAATCCCTTGACGAGCCATTCCAGTTCGATGACGCTACGGTTTCTGATGATTCTTCATCTGATTTTGCGCCAGCTCCTTCTGACGGAGTTCCTTCCGGGGAGACTGTTTCCGAAGAACCGCCGGCAAGCAATGAGTTTGATATTGATACATCTGCTCTTCCCGATTTTGACGACATAGCGACGGAAAATATTTCCGACGAGCCTTCCGTTGACAATGACACAAGCGATATATCTTTCGATATTCCTGACCAAACTGCGCAAGAGCCGTCAAAAGAAATCGCCGTTGATGATGATATTACTTCCGGCACGGAAAACGACTCTGACATTGTTGCAGATTTGCCTGACTTCTCAGATTTGGATTTCAGCAACACGGAAACAAGCCCAGAAAAATCTGATTCCGCAGATTCTTCTGAACTCGATATAGATTCCTCAGATTTGCCAGACCTTTCGGACATTCCTGATTTTGATGAAACTCCTGCCGAAAAATCTGTTTCGCTTGACGATGATTTCACATTCCATGATTCCGACACATCTTCAAGCAATTCTGATTTGTTCGATTTGCCAGATTTTGACAACATGGATTTGACCGAGCAGAAAGAAGAGAAAGATATTGAGGATTTCATCGATCATTCGGCTATGGAATCAGATTCGTCAAGCCAGAGCTACGGCTCGGACATGAATCTTTCAAGCACGCCTATGGATTTCTCGGATTTGTACGACAAGGAGACTCTGAACGGCGAGCATGCCACGATTTATGACGATGATGACGACGAAGACGACAAGCGCAGCCGTGTTCCGATTATCATCTGCATTATTTGCGCCCTCATTTGTATTCTCACGACGCTTTTGATTTTGTTCGTAATTCCGTCAAAGTACAATCTCATCAAGTCAAAGAACACAAAGACTACGACTGCAATTGAGAGCATAGCTAAAACGGAGAAAAAAGAGCCTTCCAAGCAGACTGGAATTGCGCATCTTCCTGAGAAAAAGCAGGAAAGTGAGACTGCGCCCGTTCAGCAGAAAGAAACCGCGAAGCCTTCTTCCGAAAAGAAAGAACCTGCGACGGAGACCAAAATCACTATTCCTTTGCAGGAAACAAAGACTCCTGTTAAGGAAGAGCCTAAGAAAGAGGTTGTTCCTCCTTCGGCACAGGAGAACAAGATTGTCATCATTCCTGAGGAAGCCGTTGAGAAAACCGTTCCTGTCAAGGTTGATGTTCCTGAGCCAAAGGCAGAGCCTAAGAAAGAGACCGTGCAGAAAAAACCGAGGGGACAAGATGTTCCGTACACAATAAAATGGGGCGACACTCTCTGGGATATTTCGGACTCTTACTACAAGACTCCGTGGAAGTATATGAAGATTGCTGATTACAATCATATCAAGAACCCTGATATTATCATCTCCGGAACTAATATCCTTATTCCGGCAGAGTAATTTTTTAGAATGGAGGATTATATGAAAAAGATTTGTTTTGTAGTTGTGGCTGCTGCTCTTGCAACAAGCCTGTATGCATTTGACGAAGCTCTGAAAATTAAGACCGTAGGTTCTGTTTCCGAATACACAAAGACTGATTACACAATAACGGAAAAGTTCGGGGATTATTACCGCTCACCGCGTGCAAAATATGTTCACATCTTTGACGCAACAGGAAAGCAGGTGGAGTCTGACGAATTCACAAGCAAAGACACTCTCGTTGACAAGCTCTTGTACAATTATGATTCTGCGGGAAGAGTCGCGTCTGCGGTCTGCACTGACAGCGACGGAAAAATCCAGTGGAAGAGCATATACACTTATGACGAGAACGGAAACAAAATCGATGAGTCTCAGTACAATGCGAACGACGAGCTTGTGAACCGCTCTATCTTCAAGTACACGGAAGGAAAGCAGGTTGAGGAAGCATTCTACAATTCTGACGGAGCTTTGCTCGGAAAGTTCATCACAAAGCTGGACGACAAGGGGCGCAATGTGGAACTTGCCCAGTATAATGACGAGGGACTTCTTGAAGTGAAGCAGACCTATTCTTACAATGATGCCGGAAAATTGTCCGAAGTTGCTTATTCAGATATGTTCGGAAGAACTCTGAAAAAGACTGTTTACCGCTTTGACGCAAGCTATTCGGTCACGGAGGAACAGACTTACAACGCCCAGAACAAACTTGCTGTCCGAATTATCTTCAAGTACGACACATACGGCAATGTGACGAAAGCAACGACATACAATGTTGCAGAAAAGTTCGGAACTACGGTGAACGAGCTTGCGGGAATCGTAGAGTATACATACAAATATGGAGCTGGAGCAGCAAAAGCTGAATAGCTCTTTTCTGAATTTGGGAATTTGCGGGGCGTTTGCTTCGCAAATTCACTTTCATTTCCCCAAGTTAAAAAATGCGATTATAACAAAAAATTATCAGAAATTTAGTGTCAAAAATGAAAATTCTCTGACCCTATATAGGTATGAGAAAAATCTTTTTTGCTATTTTTGGTTTGTTTTTTTTGCAGAATATTTTTTCTGCGCCGTGCTTCGACGGTGCTGATTTCAGATTCACATCGGAACTAACACTCCCCGCTTTTTCCTCCGAAAAGAAAAAAGCCTTTTCGGCAAGCACTGGAATAAAACTCTGCGTTTCTGACTTGTTTTTTGTAAGCAAAATTGACGCGCGCAGCTACATAACGCTTCCAAAAACCCAGCTCGATGCTTTCGCTGAAACAGAAAGCGCGGAGGACATATTCTCCTTGTTTGACGATGTGCGCTACGGAGTCGGGCTGTCTCTTTTCGACAAGACCGTTCCTGTTCAGGTAAAAGCCGGGAAACTCTCTTATTCAAAATCAATTTCACGGCTAAAAAACCCGGCTCCATCTGCGCTTTCAAATCCGCTGAAAAAATCTTTTGCATTTTCTACCGGGGTCGGAGCGTCCCTGCCAACGCTTACATCCTCCTCTCAGCCAAAATCAGTCGCGCTGTGCGTTAGTTCTCCAGATGGACGGCTCTTTGTGCCGCTCAAGGCCGAAGCGTTCGTTACCGAAGAAAAAAATTGCGCCATGTCTGTTTCAGCCTCCCGTTCTTTCGGCAAATTTCTTTCCGTCCAGACGGCTCTTACAGCGGCAAGATTTTTTGTTGAGAACAATGCTTCCATATTAAAGAAAAATAACGCTGGATTCGACGGGGACTTTATGTTTGCCGGACTTTGGGAAACAAACCTGAAATCTCCGTTTTTTAAAGCGAATCTTTTCTGCGCGCTTCATCAAAGCCCTTACGAGAATATGGGGGCCTGGTTCAGAATTGACGGGCGGGCGGCATACAAATCGGCAATGCTAGATTTTTCCTTTTTTTCCCTGCCCACAAAAGATTCCTCTCCGTCCGTCGCCCCGCTTATTTGCATTGACTCTTCCGTTCTGCGAACGCTCTGGAGCGCAAGCATTAATCCCCAGTACCTGATTTTTCTTACCGGAAAAAACGCGGCCTCTCTCCGCTTCGGGCTTTCTGCCTTTGAAGCAATGAAAATCTGCGCAACGAAAGGGGCGGAACTTTTTTGCGTCGGAAAATTTCGCTTCGGCATGGAGTACGAGGCTTCACAAGTTGACTTGAAATTTGATTTCACTGCCGCCAACTTGATTTTTTCAGGTAATCCGCCCACAAAATCAAGTACCCCTGAAAAATATTTTTCCGTTTCTTTTGACGGAAATCTTGCGTTTCCGCTTTTTTGCACTGCTTTCCGAGCTGGAGCAAAATATTATCCGCCTTATGATTCGGAATCGAAAGACAAAAAATCAATCACATTCAATATGTCGTTTGTTCCGAAAAAACTTTCGCCTTTTACTTTTAGCGGCGGATTCGAGATGGTTTTCAAAGAACAGGAGAAAGCCTCCGCCAACTTTGATTCTGGCGTTTGCGTAAAAACAAAGTCAAAATTCGTAAATTCCTCTGTAAAATGTACGCTTTCCGTGCCATTTTGATATTAGATGAATTCGGAAACATCAATTTTCCGCACAGGTCTATTGATTTCAATGTATTTTTTTGTTTTAAGTGTTGCTAAATAGCATATTTTTTAGTAAACTAGTATAATTCGACAATAATAAGATAACTGTCGTTATGGCTGAAAATTATTTTTGAGAGGTAAACAATATGGCTTTTGATATTACTAAAGTACGTAATATCGGTATCAGCGCCCACATTGACTCTGGTAAAACAACGACTTCAGAACGCATTTTGTTCTATTGTAATAAGATTCACCAGATTCACGAAGTTCGCGGCAAGGACGGCGTTGGTGCTGTAATGGACAACATGGAGCTGGAGCGTGAGCGCGGTATTACAATCCAGTCTGCGGCTACGCAGGTTCAGTGGAAAGACACAACCATCAACCTTATCGACACACCAGGACACGTTGACTTTACTGTAGAAGTTGAACGCTCACTCCGCGTTCTTGACGGAGCTATTATGATTCTTTGCGCCGTTGCTGGCGTTCAGTCTCAGTCAATCACAGTAGACAGACAGCTTAAGAGATACCATGTACCTAGAATTGCATTCGTAAACAAATGTGACCGCCAGGGTGCTAACCCAATTCGTGTCTGCGGACAGCTCCGCGACAAGCTCGGATTGAACTCACACATGGTAGAGCTTCCAATCGGTCTTGAGGACAAACTTGAAGGCGTTGTTGACCTCGTTGGCATGAAAGCAATCTACTTCGACGGAGAAAATGGCGAGAACCTTCGCGTTGCTGAAATTCCGGCTCACATGAAAGAGCAGGCTGCCGAGTACCGCGAGAAGCTCATTGATGCAGCTTCCAGCTTCGATGACGAGCTTATGGAGCTTGCTCTTGACGGAAAAGACATCCCTGAGGAGCTTCTCATCAAGGCTATCCGCAAAGGAACGCTTGCAGAGCAGTTCGTTGGCGTATTCTGCGGTTCAGCTCATGTCAACAAAGGTATTCAGCCACTTCTTGACGGCGTTCTCCGCTATCTCCCGGATCCGACTGAGGTTCATAACTACGGTCTTGACTTGGACAAGAACGAAGAGCAGGTTGAATTGTTCAATGTTCCGGACAAGCCGACTGTTGCACTTGCATTCAAGCTCGATGACGGTCAGTTCGGTCAGCTCACATATATCCGCATTTATCAGGGACGCTTGCCGAAAGGTATGGAACTTACGAACGTCCGCACAGGAAAGAGATTCAAGGTTGGTCGCCTTGTCCGCATGAACTCTGCCGCAATGGAAGATATTTCTGTGGGTGAGCCAGGAGACATTTGCGCGCTCTTTGGTGTAGACTGTGCTTCTGGAGATACATTCTGCGGTGAGGGAATCAATGTTGCTATGACATCAATGTTCGTTCCTACACCAGTTATTTCTCAGGCTGTTCGCCCGAAAGATAAGTCTATGGCGGCAAACTTTGCTAAGGCTCTCAACCGCTTCACAAAAGAAGACCCAACGTTCCAGACAGAGCTTGACCCAGAGTCAAATGAGACTATCATCAAGGGTATGGGTGAGCTTCACCTTGCCGTATATGTTGAGCGCATGAAGCGTGAGTACAAGTGTGAGGTTGAGGTAACACCACCAAAGGTAGCTTACCGCGAATCTATCACTGCGCGCGGCGATTTCAACTACACGCACAAAAAGCAGACTGGTGGTTCTGGTCAGTACGGTCGCGTAGCAGGATTCATGGAGCCATTGGCCGACAAAGACTATGAGTTCGTTGACGCAATCAAGGGAGGCGCAATCCCTAACGAATTCATCCCATCGTGCGACAAAGGTTTCAAGCGCGCTATGGAGAAAGGTTCTCTCATCGGTGCACCTATCGTAGGCGTTCGTTGTACAATCAATGATGGTCAGTACCATCCTGTAGACTCTTCAGATATCGCTTTCCAGACAGCTGCAATCGGAGCTTTCCGTGAAGCTTATGCTAAGGCAAAGCCTGTTATCCTTGAGCCTATTATGAAAGTTTCTATCGAAGGACCAACTGAGTTCCAGGGAAATATGTTCGGTCTTATCAACCAGAGACGCGGCGTAATCTTGGATTCAACTGATGAGAATAATATGTCAACGGTCAATGCGGAAGTTCCGCTTTCAGAAATGTTCGGATTCTCAACTATTCTCCGCTCTTCAACGCAGGGAAAAGCTGAGTTCACAATGGAATTCTTGAAATACGGTCGCGTTCCAGGCAATGTTGCTGAGGAACTGATGAAGAAGTATCAGGAAGAAAAAAAAGCTGCTAATAGCTAAGGAGTTTTAAATGGAAAAACAGGATCTTTTTGAGAAAAGCCCGGTTCGGCTCTTTGATGCTGCTACAGACGGTGGTCTTAAGGCTGGAGAACTTGGTCTTGTTACTTCAAAAAAGGGATTGGGAAAAACATCCGTTCTCGTTCAGTTCGGTATGGATTCCCTTCTGAAAGACAAGCAGCTTGTTCATGTAACATTTGACCTTCATTCTTCAAATGTTATTTTCTGGTATGATGCTATCTTTACAGAAATCTCAAAGAAGAAGAATGTTGGAAACAGCGCAGAGCTGAAAGATGATGTTGTTGCAAAAAGAACTATCCTTAACTTTAGCTTGGATAACTTCTCTCTTTCAAAAGTCGTTAACACATTGAACGCTCTTAAAGCTGGTGGAATTCAGGTTTCTGGCGTTGTTATGGACGGAATCGACTTCTCTAAAGTCAGCGAAGGTGACATTAATTCAGTCGCACAGTACGCTGCTGCAGAGAAAGTTACAATCTGGGCTTCTTCAACGGCAGAAGGCTCAAAACTCTCAGACTCTGTTCCGGCAGACCTTGAGAAATATTTCGCTGCTGTAGTTCATTTGAACCAGAAGTCAGATGTTGTTTCGCTTGATGTTCTCAAGATTCATGACAAAAAGAATGTTGAGACAGGTCTTAAGCTTGACACAAAGACTTTGTTGATAACAAAAGCATAATTTTTCCTGCATGATGTAGTGAAAAGCAGAAACCGCGCTTCATTTTTTGTGGCGCGGTTTTTTTATTTGCCATGATTGCTTTTTTGGGTAATAATTAATCTTGTGAGGAAAATATGATTGACGAGGAACTTGGAAAATTTAAGGAAGAATTCGTACAAATATCAAAAAGTATTTCTGAGAATAATCGGCTTTCGCAAAAATCCAAGAAAGATTGGCAAAAACAGCAGGAAAAAATAGAGCGTCGTTTTGATTTGTTCAAGACGGATTTGCTTTTTATCGTGGCTACCGGAATGTTGAAGGCCGGAAAGTCCACATTCGTAAACCTGCTTTCCAGAAACGAGAACGCTTCCCCAATTGGATTCGGAGTAGACACAACATTGCGCCCTGCACTGATAAAAATGGCAGGCAAAGACAGCGGAAGCCACGGCGGAATCTACATCTACAAGCGAAAGACAATTCACAATCCCGAGAACGAGATGCAGGAACTCCAGAAACAAATGGAGAACATCATCGACAGAATAAAGGGCTTGAAGAAATTCGATGAGAATTACCCCGAAGTTTCGCCAAAGGAGCTGAATCAGGACAATCTGCGCAAAGTCCTTTGCTCAAAACCCGGCACGAACGAGCTTCTTGACCAATCCCCACTCCTTGTGGTAGTGGAAGTTCCGTACAATGAAGAAAGCCGCATTTTCTCCGAGAACTGCGTCATTTTCGATATGCCTGGGCTGGACTCAAACGATGCCGAAATTTCCCAGAACTTTGAAATGTACAATGCAATTTTCAAGGAATGTGACCTTGTTCTTTTCATTCAGAGCAATATGTCTCCGGTGAACGATGCGGCTTGCGGCTATCTTGCAAAAATCGGGAAAGACCGCTCGTCATGCACATACAGGCTTGTTCAGAACAGAATGCGCGCAAAGTACTGGCTTGAGGAGAGCATAATCAGGAAGGAACTTAGCGAGCAGGCTGAAAACGGAATCAAGAATTTCGTCAAAAAGCTGAACACGAACAAAGTTTCAGAATCATCGCTAAAATCATGGTCCGCCAATTTGGGTATGGCATACGATGTGATTTTCAATGCGAACGACATTTCAAAAGACAAATTCAATGCGGACGAACTTTTGAGCGAATCCGAGTTTTTGGGCATGGAAGAAAATCTGTGGTCCGATATAAAGGAAAACGGAAAAGAGCAACGAAAATCGCATTGCAAAGACGAGCTTTGCAACGACTTGAAAGATGTTTCCTCAGACATGGAGCGAAAAATCTATTCGCTCAAAAGTGAAATTGCGAGCAAAGAATCCGAAATCAATATTCTTATTGATGAGAAAAACCTTATCGAATCTTACGGGCGGCGGACGAAAAAAGAAAACTGGATTGGTCTTGATTTTACGCTTTCCACAGATTTGAAAAGGCAAATTGAGGCGGAGCTTCGCGAAAGTTTCAAACATTTGCGCTCAAGTACCAAATACTGCGAGATTCTGCCCGAAAAAGTTTCAAGTTTCAAGATTAAGGGCACCGATTACGACAAATTCCTCATTGAGTGCAGCGAAAACGCAAAGACGCTTACGAAAAAAATCATTGAGGAGTCGAACCTTGAGAAAGTTGATTCGGGCGACTTTGATGTAATAAAAATCCTGAACAAGAAAATCGAGGAGATGAATCAGGACGCGCCCGAGATAATTCTCCAGATTCCTAAAATCGAATACCGCTCAAAAACCGTGGGAAATTTGTCCGAAAATATCCCGCTTGATATTGCACAGATTGACCCGCACAAGGAAACGGGGCGATTTTTGTTCATCTCGTTTGAAAAAGCAATCTTTGTGAACGAGTCCATGCTTTCGGACGAGTACGATAAAATCATCGCACATTATGTGAAATCGTCATGCTCAGTACTGAAAAAAGTTATGGGCGATATTATGACTGACATTCTGAATGCGCATATTTCAGGTTATCTTAAAGAAAGCCTTGCTGAGAAAGAAAGCGAAATGTACAAGGCAAAGCTGGAACTTGAAAATTTGAACGGTGAAAAGGAACTTTTCTCCAGCGAAAAAGAAAAACTTTTGGCTCTTGAGGAAAAAATCAGGGAACTGAAAATATGAAAAAACTCTTAAAACAATGTCTTCTCGTCCTGATTTTGATTGCGCTCTATTTTGCGTCTGATTTCTATGCGAAAGGACAGATTCTGAATTCAACGCTCCCAGTTCCTGTTTTGGGCTGGATTTTTTGGATTCTTCTTGCATTTGCCGCCGTTGACATTCTTATTGAGCCGATTCTTTCTTTCAGAAGACTTACGCGTTTTCGCGAGATAGACATTACCAAAGAGGCGGCAATTATCAGAAAGCGGCTTGACGAGAAGGACAGCAAGAACGATTTGTTCTGGGCCATAAACTCGGAGCTAGTGCGCTCGCTTCCAAAAAAATCACCCGAGTACCGCGCCAGGGAGGAAAAACTTTCCGAACTTGTGGACGAATATTACAAGCGGCTTTCGCCCGAAGTGTCCTCAGTCATAAAGAAATACAGCTGGAAAGCCGCGCTCTGCGTGGTGTTCAGCAGGAACCCTCTCATAGACGGAGTCCTTATGTTCCTTGCGCAGCTAAAAATGGCTATGGAGCTTATGAAACTCTACGGCTTTAAGCTCTCGCCGCTTTTCAATATTCTCTGCTTTTTTTGGATTGCTTCAAATTCTGCGCTGAACGGTATTTTCAATCAGGCAGGCGCAGACAGCGTGGGAGAAATCTTGAGCGGCATGTTAAGCGACGGCGGGCTGATTGAGGAAGGATTCCAGAATCGGCTGGCGGCGCGGGCTAGTTCCTGCGTGATTGAGGCTCTCACATCTGCAACGACAGTTTATGTTACAGGCGCAATCATCAACAGAAAGCTCAAAGGCGAAATAAAAGATATGTCCATAAAAGAGCTGTTCAAGATGCGCCGTGAAGGACGCGCCGAATTGCTCAAAGACATTCCGTCCGCCGCCCTTGAGAATGTGAAAAAAGTTTTTATATGACAAAAACTTTCCTTTTTTGTATACTTGAAATAAGTTATAATAAGAATGCGAATCCGTTGCTTCCATGCACGACCGCTAACGCGGAGCCCCTTTCCGTATAGCTTGGGCTTATTCGGGTCTGCCCCCAGATTGATTCTAAAACTCAGAACGGATTGCTAGCTCTGGCTGAGTCGGGGGCACTCGCAGGTGATTTGGTTCTAAAACTTAGAACTCATCCGCGAGATTTTGCGTAGCAAAATCTCGGCCACCTTGCAGCTTGCGGCAAGGTGCGGTTATTTTTGATAAATCTTCAAAAACTCTGTCGGAGTAATCAAGCGATTTGCAGACAAGAAAAAATCGGATGTATTTCGCGTTACGATATAATCCGCGCTGATTTGCTGGGCAACTTGGTTCTGCACACTGTCTTCAAAATCTGCCCAATCAGATTCAAGAGCCGCAAAAATACACTGTTCGTCAACACCCGCAACGGACAAAAACATCAAAATTTTTCTGACAAGCTCTTTTGCTTTCTCATTGCTACGCAACTGTTTTCGCAAAACATAGAAAATGTCAGTTACAGAAGCCGCCGAAACATACATCTCAAAGCCCTTTGCGCTGGCAACTGAAATGACATTTTTCGATTCATCGCACAAATCTGGGGTTTGCAAAAGAACATCGAGTACGATATTGCTATCTAAGAATATCACCATATTTTTCTTCCAGTCGCTCTGCATGGATTTCTTTCATTGATATCGGCTTGTCAGAATGAATCACGCCTGTCAATTCTTCTAAAATTTTCGAAACAGACTCATTTTTTACTATTTTCTGCGGTACAAATTCGTCAAGAGCGGTAATTATAACGCGCTGATTCGGCTTGAAAATCCGTGTGTCGAACGGAACACAAGTATTGCCGTCAAAATATCCTGCAACTGCCAACATAAGCCCTCCTTGCAAAGTATAACATGAAATTTATAGCTTTTCCACTGAAACTGACGACTTTGTAAAGAATAAAAAAATCAATGGCACAACATTATGTTTTGATGTAGAATGAAAGGACAATAGAGCTGATTCGCGGGGCGCATTCCCAAACAAGAAATCCGACACAAAAAAAATACGCGTGCGCAGGTTCGCACCGCCAAACTCGTTCTGTGCGTGTACGAGTTTGCAAAGCAAACTCATTCTGCGTGGAGCGTATTTTTTTGCGACTTGGGGGCTGATTGGTCGGGGGCAGCTACATCCTGATTTGCGTCAGTACGGCTTGCCCTTCGTCGGCTTCACCTGCATTTTGACAGACAGAGCTGTTTGTGACCACCCAGAACTCATCCGCGAGATTGCACTTTGGAGCTTTGCTCCAAAGTGCATATTCCCCCACGGTCATTGAGTAATGCGAAGCATATATCGAAACCACCTGCCAGAAAAGACCGCACAAACGGCAAAGCCGTTTGTGGCCACCTTGCCGTTTACGGCAAGGTGCACTTACATTGGTATTTTTGTTAGCTGTTTCTGCTCTTCGTTAATTTTGTCCTTGAACTTGATGCCCATGTTTTTCATAAACCACACTTTAAGATTAGCCCGCTCTTTTGCTATGATTTTCGTAATCTCCTCATATGTTTCCGCTGTCATGTAATGTGTTCCGGAATCAAATTCACCAATTTTTGCACTGTTCAGAAGAAATAAAGTTCCATCATCTGTTACATAAGAAATTCTTGATGTCGCGTCATCATTTAAATTGCAGTATGAGAATGTTATGTTCCTGAAAGATGATTGTAAATCTTTGTTCTTTCCCTCCATGTATATGATGCACTCGTTGTTTTCACCAGTGGCAACATAGAATTCCTTATTTTCAAATTGCTTGCTTTGGATTTCAATTTCAGGCTTTACCTGTTTTAGTCCATAATTCTCGGCGATTTTTGCCGCAGATTTTGTCGAATAGATTTTTTCTGCATTTGCTTTTAAAGAACGGGGCTTTGCTTTGGCAAAAACTGCCGATACTGAAATAAGTGCAATAAATATTGCGATGAATTTTTTCATGCTTTTCTCCAACTTTTTTTGTGATTATATATTAATAAAGATAAAATTAAGTTTTGTCTATACTAAATTTAAGAAATATAGGAAAATTTTTGGAAAAATCAAATGGCGAGTAAAATTACGATGAAAATAACTTATTGTCCTCTGTGTAACCGCGAACATGCACTTGAACGACTTGGCCGCGGACTTATGATTGCCGTTGACGGAAAAATGACTTATTTTAACGAAGAGTTCTACAAATGCACTTTTCAGGAAAAACTTTTTACCTCCGATGAGCATCTGAACGAGCTTTTAGAGCAGGCACGGAGTGAAGAAAACCGCAATTCATAAAAAACAATTTTCTTTGTGCAATTTGATTGCTGCTGAAAATATGCTAGAATGATTCTATTATGAATCGAAATTTTTTTGCTTGTATTTTAGGTGCTGCTGTAGTTTTTGCGTCTTGCTCGTCAATTCCAAAAACAACAAGTCCTGACGAATTTGTTTTTAAAGATGCGGCTGGTCTTTATCATGTTGCAACAATAAATCACGAAGTTCAGAAAGTTCAGTACGATAGAAAACTGTTTTCAAGAAAACAGCACAGAATGATTTACGCTGGCGATCCGAATTACACTTGCAGGTTTGGAATCGATATTTCGCGCCATGAAGGTGAAATCGACTGGAAAAAAGTAAAGGAATCTGGCGTTGAATTCGTGTTCATCAGAATTGGCTATCGCGGATATCAGACAGGAATTCTTCATCTTGACGAAAATTTTCATCAGAATATAAAAGGCGCACTTGAGCAGAACCTTGATATTGGCGTTTATGTTTTCAGCCAGGCAATCAACGAAGAGGAAGCCCTTGAAGAAGCCGAGCTTGTAATCAAGGAGCTTGAGAATTACAAAATAACGCTTCCTGTGGTGTTCGACCCGGAAAGTATCAGCTGGGAAGAAGCACGGACTGATGATATTTCTGGCGAACAGTTTACAAAAAATACGATTGCATTTTGCAATCGTGTGAAAGAAGCCGGTTATGACCCGATGATTTACAGCAACCTCATTTGGGAAACTGAATTTTTTGATTTGTCCCAGCTGAGCGAATATAAAATCTGGTTCGCCGATTACGAAAAAAAACCACAGAGTCCGTATCATTTTGAATTCTGGCAGTATGAGGGAGAAGGAATCAAAGTTCCAGGCATAAACCGCAAAGTGGATGCGGATATTCAGCTTATACCTGTGAAACAATGAAATTCGTCTCCAAAAGCAGCTAAAAAAAGAATTTGAATTAAAATCATAATTGCAGATTTGCCGATTTCTTTTGCATTTCTGCAATTTTTTTTGCCTTTGTGATATGCGATTATTTTCTTGTAAGCTGATAAACCAAAGGAGCTTACAAGGAGATTTATATGAAAGCATTAAAAGTTTTAGCAAGTGTTGGTGCCGCTCTTGTCGCTGCATCTTTGTTTTCCTGTGGAACAACTTCATCTGTAAAAGTGGAGCCTAAAAAAGTGGATACGCCTCAAACTGTAACATTTGATTCAAAAGACGGCCTTCCTGTAACAGCCGATTTGTACATGGCTTACAGCAGCGACGCACCTCTTATTCTTCTCTGCCACAGAGCCAACTGGTCACGCGGAGAATATCTTGAAATCGCTCCGAAACTGAACCTTCTTGGATTCAACGCAATTGCAATTGACCAGCGTTCAGGAAAAACAAAGAACAATGTTGACAATGCAACAAAACTGGCAGCAGAAGCAGCTGGAAAAGGCACCACATATCTTGATGCAGTTCAGGACATTCAGTCGGCAATCGAATATGCTTCAAAGCGGTCAAAGAAAAAAATTATTCTTTGGGGTTCTTCATATTCTTCAAGCCTTGGATTTACGCTCGTAAAATCTAATTCGGACAAAATCGCCGCATACCTTGCGTTCTCACCTGGCGAATATTTTGTTGAACTGGGTAAACCAGCTGACTGGATTGCAACAGAGGCAAAAGATGTAAAGGTTCCTGTTTTTGTAACAAGCCGCCCGTCAGAGCAGAAAGACGCACAGCCGATTTTTGATGCAATCGAGAACAAGGACAAAACATACTTTGTTCCGCAGACAGACAGCAAGCACGGTTCTCAGGCATTGTACGAAGCAACAGAAGGAAACGAAGCAAGCTGGAAAGCTGTAGAAAGCTTCTTGGGAAGATTCAATAAATAGACCTGTTCGGGAACCTGATGTTTCCGAATACATCTAATAAAAAAAACTATCCTGCGACTATGGCTGTTTTAGGCAGACCTCCTTACATAGTCGCAGTTTTTATGTTTTAATTAGAAGAATTATGGAATATTCGACGACAGCAATAAAATCTGAAAAATTGAGGATTGAGCCGGTTTTTGTCACTGAGGAAATTTCTGGAAACGAAATTGACGAAAATGTAAGCGACAGATTCCGGATAATTCTTTTTACGGAAGGCAAATTCACCGCCGAAATAAATGATTCTCCCGCACAAATAATTTCCCCAACCGTAATGAGCCTTAACGAAAAAGACAAAATGAAAATTACTGATGTTGGGCAGCCGTCTATAAAAGGCAGAATTTTTCTGTTCAATCCAAAATTCCTGAACAAAAAGCTGAATTTTGAGAATATCAGGGTAAGAGGCGCGGAAGCTGAAAGCGAAGTCATCGAAAACAGAATGATTCTGAAACCTTTTATCAATAGC
>JAFSJW010000039.1 GCA_017449265.1 Treponema sp.
AATGAATGCTTTTGTTGCAATGAGGCATTTTTTACAAAACAATGTGCTTCTTTTTGATGAGATTATTTCGATAAAAAAGCATCAAATTGATTCTGACAAACGCATCGACGAGCTTTTCAGCCTCATGGACAAGTACAAAATAGAAGAAAAGCAGGGCATTTTCTTTCAGGGGCAGATTTTCGATGCTTATGCAAAGTTCGAGTCTTTCTTGTCTCAGGCTAAAAGCGAAATAATCTTGATTGACGGCTATGTGGATTTTTCGGTGCTGGAGCGACTCTCAAAAAAGCAGAACGGCGTGAACGTGACGATTTACACCGACCCGAAAACAAAACTCACAGCGCAGGACGTGCAGAAATTCAATGCACAATATCCGGCATTGACTGTGAATCATACAACGAAAATGCACGACCGCTTCCTGATAATCGATAAAAAGCTTGTATACCACATCGGCGCGTCGCTCAAGGATTTGGGAAAGAAGTGCTTTGCGTTCGAGATTTTGGATTCCGCGCTGATTAGTGCGATTTTGCAAAATGTTTGAGAGCGGAAAACCGTCATTCTAAGATTGTCTCAGAATCTCTTGTGGAAAATTGCCACACGGATTTGCTCACGCCTAACGGCGTTCACTAATTGAGAATTGATAATGGAGAAATGAGAGAATGAAAAAGAAACTGAAAGACAATATACAGGGAGCTGCGGAATGAAAAAATATAATGAAATTCTTTCTGATGTAACAAAAACTGCAGCTTGCTTTGCTTGATGAAGCTGTCAAATCCGAATTTGTCGAGATGTTTGGAGAGAATCCAGTTGAGAGTGGAAAATGGAAAGTTGAGAAGTTAGGGGATTGTGGAACTTTCAAAAATGGGATGAACTATTCTCCGAATGAAAATGGAGTAGATATACTTTGTCTAAATGTCAGCGATTTCAAAGATAATTACAAAATTCAAGATTGTAAAACTTTGTCATCGATTTCATTAAATGAAGAACCGTCGAGCGAATATTATTTACAGACTGATGATATTGTATTTGTGCGCTCAAATGGGAATAAAAAACTTGTAGGTCGTTGTGTTGCGCTGTATCCGAATGATTGCAAAGTTCTTTTCAGCGGTTTTTGTATAAGGTTTCGGAAAAGCACTGACAATCTTAATACAGATTTTCTTTTACACTTTTTGAAAACCGACTTAACAAGGGAACAGCTAAAAGGAAAAGGTGCAAATATTCAAAATCTGAATCAGCAGATATTGTCCAATTTACAACTTCCCGTTCCTCCACTCTCACTTCAAAAACAATTCGCCGCTTTCGTCCAGCAAATCGACAAGGCAAAATCCCTGGCAAAACAGCAGATTGCGGATTTGCAGGAATTCTTGGACTCAAAAATGCAGGAGTATTTTGGATGATATTTTTGTATGGTTATGGTATAATTTATATTGAGGAGGTTTGCTTATGCCTTTAGCAGTTTTACAGCAGAAATTGAGTTCTTTTCCCGAAGAATATTTTGACGAAATAAATGCATTTTTTGATTTGCTATCTTATAAGGTTGCTGCTCTTTCTTCTAAAAATCAGGCACAGAAAACACAAGCACAAAAAGTCGATGAAGTCAATTCTGTTCTTGCAAAAATCCCTCTTTCAGAGCAAACGCTTTATTGTGACGCAGGCTTAGAGAGTGTTCGGGAGGCTTTAAAAAATGACACGTGGTGAAATATGGTGGGTCGATTTTGGCGCTCCGTTCGGCAGTGAAGTCGGTTTTCGTCGTCCTGTGATTGTTTTGCAAAACAACATTTTGAACGAAAGCAATCTTCGTACTGTTGTTGTTTTGCCGTTGACAACAAACATTTTGTATGCAGATTTGCCGAATAATGTTTTGCTTGAGAAAAGCGTTACAAAGCTGCCGAAAGACTGCGTTACACAGCCACATTTGATTGTTCACATTGATAAAAGGCGATTTGTTGAAAAAGTCTCAAAACTCATCTCTTCAGATATTGATAAAATTCTTGAAGGCGTAATTGCAACACTAAAATAGTTTTTGCGAAAAGCATTTTCTTTGCAAAACCAATTCGCATCCTTCGTCCAGCAAATCGACAAATCGAAATTTGTTGTGAAACAACAGATTGCAGACTTGCAGGACCTCTTGGATTCAAAAATGCAGGAGTATTTTTCATAGGCGCAGCAAAATTGGCAAGCACGCCTGCGTGCGACGAATATTTTTATAACATCCGCCGCGCAGAAATCCTCCAGAAAAACTTTCAACTTATTAAATAATCTTAACCAATTAGCGAAAAAATTGTTTGTCAGGTATAAAGATTTATGCTAGACTTTTATATCTAGTATTATGTAAACCTGTGATTATGACCGGGAGGTCAAAATGAAACGTTTTCTGATTGTTACGATTTTTTTGCTTGTCCTGCACGGAGCTTTCGCTCAGACAAATTCATTCGGGCAGATGTATGACCCTTTGGCAGTCGTAAAGACGATAAAAAACGGAAAGAAAATGAGCGGCTTTTATGTGAAAGTCAATGTGGGGCTAAGGACGGCTCAGTTTTTTGTTGACAAGAAAATGGAAGTCCTCGTCGGAGAGTACAATCTTGGCGAGCAATACTGGGTTGCATGGAATCCCGGCTACCTGAATCCAACTTTGGTTGAAATGAAGGCGTTTTATAAGAAGATAAATCTGAGTAAGACGATTCTCTGCCGCACAATGGACGGAACACTTATCGGAGTCCTTTCTATGGGCGAGATTAGCAGAGTAAGCGGAATGAAGACCGATGACGGCTCTTCTGGCTCTCTTCATATCCGCAATGACATTACTGCGACTGCGCGGTATGTTGCGCCTAATGTTGCTTCAACATACGGTTCCGATGATGAGGATGTGATGATTACTGGTACAGCAAGGGAAACGCTTTCTGCCAACACAATACTGAGCTTTACGGGCAATGTTGTTCCTCCGAGTCAGGGAGCTGGGGCTAATGCCACAGGCGGCGCGTCTGGCGCACCTCAGGGCGGTGGCACGCCTTCTGGCTCAAATTCTTCTCCGTCAGGCGGGGCTGTGGCAGGAGGCTCTTCTGGCTCATCGTCCTCTGGCTCTGGCAGTACGGGCAATACGACGAACAACACCAATGTTACGAACAATACGAATGTCATAAATAACACCACCGTGATTAATAACACGAATATTACGAACAACACTACCGTGACAAATAACACGAATGTCACGAACAACACCACCGTGACGAACAATAATGGCAATTCGGCTAGCTCAGGCTCAGGGACGAACACAAGTTCAGGTTCTTCTTCCGGGACTGGGGCTGGTTCGGGTTCGGGAAGCTCTTCCGGCAATTCGGCTAGCTCAGGCTCCGGGACGAACACAAGTTCAGGTTCTTCTTCCGGGACTGGGGCTAGTTCAAGTTCAGGTTCGGGAAGCTCTTCCGGCAATTCGGCTAGCTCAGGCTCCGGGACGAACACAAGTTCAGGTTCTTCTTCCGGGACTGGGGCTAGTTCAAGTTCGGGTTCGGGAAGCTCTTCTGGCAATTCGGCTAGCTCAGGCTCCGGAACGAATACTAGTTCAGGATCTTCTTCCGGCTCGTCGGCTTCTTATAGTTCTGCCGATGGTTCACTGTATTTTCTTGGGAAAAAAGGTGATAAATATTATTGTTCAGAAATAAGGTATGAGGGAGATGTTTCGGTTTATGTGTTCAATATACCAGCATCTGACATCAATTCGTGCAAAACTTGTTTTGGAGGCGAATTCAAAACAGTTTCAATAAACGGGCAGAATCAGACTAACGGAGTGTCCATATACAAATTCAACAGTACGGCGGGTTCGACCATCAGCCTTGACACAACGGATGCTTCGGGGGCTAGATGCCACAATCTTATCATCGTGAATAAAATCACGGGAAATTAAGTTTAAGTACAGGAGGCATGATAAAAAGTACGGTTTTGTATTTTTTATCATGCCTCCTGTACGACCGCTAACGCGGAGTTTTAAAAGGAGTCGTTTTATGAAAAAACTTCTGTTTCGGTTTGTTCTTCCGCTTACGCTTTTTTCAGTGTTGCTTGGCGGATGTTCGTCAGTATATCAGGCAACTAGCGAGCTTGAGTCTGGAGATGAGGTTGCTGCTATTGAAACTCTTGCCAAGGGACTCACAAAAAAGCCCGAGGACCAAAAATCCGCAGATTTGTTCGTAACGATTTATCCGAATGTCGTTGAGAGGCGCATTCCGTCAAGGACAATCAGCGATGTTCGGAAAATAATCACGACAAACAACGCGCAGGAGTTTGACACACTCAAATCAATGGTATCGAAACTTTCTGACAGCTACTCGATTAACAATGTGTCCGCAATATCGTCAGTAATTACTGAGGGCGAACAAATTGTCAAGGCTCTTGATGACCTTGTGCGCATACAAAAAGCTGTGTCTACGATGCCTGTCGTAATCGGAAACGCAAAGAAAGGAAATCTTTACCAGATTACGAAATACACGGATAATTTCGCAGGACAGTATCAGGTTGCGGCAAGGGGAATGGGAGAATTCTACTATAATCTTGGCGAAGCTTCTTTCGCAGGAAGGACTGTTGAGCGCAAAATTGAGATTCTTCGATATTACAAGCGCGCGGGAGAGCTTGTTCCTGGAATCGGAAAAGTGTCGCAGCGATGCGCCCAGCTCTGCTATGACATCGGTACGAGCTTTGAGACAGGAACTACGCTTGAGAGCAAACTGAACGCGCTCTCATGGTTTACCGACGCTAACTACTATGTAAACGGATTTCTTGATGTAAAAACAAAAATCAGCAAGGCGAACTATGAAGTCGCAATGCTCAAAAAACCGTCTGCATCCACAATCGAAGACTGGAACGCAATCATCAAGTACCTTGAGAACGCAGGAACATATTCTGATGCCGCAACTCAGCTGAAAGACTGCAACTATGAGATTGCGAAGCTCTACAAGGCAAAAGGCACTATATCTGACTTTGAGACTGCGGCCAAAATATTCTCCGGCTTGGGAGACTTCCGAAACGCAAAGAACGAATCTGATTTGTACTCATTCTACACAAAGCTCCGCTCTCTTCCTGGCGAGCATTCTTCCGCAAAAGTCTCTCTCAGGAAAGGCCCGGGAACGCCGCTTACGATAAATAAGGATATCCAGCAGCTCACAAACACGACGGCAAGGCTTACTGTAACAACAACTTCGTCTTATCTTGGGGCTTACACTACGAATGTGGAGAAAGTCGTTTATCCGGGCGCGATGATTGAGGGAGCTTCAATTGCGGAGCAGCGTTTCACTCAGTTCAAATCAGGAAAACGCAATGAGATTGAGGTGACAATATCATCTTCAAACGGAATCCTTGAGAAGGGCGTATTAAAGAACACTCTTGACGCAGATGAAACAATAAGGACGATTCGCTCAATAGCAAAAAGACAGGCGAACAACATAACGCCAACATACACTTATGAGTTCTATCCTGTGCAGTCCCTTGAGGATTTGCGCCAGACTACGGGCGTAGGAGCTGACCGCGAGAAGGCTTCCTATGCGATGGAGTCTTCCAGATGGTATCCGCAAAAGTCGTACACGCTCGTAAAAGTTACGCAGCGGTATTACACTGCGACTATTCCATCTCCTTCTATGCCGATAGATTTCTTTTCTACGACCGGTGCTTCTGGAACTGCTCCGCAGGCATCTTCGCTCAAGGATGTTCAGCCTTACTATGTTGCTTCCGTGGATTACGGTCGTGTCGGTTATTTTGTCGTAAGCTCAAAGCTTTCAACGAATGAAATCATGGCGGATATAATCGCATGCCGCCCGAAAGACAGAAACAATACTGGTGTTTCTGGAATGCGCGTGAATCCTCAGATAAGCGACAAGTGGATGGAGAACAACACTATCGTAAGCAACATAACTGTTTCTGAAAAAGTCTATGACATAAACGATATTGACGGAATGTACACATGGATTAAGACTGGAGCGGACATGGGAGTTGAGATTGACGACATTACGCCTATTTCTTTCACACTCAAGAATCTTCTTGATAACAGCTATGCGACGCTCGTTCAGACAACACGGTCGGACATAACACTGCCGTAATTTGCGTTTTAGAGCTGTCCAATAAGTTCGGTAGTTGCGCTAAAGAGCTTGTGTACCCTTGTGGTACAAATGACCATTCAGACTATATATGGTGGTTTCGACAAGCTCAACCACCACACAAACTTCTTTTTGGACAGCCCTTTTCTCTTATTGCGTGGCTTTGCTCTTTTTGAGTATGCTGCGGAATAAGAGACCGCCGCATAGAAAAAGCAAGCCGCCGCCCAAAAGGACTAGGTAGAAAATAAGATACTCGTTGTTTAGGCGGCATATATACGGATCTTTCGGGTCAACATATACAGTAACCTCAATTTTATTGAAGAAAGAGGAAACCGTTACACGGCTTTTGTATTTTGTTCTGTTTAGGATATATTCTATGTCTGCGTAATATGTGCGGCGCGTTCCTCCGTGTGAGGAACTTGATGTGCTGTAAGTGCTTGATACGGCGGCCTCCGTCTTTACAAGCGATTTGAGCGAGATTCTGTCCCACGCAAGGAGTGACATCCCCGCAACAAGCATCAGGCTTCCGATTGCAATGTAAATGCGTGGCAGTAGGCTTGGGTGCGTTCCGTAAGTCTCCGTTTTAAGCACATTTCCTCTTGTGTCAAGCTCTGCGCTGCCTCCAATCTCCACGGAAAAGCCGAGGCTTCTTTTCTTTATCATCACAATTCCCAAGACTATGAATGTAATTGCGAACAAAAATGAAAAGGCGAGCATTGCTATTACTGAAATTGGGCTGTATTTTGTAGAGCTGATTCCGTTCGTTACTGTAGTTACATAGAAGAATGACTCATCGCCGCTTCTTGTAAGGATTATGAAAATCGGAATTGCCGCAGAAAAAAGCCCGATAAGCAAGAACATGACTCCGACCCGTATTCCGCCTTTTTTCCGCGGTTTGCCGCTGCTAGGAAGATTATGTTTCTCCCTGTACGCTTCTTCCTCTTCGTAAAGTGCTTCTCTTTTTTCCATTATGTTGTGGAACATGAAGAATGCGCCGAATGCCGCTATGAAAGAGCCAAGTATCGTGAAAACCAGCCCTAAAGTGCGGCGGGAGTTGTCCCCCTCAACAAAATATTCTGTCGGATTCTCTGGGTTCAGATGAATCACAATCTCTTCACCTTCGGTGAATTTTGGCGGATTTGAAGAGAAAGAGCTTTGTTCCCTGTAGACGCGTCCGCCAAATTTGTATTCGAACACTGGTGCATAAGTCGTGCGTCTGTCGTGATAAACCTCCACATTCTCAGCCACAACTCCTGATACGGTCTCGGTGCAGGTTTGTGAAAGCTTTTTCGCTGAGTTCAAAAAATATATTCCCAGCGAGATGAAAACAAGGATGATTGCCGAGAAAAGCAGGATAAGAACTGGAGCTTTGTGCCGAGTTATTTCTACACTTTTTCTGTAAATCATATTGATATCTCCCATAAAAACTCCGCGTTAGCGGTCGTGCAGGAGGCACGAAAATGCAGTTTTGCCAACGGCAAAATCTGCCAATGATAAAAATTACATGGAGGTAATTTTTATCATGCCTCCTTAAATCTTAAATTAATTATAAATAGATTATATCAGATATAGCATAATAGGCAAAAAAAATTTACATTTTATTTTATTATGTTTTCCAAATTTGAAAAAATAAAAGGATTTCCCGTCGCTCCGTTTCTGGATGAAATTTGCGGGCGGCTGAAATCCTCTCCGTCCCGCTTTCTTGTGCTGACAGCCCAGACTGCAGCCGGAAAATCAACTTGCGTTCCTCTTTCTGTCCTTGAGCATTTTACTGGAAAAGTTCTTATGACAGAACCGCGGCGGCTTTCTGTAACGGCCGTTTCTGAGCGCATGGCTTTTCTTCTGGGCGAGGAGTGCGGAAAAACTGTCGGCTACACTGTGCACCTTGAGTCCAAACGCTCTTCGTCAACAAGGCTTGATGTTATGACTGAGGCCGTTCTTTTGCGGCGTATTCAGGGCGATCCTCTTCTTGACGGCGTAAATGTCCTTATCCTTGATGAGTTCCATGAGCGTTCTATTCCTCTTGACCTTTCACTTTCGCTTCTGAAAGAAACTATGTCTTTGCGCGACGATTTATTCGTCCTTGTGATGAGTGCTACAATCGATGAAAAATCGATTTGTTCTTTTCTGAATTCGGATTTTATGGAAATTCCGGGAAGGCTTTTTCCTGTCCGTATTGATTACCGCCCGAACATTTCTGTTGTCCGTGCAGTACGAGACTGCTTTTATGACCTATTTTCGCAGGAAAAAATCGGCGGGGCAGGCGGAGGCTCAGTTCTTGTCTTTTTGCCGGGAATACGAGAAATCGAAAAAACTCGGACTGAGCTTTTGGAATATTTTTCGCCAGATGAAGCCGAAATTCTTATCCTGCATAGCTCGGTCTCTTTGTCTGAGCAAAGAAAAGTTCTTTCCCCCGCCCAGTACGGAAATCTCCGAAGAATTATACTTTCCTCCGCCATAGCAGAAACATCCGTCACCGTGCCTGATGTATTGTGCGTGATTGACTCAGGGCTTTGCCGCATGAATGAGATGGATGTGTCTTTAGGTATGGAGAGGCTTGTAACTGTGAGAGAGAGCCTTTTCAGCGCGGAGCAGCGCAGCGGGCGTGCGGGGCGTGTTCGCCAGGGGCTTTGCGTGCGGCTCTGGGACAAGAATGATGTGCGCCCGGAGCGGTCAAAACCTGAGATTCTTAGAGCGGACTTGACTTCGCTTGTGCTTGAGTGCGCGCTTTGGGGGGCGGACAGCGCGGATAAACTTTCGTGGCTGGACAGTCCTTCTGAGGCTTCTTGGAACGGGGCAAAATCTCTTCTTGAGAATCTTGGCTGCATAAAAAACGGAAAAATTACGGAAAAAGGGCGTGCCGTCCTTTCGCTTCCGCTTCATCCGCGCCTTGCGTGCGTGGCATTGTGCGGGGAAAAGGCATTTGACACGGTTCTTTATTTTTCTGAGTTCGGCTCTGCTGACGAAAGCATAAAGAAAAAATTTCTTTCCGATTTGTCAAGGCGTGTTTTTGCGGCAGGAGCATCGTTTAGGAAGGACGGCGATGAGGCACTTTTTGTTCTGGAAGGTTTTCCGGACAGAATCGCACATCTTTGCGAGAAAAACAAGGATTTTTGCGTGTTTCAGTTTCCGAGCGGGCGCAAAGCCGTCCTAAGGGAGAGCTGCGCTACTGAGTGGATTGTAGCTGTCCGTGTTGATGCAGGAGCTGCTACAGGAACGATTTTTTCGTACAAAAGCCTTGATGAAAGCCGTGCTCTTGGCTGGATAGACGAGAGATGCGATGAAAAAAACGAAATTTCGCTTTCGTTCGGAAAAACGCTCCGCCTTGATGTGTTCCGCGTAAAGGCTTACGGCGAAATCGTTTTGAAAAAAACTAAAATCAATGCCACGAGCGAAGAGTTTAAGTCGGCTCTGTGTGCCACTCTGAAAAAAGACGGTCTTTCCTCAATTCCTTTTTTTTCAGACGATAAGATACGCGCTTTTTTTATAAGGCTTGAGTTTTTTGCGCAGCAGAAAAATGACAGCTCTGTTCTCGATAAAATGCAAAGCCTTCATTTGCGCGCGGAAGAATGGCTTTCTCCGTTTATCAGTACGGCAACACTTGATGCGGAAACTGTTTTTTCTGCCTTGTACTGGTATTTTGACGGAAGCACTTTAGACCTGGAAGTGCCTGTTTCGATTGTTCTTGATAACGGAAAAAAACGAAAGGTAAGTTACGAAAAACAGGGCGATAAAGTCCGTCCTGTAATGGAAATCATAATACAGCAGCTTTTCGGATGTTTCAAAACGCCAAAAATCATGGGCGCGCCTGTTCTTTTGCGCCTTCTTTCTCCTGCATCACGCCCTCTTCAAGTAACGGATGACCTTGAGCATTTTTGGGACGGCGCGTGGAAAGAAATCTCAAAGGAGATGAAAAGCCGCTATCCAAAGCACAACTGGGATTATCGTATTTCGGAATGATATTTTTTCGTGATTTTATCGATTTTATTGGCGTTTATTTAAGAAATTGTGTAAAATAAGATATGACTTTCAACGATTTCAGAATCAAAGCTTATGGAAATCTTAACAAATCAGACGATGAGCGTTTGAAAGACGGACAAGCTGTTTCTGCTCTCATAAAACAAGCGATGCGGGCTGATGAAACTGAGAAAAAGGCGCGTATCGTATCAAAGCCCATATTCCCTGTAATTTCAAAAAATCAGTCAGAGACAAAGGCTACCCCAAATGAGCTGAAAGGGCTTCTGAGCGTTCAGAATACAAGTGCGGCGGGGACTGTCGCGGCTTCGCCCAGAACTTCGCCGGAAGCTTCGGATAACTTTAGGAATTTTGAGAAGCTTGCGGCTGTCATTCCTCAGAAAAAATCTGCTTCTGAGCCTTCTTTTAATACATTTTACAAAGTTCCTTCATATGTTCCGCCTGTGCCGTCCATTCCAACGAAAAAAGATGACGGTGACGGCAAAGAAAGCGTCTACAAGCGCGTTGCAAAATTTCTTGTTCTTATCGGAATTGATGAGGCGGCAAAAATACTTCCGCATTTGACGGAGGAACAAACTGAAAAAATCATTCCTGAGATTGCTTCTATAAAAAAAATAGACCCTGCCGAAGCTGAGCAGATTCTTAGCGAATTCCGTTTTCTTATGCAGAAAGCGCGGGAGTCGGGCGGAGTTCAGACGGCAAAGAACATTCTTGAAAAAGCATTCGGCTCTGAGCGCGCAAACGAGCTTCTTGAGAAGACTGTTCCGTTCGGGAACGGAAAGCCGTTTGAGTTTCTGGCAGAAGCTGACGGAGAGAAAGTTTTCGCGCTTTTGAAGGACGAACCTAATCCTGTACGCGCGCTTGTTCTGATTCATCTTGACCCGAAGGTTGCGGCTCAGGTCATAAAAGGACTTCCGGACGATGAAAAAAAGGATATTATCGTGCGCCTTGCAAAAATGAAGGAAGTTAGCCCGGACATAGTTCGGCGCATTGACAAGGCGATGCAGGAAAAGCTCAGAAAACTTTCCCTTGTGCGCTCGGACAGAATCGATGGGCGCACTACGCTTGCCGAAATCCTAAAGCGCATGAGTCCAAAGGCCGAGGAAGAGATTCTTTCAAATCTTGCGGACGAAAACCCGGAGCTTGGCGAAAATCTGCGCGAGCTTTTGTTCACTACGCAGGACATTCTCAATGCCGACGACAAGTTCATTCAGAATAAGCTGCGTGATATGACTGACCTTGATGTTGCGTTCCTGATTGCCGGAAAAGGAAATGAATTCAGGGATAAAATACTTTGTAATGTTTCATCAACGCGAAAAAAACAGATTCTTGATACTGAGGATTTAAAAAAGCCAATGCGCAGAAGTGACTGCGAGAAAGTGACCAGCCAGTTTTTCAGTGACTTGCGGCGGGCTTACGAAGATGGCGAACTTTATATAAAAGGAAGGGATGAAGAGTATGTCTAACGAAAAAAAATCATCTGTAATGGAAAAATATGAGATACTGAATGAATTTGATGTTCTGGATTATCACTCAAAGGCTGTTCATTTGAGGCACAAAAAACTTGGTATTGAAGTCTTGCATATGAAAAATGACGATGAGGAGAACTTGTTCGCTTTTGCGTTCAGAACTCCAAATCCCAAGTCGAACGGAGCTGCGCATATTCTTGAGCATTCCGTTTTGTGCGGGTCTGAGAAATTCCCCCTGAAAGACCCTTTCGCAAGTCTTTCAAATCAGAGCGTAAAAACATATCTGAACGCAATGACAGGCTCTGATAAGACTGTTTACCCAGGAAGCTCCGTTGTAAAAGCCGATTATTTCAATCTGATGGATGTTTACGGGGACGCGGTGTTCTTTCCGAAGCTTGACAAAGAAATCTTCAAGCAGGAAGCTCATCGCCTTGAAGTTGACGACAACGGCGAAGTTTCAATTCAGGGTGTTGTGTACAATGAGATGAAAGGAAACTACTCGGATTTTGATTCAGTGGCTTCAGATGCGAACTTTGAGAGTCTTATGGCCGGAACTGTCTATGAGAAAGATTCCGGAGGCGATCCGCTTGTTATCCCGCAGATTACGCATGAGGAGCTTGTTGAGTTCCACAAAAAATGGTACAAGCCCGACAACTGCTTTGTGTTCTTGTACGGGAATATTCCGACCGAGGAGCAGCTTTCGTTTTTGCAGGAAAAATTAATTTCACGGCTTGAAGAAAAATATTCGGATTTTTCTGTGAGCGAGGAATCTATAAAAAATCGTATTGATGAGTTTTTGCGATTTTTAACGCCTGAGGAAGTTAAAACCCCTGTGTTCTTGAAGTGCGCGGGGCCGAGCGGTGAGGATGAGAACAAAAATTCAGTCTGCATCAACTGGGATTTAGGTGTGTCAAAAAATGCTGATGAAATTACTGAGAATGTGGTTCTTTCTGGAATTCTCATAAACCACGATGGTTCTCCGCTCAAAAAAATCCTTGTTGAAAGCGGTCTTGGCGAAGATTTGTCGCCTCTGAGCGGACTTTATTCTTCAATGTACCGCTCGGTTTTTACTGTGGGACTTCGTAATGTAAATGACGGAGATGAGAAAAAAATCGAGTCGCTCGTTCTTGACTCGCTGAAAAAACTCTCTGAGAAAGGAATCGCAAAAGATGACATCGATTCAATCTTCCATCTGCTTGATTATTCAAACAGGGAGATAAAGCGTGTTCACGGTCCTTACGCGCTTGTAATAATGAACCGGCTCATAACAGGCTGGATGTATGGTTTTGGGACTGAGAATCAGATACGGCTAAGGGAAAATAT
Organism: Treponema sp.; assembly: GCA_017449265.1. GTDB lineage: Bacteria > Spirochaetota > Spirochaetia > Treponematales > Treponemataceae > Treponema_D. The sequence goes on from JAFSJW010000039.1 coordinate 12,842, forward strand.
TGAGAAAATAAAGAAAAAAGTCAGAAATCAGAAAGGATACATTGAGAGCCTTATAAAAGAAAAACTTCTTGACAACCAGAAGCGTTCCCTTGTTGTCGTAGTGCCGTCCGCCGATTATGCCGAAAAGCGTGATGCGGAGGAGAAGCGCATTATTGATTCGCTTATGTCAAAGACGACTGTTGAGAATGTCAAGGCGGACTGCGACGCTCTCCATGAGTTCCAGAGCAAGGAGGACGATACTTCGTGCCTTCCTCACCTGAACCCTGAGGATTTCATCGTGGACGGTCATCCTGTTATGAACAGGGTAAAATCTGTCATCGAAGATATTTCTGGCATTCCTTTGTTCATTAACAATGAGAACACCAACGGAATAATTTATTTTGACATTGGATTTCCTTGTGATGTTCTTGACACTAAGGACTTTCCGCTTCTTCCTCTTTTTACGGACACTGTTACTGACTGCGGCTGGAAGGGAACAGGCTGGGCCGATGCTGCCAAAGAGTGCGCGCTGCATCTTGGTCACTGTGCTGTTGCGCTTCTTGCTTTTGACGGTCCTGACACTCCGCGCTCAAGAAAAATGAAGGAAACTTACAATTGGTGCGGAAGGTCGTGGTGCGTGTTCCGCTTTTCCATGCTTGAGGAGGAGTGTGATGTTGCGCTCGATGTTCTCTCAAATTATATTACGCAAGTTGATTTTTCAGATACAAAAAGACTTTCAGACATACTGAAAGAAACGAAAAATGATTTTGAATCTTCGGTAATTCCTGACGGTCATATTTATGTAGTTTCTCGTGCACAGAGCAAACTGTCGAGAAATTCCGCGCTTGATGAGGTGTGGAGCGGAATCTCGCAGTTTTTCACGCTCAAAAAACTTTCCGAGAGAACTCCGGAAGAAAACGCCGCGGATTTCAGGAGAATTTTCGACAGCCTTAAAAACGGCGGGTCTTTCCTCCATATTACGGCGGAATCGTCCGGAGTCAATAAAATGAAAGATGCTTTGCCTGATTTAATAAAGAAATGCTCTTTAAAATCTCTTCAAAGTCCTAAAACGATTAGTGACGAAGATATTTTTGCTATGACGAAAATTGCCGGGGAGGGGGACGAGAACTCTGGTCTTGAGATTTTCACTTCAAGCTCTCAGGTGGGCTATGCGGCTGAGTGTGTCAGAGGCTCTGCTTACGGCACTCGTGAGGCTGTCGCAGAGGAGGTTTGCTCGCACTGGCTCTCAAACAATATGCTCTGGGAGCGGATAAGGACTATTGGCGGGGCTTACGGCGCGTTTTGCGATGTGGATAATGCTACTGGCTGCTTCTCGTTCATAACTTACCGCGATCCGGTTCCGTTCTCTTCGTGCGATGTTTTTGAAGAATGTATTTCTGATGGTAGCGAAATTGATTTTTCTGACGATGAGGTTGAGAAAACCATAATGGGAAACTACAGCCGCTATCTTCAGCCAAGTACTCCGCGCTCGAACGGCTCGACAGGGCTTACTCGGCTTTTGTTCGGAATTACGGACGAGGACAGGGAGGAAAAAATACTTAATCTTCTTACTGTAAAAAGTGCCGATATTAAAGATGGTTTCCGTAGACTTTCGTCGATTATAAAAGAATCAGGGCAAAATCGCGTTGTTCTTTGCGGAAAAAGCGTTCCAGATGAAAAAATTACTGGAAAAATAATATCATTGCCTTTATAATTTTTAATGTTTCTTAATTTTTTTTGAGGAGACTTTAATTCTTATGGATGAAAAATTTAGAAAATGCTTGATTATGATGCGAAAACTTGTTTCTGATATTCAGGGTGCTCCGTATCCTGGAGATGATTTGGAGCCAGAGCTTTACAAAATCTGGTATGAGCATGTGCAGAAATCCGGGACTGAATGCCTTGAATATCTTGATGCGAATTTTCCGCTGGAAAAAATTGATATTTCAAAAAAACTGGACAAATTCTTTAATAAATAGGAATTTCAGTTTTTAATTTTTCTGCCGAAAATATCAGTATGGCAGTGTCAAAAAAAATTCAGCGGTATGATCAATATTTATTACGCGGAAACCTTCGTAGCGAGGGATTTGAGCGTTGGAGATATGTATTCAACGGTGTAAGCAAATCCACTGGTCAAAGTCGCGTTTTTTTTGTTGAGATGTACCTTGTGAACCCTGCGGTTTCTCCAGATGAGGCCGTTGTCGCTCAGAAATCAAGGCCTGTCATTGATATGTCCGAGCTTATTTCTGAGCCTGTTGTGGGCGGAGAGTTTTCTGTGAAGCCTTCTTATATATCCGTGAAATGCGGATATTTTGGAAAGAGCGGAAAACAGTTCAATAAGTTTATCCCAGCATCGCAAATATCCTGGAACAAAGATACAGGACGGATGAACGCCGGTACTTTTGAATTTTCATCCGAGATGCTTTTTGGCTCTGTCTCTATTACTGATGAAGAGCTTGAGCAGAATCCTGAGCTTTTGTGTTGTTCGGGCGAAATGAGCTGGAATCTCACGATGGAAAAAGTCTATAGCGCAAAATCGTTCTGCCAGAAGAAAGGCGAAGTGTGGAATCCTTCTGCGGCAAAGGCTTTTTACTCAGGGATTGTTGTCTGCGACGGGGAAGAATTCTCTGTTGAACAGAAGACTTCATACGGTTACCATGACAAAAATTGGGCAAAATCTTTCGGAAAACAGTATTATCATATATCTTCATCGCGTCTTTCCGATGTCATAAGCGGGACTATGCTCTACGACTCATATTTCGTGTTTGAAACGGATTCTTTTGGAAAGATGAAGTTTCAGCTACAGCTTGGCGAGCAGATGTATCGCTTTGACAGCTCTGCGATTTTCAAGTACTTCAAGGAGGAACATGAGTGCGTTCAGGTTCCGTCGCATGAGGGGCAAAAAGAAAAACTGCACTGGTCTCTGAGCATACACAAGGGAAAGCTTATAATCGATATTGATGTGTACTGCAATGCCGAAGAGCTTTTCGTGCGAAATTACGAAATTCCTCAGGGAAACAGGACTTTAATGAAAATTTTGAGCGGTGGTGAAGGCCGTGGGGAAATAAAAGTTTTCAAAAAAGTTAAGCAGAATTTGGAAATGATTTCTCACATCGGAATATACAACTGCATAAGCGAATATGGTCATACTGAGGAAATGGGGGCATAGGCGGCGGAAAGATTGTTCCGCATACCGCCTGCCTTTTATTCCATAAGGTAATTGAAATCCGCTTCTTCGCTTTGTCCTTCCTGAACCTCATCTTGTTCTTCCGTAACTTTTTCCTCATCAAGATTGAATGAAAGCGGCTCGTCGTCCGGAACAAGGAATTCCGTGGCGAAGCCAGCTTTGTACAAATCTTTTTCAAGGCGCATGACGGCGAGCGAGCGTACGGTAAGTGTGGGCGAGTGGACGGTACATTCTTCCGTAGGCTCAGTCCCTTCAAGATACCAGAGCGTAACTTTCCTGTCGCAGTCCTCAGTTGGAATCATACCGCTCGTTGCGCAGACCGTTGCGGCTACAACACCGCCCGCTGGTTTTTGGAAGTCCTTGTAAGGAAGCCCCTCATGTGCTTTGCGCATGAACTCTGTGACAGCAGGTCCTGCCAGTGTTGAGCCTGTGAGCTGGAGTCCGAGCGACTGACCGGGCTTGTCGAACCCGAACCAGAAAGCTGCTGTGTAGTACGGCGTGTATGTGACTGCCCATGCGTCAGCCCAGTTCTGAGTCGTTCCTGTTTTTCCTGCGGCTGGAATAGTGTAGCGCGAGCCGTCCTCACGCTTGTACTGGAATTTCGTTCCGCTTGCCGTTGGAGCTGCCAGCGTTCCGGAGCGCACGGTGTTTTCAAGAATCTGCGTCATAACATACGCGGTTTGCGGAGAAATAACCTGATTTGAGTTTCCGCGCGTTTTTTGTTTTTCCCTCAAGTCTCTTTCCGGGTTAAGGATTATGTTACCGTTTTTGTCCTCAACATTCCTGATAGCAATAGGCGTTACGTTCTTTCCGTTGTTTGCGAACACACAATATGCGCGGGCAATCTCAATCGGGCGCACGGAACATACGCCAAGCCCGATTGGGTAGCCTGGAACGAACGCGCGGGAAGGAATTTCCTCTTCTGGAATGCCTAGAAGCGCGATAGCCCTGTCAATAGCCGCGTCGAATCCTATTCCGTCAAGGATTTTAAGCGATGGAACGTTCATGGAGTGCGCAAGGGCGTACCAAAGCTCCACATCTCCTTTCCATTCACCGCGGAAATTCTGCGGTATGTAGGGTTTTCCGTCCGGAGTGTGAAATACAACTGGCGTGTCCGAAATTATAGAGCCGGCTGTAAACTGGCGAGAATCAATAGCCGCGCTGTAGTAAAGCGGCTTGAATGACGAGCCGGGCTGAACTTTTGCCTGCACCGCACGGATAAACTGGTTCTCGCTGTCAAATTTGCTTCCGCCCACAAGCGAAGTGATATAGCCTGTATCGTTCTCAAGGGCAACCATCGTCCCTTCAATAGTATTTTTTCCTACATTTGATTTTGCTATTGCGTTTGATTTGTTGACTATGCCCATTTTGAGCGTGTCTATTCCGAACATAAGCGACATAACATCAACAATCGGATTTATTGTGTTCGTGTAAGTGTTCATGGATATTGTTTCGTTGCGCTGCTGGGAGAGCTTTATTCCTCTCAGGTTGAAAGTGAGGATTAAAAGTTCCGAAAGCGGAGTGTATGTTCTGAGCGCAGAATTTGACCGCTCCGTGCTTACTCTCTGGTAAGTCTTGTTTGCCTGTGCGATGTATTTATCCAGGGACTCTTGTGCCGCAGCCTGGTTTTTCAGGTTCAGAGTGGTGTTTACAGTAAAGCCTGATGTGTATATGTCGTCGGTTCCGTAAATCATGCTGCCAAGCTCCCTGCGCACATACTCTGAGAACCAGGGAGCTTTGTCGTCATGGCTGAACACAGCTGCGCTTGAAGTCCTTGTGTAGTCGAATGTGGCCCAGTAGTCCTCATAGGACTCGTCCGCCTCTTCTTGTGTCAGGTAGCCAGAAGCGACCATTTTTTTCAGTACATCCTGCTGCCTGTCCATAGCTCGTTCTGGATGCTCAAACGGATTGTAGTATGCGGGGTTTGACAGCTGGACGACGAGAATTGCCGCCTCAGCGGGCGTTATTGTAGATGCGTCATGCCCGAAGTAATACTTGCATGCTGCGCTAACTCCGTAAGTTCCGCCTCCGAAATAGATTTTGTTCAGGTAAAGCTCCATGATTTCGTCTTTTGAGTAGCGGCGCTCCATCTGAATGGCCCACCACAGCTCCTTGAGCTTTCGCTTGTAGCTCATTTCCGTCCTGTCGCAATAGAGCGTTCCTGCAATCTGCTGCGTGAGCGTGGAGCCTCCGCCCAAGTTTTTGTTCAGAATTTGTCCGATTAAAGCGCGGAAGAGGGCGAAGATATTGAATCCTGGATGGCTGTAAAAATTTTTGTCTTCTCTTGAGAGAAGAGCCTCAATCATCTGATGCGGAAGTTTTTTTATGCTTATGATTTCGCGTTTTTCTTCGCTAGCAAACTCAGTTATAAGCTCCCCGTTTATGTCAAGGAGCTTTGTAGGAAGTGCAGTCGAGAACTCTATGAACTGCTCGTTGTCTTTTATATATTTGGTGGTTGAAAGCGCGTATCCTAAAAGAGAGCCGAAAAGGAGGGCGAAGAATAAAAGTACTGAAATTGCAATTATGAACGGAAATTTTGTTTTCACCATAAATTATAGAATAAATTTTTACTTGTGTTTTGTCAAAAGACCTTGCGGGAAAATTGTTGTTTTTATCAAAAAAAAAGCCGGCTAAAAGCCGGCAGTGCCATCAGGCAGTCGAACGACAATGGGTGGGAGGGGATAATTGAACGTCCGACTTTTATATTATCGTCTGGGACATCGAAATTCTTTAATATTTTGAAATGAACAGAATCGAATGAGCTTTTGATTATTAGACGTGTTCGGAAAAATCAGTTTTCCTGAATTGATGCGTCCATAGTCAGATTTACGATATATGAGCGTCCTTTTTCTGCTGAGATTGATTTTATTACATCATAATCGCCGATTGTGAACTTGATTATGTGCTCTCCGCTAGTTACGGCGAATTCTGCCCGGTTGTTCTCGATGGGCTTATTGTCAAGAAGAATCTCAGCGTTTTTAGGGCATATAATCTGGAGCGTAGGCTCTATTCCGCGCAAAAGCATGGGAAGAGTCGTGACCCTGCCTTTTTCTATGCGGAATGTCCTTACCTCGTTCCTGTAAAAGTCGCTTACAAGCGATAAATGATGCTCGCCTGACGAAAGAAAAATCTTGTCCGAAAGTGATTTTTTCTCATCGTCAATATATATGGAAAAGTCCTCGTCGGACGGGGCGGGCGAGAAGTCAAGCGCAAGAATGCCCTTGTCCATGATTACGGCCTGCACGGACAATTCAAGCTGGACTTTTTCGTATGCGCGGATTTCTGCGCGTCGGTCATCGCTCTGCCTCAATCTGAAAAAGACAAAATTCTTGTTCGTATTCGGAATTGCATCGATTTTAGATGAGTAGGGGCTTTCTTTTATGTTGAAGTCCTGTGTGAGCGGAATGTAGATTGTGTGCGTAAAGCCTTGCGGCACCAGCTCTTCCGAAAGACGCTCGCCTGAGTAGTCCGTGCGTCTTTCCGTTGGCGTCTGGCGTATGTTGTCGAACACGGAGTAGAGGAGAAAATCTTTTTTTGATGCGATTTCCTCTGGAATTTTCATATTGATTTTAAGACCTGTGACGAAAGTTTTGTCCGCAGGGAGCGTGATACACAGCGCATCGTTAAGCCCCACGGTCACGGACACCGTTTCTGAAAGTTCTCCGACAGCCACGGGAAAAAGCTTTTTAACCTTGAAGCTCTCCCCGGAGGCGTGGACGGTGCCGATGAGAAAAAAGAACGATAACAGATAAACCACGCGGAAAAAACTTTTCATCATAAAAAAGTATAACCAAGAAGTCTTACAAAGTCTATAAAATGACTTGCTGTAACCAAATTGTCCGAAAGACTGTCACTTTTTTAGAAAAGAGCTTGGGTCCTTTGGGGTTTCGCCCTCGTGAATCTCAAAGTGAAGGTGCGGTCCTGTGCTCATGCCAGTCGTTCCAACAAGACCGATAGTCTGGCCTGTGCGGACTTTTTCATCCTTTTTCACATTGATTTTTGACAAGTGCGCGTACAGGCTGGACTTCTCCCCGGAATGCCGTATGGTTATGTAGTTTCCGTAGACCGCGCTGAATCCTGCCTCCGTCACTGTCCCGGCTTTCGTTGCGAACACTTCCGAGCCTTCTGGGGCAGCAAGGTCTATTCCGTTGTGCATTTTCCATTCGCCTGAAATTGGGCTTGTCCTGTAGCCGAAAGGAGAAGTTATGACTTTCTTGCTGAGCGGAAGAACCATACCTTTGTCGTGGAAAAAATAAAGTATCGTTCCGTAGAAATTGGCGGAGTCTGGGCGTGATTTTCCGTTCATATCCACGATGTTGATTTTTGGAAGATAATAAAAAGTTTTTCCGTCAATAGAGATTTTTTCTGTGTCTTCATTTATTTCTTTTGAATAAGTCTGGGAAAGAAGTATTTCGAGCGAATTTACCGGTGTTTCTCGCAGAAAAATTCCTTGTCTTACAGATATAATCAGTTTGTCGCCCGCCGATATGTCGTCGGGGTTTTCGAGACAGTTCAGAGTTGCGACGGTGGAATGTTTCTGGTTCAGGTGAGAGGCAATTTGCGGAAATCCTTTTCCTCCTTTAAGGTCATCTTTTTTTACCGTGTATGTATAAAATTTGTGCTTAGGCTTTTCTCCGCGGAAAGTTGCCCTGGACGCAGTTTCCATTTCCAAGTCGAATTTTTCGAGAAGCTCGTTCTGAGCTTTTGCATTTGATTTTTCCTCATCGCTCATCTTTCGTAAAATCTTGGCATGAAGTAAATTCGGAATTTCCGTAAAATCCGATGAACTGAACTTTTGTATCTCAGCGGAGCTTACGGATGCTAACATAATTACTGAGAGAATAAAAATCGATAAACTTAATTTTTTTTTCATAGACAAAACCTTATTTTTTGAATGCGACAAGCCCGTAGAGAAAAATCATCGCAATAAGAACTGGTAACGCAAAAAAGCGTTTTCCTGCGAATACAAGGGCGGCGCAAAGCGAAATTCCGCCAGCCACTATCAAAAATTTCAAAAGGGACTTTGCGAATGATTTTACGCCTGATTTTTTTATTGACCTTGCGATAAGAGCAAGAACAACACCAGCCGCAACGACAAGGATGAACAAGGTGTATGCGCGTGGCGATGAAGTGGCGAATTTCCACAAAGGGAAAACAACGAGCGCTCCCGCTCCGGCGCACAGAAAAAGGAGCAGAAGGAGCTTTGAAGCTGTTAGGAAAAGATTTTTATATCCAAGAATGATTTTTTTTATCATTCAAAAAGTTTACATCATCGGACAGAAAAAAGCAAAAAAAAACAGGCCGAATTTGAAGCGATTGCTCACAAATGCGACCTGCCAAGACTGTTTCAAGCAGCTTAGGCTTGTGCCAAAATTAAGCCTCAGAAATTGCAGAAGCCGGGCAAACAGAAGCGCAAGTTCCGCAGCTCAAGCATTTTGAAGCGTCAATCTCGCGGTGTCCGCCATTCTCGGCGATTGCTCCAACCGGGCAGTCAGGCTCGCAAGTTCCGCAGTTTACACAAGTTCCAGCATCAATTTTGTATGCCATCTTTAATACCTCTCTGAATTGTTTCTTGGCGGCTCTTAAACCCATGTTCTTGATGCCGCCTGATTGCTACAAAATATGCAGCAACTCTTTTATTGGTGATAATTTCTAAAAACAGAATCTTTCAGAAATTTCCTTTTGTTAGTTTATCATCTTTAACCGAAAAAACAAGAAAATTTTTCTCTTTTTGAAACGATTTAGAATTTGATAACATTTGTAAATTTGAACTAACAGTATGGATTAGAGCTGCTCGGAAAGTTCGGTTTTCTGAACAGCTCTATTGATTTTTATGATATAATTCGGGCATGAAAAAGATTTTTGTCGTAGGAATAGGTCCAGGAAAAAAAGACTGCATGACATTTGAGGCGGCCGCCGCCCTTGAAAAGTCAGAGGTAATAGTCGGGTACTCAAAATATGTGGAGCTTGTGCGCTCTTATTTTCCATCCGCAGAATTTTTCCAGAACGGCATGACGGGCGAGGTTTCCCGTTGCCGCCATGCGCTGGAGCTTGCCAGCTCAGGTCGAACGGTGGCCGTCGTATGCTCGGGCGATTCTGGCGTGTACGGAATGGCGGCTCTTGTTCTGGAGCTTTCTGTGCAGTTTCCGTCCGTGGAGATAGAAATTGTCACAGGCGTTACGGCTGCCTTGGGCGGCTCTGCTTTACTCGGCTCTCCGCTTACTGTTGATTTTTGCGTAATCTCGCTGAGCAATATTCTTATGAGTCAGGAAAAAATCGAAAAAAAACTCCGTTCCGCAGCTTCCGCTGATTTTACGATTGTTCTTTACAACCCTATGAGTAAAAGCCGCCCTGATACGCTCAAAAAAGCCTGCGACATCCTGCTTGAGATTCTTCCGCCGCAAACTCCTTGCGGCTGGGTAAGAAACATTGCGCGCGAGGGTGAAGAATGCCGCATATGCACTCTCGGCGAACTTGGAGGCGAGAATCTTGATATGTTCTGCACCGTTTTCATCGGAAACTCATCGATGCGCATAGTCGAGGGGGGCGGGCGAAAATGGCTCGTCCAGCCGCGCGGATACGGTGTCTGAGCCTGTGCGGGCAGGACTGCGATATTCAGAAATTGACAAAACTATAATAGAGCTGTTCGGAAACTTCATTTTTCCGAACAGCTCTATTATTTTACGCCGCAATTGCTTTGTGCAAGGTCATGTTCATGCAGCCTATTCGGAGCATGTCTGTGTCGGTGTCAAAGCCCGTGAACATCTTATTGTGGAAGTGCTGATTGTTTGTTTTGTTAGTGAGTTCCTTTGCGTAGTGTTCCTGAATGTATTTTGCGCTTTCGCTGGGGAAGCCCGCAGTTCTCATGGCCGGGTCGATGATTGTGTCTGTTTTTATCCAGCACAGATGCGTAGTCGTAAGGAGTAGATGCTCTTTTAATGTGAGTACAGCCGATAACAGAGCCGCGATTTTAGCAACGCATTTTCAGTAAAGATGTGGTGCGGGCTTTGCGGCTATTTAATCTTACTTGAAAGAATATATGTTCTGTCGTCGATTTTTGCCAGAAGCTCCGACTTTGGCATTGGCTTTCCGAACAAGTAGCCTTGAAAGTTCTGGCAGCCGATTGACCTTAGGAAGCTGCGCGCTTCGTCCGTCTCAACGCCTTCCGTGAGAGTGCTCATTCCCAAGTCATTTGCGAGCGACACGATGCTTTTCAGAATTGACCTTGCCTTCTGGTTTCCTGCAAAGTTCGTAAGGAACTTCATGTCAATTTTCATCATGTCAAAATCGTACTCTTTGAGGACATTGAGCCCTGAGTAGCCCGCGCCGAAATCATCGAGCCAAATAGCGTACCCGGACAGGCGGAATTTCTTTATTGCTTCTTTCAGACGGTGGTCGTTTTCGACGAGCGCGCTTTCCGTAATTTCAACATGGATATGCTTTTTTTCGATTCCGTACTTTGCGAGCGTCTTCTCCACTTCCGAAGCAAGGTCAATCATGTCGAAGTCAAGGCGTGAGAAATTAAGCGAAACAGGGATTATTTTGCGCCCATCCTCCTTCATTTCCTTTATGTCCCTGCACACCCTGTCCACGATAGCCATGTCAAGCTTGTGAATCTGGTGGTATTCTTCAAGCGTCTGGATAAAAGCCCCGGGTGAAAGAAATCCGTACTCGGGCGAGTCCCAGCGGGCAAGGGCCTCAAGTCCGCATAGATGCCCGTTGTTCGAGTCAATCAGGGGCTGGTAGTACACTTTGATTCTTTCACCTTGTATAGCATCGTCAAGATTATTGATTATGTACTGCTTCCTGTAGAAATCTGTTTCCATTGACTGATCGTACTCACAGTAATCTTTGCTGAACATCTTCTTGATGCTGTAGCATGCGTACCGCGCGTGGTCGCAGGCGATAATCGGAGGGGTGTTTCGGTCCGTCGGGCGGAATGCGCCTGTCTTAAGCCCCATTTTTATCTCATACTCGCTTTTCTGCACAAAATCATGCAGCACTTTCAGCTTTTTCTGAATGTCAATGTCCTCCGTGAAAATAACGAAGTTGTCATTTGAGAAATAAGCCGTGAGGGCATCTTCAAATGTGGTTTCGATAAGAGTCGCAAAATCTTTGAGAAACCTGTTTCCTTCCCAGAAACCGTACTTTTCGTTGAAGCTCTTGAAATTCTCCACGTCGAGGAAGAGAAAAATGTATTTTGTCACATCAATTGTCTTATCTGCAAGAATCGCAAGGGTCTGGCTTCTGAAATAATTCATGTTGGCAAGTCCTGTGGTTTCGTCGCTTATTGAGAGCTTTGTCAGAATGTCGTTTGCGTGTCTTAGCTGCTCGTCCTTGTACGCCTCACGGATTTTCTGGTGGTACGAGTGTATGGCGGAGACGAGTATGGCGATGAAGGCTATCGTAAGGTTTACTTTTGTGGCGTATGTGGCTTCAATCAGCGAGTCGCAGGTTGTGAAGAAAATTATGTACGATATTGACAAGAGCGCGAGTGAGAAAATCGGTCTGAACACGATGAAAGTGTAGGCGAAAATCGTCATCGTCACGAATGTGATGAACTGCTCTCCTTTTTTGTAGTCAAGCACTGAGATAAAAATCCCGAACGCTATTGCGATGAAAGTGAATATGTACTTCACGATTTTTCCCGGAATGCGCGAGCGGAGTTTTTCTTTCAGGTAAATGACAGAGAACGCGAACAGGACAGCCGTTGCCAGAAGAAGTATTGTGTATGCCGACAGATGTGCTGTAAGCCATGACGAAGAGCGTTTGTGCTCCCCGAAAATCTGGTTCAGGACTACGCTCAGAATCATAAAAAGTTCTAGTACGATTATTGTGGACGACACCCAAAGGCTTGAGTGAACGTTTGAGTTTGAAAAATACAGTTCAACATACTCGGAATTTTTTTTAAGCCCGAGAAAATTTTTTATCGTTTCGATAATACGCATAACTCTATTATTGAACAAAAATCAAAAAAAGTAAAATTTTTCTAAAAGGACAGGAACGCCAGTCCGTTCTCAATCGGAAAGAAAAGTGCTAGAATGGAAAAATGCTTCAGAAAAGTGACTCAAACATTTACATAGTAGGGGCCGGTTTCGCAGGCCAGATGATTGCCGAGGACATAAAACGGAAGAAAGTTTTCGGGCGCGTTGCGGCGTTCCTTGATGACGATTCATCCATAATCGGGTCGCAGATTGACGGAATTCCCGTCCTGGGACCAATTTTCTCTACTGCGAAAATCCTGCGCTCAGGTCCTTTGGACGAGGCTATAATCGCAATCCCTAGCGCGCCTTCCGAGAAAATCAAGGAGATATACGAATGCCTCAAATCATCCGGGTTCAGCCATATACGAATACTTCCGAGCGTGAGTCAGATTATTGACGGAAAGGCGCATCTTGTTCAGACCCGCGAGATTGACCCCTTAGACATTCTGGGGCGCACCCCTGTCATAATCCCGCTGCACGAAAGCCTTGCGTACTTGCGCGGAAAACGAGTCCTCATAACGGGGGCGGGCGGCTCAATCGGAAGCGAGCTTGCGCGCCAGCTTCTTTCTGGCGGCGCGGAACGGCTTTATCTCTTCGGTCACGGAGAAAATTCAATCGTCCAGATTTATCGTGAGCTTATAATTCTCCAGAACGAGGGCGTGGGCGAGAAGGCGACTGTAGTTCCGATTATAGGCGACCTTAAGGACCGCGAGTACATGAGGTACATAATCGAAAAAACCCGTACCGATGTTATTTTCCATTGCGCCGCGTACAAGCATGTTCCGATGATGGAGGAAAATCCTGTGGCGGTGATTGAGAACAATGTGTTCGGCACAAAGAATATTCTTGACGCGGCTTTGGAAGCTGGTGTGGGGCGTTTCGTGCTAATCTCCACGGACAAGGCCGTGTCCCCGGTGAGCGTCTACGGAGTGAGCAAAATGCTTTCTGAAAAGCTCGTTTTGGATTCCGCCAAAAAAGCAAAGCCCGGGCAAAGCTTTATGTTCGTGCGGTTCGGCAATGTGCTCGGCTCCCGAGGCTCAATCCTTCCGCTTTTTATGAAGCAGATTCAGACGGGCGGGCCTCTTACCGTTACCGACAAAGAAATGGAGAGGTTTTTTATGACGATTCCTGAGGCGTGCTCCCTTGTGCTCCAGACTGGCGGGGTCGGCTCAAACGGACGCTCTTATCTTCTTGACATGGGCGAGCCAATAAAAATCCTTGACCTTGCGGAGCAAATCATAAAATTCTCGGGCTTTGAGCCTTACAAGGATATTGACATAAAAATCATCGGGGCAAGGGAGGGGGAGCGTAACTACGAACCGCTCTGGCTTCCGGAGGAGAATCCGCAAAAGACTGATTTTGAGAAGCTTCTAGTCCTCAAAAACCTTGAGATGGACGGAGAAAAACTTTCTTCCCTGCTCAGCGAGCTTGAGCCAATCTGTCATTTTACAGGGGCCAAGGATAAATTCAGGAACAAGACGCTTCTTCTTTCTGTCCTGCGGGCAGCCGTAAAGACGCTTGATGATTTTTACAACGAAACGAAAGACAAAAAGCAGAGCGTAAGGATTTCAGATTCAAGCGAGAAAGTGACGCTTTGAGCGTAAGGCTTTGGAATTAGGATGAGCGAGAAAAGCGAACATGATGGCAAGATACAACCTGAGGCATAATCCGTCTGATAATCTTGACCGCAGGGGAGTTATTGAAATCCTTGAGAACATAAACGGAATCTGCGATGGTGAGGTTATGTACAAGGGAACGGTTAACTTTGACTACCGCGCGGGCGGAAAACTGGTCGGCGTAGGTGTGATTGATTTTGGGGCTGTTTCCGTGTCGTCATGTTATTTCTACTATGATACTTCGCATGAGGTGATGAAGCGTTCGCTCGGCACATTCTCAATCCTGAAAGAGATAGAATACTGCGCGCTGAACGGATATAAGTTCTATTATCTCGGCTACTATATTTCAAAATGCAAGGCTATGAGCTACAAGGGGCGTTTTCTTCCGCACGAGCTTCTTGTTGGGGGTGAGTGGCAGGAGCAGGTCGTGCAGAACATGCACATTTGAGCTTTGCTCAAATGTGGCCGAGTTTGTGAAAATCATTCTGGGCAAAAAAAAGAGCTTCCATTTTTTTCTGGAAGCTCTTTACAATGCGGAGAACCTGACTTGAACAGGCACAGCTTGCGCCACTAGCACCTCAAGCTAGCGTGTCTACCAATTCCACCATCCCCGCAACTGATAGAAATAATCTTATTCTTTTGAAGAAAAAATGTCAATACTTGTTTTAAAATAAAAAAAACTTGGAAAAAGTCGGTACTTAGTTTATCATGTTACTTTAAGAATTTCGTGCTTTCTGCACGACAGATAACGCGGATTTTTTTTAGGGAGAATTTAAAATGATTATCAAAAGCCTGAAAGCAAAACTTATGATTCTTCTTTTGGGAATCGTTATTGTTTCTAACTTGATTCTTGGTACAATCGCATATTCAATATCAAAACCTGCTCTTGAAGCATCCGTTGAGGAAACTTTGTCAACTATTTCGGAGAAAGTCGTAAAGCAGGTCTATCAGGCAAACGAGCGCGAATTTCATCTGCTTGATGCAATTGCGAACATGGACACAATCCGCAACCCCGAAATTTCTCTGAGGGAGAAATTCAGTATGCTGGAAGGTGTAAAAAAGATAGATTCTAGGTATGAAAATGTCGCATATTACGACAAAAACGGAATGTCCATTACCGGTGACGGGGAGGTGGCGGACTGCTCGCAGAGGGAATATTTCATTCGGGCAATGGCTGGAGAGCATTATGTTTCAGACCCGAACATAAGCCCTATTAACGGAAAACTTCTGATTTTCTATGCCGTTCCAGTAAGGGATTTGTATACTAACGCAATCTCGGGCGCATTGGTGTCTGTTTTCTACGGAGACACGCTTTCTGAATTGTGCGCGTCCATTACTATCGGAAAAGACAGTCATCCGTTCATTATCAATATGGAGAGCGGAAAAACCGTAGGCGACTCGGATGTTAAGTATGTGGAAAAAGGTCAGGTTCTAAAGGAAACTACCTCAGGTGCGATGAAAGAGGCTATTATTGCCGCAATGAGCGGAGAAACTAGTTACCGGACTTTCTTTGAGCCGTGGCGCAAGAAAATTATGGTTGCTTCGTTCCGCCCTGTTGGTGACAACTGTACATGGTCTGTGTTCTGTATGGCTCCGTACAGTGACTTCTTTGGTTCTATCAAAAAAATGTCCGTCACGATGATTTGCGTTATAGTGGTGATTCTTATTTTGGCTTCTATTATTAGTATGTTTTTTATCTCTCTGAGCATGAAGCCGCTTAAGGAAGTCGAAAAGTCAATTACTGATATTGCAAGCGGAAACGCAGATTTGACAAGGCGGATAAAAGTAACTTCAAATGATGAAATCGGAAATGTGGTGCGGGGCTTCAATCTTTTTGCGGAAAAATTGCAGAGCATAATCTCAAATGTCAAAAAATCGAATGAAAAGCTCGGCATGGTAGGAGATGATATGAATGCCAGCGTCGATGATACGGCAAGCTCAATAACTGAAATAATCGCCAATATTGATTCAATGCGCCGCCAGATTGACAACCAGAGCCAGTCCGTCAGCCAGACTGCCGGTGCGGTCAATGAAATCGCGTCGAATATCGAGTCCCTTGAGCGCATGATTGAAAGCCAGTCGAGCGGGGTAAGCGAGGCAAGCGCGGCTGTCGAGCAGATGATTGGAAACATTTCTTCGGTCAATATGTCTGTGGATAAAATGTCAAGTTCTTTCAATGACCTCCGCGCGAACTCCCAGACTGGTATAAACAAGCAGAATGCTGTAAACGACAGGATTAATGAAATTGAGAGCCAGTCACAGATGCTCCAGGAGGCGAACCTTGCGATTTCTGCGATTGCGGAGCAGACGAACCTTCTTGCTATGAATGCGGCTATTGAGGCGGCACATGCAGGGGAGGCAGGAAAAGGATTCGCTGTCGTAGCTGATGAAATCCGTAAACTTTCCGAAACTTCAACGGCTCAGTCAAAGACAATAGGCGATCAGCTTACGAACATAAAGGACTCAATCGGCGAGGTAGTTTCGGCTTCCCGCGAGGCAACTGTTGCTTTTGAGTCAGTTTCGCAAAAACTTGAAGAGACTGATGCTCTTGTCATGCAGATTAAAGCCGCGATGGAAGAGCAGAATGAGGGAAGCAAGCAGATTACTGATACTCTCCACAGCATGAATGACAGTACGATAGAAGTCAAGAATGCGTCATCGGAAATGGAAGAGGGAAATAAAATGATTCTGAGCGAAGTCCAGATGCTCCAGAACGCTACGATGACTATGACTCAGGGCATGGATGAAATGTCTGTTGGAGCTAGGAAAATCAACGAAACTGGAGTTGCCCTGAAAGGCATTTCTTCGCAGATGAACGATTCAATCACAGAAATCAGCTCGCAGATTGACCAGTTCAAAGTGTAAAGGATGGAAAATTTATTGAGGACGAATTTTAGAGGACGTAAAATTTGGAGAAAGTTATAACGGATGATATCCGAAATCAAATTTTAGAATCTCTGCGTGGAGCGGCTGAAAAAATGCTGGAAGTTGAATATAATCGCGATGAATACAACAAATTATTTCCTCGTGGTTATATTCGAACTCCTATAGGAGTGGTAAAACTTAGTCCTCATCAATTTGAAAGATTGGGAGATAAAGATGATGGAAAAAGAACATGGCTTTTAGGGGCGTTGTATCAGACTTTAAAAGAGCCGCTGGTTATAATAAAAGATACAGATGCAAAAGGTCGTGATTCAAAATTATTCATAAAATTGTTAGAGGATAAAGATTCCAAAAAAAGATTAATGGTTTCTGTTGTTCCAACGATTGACGGAATAGAGGTTGTGGTTTCAAGCGGATTGCGAAAGGAAAAGCAAATTGTTGCTAAAATAAAATCGGCCAGCAGCTTCTACTATAAGGCAGAAGGTGGTGGCCATACTACTGGAACCGACTAAGCGTTGCCCAGCACGATTAGAATATAACAGATGCTGATTGATTTGTCAAATTTTAGGATGGAAAAATAATGCCAAGAACTGCGAATTACACTGTTTTGAAAAAATATCTTCCTGCTGAAAATTTTGAAGAGAATTATGCCCTTCTAAGTCATTATATTCAGCTTCAGGGAACTGACAAAGAAAATCTGTATGCGGAAGTTATTCGTGAACGAAATATAAATATTTCTGATATTCCTAAAAAGCAGGATTTTAATTCGGAAATACAAATTCCATTTACGAACAAAGACGATAAATTCACTTTCATTGACCTTTTTGCAGGAATCGGGGGAATTCGACTTGGATTTGAAAGAGCATTCGGAGAAAAGTCTAAAACTGTTTTTGTTTCTGAATGGGATAAATTCGCACAGCGGACTTACAAGGCAAATTTCAACGATGATTTTGAAATCGCTGGTGACATCACAAAGATAAATGAAAAAGACATTCCTTCGTTTGATATTTGTCTTGCTGGATTTCCATGTCAAGCTTTTTCAATGGCTGGAAAGCATCAGGGATTCAACGACAATTATAAAGGAATATGCCGTGGAACGCTTTTTATGGATGTCGCAAGAATCTGCGAGTATCACAAGCCAAAAGTTATTTTTTGTGAGAATGTAAAAGGTCTCGTTATTCATGATAAGGGGCGAACTTTTAAAATCATAAAATCGACTTTTGAATCTCTTGGTTATAAAGTTTTCTATCATGTTCTGAATAGCAAAGATTTTGGAGTTCCGCAGAATCGGGAACGAATTTATATCGTATGTTTCCGAAATGACATTGCGCCAGAAACTTTTGAATTTCCAAAAGGCACAAAAAAAGCAGTTTCTATTAAAGACATTATGGATTCTTCACCAATTCCGTCAAAATATTATTTGAGTGATACTTATGTTGATTGTTTGCGTCGTCATAAAGAAAGACATGAGGCTGCAGGACATGGTTTCGGCTATGTGATTCGAGACATAAATGGAATTGCGGGAACTATTGTATGCGGTGGAATGGGAAAAGAAGCAAACTTGATTGTTGATCACCGAGAACATTCAATGATTCCTATGACCCACATAAAAGGTGAAATAAACAAAGAAGATATTCGCAAAATGACTCCGAGAGAATGGGCGAGATTGCAAGGGTTTCCCGAGGAATACAAACTTGTGCTTGCCGATACACATACCTACAAGCAGTTTGGCAATTCGGTAACAGTGAATGTAATTGAAGAAATCGCAAAAAAAATAAAGGAGTGCCTATAATTATGAATACTATTTGTAATGAACAAATTACAAAAAACAAGGGGGAATGGTCGGAAGCTTATGTTCTCTTAAAGCTTTTGTTGGATGGGCAAATTTTTGAACAGAATCAAGATGGAACAAAGTCAACATCATATATGAAAGTTTTGTCCGTGATAAAAATAATGAAAAGTGGAAATTGCTTTGAATTTAAGAGAGAAAAGGATTTTGTAGAATGTATTTTAAATGGAAAAAAATATAAAACGATTTTCTATGAAGAATTTTTAACTGCAGTACAAAATACATATGATGAAATAAAAAATGGCAAAGGTAGGAGTTTTTCAGCTCCAAAGACCGAGGAGTTCTTTATTAATAAATTGGAATTAGTTAATTTTAAATCTGATTCTAATGATAAAAACGATATTTATCTTAAAATTGAAAATCCAAAGGATGGCTCTGTTTATATTGATGGCTTTTCTGTGAAATCCCTTATAGGAAAATCTCCATCTCTGTTTAATTGTAGTAATGCATCTAATCTTGTATATAGAATTAAAGATTGTACAGAACAAGAAATGAATGATTTTAATGAAAAAGCAAAAACTGATTTTAAACCAGCTATTATAAAATTTATTTGTGATAATAGATTGAATTTTTTAAATAGCAAATTTATGGATTCAAAAAATTCGAAATATGGTGATTTAAAAATTCCAGGATATTATTTTGCTTGGAATGTTGATTTATTGGATATAAGAATCTTAGATGTCTTTTCCGAAATGGTAAAAATTTTTTACGGAACAACAGGAAATTCAAAACTTTTAGATATGCTTAATATTCTTCAGCGGAACAATCCACTTGGAGTTAAATTTCCAGACACTTTCTATGAAATGAAAATTCGACAATTTCTATTTGCCTCTTTTTGTGGATTAACTGCATCAGAAAAATGGACAGGGAAACAAAAAGTTAATGGTGGCTATATTGAAGTTCAAAAAGACGGTGGTGTTTTGTATCAAAAAGCTATTTCAGATGAAAAATTTACAGATTATTTAATTGAAACCACAAGGATGGATGGTCCTTCCAAAGATAAATATGATTATGGGAAGATATATTTTAGTGATGAGTATAATTGTTACTGTATCAATTTAAATTTCCAAGTGAGGTTTAGATAATATGCAGTTTTTTGAAACAGAATCTGAAATGCTCAAATATGGTGAAAATTTTTCAAAGCACGATATTGAAACAGTAATGTGTAATGGAAAAAAGATAGTTCTTTGTGGTTCTGGTTCTCCTTTTGAAGATTTGATTTGGGAAATTGCAGAGGAAGCATTATCAAAAATGGCAAAAGTTTTTATCAAGAAAGATGTTGTAGATGAATCTATTGAAAAGGGGATTGGTTGTGATACTGGTGCTACTCCAGCGATTAGGGATTTCATTTTAGAAAAAGTAGAAGATATTTTTGATTTCAAAGTTGTAACTGTAAGAGATGGTGGGTATTAATTCCCCTGCGTAATTGGTCGCAACGATAGATTCTGAAATAAATTTGGAATGATTTGAATTTCAGTTTTGTTATCTCAAAAAAATTTGTTGCAAAAAGTCGCCTTAAATGTTGTAATAATGATGTTCTGGAAAGAGACTTCCGTCGGAAGCTTTTATCCGTTTTTGAACTGCAACTTTATTTTCAAAGACTTGATCTGCGGGAAATATTTTTCCGCAAAAGGACAGGTACTATGACGACACTCGACTTCTCAGCCTTCAAGAAAGAAGGACGAAAAATCTCGATGATTACTTGCTATGATTCAACATTCGCAAAAATCATTGACAAAACTAACATCGATACGATTCTTATCGGCGATTCGTGCGCTATGGTCATGCACGGCGAAAAAACTACGATTCCTGCAAAAATAGAGTGGATGGAAGAACATACGCGCTCCGTGCGCAACGGGACGGACAAGTTCATTCTTGCCGATATGCCGTTCTTGTCTACGCGCAAGGGAATTGCGACTGCTGCCGACTGCGCGGGGCGGCTTCTTCAGGCAGGGGCGAATGCAGTAAAAATCGAGGGCGTGTTCGGGCAGGAGGATGTTCTTTCGCATCTTGTCATGTCAGGAATCCCGGTAATGGCCCATCTTGGGCTGACTCCGCAGTTCTATCAGGCGTTCGGCGGACACAAAATGCAAGGAAAAACCGAGGAGGCGGCTGAGAAAATCATCGAGGAAGCTAAGATAGCCGAAAAAATCGGATGTTTTTCTGTTTTGCTGGAGTGCATTCCGCATGAGCTTGCTTGGAAAATAACCCAGTCGCTTTCAGTAGCCACAATCGGGATTGGTGCAGGAAAGGACTGTGACGGGCAAGTTCTTGTCCTTCAGGATATGCTGGGAATGAGCGGCTTCAAGCCAAAATTCATGAAGCAGTATTTGGACGGAATGTCGCTTATTTCTGATGCGCTTAATTCGTATGCGGGTGAAGTTGCGAGCGGGGCTTTTCCGTTGTCGTAATCAATAGAGCTGTTAGGAATATTTAGGAAAAATTTTGGAGATAGATATGAAAATAATAAAATCAGTTGAGGAATGGAAAAACGAGGCAGGTAATATTTCTGGAAAGAAAGTCGGGTTCGTGCCGACTATGGGCGGGCTTCATGCAGGGCATCTGTCTCTTATGAAAAAGTGCCGCGCTGAGAACGATATTGCCGTTGCGAGCGTGTACCTTAATCCCACACAGTTCAACGACAAAAAAGATTTGGAGACATATCCTGCTAATTTTGACGATGATGTAAAACTTTTGGAAGGAGCCGGAATCGACTACCTTTTTGCTCCGACATATGATGTGATGTACCCTGACAACTACAAGTACAAGGTCATTGAGACTGATTTTTCAAAGGAGCTTTGTGGTGCAAAGCGTCCGGGGCACTTTGACGGCGTTCTTACCGTGGTGATGAAGCTTTTCAACATAATCCGCCCTCAGAACGCATATTTCGGGGAGAAGGATTTCCAGCAGCTTACGCTTCTGAAAGGCATGGTCAGAGCGTTCTTCCTTGATGTGAACATTATTCCGTGCCCGATTGTGCGCGAGGAAAACGGGCTTGCAATCTCAAGCAGAAACAGAAAACTTTCTGAGCAGGGGCTAAAGACCGCTCCTAAGCTGCACGAGATTCTTTCTATGAAGAATACAATCGGGGAAAAGGAGAAACTCCTTTCCGAGGCTGGATTTACCGTGGACTATGTTACGGAGAAAGACGGGCGGCTTTATGCGGCTGCGTTCCTTGAGGGGGTTCGTCTTATTGACAATGTGAGCGTTTCTGTATGATTCTGACTTTGGATGTGGGAAACTCCACGATGGCAGGCGGCGTATTCGACGGGGAGAGACTTGTTCTGCAGTTCAGGCAGACGACGAACAAGAATTCCACTTCGGACGAAATCGGGGTTTTTTTCAGGTCGGTTTTGCGCGAGAACGGCATTGACTGGAGAAAAATCAATGATATATGCTGCTGCTCTGTCGTTCCGCCAATAAACTATTCGCTTTCGAGCGCGTTGCTCAAGTATTTTGGAATTGAGCCTCTTTTCATACAATCCGGAATAAAGACGGGGCTGAAAATCAGGTACGCGAATCCTAAGGAAATCGGAGCGGACAGAATTGCGGCTGCAATCGGGGCTGTGAACCGTCATCCTAACCAGAATCTTATTGTTATTGACATGGGAACTGCCACGACTGTTGATGTTGTGACGAAAAGCAAAGAATATCTTGGCGGCGCGATTCTTGCGGGGCTAAAAATCTCCGTTCAGGCTCTTGCCAGCGGCACGGCAAAACTCCCCACCGTTGAAATCGTAAAGCCTGAGCGTATTTGCGGACAAAGCACGATTGAGGCAATTCAGTCTGGAATCTATTGGGGAAATGTTGGCGCAATAAAGGAATTCTGTTTTCAGTACGGAAAGCAGATTTTCGGAAACGAGCGGCCTTTTGTCGTAGGAACGGGCGGATTCGCGCGCACTTTCGACGGATGCGGTCTTTTCGATGAGATAGTGCCGGAGCTTGTGCTGCAAGGTGTGCGAAAGGCACTCGAAATGAACAGGTAGTTTCGTGCGGTCTCTGACGCACGAAACTACCGATTTCTCCGCATCACGCAGAAATCTCGTTGGCATGATGCCCGCATCCGTGCGGGCGGCTTTTTTGAGGATAAGGATATGAATATTGAAGTTTTGAAATCAAAATTGCACAGGGCAACGGTAACTGATGCAAACCTGAATTACGAGGGGTCAATCTCCATCGACACGGAGCTTATTGAGAAAGCCGGAATGCACAGCTATGAGAAAGTTGACATCTACAATATCAACAACGGGGCAAGATTCTCGACTTATATAATTCCAGGAAAAAAAGGCGAGATTTGCCTGAACGGAGCGGCTGCCAGAATGGCTCAGAAAGGCGACAAGGTTATAATCGTTACATTCACCTGGATTGACGAGAAAGACGCGTCTTCCTGGCTTCCGAATGTAGTTCTTCTTGATGAAGGCAACAAGGTCAAGGAAGCGGGACCTCATGCAATGAAAAGCGGAACTATTGTCTGAATCTGAATGAAAATCCTTGTTTTTGCGGGGACGAGCGAGGCTCGTTCTTTTTGCCATAAAGCGTGCGGGCTTGGTTTTGATGTTACGGCGAGCGTTGCGACCGAGTACGGAAAGGAGCTTATTGCGGAGGATTTTTCTTTTCGCGCTGGCTCTTCTCTTTCCGTAGGCGGGGCTTTGAGCGTCATTCAGGGAAGGCTTGACGCGCATTCGATGAAAAATCTTGTGTGCGGTTTTGATGCGGTTGTTGACGCAACCCACCCGTATGCGGTTGAAGTGACAAAAAACATAAAGATTGCGTGCGATGCGGCTGGTAAGCTGTGTTTCAGACTCTTGCGGAACATTTCTGACTTTCCTCTTTCTTCTGATTTTAATTCCTGTTTCAATGATTTAGATTTTCGCATAGAAAAATTTGATTCAATCGAAAAAATAGCTGATTTTATCCGCGCGGAGGACGAAAAACTTTTCCGAGCGGATAAGAGCCTTCCTTCTGTGTTTTTGTCTACCGGAAGCAAGGAGCTTTTGCCGTTCACCCGCCTGAAAGATTACAAAAGAAGGGTTTTTGTCCGTGTTCTTCCGATTTTGGAGTCTATAAAAAAATGCGAAGAATGTGGTTTTTTGAAAAAAAACATAATCGCAATGCAGGGACCTTTCTCCGCCGCATTGAACGAGGCTATGTTCCGTGAGTGCAAAGCTGAAATTCTCGTGACGAAAATATCCGGAAAAAACGGCGGCTTTTATGAGAAAATTACCGCAGCCAGAAAATGCGGCATGAGGGTTCTTGCAGTAACTTCGCCCCATGAGTGCGGCGAAGGTGTGTTCAAAAGCGAAGATGAGATTCTTTCGGTTTTGGCGGAAAATATTAGAGCTGTTTCGTAAATGACTAGTCGCCTTGCGCTGTGGAATTTTTCGTGGTTTTAGGCTATGATTCAAATCATAATGAATTACGGCCATTATTTTGACTGGGCGGCTACAAGCCCCCAGGATGAGGATATACTAAAAGAGGCTCTGAAAGTCTCTGTGAAGAATTTTGCAAATCCGTCTTCCACGCACAAGGCTGGAACGGCTGCAAGGAAAGTTCTTGAAGATGCTAGGAAAAAGTGCGCCTCAGTTCTTGGCGTAAAAAGCGAAAGTGTTTTTTTTACTTCTGGCGGAACCGAAAGCGATGCAATTCCGCTCCTTTCCGTGCTTGCGGCGGAAAGACGCGGCGGGCGCATAATCATGTCGGGCATTGAGCATCCTGCCGTAAAAAATCAGTGCGAAATGTTGGAAAAAAGCGGCTTTGAAATTGTCTGCGTCAATCCTGACAAAAACGGATTCGTCGCTCCCTCCGCAATTTCTGAGAAAATTACTCCCGACACTGTTTTTGTTGCCGTTATGGCAGTGAACAACGAGACCGGGTGCATACAGCCTGTGAGAAAAATAGCGCAGTTTATTTCGTCTTCTTGCGCAGGAAAGCGAAAGCCGTTTTTTCATGTTGACTGTGTTCAGGCGGCTGGAAAAATTCCGCTTGATTTTCTTGGGGCAGAAATTGACGGCGCGGCATTCAGCGCGCACAAAATATCAGGGCCGCGCGGAACAGGTCTTTTGTATCTCAGAGAGCCAGCGCGGTTCAGACCGTTCCTTGTCGGAGGCGGTCAGGAGCAGGGCATACGGAGCGGAACTGAGAATCTTTTCGGGGCGGTGGCTCTTTCCAAGTGCATGGAAAAATATGTATTTATGGAAGAAAACGAGCGTTTCCTTTTGCAGAAAAATTGGACGGGCAATTTCATAAAATCACTCTCCGAAATAAAAAACTGCCGTCTTGTTCCACCAATTAGAGCCGACTTGTCGCCAGATGCGCAGGAAAAATTCTCTCCGTGGGTCGTTCAGGCGGCTTTTTTGGGAATTCCTGGGCAGGTCATGGTTCGCGCGCTTGACGCGAAAGGATTTTGCATCTCAACGGGAAGCGCGTGTTCTGCAAAAAAACAGTCCAGACCTGTTCTCAGGGCGATGGGAGCTTCCCCAGAGATTCAGGATTCGGCTGTTCGCTTCAGCTTCGGATTTTCAACGAGCGAGCAGGGCATGAATGAGCTTTTGGCCGCTGTAAGAGAAATTGTGAAGGAATTTGCATAGCATATGAGAAAAAAAAATGCGTCTTTTTTTATTCCTTTTTTGATTTTCGTTCTCTTTCTTTTTTTATTATCTTCTTGCAAAAAGGAAAAGGAAGAGGAGGTTTCTGACGGCGGAACTATTGATTTTGGTAGCGATGAGGTTATAAATATCGGAAATTACGCTTTTTTCGAGCCGTTCGGAATCAATCAGAGCGAAAACATGGATTTCATGCGGTTTGACTCTGCCGAGGAGATTTTTTCCAGACTTTTGTCCGGAGACATTGATTTGGGATACATTCCTTCCGAGTGCCTTGAGAAACTTTCTAGGCGCGAGTCTTTGGAAAATGCCATCGTTCCTCTCGGACCTGTCCAAAAAGAGCGTTTTTTTATAGTAGCAAGAAAAGATTCAAAGATTCTGTTTGACAGAAACGGCTTTTCGTTTGATGATATAAGGAAAGAAAATGAAAAAATCCTGTGCTTCAACTTTTCGATAAGCTCTTATTACAAGGCTATGGAAAATATTTTTGATTTGCTGGATTTTTCGCTTTCAAACGACCAGCTGATTCCCGCGCTTGTTTCAGGGAAATATTCTTATGCAATCCTCCCGATTGAATATGCGGAGCTTGCGGTAAGAAAATCTCCTGACTTGCACAAAGCAGTTGAGCTGGACGGCGTGAGCGGATTTGTTTTTCCGGAAATTGTCCTTGCGGCAAACGGAAGATTTTACAAAAATCATCTTGATTTGTTCGGGACAATTGTCAAGTAGACTAGTTTCCGAACAGCTCTATTAGACCTGTTCGGAAACCTATTGTTTCCTCACTGTTCTTGCGTAATTTTTCAGGCTAAAGCCTTGCAAAATTACAGAATTTCTAAGGTTGCTGTTCGGAAAACTGAAGTTTCCGAACAGCTCTATTGAATCAACAGGCTGATAAATTCGGCGTATAAAGGAGGCAGTGCCTTATGAAAGAATTTTTGGATTACGAAACCGTAAGAAACAATGCCATAAAGCTTGCGGACAAGATTTTTTGTGACGGATTCGTTCCGGATGTGATTTATTCTTCGCTTAGAGGCGGGGCTTACATGGCGAATGTGATAAGCGAGTACTTTAAGCTTGTTCTGAAAGGAAAAAAGCCCGTCCTTTATGCGGCAGTCGTGGCGCGCTCCTACACGGATGTGAATCAGTGCGGTCAAATTCGCATTGACGGCTGGACTTATTCCCCCGAGTACTTGCGCGCTGGGGACAAAATTCTTCTCGTGGACGACATCTGCGACAGCGGCAACACAATCCGCTTTCTTGTTGAAGTGCTCATGTCCCACGGAATTCCACGGGACGACATAAAGGTAGTCGTGCATGATTACAAGAATTTCTTGTACAAAGAGCCTCTGAAAGTTATTCCGGACTATTATTGCCGAAAAATTGACATACCTTCTCCTTCTGAGGACAGGTGGATTCATTTTTTGAGCCACGAGCTTGTGGGGCTTTCCGAGGAAGAGCTTTGCGAACATTATTTCAAAGATGATGCGGAACTTCGTCCTGTTTTCGAGCGAATAGGATTTGTCGGGAAAAAATAGGAGATGAAAAAATCGTTTCTTCTTTTTCTTGTCATCTTTCTGCGCTCATTTTTTCTCTTCGCGTCTGATAAAAGCCGCATTCTTTCCCCCTCAGAAGGTGTGTGGGCCAATAAGCAGTGTCTTTTCGTTGATTTGAAGGATGGCGAGGAATGTTATTACTCACTGTCAGGCTCTGACCCGCTTGAGTCGGGCTTCGTGTACGATGGTCCCGTTCTTTTGGATGCAGCTGGTAAAGTCTTTGTGAAAGTGACGGTTCTGAAAATTGGCGGAGGTCTTTCTGAAAAAGAAGAATATGACATATCTTATTCCGTAGATGAGTTCTACGGTTCTGAAAAGGCTGTCTCAGATTTTGTGCGCGAATCCGCGTCAAGGGGCGTAGTTTCCGTGAACACGGCAAAATCCCTTGATATTCCTGCGGAACTGAAATATTCTTTCTGGGACGCAAAGCCAGTTTTGGACGGAAAATCTTTGCGTGTCCGCCGTGAGAACAATCTTTCCCGCTATGTTCCCTGCACTGTCTCTGACGGAAATCATAACTGGCGTTTTTTGGTTTATGTCTCTTCAATTGAGCTGAACCCTGATTTTAAGGAAACTTCAGGATATGAGGCTGGGGAGGGGCTTAAAGCTGCCACAGTCATAGTCTACGGAACTAACGGCGGAAACGAGCCTCTGACTTTTGCGCCTGACAATGTTCCTGAAGGCGGGGAGCTTTCCATAAGGCTTCTGACAGCAGGAATCCGTGGCGAGAGCGTAAGGCGTACTCTTTACAAAGGATTTTCCATAGATGCCCTTGACGGAGAGGAAATCTGCGGAACAGCTTGCTTTGAGGTGTTCAGGGACGATGAGCCTTTCGGAGTGGCGAGTATCCCGTTCAGCATAGACAGAAAAAAGCCAGAGAAGCCTGGTTTTGCCCCGGCTCCTGGTTGCGAGGGGGCGCGGGGAAAAGCCGAGATTGTTGTTAGCTCTGAAGAGTCTAGCAGGCGTTTTTTTTCTGTAAAAGGGCCTTTTTTTGGCGCGCCTTTCGGCAATGAGTCGGCTGGCTTTTTCCTTGACGGAAGCGAGACATTCCGGCCTGTGTCTTGGAATGAGAAAATCGTCCTTCTTCCTGTGAGAAATAAAACCACATGGTACAAGATTTTTGCGTACACAATGGATAGCGCAGGAAACAAAAGCGATATTTCAGAACACGATGTTGTTATTGACCCGTTCACATACTATTTCGTGGAAAAATCAAGCGAGAAGGACGGTGACGGAAGCAGACGCTCTCCGTTTACAAAAACTGCCCAGGTTTTTGAGGCTGCAAAAAAATCTCCGGGAGCGCGTTTTTTCGTTGACGGAACTTTGCGTCTTTCCGAAGGAAAAAATGCAATGCCGTTCCAATGTTCTTTTTCGGGAACGACGGATTCAAAAATCATAATTCCTGGGAACGGTTTTGTTTCGATGAACGGAGCAAAAATCGCTTTGGACGGCTTTGTGATTGAGCGGGAGTCTGGTGCGGCGGAAAAAATGTTCGTAATGGAAAAATCTTCTCTTTCCATTGAAAACTGTGAGATTGTCGGAAATTTTGATTTTAATGCCGTCGCTTTTCAGATAATCGACTCTGATTTGGAGCTTTCGGACTCTGGGCTTACCGTTCAGGGAACATCATATTCCTGCCCTGTTATGTCAGAACGCTCGGAAATCAAAATTTCTTCATCCCGCGTTTCGGCAATCGGTAACACTGCCGTATGTTTCAGTGCGGAGGGCGGAAGTTTTTCAATGGACTCTTCTTTATGCCGCTCAATCGCTCATTTTGGCAGAATCGCGGAGCTTGTTTCATCAAAGACAGTCTTGAAAGAAAATGCCTATCAGTGCGATTTTGATATAAAGATGCGGAACAGTAGCCTAATATGGACAGGCGAAAATGAAACTGATTCTTTTTTCGGAGCAACGCTTTTTAGGTAACGGCTGATTATGGAGGTTTTTTATGTTTGTTGCGGGACTTGATGAGGCTGGACGAGGTCCTCTTGCAGGGCCTGTTACTGCTGGATGTGTAATTCTGCCTGATGATTTTCCTGTGGGGATTCTTAACGATTCAAAAAAGCTTTCCGAGAAAAAGCGTGAGTCCGCTGAAAAAGTCATAATTGAAAAAGCCTGCTGGGGACTCGGAGTCGTCGGGCATGAAAAAATCGATGAGATAAATATTTTGAACGCATCTCTTCTTGCTATGAGCCTTGCGTATGACGATATGATGAAAAAATTCCCTGAGTGGGCGGAAAAAAACGGAATCACGCTTCCTTCTGATTTTTTTGAAAGGCAGAAAGAGCTTGTCGAAGCTATAGCTGACGGTAATCGTGTTCCAAAAATACTTTGCTCGGTCAGAAGCGAGGTAAAAGCCGACGGAAAATTCCCATGCGTCATGGCAGCGAGTATAATAGCGAAAGTTGAGCGCGACAAGATGATGGTTCAGGCGGACAAGCTATATCCACAGTACGGATATGCTAAGCACAAGGGCTATCCCACCAAAACACACAAGGAAATCTGCCGCAGGATTGGGCCAAGCCCTATCCAAAGGCTTAGTTTTAAATATTAGACATGTTCGGAAACATCAGTTTTCCGAACATGTCTATTGATTACAGGAGACATGATAAAATGGCACCTAAGATAAAATTTTCAAAAGAAGAGATAATTGCTGCCGCACTGGACCTTGCCCGTAAAGAGGGGATAGATGCTGTTACGGCTCGTAAGCTCGGAGATAAGCTCGGAGTGTCGCCGCGCCCGATTTTCACATGGTTTGACAATATGGGGCAAGTCAGATTAGCTGTTTATGATGCGGCAAAGACGGTTTTCAAACAGTATATGGAGAAAGGTCTTTCCGAGCCTATTCCTTTTTTGGGAGCAGGAAGACAACACATTTGCTTTGCAAAGGAAGAGACCTGGCTCTATAAGCTCTTGTTTTTAACAAAACCGAACGGAACTTCTGGCGGCGTGCAGGAAAACATGGAATTCATGCAGGAGCTGGTTCTGGATTCTGTTATGCGCATTTACAATATGAGCGAGGCGGCTGCCAAAAAGTATTTCAGAAATATGTGGCTCGTTTCGACCAGCTTTGCGACTATGATTGTTACGGATGATTGTCCGTTTACGGACGAAGAGATGAGTCAGATTTTGTCTGAAATAAGCCTTTCGGTTTGCATGGGGCTTAAAAAAGTAAAAGGCATGGCGGATGGAAGTTTCGACCGCGATGCAATTTTTTCTGAGCTTAAGAGCGAATATGTATAGGACTTGCTGGTAAGGCTAGTGATATTTTTCCGTAAAATCTGGTGGTTGCACCTTTGGCGAAGCCAAAGGTGGCCACAAACTCGCGGATTAGTCCTGAACAAATCGATGGTTGAGCTTGTTAGTTCAATGTGAATTTCACAGGATACCTGTAGCGGACGGCGCAGTTTTTTCCGTTCGCGCTTGCAGGAATGCACGAAAGACCTTCAAATGTTTTTACTGCGGACTGTGCGAATCCGTATCCAGGGTCTTTCAGCACTTTTATTTTTCTTATTACGCCGCGTGAGTCTATGAAAAGCTCCAGGTACACTACAGCTTCGATTCCCTGCTTTAATGCCATTTGCGGGTATACGATTCTTGATATTACTTCCTTGCTGGGAATAACAGGTACAGAAGAAATCTTGTGTTGCGGAAGATATGTAATTTCTCCCGAATCGTCAGATGATTGCTCTTTTTGTTCTTCCTGAACTTTTTCGGCTGTCTCCACGATTTTTTCCGCCGCTTTCGGCTGCTCAGGAACAACGAGAGTGTCTTTTTCAACTGGAGGCGGCTCCTGAGTTTTCGGTGGCTTTGGCGGCTCTGGGACAGGCTCTTTCTTTATTTCTGGCTGGGGAGGGGGCGGAAGATATTCCTGAATGTCAACGAGCTTGAACACTTCTTCTTCCTCAGGCTCAGATTTCTTTAAGTCGTCTTTGCGCACTGAGAAATTGAAGAGATAAATCGCCGCCACATGTAGGAGAAAAACTGCGGCAAAGAGCAGCGGACGGAGATACGGCGAATACTTTGCGATTTTTTCCTCACTCATTATGATTTTTCCTTCACTACGAAACTTACCACTCTGTGCTGAAGAGATTGCAGGACAGAAACAACGGAATTGACATATTTGTAAGGAGTGTCCTTGTCCGCAATTACATGAATGCGGACATTCTGGTTCTCTGAAATCGCGCTTACAATTGCCCTTTCAAGAGCCAGAGAATCAAGCTCTTTTCCGTTTGCCGAGACAATGCCGTTTTTCTGAATCCAAATCTCAAAGTTCGAGTTCGCCTGAGTCTTTTCAAGCACAGTGCTCTCAGAATAATTGATTTTTTCTTCATAACGCTGGTTCATCAGCGAAATAAGCATAATGAAAATCAAAAGAAGAAAGCCGATGTCGGACATTGATGATGTTGTGATTGACGGATTTCGGCGCTTTTTCTTCATGTTCACCATAAATCACTCCTATAAAACCTCCGCGTTAGCGGTCGTGCATGGAGGCACGAAATTGCAGTTTTGCCAACGGCAAAATCTGCCAATGATAAAAATTACACGGATGTAATTTTTATCATGCCTCCTCACCCATTCTGAACGAAAAATTCTCAACTTTCAGTCTTCGCACAGTCATAATCACATCGACGACTTTCTGATACGGAACTTCCTGGTCAATCGTGAGAAGAAAAGTCATGTTCGGCCATTTCTTTAGCTTTTCGTCTATCGTGCGGGACAAATCTTCCGCCCGGATTTTTTTTCCGTTCATAAGAATACTCCCATCGGCGCGTAGGGCGCATTTGAGAATATCCTCATTATGAACGATAATGGGTTTGTCCTTTGACGGAAGATTCAGAAGAAATCCCTTGTTCACATTGAAGCCTGCGATTACGATAAAAAATATTATCAGAAGGAAGGACAGGTCGTTCAAAGACCCGGAGCTTCCTGCGTCCTCAACTTTGTGCCTTACGAACCGTTTAATCATTTTTTCCGCCTATGATTCAATGAGGACAGGAACAAGGTCGTTGATTGCCTTAGATGTTTCTGCCGCAAAAGTGTCGATTTTCTGAATCAGAAGATTGTACGCTACGAGAGCGACGATTGCGATAATCAGACCGAATACTGTCGTAATCAAGGCTTCGTAGATTCCGCCTGCGACGAGCTGCGCGTTCACATCTGTTGCCTCTGCGATTGACTGGAATGCCCCTATCATTCCGGAAACAGTTCCGAGAAAACCTGTGAGCGGCGCAAGTGAAGAAAGAGCCGTAAGATAATTGAAGCCGCTTTCCATTCTGCGAAGTCTTTCTTGTGCCTCCGCCTCCGCCGCACGCTCCATTCTGCTCTCGCCATATTTTGCGTTCTGTAGGAGCACAAGTAGGATTGAGGCCGCTGTCTGCCTTCTTTTGCAGTTCAGAAGATAATGCACGGCTTCTTCTTTTTTTCCTTGTGAAATAAAAAATTTTATCTTCTTGCAAAGAAATCCTACACGGCAGTCATGCCAGACAAGGTAAACGCACCTTTCTATGACGATTGCGACTGTTGCAACGGAAAAAGCAAGCAGAACCCACATGAAAGGCCCTCCCAGCTTGAACAACTCGATTAGCTTGAATCCGTTTTCCATTTTCGTTTCTCCTCGTTAGAACTTTATTTTTAATCCAAGCGACGGAATTGGAATACCGATATTGGAATCAGCTGATTCCTTTATGTCGCTTTTTTTGCCAGTGTATTTGTTGAACAATTCGTATTTTTTCGGTGAGTAAAGGTTTACGAACACATCCTGAACAGCAATGTAGAACTCCCACTCAGCTTTGCCGCCATGCGATTTCCATTTTTTTGAAAGTCTCAGGTCAATTGGGCATGAAATATCTGTCCTCAGCGTGTCGCTGTAAAAATAACTTTTTGTGTAACGCTGGATTATAGTTCCGTCTTCTGCTTTTGCGGCGTAACAAGCAAGGCTCCCTTCGTCCCTCATTGGAGTTCCTGATGCGATAGTTCCTTTCACAGTGAAAGTCCATCCGGTTCCGAAGTGCAGGTTGCTCACAAGATTCAGCGTGTGGAAGCGATGGTAGTTCGGATAATACCATTCGTTAATCGGCTCTCCGAAAATCGTTGAGTCCGAGTAAGCGTCAGGATTAATCGTTGCGGAATTCTTGAATTTTGTGAAAGTGAATGAGTAGGAAAGGTATCCGTCCCACATTCCGCCTGCCTTTTTTTCAATCATGGAGTCGATTCCGAAAATATGTCCCTGACCGTCGGTCTTTGCAAAAATTTTTGCGTCCTGATAGTCGCTTTTTGCGTCCGTTTCCGAATATGCGAAAATTCTTGAAAGATAGTACTTGTAGTAAGTTTCAAGCTTGAAATTCCAGCCGCCGCTCAAAGCAAGGCTTGAGCCAAGAACGACGAACAACGCCCTGTTCGGATGCTCGTTAAAGTTGTCAAGCCCCATATCTTTCGTAAGGAGCATCGTTTCACGCGGAATCGACACGAAAAGACCTGTTCCCGCAGAAAAGGACACTTTGTCGATTTTTCCCATATCACGAAACGGGGTGAAAGTCACGCTTGCTCTCGGGCAAAAATCCGGAAGAAAGTTCATGTTGTAGTCGTCCGATATGTTCCAGATATTTATGAATTCTCCTCGTATTCCCAGCTCGGACTGAAAAAAATCATTCTCGTTCCCGAATGTCCATGAGGCAAAAAGCGCGCTGTCAAGGATGCAGTTTCCGTCGGACTCTGTTGAGAATTTTGTCTTTCTGAAAAGCCTTTTTCCGCCTGTCTCAATGTCATTCCAGGCGTTTGACAGCTCCGTAGTTTTTGATGTGGCGAATGATTCTTCGATTCCTGCACAAAGATGATTTTTTTCGGAAAGTTCTAGCTCGGTCTCAAATCTTCCCGTAAACAGATGGCTTTTGACCTCCTCCGCATATTCGGACTCAAGGTCAGAAATTACATAGAATCCGCCTTCCTTCACTTCTGGGTAGACAGAGCTGTACTGCCTTACGAACTCATCCGTGTATTTGATTGTTCCGCTCTCTTTGACTTTCTGGCTCATGTCCTCGAACATTCCGTTATATGAAAGGACTCCGTGGAAAAACATTTTGTCGGAGAAAAGATATTTTATGTTCACTCCGCCCAAAGCCTGGTAAATATCATAATCCATGATTGCCCTTGTCTTAAGTCCGTCATCGTCCTCGGTCTGGTCAATCTTAAGTCCGTCGCTTCCGAAGAACCCGACTAAAGAAATCAAAAGCTCCGGGAACGGCGTGAAATTTGCTTTTGCGAAAATATCCCGTATGTACGGAGCGCGCTCAATCATGTCAAGGTCAGAGGCGCACTGCTGGTAGAGCTTTATGAACGGGTCAAGGTAGCTCAGATGCGCTCCGACAAGCATTCCGCCTTTGTCTTTTCCGAACGGAATCTGAGCGAACGCATCGGCGCAAGTTGTGGAAAGACCCGCATTCAGATGGAATTTTTCGTAGTCGGGGGTCAAAGTTGTGGCTTCAAGAATTCCTGCGCTTGCCCGACCGTATTTTGCGGAGAAAACACCGTTCGAGAGTTTTATTGAATCTACGATTGACGGATTGAAAATCGAAAAACCGCCGCCCCAGTGCCATGGAAAAATCGTGTACATTCCGTCCAGAAGGCATGAAGTTTCGCGCGGGTCTCCGCCTCGTATTGAAGGCTCGCTTCCCCATGCGCCGCTGTACGAAACTCCAGGTAGTGTGCGCACGGCTGCCATGCAGTCCTCCGCAAGCCCTACCGCTGCCGTTGTGTGCATCTGCTCTTTTGAGACAACTGTAGCAACTCCGGGCTTCTCCTCTGTTTTTTCAGGAGTTTTCCTGTTTACTACGAGAGCTTCGCCTTCGATTACATCGGCAATGCTCATTGAGATTACGAGCGTTTCGCTTGTTTCTGAGAAATTGACCGAAACTTCCTTGTACCCCGGGAATGTTGCCCGCACTGTTCCTGAATGAATTGTGTCAGGAAGGCTCAGCTCTGCTTTTCCGTCCTCATCCGAAATTTCCATAATTTCAGGGGCTGATTCCAGAACGATTTTTGCGCCTTCAAGGGGAATGTCAAGGTCTTTGTCAACTACGAAAATTTTCAGCTCTTCTGCAGAAAGTAGCGGGGCAGTAAGAGCCAAAAGGAGCAGTATTAATTTTTTCATCAGTTTCCTCACATTTTTAAATAAAACATCTGTTATGTAACATAAGTTATATAACAGAGCATACTTTATTTCAAGAGAGCTTTTATATTTTTTGCTTGACATTACCATTATCTGATGTATTATTTTTTACAACGATTGTTGTGTAACATTGATTATGTAACAACTTTTTGATTTAACAACGAGGATGATGATTATGCCGCCAAGGGTAAAATTCAATAAAGACGAAATTACGGCCGCCGCCTTGAAACTTGCGCGAAAGAAAGGTATTGATTCTGTTACAGCCCGTGAAGTGGGGAGCGTTCTGGGCGTGTCTTCCCGCCCGATTTTTACATGGTTTGATTCGATGGGGCAGCTTAAGCAGGCTGTGTACGAAGCAGCAAAAGAAATCTACAAGGATTATCTGGATAACGGTCTGAAAGAGCGTGTTCCGTTCCTCGGAATCGGAATGTATTACCTGAAATTTGCGCGGGAAGAGCCTGAGCTGTACAAGCTGTTGTTCCTCACAAAGCCGAACGGTGTTACTGGCGGGGCTGCGGAAACACTTAAGTTCTCCCAGGATGCGTTCCGCCAGTCCGTCACAGAAATCTACAATTTGAACGCAACGATGGCGGACAAGTTCATGCGCGATATGTGGTTCATCGTGTATTCTTTTGCCACTATGATTGTGACTGACGACTGCCCTTACTCTGAGGAGGAAATCAGCTTGATTCTGACAGAAATGGCCCTTTCGATTTGCAAAGGGCTGAAAGAGATTCCGGGGCTTGCAGACGGCGTGTTTGACCGCGATGCCGTTTTCAATGAGCTTGTGAAAACGACTTTCTGATTCGGAAAGCTCTATTCCGCATAGACTCCGAGAATCCTTACATCCTCTGCCTGCTCTTTGAGCTTTGCCGCAACAGCTTCCGCGTACTCAAACGGAGATTCTGCCCCGCCGAGCGATGCGTCCGTGTAGAACCAGTACTGCCACGGCTTTCCTGCGATAGGGCGGGACTCAAGGCGGTTCATGCTCAGTCCTGCGTCCTTGAACACGCCGAGCGCATTGTACAACGCGCCTGCCTCGTTCTTCGTGGAGAACATGAGCGTGACCATGTTCGGCTTTTTGTTGCTCGGAATAAGTTTCTTTGCGAAATGGTTCGCCGCAATGATTACGAACCTTGTGTAATTGTTCGGGTTGTTCTCGATTCCTTCTTTTAGGACTTCAAGACCGTAAATCTGCGCGTTCCTAGCGTTTGCCACAGCCGCATTTTCAGACGAGTTCTTTTTCGCCACGATTGAAGCCCCGGTTGCCGTGGAGATTGAGTCAATCAAGTTCCACTTGTGGCTTTCAAGGAAACGGGAGCTTTGGCTCAATGCCTGCGGGTGCGAGTACACATTCTTGATTGTCTGGAGCGTGGCCCCCTTTGGCGCAAGAAGCGAATGTTCGATTTTGAGTGTGATTGCCCCTACGATTGAAATGTCTTCGTAGCGCGTAAGATTGTCGTAATTACTGTAAATTGAGCCTGCCGTGCTGTTTTCAATCGGAACCATTCCGTACTCGGCCTTTCCGTCAACGACCTGCTGGAAAATCTCCGTGAAAGAGTCCACTTGAACGGCTTCGGCTGCGTTCTCAAAATATTTGATTATAGCCATTTCTGCGTAAGCACCTTTCATTCCTGAGAACAGACATCTGGCTTTTGATTGTTCGTGCGCCGCTTCTTTTTCTGAGGCTTTATGACTTTCCTCGGAAGCTGTTTTTATGTGGGCGACTTCTTTTTTCAGGACAGGCGCAAGTGCCTCGATGTCCCTGATGATTTTCTCAAGCTGGGACGGAAAAAGTGACTGCGGCGCATCGCTCAGGGCTTTTTCTGGGTTCGGGTGAACATCAAGGATAACTCCGTCGCTTCCGGCCGAGATTGCCGCGAGAGCCATAGGCTCTATCTTGTCCCTCATTCCCAGCGCGGGACTCGGGTCTGTGATTATCGGAAGATGCGTCATCTCCCGCAAGACAGGAATCGCGCTCAAATCGAGGGTTGTGCGCGTTGCCTGCTCGTAAGTCCTTATTCCGCGCTCGCACAAAATCACCTTGTCCGTTCCTGATGAAAGAAGGTATTCCGCGCTCATAAGCCATTCCTCAATCGTCGCGGACAGACCTCGCTTAAGAATAACAGGCTTTCCAAGCTTTCCGAGCTGTTTGAGAAGCTCAAAGTTCTGCATATTTTGCGCGCCAACAATAAGGACATCGATTCCATAATCTTGCATAAGAGGAATATGACCTGGCGTTACGATTTCGGTCACGACCGGAAGGGCGTATTTTTCGCCGGCCTCTTTCAGAAACTCAAGCCCTTTTTCGCCAAGCCCTTGGAAAGCGTACGGAGATGTGCTCTGGCAGAATGCCTTTGCGCACAGAAGGACGGCTCCGCTTTCGCTTACGGCTTTCGCGCTTTCCATAATCTGCTCCCGGCTTTCCACGGCAGAAGGACCTGCAATCGTGACGAGCCTGCTTCCTCCGATGCGTATTATCTGCCCAATGCTGTTCGGAATCTCAACGATTGTGTTGTCGTTCTTGAACTCGCGGCTTGCCATTTTGTACGGTTTTGAGATTGGAATTACGCTTGCGACTCCCGGAAGAATCTCAACTTCGCGCAAATCCATCGCCACTTTTCCGACTGCCGCAAGAATCGTCGATTCCTCGCCTTTCACTTCGTTCAGTTTGAAGTTTTTTGACTGCAATATTGATTTTATGTTCGATTTCTGATTTTCAGATATGTCTTTTTTTAGAACGATGACCATTTTTAAGCCCTTGCTTCGATTCCGTCAAGAATCCCTGAGTAATTTGTGTTCTTTAGCTTGAAAAGAAGGTTTCCCCGCTCGTCGCTCGTTATTTCGATTCCGGTTTCAATCCATTTGTCACCGACTTTTACTTCAAATGTGTCCCCGAATTCAAGTGATGTGAGAGGTGCGCTGTCATCTGGGTCAGTAATCCAGAATTTTCCTGAGTTCATGTCAAATACCAGCGAGCCTTCGATTTTTTCTTTTTCCATAATTTTATTTCCTGACATTAGACATATTCGGAAACATCAGTTTCCCGAACACATCCATTTATTTTGTGTTGAAAGCGATTGCGCCGTCCCAGTTTTCGGGCGGATTCTTTATAAAATCGTCGCACCGCTGGAGCATGAGCTTTGCTGCCTTGTCGTTTTCGGCGTATGAAAGGGCCTCCGAAAAATATTCCCGCGCAAGGTTCCAGACTCCTTTTTTGTACAAGGCGAATCCTTTCGCATACAAATCTTTGTACTCGGCGGGATATGTATTTTCGTCCTTGTCTATTGCGTAAATCGGGACGGCATTTGCTTTTCCTTTTACTTTTACATCGTCAAGGTGGCGGTAAACGAATTCGTCAGAGTCGATGTCATTTTTTACGGCCTGGCTTACGAGAATCATCGTTCCGTATGTTTTGGTAAGTCCCTCAAGGCGCGAAGCAAGGTTTACGCTGTCTCCGATTACGGAGTAGTCCGTCTTGTCGTCCGAGCCGATTGAGCCTACGATTACATCTCCGTAGTGGATTCCGATTCCTATGTTGAATTTCATTCCTTCCGGAAGAACAAGGTCTTCAAGAGGGACTGTTGAAAGAGCCTCACGCATTTCGTAAGCTGCCGCCACCGCACGCCTTGAGTTATCCTCGTAGCTTACGGGCGCGCCGAAAAGTGCCATGATTGCATCGCCTATGAATTTGTCGATTGTGCCGCCGTATTTTTTGATTATAGTGCACATCGTAGTAAAATATCTGTTCAAGAACGCGACGATTGTCTCAGGCTTGTTCCGTTCGCTTATGTTCGTGAAAGAGCGGATGTCGCTGAACAAAATGGCAATGTCGCGCTTTTCTCCTACGCCGACTTTTGCCTTTGATTCTGCTTCGTTCACAAGCTCGTCTATAATCTGCTCCGGAACAAAGCGGCTGAATGCTTTCCTGATGTTGCGCTCGAATTTGAGCTTTCCTTGCATCTTTACGGCTGATTGCAAAATCGTGTTCATCTGCTCCGATGCGTATGCGAACAAATCTAGCTGCCGTGTGGTGAATGCGCCTTCTTTTACCACATTGATTGTAGCGAACGAAATGCCAAACTTGTCTTTGAGAGGAATCATCTGGTAAGCCGAAAGCGGAATGTCCTCCGTATGGAATTTCTTAAGGTCGTTTTCGCAAGGAAGCCTTTTTGGAGCGAACTTATCCATGTTCAGCCCCGATATTAAATCCTCAAAGTCGCTTTTACAGACTGATATGAAATCTTCTGTTTCTTTTTCAGTAAAATTGTCCCCCGAAATATAGAAGCCTTCCGGTACTCCGTCAATGTTTATGATAAGTGCGCAGGCTGGAATCTCGCTGAACCACGCCAGCAAGTTAAGGAATATGGAGGCAATATCTTCAATCGATTCGATGTTCTCTATCATCGAGAAGATTGTCTGTAATATTCCAGTCTTGATGATGTCGTTTTTCTTGGGAATGGCAAGGTTTTTGTCTTTTTTCTCCAAAAGACTTTCCATTTCGGTCACAATCGTTTCATTTGAGAACATGATGAAAGCGTCCGCCCCGCATTGCGTAGTGAATTCTTCGTTGAAAATGAAGTCGCTCGTTGCGAACACTCCTACGGGAATGTTTTTGAAGCGCGAGATGCTTTTTATGAGCCGCACAAGATCGGTGCAGCTCGGGTTCATGTTGCGCGCGTTTATCAGAACTGCATCTGGAAGCGAGTTGTACATAGTCACGAGAAAACGGATTCCGTTCGTGTCGAACGAAAGCTCTATGTCAGTTTTTTTCGTATTTTCCACAAAAAGTGATTGCGTTGTGACAGACGGCTCAAGGATTAAAATTCGTTTACTCATTCAACAGCTCCTTTATTTTCTCGATAAGAATGTCTCGTTTGAAGTCGGCTTTGCTCATAAAAAAGTCCGCCCGTGGTATTTCGTTTTCAGAAATGGCAATGACAGGCGCGTTCTTTGTGCGCTCCATTCGCCTTATGTTTTCGATGAAAATATCCCCGTTCATTCTAGGCATATCATCGTCACAAAGTATAAGGTCAACGTGCATTTCCTTGATTTTTGCGAGCGCGTCGATTCCGTCGAACGCCTCTTCAACTGAGTATCCGTTGCTCTCAAGAATTGTATGCTCAATAAGGCGCGTTGTGTCTGAATCGTCCACGACAAGAATATGGTAAGTCTTCTTTTTTGTAATCGCTTCGAATTTCTTCATGTCGTAGCTTCGGAACGCGAAGAGTTTTTTCATAATTCCTGGGACTGAGAGAATCGGAATCATGTCGTATTTCTCATCGAACGCAAGCCCGCGCAGAAACTTGAAGTTACTGAATGCGGGCGGCATAGGCAGTTTGATTAGGGAGACGAACTTTTGCAGTGAGTCTACGATTATGCCTATTTTCTGGGAAAGACACTCCACGATTATGATTGTGTCCATGACCGAGTGCTTTTTTGCGGGCTTTCCTGGAAGCAGGGAGGAAAGAGAGTAGACTGGAATTTCCTCACGGTCTTTTTCCGTGCCAAGCTCGTTTTCCTGAATGTATACGATATAGTTCTGGTTCTGCCGCTTCTCGTAGTTAAGCGGAGTCTCTGAGATTACATCCACAACGAACTGAGAAGGAATCAGGTACTTCCTGTCGTTCGCAAGTACAAAAAATCCGTTGAATTCCTGATGGCTTTCAAGGAAAGAGCTGTCTTTCATAAAGGACATAAGCTGGTCGTGCGTGCGGCGCAGGCTTCCCTGCAAATTCTGGGCGTCTGCGTCAAGCTGCTTGTAAGATTCTTTCGCGGCTTTTATGTCCCCAATGTACAGCGCGTTTTTCAAAAGTTCCACTTGGTTCATTATGATGTAACTTCTTGCTATCATCTCCTCATGGAGATTTATGAGAGATGCTATTTCTGACGAACGAAGCTCTACGGGCGTATCGATAAGCTCTTCTTCATCGTGGTTGCTCGTAAGGCGCGCAGGCTCTTTTCCTTTTGTGAACGACTTGTTGCTCAGAAGCTGCATTACATCAAAAATCTCGCCTACGACGGCTTTATCCAGATAAAGAAGATACGGGTGAATATCGATTGAATGAAGCTCATCAATATTATCTTTTTCTATGAGGACGCACATCTCTGAGATTTTTTCTGCTGTTACGGCTATTAGGACGCGCACATTGTCCGAAAGCAGGGTCTTTTTGTCTACGATGCTTTTGTATAAATCCTCAAGCCCCTTGTACAGCTTGTATACAGGGGTGAATCCGAGCATACGGGAATTGTCTTTCGTGATGCTCAGCACGCGAAGAAGCTCCCTGGGCATCTCGGGCTGTGTTTTTAGGGCATTTACCAGCCATCGTGTCTCCGAAAGATAATTTCTGAGTACTTGTGATAATTTTATGTTCGGAACGCTTTTTTCGGCATCATCGAACTCTTCCGCAGCTTCAGCGTCTTCCGCCTCTTCAATGTCCTCAGCGTCCTCGGCTTCTTCTGCTTCTTCGATGTCTTCCGCCTCTTCCGCATCTTCAATATCCTCAGCCTCACTTTCGGAAGCGGGAATTTCAGCTTTGTTCAGCGCAGGGTCTTTGAGAATATCGTCCGTTTTTGTCTCTTGCGTTTGTATCATTTCTTACTCATTTGTTTTCTGGAAATAGAAAATCTTTCCGTCCGAGCATTTTTTCAGGTTCTTCGGAAGAATAGAGTTTCCTAGAAGGGCGGTTTCGTTCATCGAAACGAACATATAACCGCCTGGCAAAAGGCTTGTGGAAACGATTTTTTCGATAATCTGCTTCCTCAGCTCAAGCGTAAAATATATGAACACATTCCGCACAAAAACAATATGAACGTTTGTCGGAAAAATAGCCTCTCGCTTTGAGAGATTTATCTGCTTCCTCTCGATTTTTGAAGTTATCCGCTCAGGAAGCACAATGTTTTTCTCATTGTCATGGTACGGAGAAAGAAGATTCTGGAACTTTGCGCCGTCCAGAGCGCGCACTGAGTTTGCGCCGTATTTTCCGGAAGCGCATTTTTCAAGAACATCAGTATTTATGTCGCTTGCGAAACATTCTGTCCTTAGCCCCATTGATGTGGCAAGAAGATAGAGAGAGTAAATCTCTTCGCCTGATGATGCCGCCGCGCTCCAGAAACGAATAGGCTTTCCGATTGCAGTCTTTCTGAGTTCAGGCAGGATTTTTTCTTTAAGCAAAGTGAACTGAGCTTCCTCACGGAAAAAATAAGTTTCGTTGACTGTAGCTCCGTTTATGAAAAAGCAGAATTCGTTCGGCTTTTTGTTAAGGTACTCGTAGTAATCGGCAAAAGTCGCAAGATTCAGTTCCTTGCATCGTTTCTCGATGAAATTCTTTATGCCTGTTTTATGGCTTTCGCGAGGAATTATTCCTGTTTGTTTGGTAACAAGAGCGATTATATCATCAAAAATTTTATCGTCCATAATTAGTTCCTATAGGTGCAAATGCTCTATTTCGTTCTGCATTCGGTACCAGCGCAATATTCTGCGCTTTAGTATGTCAGCATTGCCGACTTTCTTCTATTTCACAAGTTGCAGAACTGCCTTTGCAATCTGGTCGCGCGGAAAAGTTTTTGTTGCCGCGTTAAGCTCTATGGCGGCGGCAGGCATTCCGAACACGGTGCAAGTTGACTTGTCCTCCGCGATTGTATAGCCGCCGGCATCCACTATCTCTTTGCAGCCTTCGGCTCCGTCCCTTCCCATGCCAGTCATAAGCACGGCAAGACAGTTGGACTTGTAGTGCTTTGCCGCGGAACGGAACAGCTTGTTAACGGCAGGACGGAGGAACCGCTCCGGCGGCTCGTCTGAAAGTTTCATTACAGGAAGCGAGTCTTTCACATAGTCAATGACAAGGTGCGTGTCGGCCGGAGCAAGGTAGACATGACCTTTTTCCGCAATTTCGCCGTCTTTTGCGAGCGATACGGGAATGTTCGGGCAAACCTGATTGAACCATGCCGCCATTTTTTCGTCCGCGCCCACATCAAGGTGCTGGGTGTAAAGGACGGGGAGGGGAAAGTCATCGCCAAGGCCTGAGAGTACTTCTTGGACTGCGCTCGGACCGCCTGTTGATGCCCCTATGCACAGAATCTTGAACGAGTGCGATGAGCGTTCAAAGCTAGTCAAATTACAGGTAGAACCGAAACGCTTCGTTCTGGAAGGAGTTTTTTTCACGGCAGATATTACTTTTTGCGCGAATTCTTTCATTTTTTCGGCATGGTTTTCTGAAAGCGACGGCTTTTTCTCAAAAAGCAAAGCTCCTGCCTTCATGGCCTCCATCTTTACGCCAATGTCATCGGCATAAAGCACGACCGGAATGCCTGTTTCCTCAGTTATGACCTTTGCTGCCTTAATTCCGCCCATCTCAGGCATATCGTAGTCGCTTACGACAACATCAACATCATGTTCGCGGCAAAAATCAACGGCTTTGCGACCGTTTGACACTGCCCCTGCTATTTCGCAACCGTTCTGCCTGAATGTCTTCTCAAGAATTCCTCTTGTAATCGCCGAGTCATCTGCAATCAATACTTTCATAACTAACTTTCCCTCGTTTGAAATAATTCCAGCTTTATCAGGCATTTC
This sequence comes from Treponema sp., assembly GCA_017449265.1. GTDB lineage: Bacteria > Spirochaetota > Spirochaetia > Treponematales > Treponemataceae > Treponema_D. Next base: position 56,234 of record JAFSJW010000039.1, read on the forward strand.
AAAAAATGTCTTTGACGCTGCCTGACTGCTGCGACAAGACGCAGCAACAATTTTATTAGTAAAATCTCTAAAACTGAATTTTTAGAAATTCCTTATTAGACGTGTTCGGAAACATCAGTTTTCTGGACAGGTCTATTGTTAATCCTCTTCAACATCCAAGTCACTGCAAAGCCTTTCTTCTACAGAATCCGCGTCAAAAAATGGGACTAGCGCGGCTTTGTATTTAACTCCGTTTGAAAGTACATCCTCTTCCTCAGGCTCAAAAAATACCTCTATGTTCGATATATGAAGCGCGAACTGGTCATCGCTCCTTTTGAACACAAGAACTTTAGAGCCGTCTATATCACAATCTTCCTCTCCGTTCATTATAAGCGTGTTCACCACAGTGTACGGAAGCCCCCTGCAGTTCACAACGCCTTCGATGTATCTGGGGACGAACGGCAGCGGGTGAATCTTTGCCGATGACATTATCTCCTGAACTTTGGTGGTGTTTAAAGCGTATCGCTTTTTCTTTACCGAGAAGATAAGGTAGCTGTCGTTCACACTGGAAGCATTATCATTCTCCGCGTTTTCTGCGGTCTCAATTTCTTCAACTGTTTCCATTGTTCAAGTCCTCTGATATTTTCCTAACATTTTCGGCGGCGTTCGATATATTGTCTGTAGCAACTGAAAAATTCTCAATGCTGCTTGATATTTCCCTGAGTGCAAGGAGAATCTGCTCGCTTGCCATTGCCTGCTGCTGGATGATTTCAACGATGTCATCCGCGCTTTTTGCGGTGACTTCAGCCGAGCTTTTTATGCTTGCGAATTTTTCTCCGAGCGAACGGGCATTTTCGTAGCCCGCATTGATTTTTTCCGTACCGCTTTTTGAGGCAACAAGCAATGTGTCCGAAGAACGCTGGATTTCTGTTATGCGCTCTTTTATCTCGCGCGTTCCGTCGATAATTCCGTCGGAAAGCCTTCGTATTTCGTTGGCTACGATTCTGAACGATTTTCCGGCCTCGCCTGCAGTGGATGCCTCAAGCTCGGCATTGAACGCAATGATTTTTGCCTGATCTGCTACATTGTTTATGAGCGTAACGATGTCCCAGATTGTTTCTATTTTTTCGCTCAGATTCTTTATTCCGTCGATTGTCTGCTTGTTCGCGTTGAAAATCTCGTGGAGCTGTTTTACATTCGCGTCTATGTGGGCAACACCGTCCGCAACATCGGATGATGTTTTGTTCGCGATTCCGGACACATCCTTTATTTTTGTGGAGATATTCTCGGAAAGAATGTTTGAATCCTCCATCGTCGCAACGATTTCTTTTACGGATGCGGAAGCGTCCTGGCTGGTGCTGGCTGTTTCCCGCGTGGATACGACAAGGTTCTGTGCCTCAGTGAAGAGCTTTTTTCCCATGATATGCTCTTTGTCCTGAGACGAGCGAATTTGAATGATTATGTCATGCAGTTTTGACACGAACGTATTGAAATTATTTGCGAGCTTTCCAACCTCATCGTCCGAGTCTGTTTCGATTCTTTTCGGAAAAGTGTTCTCATCTTTATTTTCTATTGACTCCGAGAGCTTTGAGATAAAGTCGGACATGTTTTTGATTGGTGACAGGATTTTTCCCACTGCCAGATATGAGACAATTATTATTAGGATGATGAAGGCAACAAGACCTATGAAAATACATATTGCTATGCGTATGTAATCAAGCGCAAAGTCAGAAACTGGCCCTTGCGCCACCAGAATCCAGTTCGTATCCGTTACCGGGTGGATTCCGTAGAATGAACCGTTTTCAATGAATGCCTTTGGCGTTCCTTTTGAATAATCAGCTTTAGTGTAAGAACGGAATGAAACCGTGTCGAAATAATTATTTCGCATGATTGCGGAGGAGTCATCGTTAGTAAGGAACAGCCCGTCCTGCATGAGCAGGTTTATCGTGCTGTTCGGCGAGAGCTGCATATTTTTTATAATATCCGAGAACCTGTCAAGAACGATGTCCAAGGCAGCGACTCCTTTTACGGCTCCTTTTTTGTCAGTGACGGTTCTGCTTATTGTAACTGCGATTTTTCCTGTTACGACATCAATGTACGGCTCTGTGTAGCAGAGTTTTCCCTCATTGCCCATGGCGTTCATGTGCCACGGGCGCGAGAGCATATCGTAATCGGCTGGAGGAGTCCAGTTGTTGTTCGTAATCAGTACGCCTCCGTTCTGAATTTGCTCTTTTGTTCCATAATACAGGGTTTTTTCTGCCATGTCCGTTCCCATGCTTTTTATTACGGCTTCGATGTTTTTTGTTTCATCAATAGGGGACAGCGCGTTTGAGAGATTTGTTACGAGGTCTCCGTAATGTTCTAAAACTACTGAAATTTTTTCATTCAGGGTGTCAAGCGTGAGGTTTACGGAATTTACTATTGATTTTTTTATGAGCTGCCTTATTACAAGCAAATGCGAAACGCTCAAAAAAACTGTTACGATAAAAATCGTGACGATAATTCTGGAGAGCAGTTTTGTTACGAGCGATTTGTTTTTTATGTTCATAAAATTTCCTGACACTTTTATTTGTGATAGTTCCTAAAAACTGAAATTTTTAGAGTACCCTAAAAGTATACTATATTTTCGGTTGTTTGTGAAAAAAAATCGGAAAGAATTGAAAGGCTGGGCGAGGTAAAAAAATGGGGCTTGCAAAATGCAAGCCGCCAATCGTTAAGGAGCTTTTATCTATACGGTGTGTAAGATACATTTTGAATTGCGTTGTAACTTAGCTGAACATCGTCAACCGCTACAGTTGAAAGAAAAACGATGTCGCCTGCGTAGCGCACGGGGCGTTTGAAAACCGAGTCATAGTACACGGTTCTTCCGTCGGCCTTTAGGACAGTGATTTTCGTAACGAAATTCCTGTCAGTCGTTGGCACGGTAACTGGTGCAGAGGTGTATGCGGGTTGTTCCGCCTGGCTCGGTGTTGTTACTACGACTACGCTCGGATTCGCTGCCTGGGCGTATTGGGGCGTGGCTGTGTAGACAGGCTGAACCTGAACTTGCGCCGCACGAGCCTGAGCAACCGCCTCTCTTCTGGATTTCTCCTCCGCTTCTGCGGCTGCCGTAGCGATTATTGCAGTTCCAATCGCAAGCCCGCCGAAAATAAGTCCTGGAACAAGGAATTCAGGTCCGAGGCTTCTTACTGGGGCGGGTCTGCATCTCGACGGATGCGGGCGCGGGACAGGACGAGCCGAGAGGATTGTGACTGCTGAGAAAATCAAAAGAGCTGTAGAAAAAATCTTCTTAATCATGTTCAGATACCCCCTGCAATATAAAAATTCTTCCATAAAGATTGTAACACGAAATTCAGTATTTTTGAAAAAAAAGAACAATCTTTTTGTGTTTTTTATGTTTCTATGCATAGAAACATTTTTTAAAATGATATATGATTTTTATATATCATTTCGTGCTTTCTGCACGACCGCTAACGCGGAGTTTTTGGAGTTTTTATAGGGAGAAAATATGTCTGAATCAGAAAACGGATTTTTTAACGAATTTGGAGGAAAATATGTTGCCGAGGTGCTCAGGAGGCCGCTTGACGAACTTGAGAAAGGGTTCAAAGAGGCTATGAATGATCCTTCGTTCCTTCTGGAGCTTGAAGAAATTCAGCGCGACTATATCGGGCGTGAAACGCCGCTTTATTATGCAAAGACTGTGAGCGACATTCTTGGCGGCGCGCAGATTTACATAAAACTTGAAGGGCTTGCGAACACCGGGGCGCACAAAATCAACAACGCCATAGGTCAGTGCCTTCTGGCAAAGCGCATGGGAAAGAAAAGAATTATCGCAGAAACCGGGGCAGGGCAGCACGGCGTTGCGACTGCCGCGGCTTGCGCAAAGCTCGGGCTTGACTGCACGGTATACCAGGGCGAGGTTGATGTGCGCCGCCAGCAACCGAATGTTGCCGCAATGGAAATGTACGGCGCGCGTGTTCTGCCCGTAACAAGCGGAAGCCGCACTCTCAAGGACGCTGTGAACGAGGCTATGCGCGACTGGGCGGCTCATCCTGATACAACTCATTATGTTCTTGGCTCGGCTCTAGGGCCGGCTCCGTTCCCGGATATCGTGCGCGAATTCCAGAGCGTCATCGGCAAGGAAGTCAAGCGTCAGGCGGCGGAGCGCAATCTTGATGTAGAGGCTCTTATTGCTTGCGTAGGAGGCGGCTCCAACTCAATCGGATTTTTCTCTCCGTTCATAGACGAGAAATCACCGCGTCTTATAGGCGTTGAGGCTGGCGGAATCGGTCCTGGAATCGGTGAGAACGCCTCAAGGATGACAGGGAACGCATCGCGCGATGGAATCATGCAGGGCTACAAGTCCCGTTTCCTTCTGGATGATGACGGTCAGGCTCTTCCTACGCGTTCAATCTCTGCCGGGCTTGATTACTGCGGGATCGGTCCGCAGCTTGCCGCACTCGGAAAATCAGGACGCATCGAGTTCACTTCGGCTTTGGACGATGAGGCTCTTGAGGCTGTCAGGTTTTTCGCCAGAAACGAAGGCATCCTTTTTGCGCTTGAGAGCGCGCACGCGGGGGCTGAGGCTATAAGGCTCGCTCCAAAGCTTCCTAAGAACAAGGCTATAATCGTGAACATGAGCGGCAGGGGCGACAAAGATGTGTTCATCACAAGCCCCGTTTTCAGACCGAAAGCTTGGCTTGATTTTCTTCATTCCGAAATCGAACGCCTTGAAGAAAAGAAAGATATCCACGATGCAAAGTCAATGAGGAGGCATGATAAAATTACATCCATGTAATTTTATCATGAGCAGATTTTGCCGTTGGCAAAACTGCGATTTCGTGCCTCCTGCACGACCGCTAACGCGGAGTTTTTAAAGGAGAAAAATATGAGCAAAATAAAATTGATGAGTCATTTGGTTGCAGGTTATCCAACGGATGAGCTTGCGCTGACAGCAGCACGGGCACTTATAAAGGGCGGAGCTGACATTCTTGAGGTTCAGCTTCCGTTCTCAGATCCAAGTGCGGACGGTCCTGCTATCCAGACCGCATGTACTGAGGTTCTTGGAAGAAAATACCGCACGGCTGACGGTCTGGCTTTTATAGCGCAGATTCATTCGGAATTTCCCGAAGTTCCTATTTACCTTATGAGCTACGGAAGCCTGATTTATACGCCGGGAGTTGCGGCTTTCTGCAAGAAGGCTTCTGAGGCTGGCGTAAAAGGCATGATTATTCCTGATTTGCCTTTTGATTTTGACGAGGGGCTTACAGAAGCGTGCAAGAAAAACGGAATGATTAATATTCCTGTAGCAGCCCCAAGCATGAGCGAAGAGCGTCTTTCAAAAATGGCGCACGCGGGCTTTCCGTTTATTTACGCCGCGCTCAGGACGGGCATTACGGGGACGGACACAAAAATCGACAGCGGAACGATTGATTTTTTGAAGCGCGTGGGCGCGGGCGGAAGCAAAATCTACGGCGGGTTCGGTATCTCAAACGGCGTTCAGTCTGCCGCTCTTTCTGATTCTGTGGAGGCTGTCGTTGCAGGCTCTGTGTTCGTTAGGATTATAAGCGAGAATGCGGGCGACAAGGACAAGCTTTTTTCTGCGGTAAAAGCGAAAGCTTTGGAAATTACCCATTTGGAGCAGTAGCTTGGAGTGAGAATCCAAACTGTGCTGGCAGCAGAAAAAGTGCACGCTGCCAGCATCTGCTGGAAAGCAGTCTGCGACATTCGTACTGTGCAGCTACCATGATTTTACGCGTATCCGCATAACAACAAGACAAAAATTCGCCATCCCCCATGAACAGTGCGTGTCACAACACAAGTTTTTTGTTTTACGCGCTCATTTTAGTAAAATATGTGGTAAACATTTCGAACTTGAAGAAATGGAAGCCGACCATATAACTCCGTGGAGTCATGGCGGTAAAACTAATCTTGAAAACTGTCTGATGCTTTGCAGGGAATGTAATAGAAGGAAATCTGACAAATAGGTATAAAAATCGCAAAGGTCAAGCCTTTGCTATTTTTTTATATATATTTTTATTGTAAATACAATCTGTTTGTATTATATTTGTATTAGGAATAACTTTAATGGAGGTGTATTATGGCTACAGTAGTTTTACAGACAAGAGTCGATGCAGAAACAAAATTAGAAGCAGAGGCTCTTTTTGACTCATTAGGATTGGATATAACTACGGCCATCAGGCTTTTTCTGCGTCAGTCAATAAATCAGCAGAGGATTCCATTTGATATCGTTCCGCCAAAATACAATTTTTCAGAAGGAACTCTGGCAGCAATTGATGAAGCCCGCAGAATCAGTAAAGATTCAAGTGTAAAATCATATTCAAGTGTAAAAGAACTTTTTGAGGATTGCGAGTAATGGAATGTGTTTTAAAGAAAACTTCGCAGTTCAAGGCAAGTTTTAATCTTGCTAAAAAGCGTGGTCTGGACATTTCTCTTCTTGAGGATGTCGTAAACAAACTGATGACAGATAAACCTCTTGAAGAAAAATATCATAATCATCAGCTTGTAGGCAACTTTAAGGATGTTTGGGAATGTCATATTCAGCCTGCCTGGCTTTTATTGTATTTGAAAGAATATGACGACAAGATAAAGAAAAATGTTCTTGTCCTGACATTGGTCAATACAGGAACTCACAGCGATATTTTTAAGAAATGAAGCATAACAAAGGTTCGTGGCTTTACGCCACCGCAACTTTTGCACAATTAGATAAATCTCTTTTGGATAAATGCTTTGAAGCAGGTTATGAATTATTGGAACTTGCAAAAGTTATCAATTATTTTGCAAATATTTGTAAGGAAGATTAAAAATGAAACAATTGTTTTATACAAATTTAAGCCATATTGATATTTTGGATGAAAATGATAGAATGCGATTTGAAGAACTTCAAAAAAAAGGTCATATAGGTCTAACTGACGAAGAGTATGCTGAGTTAGAAAACTTATATAGATTTTGCGAAGAAACTTTTTTAAGGAAAACACAAAGATGCATAGAACTTCCATCTTAGCCATGAGAAGTAAAATCACATAACAAAGCTTCAAAGCGGATGTCGCGGTCAAGCCGCGTACGGTACAACCAGTTGATAGGTTGATGGCGCACTGCGCCACTTATTGTTAATAAGGTAAATCATCCGGCAAATTTTCTCCAAAAATTTTTTTGGAGGATTCATATGTCTTACACAAAAGAAGAACTATCTCAGATGTCACCTGCAGAACGACAGAAATGTGTAAGGGAAATGCAACAACAGTTTAAAGAAACTGGCAAACAGTCTGGAACCGCATTAAAAAATGAAGTTCACAAAAGCGGTGTTATTGGCACAATCTTTAAGGTAGCATTTGCTATTCTTCTTGGTGGAAAATACGAGGAGAAATAATTATGAACTGTCGCTATTGCGGAAAAGAAGTCAAGTCTATTGGTTTCGCTTTAAGAACACCTTATGGAGATAAATGCCCTTCAAGTCCTGTAGGTAAACATATTGCTGTTTCGGATGGCAGGCACTGTATTTATTGCGGAGAAGAAGTAGAAAGCGTTGGCATGGTTTTACGCTCTTCAAGAAGCGATTTGTGTTATGCTTCTCCAAATAAGAAGCATGCCCTTGACAAGTAGGAGATAACATAATGGATTTTATGGATTTTGCAAAAGATGTGATAGAAGACAATGCGGTTGAAAATCTTTGCAAGAAATCAAAATCTTTTGCTGCTTTCAATAAAATTCAATCAATACTTGTATTCATGGCTGAAAATAAAATCGATCCAGCTTCCGAGCAAGGTCAACACTGCCAATTGGATTTAAATTTTGCAGTCAATGAATATAATCAAGTATTTATTGAGCATGGTCTGAATCCCCAATTAAGCATTAATTGTAAAAGGATTTGACAAATGTAAATACCTTGGTATATACTTATTTTAGGAGGAATCCAAAATGATGTATACTAAGGTCTTTACCAGTGGTAACAGCCAAGCTGTTCGTATTCCCAAAGAATTCTCTTTGACAGAAGGAGAAATATGTATTCAAAAAGTAGGAAGTACAATTATACTTTTCCCAAAGGAAAATCCATGGGAAGCATTTGACAGAAGTTTTTCTGAATTTTCAGATGACTTTATGGCAGACGGAAGAAATCAACCGGAAATGCAAGTTCGGGAAGGACTTTAATGTATTTGCTGGATTCAAATATTTGCATTTTTCTGATTAGGAATAAGCCTCCTCTTTTGCGAGAAAAAATAAAAATGTATTCTCCGTCGTTATTGCATTTGTCAGTAATTACAGTTGCAGAATTAGAATATGGAGCTGCAAAAAGTCAAAATCCGGTAAAAGAGCATCTGGCCGTATTGGATTTTGTTTCCCCATTCAAGATTATAAATTTTAGACCAAATGATGCGGAAAATTTCGGATTGATTAGAGCCTATCTTGAAAAGAAAGGGACTCCTATTGGTCCGTATGATATGGAAATTGCTGCACAGGCAATGACAAACGATTTGATTGTAGTTACAAACAATGTGGGTGAATTTGAAAGAGTCCCCTGGATAAAAGTAGAAGATTGGACTAAGGCGTAAATAAACCTAACATAATTTTCAAAGCCGACAAACTGGTCAAGCCGCGTGCGGTTTAAAATATTGTTATGCTCACAGCCTATTGGGCTGGTTTTCTTGTATTGATAAAGAATTTTCAGGTTGGATTTTTATGGAAGAAGATGTGTTTGTAAGTTTACCACCCTGTGAAAAACTAAAATCATATAAGCTATTAAAATATGGCAATTTTTAGAAAAGTTATCTTTATATACATATCCTTCTTTCAATTAGGCAAGCACCTGAAAACGATACAGAAAAGAATAGTAAATAATTTTGAGAATGAAATATATCTTGAAGAATCTTTTCAAATGCTTGAAGAGATATGTGGTTTTGATAATAGGAATATATAAAATCATAGAGACTCATCTCATTTGACAAAATGTTAGCATATATGCTAACATAGCCTATGTACAGAAAAGTAACATTCTATACAACTGTAGACGGAAAATGTCCTGTTGCAGAGTTTATAGATTCTCAAACACCAAAAGTTGCTCAAAAAATAGCATGGGTTCTTAAGGCTGTACAGGAAATTGAAAAAGTTCCAAAAACATACTTTAAGAAATTATCAGATACCGATTTCTACGAAGTCAGAATTGAGTTGGGTGGAAATATTTATCGGCTGCTAGGATTCTTTCACAATGGAAATATTGTAATTCTTACAAATGGTTTCCAAAAGAAGACTCAGAAAACACCGAAATCTGAAATAGAAGTTTGTGAAGCAAGAATGAAAGACTTTTTGACAAGGAGTAAAGAGAATGGCTAATAAAACATTAGATTTAGATGATTATATTTCTCAGCGTAAAGAAAAAGAACCTGAATTTGCAAACGATTTTGATACAGGTTATGAAGAATTCAAAATCGGAATGATGATAAAAGAACTGCGTATTGAAAGCGGAATGACACAGGAGCAGCTTGCAGAAAAACTTGAAACAAAGAAAAGCGTTATTTCGCGAATGGAAAACCATTCTGAAGATATCCGATTATCTACCCTTCAAAAAGTTGCATCTGTGTTTGGAAAACAGCTTAAGGTTGCAATGTTGTGAAAATGCCATAACAAAGGTTCATAGCCGACACGAAGTCAAGCTGCCTGCGGTACAACCCGTTGTTATGTGGACGCCCGCACTGGGGCGCAAATTTTATATATAATTAAAGAGGAAAGAAATGGACTTTAAAAATGAATATGTTGGCCAAATCATAACAATCTTAAAAAATGAGCATAAAGCCGTAAATCCATCTGTTATTACACAAAAACTTGGTTGGAACAAGGATAAAATTGACGAAGTATGTAATTTATTTTCTGTAAAATCATTTGTTGAAATTTTACGAAAAATTGATGGAATCAAAGTTGAAAAGGATGAGCATGGGACAGCCTATGTTACCCTTGGAGGAAAAACAAATGATTCATTCTCGTCTAAACAAGTAACAAATAATGAAAAATCAACACAGAACCTTAGGAAAAGAATTGAACATCTTCTAAATTTGCTTAACAGTGGCCTTTATGAAAAAGAAGAAGCCATTCGGCTTGCATTGTTAAGTGCTGTTGCTGGTGAAAGTATTTTCTTTCTGGGACCTCCAGGAACTGCAAAAAGTATGATTTCATCGAGAATTCATCACACATTTAAAGAAGATACAAAATATTTTGAGTATTTGATGAATGAGTTTTCTACTCCAGATGAGATTTTTGGTTCTGTAAAATTAAAAGGCCTTGATGAAGGAATTTATGAAAAGAATACAAAAGGATATCTGCCAGAAGCAAATGTAGCTTTTCTTGATGAAATATGGAAAAGCGGTCCGGCTATTTTAAATACGCTCCTTACTATCATAAATGAGAAAAAATTCCGTAATGGCGACAAGGTTGATAAAGTGCCTCTTCAAGTTCTCCTTGCGGCTTCCAATGAACTTCCAAAAGAAAAAGCTGGTCTTGAAGCTCTTTACGACAGATTTATTATCCGTACAATGGTGAATCCAGTTTCTATGGAAAATGAAGATTCTTTCTTTGCATTATGCGAAAAATCAGGAAAAGAACTTGTAGTTCCTGAAAACATGAAATCGAATCTCTTAACAATTGAAGAAGTTCAAAATTGGTCAGAAAGAATTAATGAGGCTGCTTTAACAGATAACATCAAAGAAGTAATAATGGAAATTCGCCGGGAACTTGAAGTAAAAAATCAGGAGAAAAATCGCGAAGAAAAAGAAAAATACTATGTTTCTGACCGAAGATGGAAAAAAATAATTCACCTCTTAAAGACATCGGCATTTCTGTGTGACCGTGAAGAAGTAGATTTAATGGATTTGCAGCTTATAACTTACTGCATTTGGAACACGCCAAAGCAGAGAGAAGAAGTAAAATCAATTGTAAAAGAAATAGTTCAGGAACACGGTCTTGAGTGCACGACGGCTATTGATGATATTGAACAGCAGATTAAAGTGTTTGAAAAATATATAGATGAAACATTTTACCAAGAAAGTAAAGAGAAACCTAAATTATACAAAATGCAAGATGGGCACAGCGCATACAAACTAATTTCTCCATTGAAAATTAGGTCATATAATAATCAGCAAATTAAGCTTTTTTATATTTCTGAAAAAGATGTTCATAAATACAATGACAGAATAGGTGCATACTATGATGATAATAAAGAAGTAATTGGAGATTATGATTATTGTATATATCCAAATTCTTTTACGCTTGATAATGGAAATTCTTCTATTGAATGGGATGATTGGTATATGAGGAGAAGTTATGGAAATAATTATAAACATACTGCCGAAATTGAAATATCAGAGGCAAAACTTGAAAAGAAAACTGAGTTATTTAAGAATTCTAATATTTTAAATCCAGTGCTAGTTTATTGCGAAAATAACCGGTACTTGCCTATCGCAAACTCAATTGATAAAGAATTGAATGCATTGCAGGCTTTCCGTTCAAAAATCGAAAAAACTTATGACGAGAATCTTTTTGCTGATAAATCTTTTAAAGAAGCTATAACTTCTAAAATAGAAGAAGAAAAGAAGAAACTCGAAGATGCAAAACTTGAGTTAGATAAACAGAAGAGTCGTTATGAAAAATAAAGTTTCTGACCGTTCACGGGAGTTCTCGCAGGAAGCCTTGCAAGCAATTGAGGAAATCCAGTTAAAATACAAGGTTTGTCCTATTTATGAAAAACTCTCAAAAGAAGAAAATGACGCACTCCTCTTTAACATAATCCAACTAGGGAATGCAGTCGCCGCCACAAAATATAAAAAATTCTCGTTTTATAATGATGCTGTAAAATTTGCAAGAAACGATATTGCTCATTCTACAAAAAATAATCCTGTATCATTCAATGAGATTTACAAGAATGTATTCAGCTGGCTAAATACTGCAAAACTAGAATTGTCTGAAAATATTGAAAAATCTTATTCTCAAAACAAAGATATTCGCCGTGAAGAAAAATTTGGAACTGCATTCAGTACCGAAGAAAAAAGAAAAAGTTTTGTAGACTCTATTCAAAGTTCCTACTGCAATGGAAAATTTCATTCAAAGTTTTATGACAAAAAAGAAAATGCTCTCAGCGAGGCTGCACATTCTGTATTAAATCCAAGTGTTTCTAATCAGAAATCGCTTCTTGATTTTGCAAAAACACAAACATCCTTGGAAGAATCAATCAAAAAAGAAATTGTAGAATGGACTGAAAAAACAAATAAGATTCTGGAAAAAGAAAATCCTTTTGTTGAAGAGGCTGTTTTTAATCAGCAAATTTCTAAGGTTTCTTCACAAGAACTGCAAAAGGAAATCAACAAGTATATTTCTGCTTATAACAATATTCCTTCCATAAAAAATTTCAAGCCTAATATTGATTTGGACTTTTATAAGTCTTCATTTGAAGAAAACATATCAACAGAGAAAAAGAAAAAATCAGAAAAGAAAATTGTAGAAGACAATGAAATCCTTTCACGCAATTTAAAAGCAGAAATGCAAAAAGAACTTATCCGCAGAAAAACAGATTGGGAACTTGTTCAAATTGAAAAACAGCGAAAGATGCTGTTAAAAGATCTGTATGAAAAAATTGAAAAGTTTAGGAAAATATTTGAACGGTTAAAATCTTTTACAAAAAACTTCGGGCGTCTCTGGGATCTTGCGCAGGGGGAACTAAATGACAATGGATTTGATGTTTTAGAAAAATACGCAGAACTTTTAGAAAATGACGAAGGTTTAACTGCTCTTGCAGAAATGATAGGCCGTCACCATGATGAAGAAAAAAAGTATCATAAAGAGTTGCGTTCAAAAATTGTTGTAGAAACTGTCTATGATCCAGAACCAGCTTATAAAGGAGAAATTGCAGGATTACGGCTTTCAGATTCTCTGCAAGATGCCTTACCATCTGAATTAGCTTTATACAGCAATCCTTCATCACGGCAAATTTTTAAAATGAAATATGCTCAAAAACAACTTTTATCATATTCTTATACGCGAAACATTGAATATAAAAAATTCCATGAAGCAACAGAAGAAGTTGAAGTTGGAGAAACAACTGAGAAAAAAGGACCGATGATTATATGCGTTGATACATCAGGTTCTATGCAGGGAACACCCGAAAGAGTTGCTAAAACTGTAGCATTTGCATTGGCTCAGAAATCACTTGAAGAGGAACGAGGCTGTTACTTAATTTCTTTTTCTACAGGAATAGAAACTATGGACTTAAGTTCGTTTAATTCTTCCGACGGAATCACAAACCTGGTAAAATTTCTGCACATGAGTTTTAATGGCGGAACTGATGCAAATCCTGCTCTTGAATATTCTGTAAAACTTTTAAAAGAAAAAGATTGGAAAAATGCAGATGTTCTGATGATTTCTGATTTTGTAATGGCTGATTTAGGTTCTGAACTGGAAGAAAGAATAAAATCTCAACAGAAAAATAAATGCAGGTTTTTTAGTCTTGCTGTAACTAGCAGCGGAAACAACGAAGTAATCTCAACCTTTGATAAAAATTGGATTTATGATACGAGTACAAAGGATTCTAGTGTAAAACTTATAAGACAACTAGAAGAAATACAAAACACATAACAAGAAGTTCAAAGCCGACAGGCGGTCAAACTGCGTTGCGGTTTAACTCGTTGTTATGTGGACGCCCGCACTGGGGCGCTTATTGTTGAAAACAATCGAAGGATTTTAAATTATGATAAATAAAGATGATGGACTTTCCATTTTGAATGGAATTGTACAATGTTCTGAAAATAAATTTGATCTATCGAATAATGAAAACTTAGAATATTTTATGAAATCTTATCCACCTATGGATATTTATAAGAAATATCATTCAAATTTATCAGAAAAAAATAACGATGATGCAAACATAAACTCTTTACTATATTTTAAATTTACTTTTACAGGATTGTTCAAATTATATAGCATCAAATCAGGCAAAGATAAAGAAAACACATCAATTTAGATTGGGTGCAATTGGCAAAATTACTTTTAGACTTATTGAAATAACTGATGAAAATCTAGCATTGTTAAGAAATGGTTTTGGAACTTCTGTTATTTCAAATTTACGTCTTATGCTAGAGTCTTATTCAATTGCAAAATATTTAATGGAAGCCGATGACTTAGAATCGGATAAATTCCAAGATTTTGGAATTGTCCAAGAAGGTAAAATACATAATACAGATGCGAGAAAAAAATTAAAAGCAAAGAATTATCCAGATGATTTCTTTACTTCAAAATCTGATTTTGGATGGATTTCAGATAAAAAAATAAAAACACCAATAGATTTAATTAATCGAACGGAAATAGATGAAATTAAGGATTTATATAAGTTTTACTGTAAATATGTACACGCTTCACCTTATTCCTGTGGAAAAGTTTTTCAAATGAACCAAAGTTCTATGGAGAATGAGAATGCATATGTTCCAACAGGAATGAAAAATTTAGTCCATCAAAATAAATATTACATTTCATTAATTATAGAATTAATGGCTAATAATTTTATCATTGATGAATTATTTAGAGAGCTGTTTAAGAAAGTATCATTACTTATATACAATTTTGAAAAATAATCACATAACAAAGCTTCAAAGCCGACACGCGGTCAAGCCGCGCCACCGTTTAATCAATTGTTATGTGGACGCCCGCACTGGGGGAAGAGGTGTAAGCAGAAAACCTTGACAGATTGCGCTTTCCATATGACAATTTTTCAGTATGCATTTTATCCAGAAAATTGAGATTCGTGAAAATGAAAGGCCTCGCAATGACAAGGGGGACACTTCGACGCTGAAGATTGCGCTTCTTGCGTTCGGGCTTCCTGGACTTGTGATGCTTGTGATTATGTGCCTGATTCTCCCTTCCCAAATTAAGTACATTACAGAAGGTGAAGCTGTAAAGGCGGAGTTGATTTACTCTTCCGCACTCTCCAAGAGTTCCAAGTTTTCTTTTTATTACAATGAAAAAAAATATGAAATCGAACCCAAAATTTACAGCGAATCTTGGCGGAGCGGACAAATCTTCACAATGTATGTGCTGAACGGCGAGCCTCGTAAAGCGAGATTGCGGTCGGATTTGTTTGCAGGTCCGATGATACTGCTTATTATGGGAGGCATTTTCTTTTACATAGGCTTCAAGGTGGGACTTTTGGGCTACCTCAAGACAGAGCTCTTCAACAAGCGTTTCTGGAAGGAGCATCCCTGGGTGGTGATTCCCGCAAGCAATGCCGTCGAAACAGAAGGAACTGTAATGGAGATTGTCGAGCATGATACACAGCGGGACACGACAATAAACAGAAGATTGCGCTACAAAAAAAATTACAGCCTTGTCTGCCGCTACGAGCAAGATGGACAAGAGAAATATCTTGAAAGCGCGGTTTTCTGGACCGAGCCTTACAAATTCATAAAACCGGGAACAAAGGTGAGCATTCTTTTGGACAAGACAAAGAGCGGAAAATTCATTGTGGATGTTAACGCTCTTTTTAGGGATGCGGCTGAAAAAAGCGGCGAGATTACGATACCAAAAGAATTTTAAAGGATGGATAAATGACTATAGCGGTTATAAAAGGATTTGTTGCTGCGTTCTTGTCTACTTATTTAGACAGTTCTATGAGTTGGGTATTGCTGATAAGTCTCCTTCAGTTTCTCATAGGTCTCTTTATTGAACTGCCGCTCTTGGGCTTTGGAACACGGAAGGTTGACGCAGAGTGCTTCAACATAAGAGATGCGACGGTGACAGGCCGCGCCAACAGCATCGGCCAGGGGAGTTTCAAGTTTTATATTCCAAGATTGAAGATTCCCACATACCGCTATATTGTGGATGGAAAACTGTATATTTCATCTCCTATGCTTATGAGCAATCTTCCTGGCTACAATCCTGTTGCGGGTCCGTGCGCTATTCGTATAAAGAAAAGCAAGCCGTGGAAGATGATTTCCCCTTTGCGCCATTCTGTTGCCTCCATTTTGTATGCGCTGGCGTTGGGCTGGCTTGTTATGCCGGGCATTTTTTCGCTGACCGACGCTGATTTCCAGAAGATTCTGCATCCGGCTTCTGAAAATGTTTCCATCAAGGAATTGATGGACGAGATGAAGCCTTCCAATGAACTTTACGAAACCGACGGCACCGAACTACAGGACGAAAATGATTACCCAGAGGGGGCTTATACTTATGAATCGTTGTTCCCATCGTCCGTAGAATAGGAGAATACTATGGAATATATTACCGGACCAACGGAAGAAAAAATGAAGAAAAAATTTATTAAAGACCCCGGTTTTTTGTCTTTTTTTGCAATACCGATTTACTTGTTCGGCTACAATCCACTTCAGAAGAAAGTCGTGTTTGCCGCATCGGACGCTCTTGCCGTTCACCCGTCCTGGCTCAAATATCTTGGATTTATTTTTTTGCTTTTTGTCACTTTTGTGATTTTTGACGCGCGCGGGGAAATGTCTGTTTCAAATTCATGGGATAGGAAAACATGGAAAGAAAAAAGAAAGCCCCTTTTTATTACGGGTCTGATTTTATTTTTATTCTGTTTTATTACGCCGTTTTTTTGCCGCTCGGAACTTTATGACGGAACTGTGAAAAGAAGGTTCGTTATAGAACAATTGTCAAAAGATTATAATCTTGCCCAAGCCGAAAGCATGCAGGTTGGATTCACACTGATAACGACGCGTAGCGGAGGGAAGAGTTCGGCCAACGCCCATTTGATTCGTGAATACAAAGCTTATGTTTCTTATAAATTCGGAGACAAAGAATTCAGGTTTTATAATGTCGATTTTGAGGACGAGCGAGTGATGATATCCGTGATAGAAAAATACAAGGACGCGCTTCCCCTTGAGTTAGAAAGAAAGCATCTTGAAGGTTTTGTCACTTACAACGGTGCAGATGAATCCTTGCGCCTTTATATTAAGGAACTGTTCGGAGAGGAATGACAGGTATCTTTTTCCATAAGTCGCTCTGACGAAAATTACAAGATCGAATTCCGAGTTTTCTGCATAAGAGGTGAGCAGGGGGCTGTCATGCTGAACTTGATTCAGCATCTATGCTTTGAGATTCTTATTGGGCTAAATTACTTATATCTTAACTGTGTCAAAAGTATATGCGTTTTTAAAGGCGGCAAGAACACTGATAATCCGTATGACTATTAAAAAGAATAAGGATTTTTTGAAATTTTCTGATTTTTGTGCTACACTTTTGTTATAGTAGTTGTTTTATAAGAAAAATATTTATTATTGATGCCACGATAGCATCATTGAGAAGACAAATATCTTTTACAATATATATTTGGGAAGGAGAAACTAATGAAGAAATCTTCGGTTCTATCAAAATTGATTTTTGTGCTTGTGGCAGTCGCTGTCATTGTTATAGTTGCCATAAGTTCGCAAATATCGTTCGGAAAGAAAGCCAGACAGAAAATGGAGTTTGCGGCACAGCTCAAAACTTTGAATTTCAGGGCTGACCTTGAGGGGCAGCTGGCTTTGGTTCGGCAGATGGTAAGGATTCCGTCAATCGCCTTGTACATTGACGACCCGAACGATCCTGGAAAAATGCAGATTGCTCTTCAGGAATTCGCGAGCTTTAAGAACGCATTTCTCTCAAAATCGATTTTCTGGATCTCAGACAAAGATCATGTGTTCTGGAGCGATATGGCTCCAGCATACAACCTAAACCCTGATGATCCCGATTCATATTGGTACAAGATGACTATGTACGAGACAGAAGAGTACAACTTCAACATAAACTACAATCCAGATTTGAATGTTACTATGCTCTGGGTGAACGCCGTAATCAGAAACGGGGCCGGAACGCCAATCGGAATCGCAGGTACCAGAATACCACTCACGGATTTCATCGATACGATGTTCAAGGACCTTGACAGCCGTATAACCATGTACATTTTCAATGACAAGACCGAAATCACAGGAGCGAAAGACCAGTCAATCCTTGCAGAATCACCGATACTCGCAGAAAAATTGCCAGAAACGAAAAACTCAGACAAACTTTTCGCAAAAGAAATGACTATGTTCCAGACGAAAAGCGCGCAGTATGCAGTTTCTCCGCTCGACCTTATCGGCTGGCACATGATAATGATGATTCCGTTTACGGCAGGAGAATTCTTCTCTGGCTCGGTTCTTCCTCTTACAATCTGTCTTATCGTAATCATCATCGCTCTTGCGGTTTTCGTTACGCTTGATCTTACGATGAACATACGAATCCTGAAAACGGCTGTTGACGACCTTTCCAGCGGAAATGCCGACCTTACGCGAAGAATTTCGCTAAAAACAACGCCTCTATTAAAAATAATCCCTCAGCTCGTTGACAGCCTGAACACATTCATTCAGAAACTGCAGGGCATAGTGGCTCAGATAAAAGATTCCAACCGCTATCTCGTGACTACTGGCGGGGACATGAGGAACTCTACGACGGACACATCCGCATCAATTACGGAAATCATAGAGAACATCAGGAACATGAACCAGAGCATCAATGTGCAGGTTGAAAGCGTTGACGGAACGGCAGGTTCTGTAAGCGAAATCTCCACGAGCATAGACGCTCTTGACGAGATGATTACAAACCAGGCATCAAGCGTGAACCAGGCTGCGAGCGCAGTAACCGAGATGATAGGAAATATCGCCCAGGTGAACGGATCCGTTCAAAAACTCTCTGACTCTTTCACAATCCTGCAGGAAAGAACTACGAACGGAATGCAGAAGCAGGAGGAAGTCAACTACAAAATCCAGCAGATTCGCGAGCAGTCCGAGTCATTGCGCGATGCGAACCAGATTATATCTGCAATCGCGGAGCAGACGAACCTTCTTGCTATGAATGCGGCAATAGAGGCGGCTCATGCTGGCGAAGCCGGAAAGGGATTCTCCGTCGTCGCGGACGAAATCAGGAAGCTGTCTGAGGATTCTTCCGTTCAGTCAAACACAATCGGAACCAAGCTGAAATCAATTCTTGATTCTGTGATTGAGATTGTATCGGAATCTGAAGAAACAAAAGATATGTTCTCATCCGTAGTGTCCGATATAAAAGACACAAGTACGCTCGTACAGGAAATATCAAGCGCGATGCAGGAGCAGGAGGCGGGTTCGCACCAGATAAACGACGCGCTTGCCGATTTGAACACGAGCTCTTCCAAAGTCAAGGATGCGTCATCCAAGATGTCATCGGAGAGTAAATCTATCCTTTCGGAAGTCCAAAGGCTTGAGTCTGCTACGCAGAGCCTAAAGGCAGGAATGGGCGAGATGACTATGGGCGCGCAGAAAATAAGCGAGACAGGAAGCGCGCTTTCATCGCTATCGGACGAAATGGAAAAATCAATCTCCAGCATAGGAACTCAGCTGGATCAGTTCAAAGCCTGATTGGCGAATCTTTCCGGGGAGCGGCTTACAAGGAAAGTCATTATTCCGGACTTGTATGCTGACTCTGGAAAAAGTCTATTTCTCGAACTTGGAATGAGATTTTATATATTCAAGGAGAGCCTTCTGGTCGTCTTTGGTGTATGTGATTACCGGAACAACCACGACAGGCTCGATTTTTTTTCCCAGAGCCGCGTCAACGGCACAAGAAACCGCATCATAGCCCATCTGGTACGGCTGCTGGGTCGTTACGGCAAGGACTTTCACTTCGTTTCCGAGCATTTCACGGGCAATACTCATGCTCATATCAACACCGGCAATAAGGATGTCGGTCCTTGCCATCTGCTTGAGGACATCTATTGCCGCAAGAAGCGTAGTCTGATTCCAGCACCAGATAAGTCCTATCCCAGGATTCTCGGAAATCATCTTGCGGATTGCTACCTTGGACTCTTCCCTAAGCTCTGCTTTTATCTCGCAGGCAATCTCAAGAGTTCCGTCATCTAAAAGAGGTTTTACGGATTCCAAAAAACCAGTGCGCCTGTCAATAGCGACTGAGTACAAATCATTAGTGACAAGGGCTGTTTTAAGGTCATTAATTTTGTTCGCCTCAAAATATTTCACAAGATATTCGCCTGTCGCGCTTCCGAGCTTTTTTGAGTCAACGATTACTTGTGCCGAAGGAGGCGGGTAGACGATTGTGTTCCAAGTGACAACAGGAACATTCATTTTTTGCACATCAGAAACAATCTTTCCGCTCGCACCGTAGTCAATGGGGCAGATTATGATTGCGCTCGCCCGGTTTTTTATGTGGTCCTGCACTAAATCTTTTTCCAAATTGACATCGTAGTGAGAATTCGTTTCTACAAGATAAACGCCTTTGTCCCTTGCCCCAGCCCTTATTCCGTAAATAGCCTCGGTGAACCACTCGCCGTTTTCATCGAAAATTACCGAGCCTACGGTCATTCTGTTGTTTTTTCTGCATGAGCCGAAAAGAAGCGCAAGTATCGAAACAAATATCAAACCACTTTTTCTCATTTTTACATTCCTCTGTTCAGCCTGCAGATATGATACTGATTCTTTCCCATATTCTTTGATTTTTTCAGCTCGTCGCAAGCAGACTGGTACAATTCATCAAACGAATGGCCGTCTGACGGGAACAAAGAAACACCGATGCTTGCGCTGACACTCACCTGAGAATCTTCATTTGAATAAGTGTCCTCAACGATAGAACAGACTCCGAGTGCTTTTGCCTCGATAATCTTTCGCCCCATCTGGATTCCGCTTCCTGAAAGTTTCAGAAAAGCCGCGAACTCATCCCCTCCAATGCGGGAGACAAAATCATTTTCGCTGAACACGGTGCATAGCTTTTGGGCAACATCGGAAATCACAAGGTCTCCCACGATATGCCCCAGAGTGTCGTTTACTTTCTTGAAATTATCAAGGTCAATAAGATAAAAAGCGTACAAATTGTCCGGAGTAGACTCTGAAAGAATCCTTGTGACGCGGGATGTGAACGCAGTTTTGTTCAGAAGTCCTGAAAGAACATCAACCTCAGCCCTGCGCTTAAGCTGAAGTTCCTTGTTCATCTCATCCTCAACATTGATAAAATTCCCGACAAGGCGAAGCGGGCTTCCGTCATCATCACGGACTACGGTTCCTGTGAGCCTGTGCCAGTAATATGCCCCGTCTGTACATCTAATCCGTAGCTCGCGCGATATGGAGTTTGTCATAGTGTGCCTGAGAGAATCAAGCTCGGCGATTACGGACAAATCGTTTTCATGAAGAATAGACCTGAGTATTTCCTTAATCTCATCGCCCGGATAAGCCTCCCTTGCGTTCTTGTCAATGACCCTGACATTCCCGTTCAGGACAAGCCGCCTTTTCTGAAAGTCATAGTCAAAGACGATTGCCTGAGCCTGAGTCGTAGCCACGCGAAAGCGGTCGTTCGTCTCCTCGGCAAAAGCCGCGCTGCCAGTAAGATGCAGAATCGTAATAAAAAGCATTGCGAACGCAATAACGATTGCGATGATTATTACTGTCATGTACAAGGATATTTTCTTTCCGTGCAGTCTTATTACATCTTGCGAAAAAACGACCGCATAATACCAGCCGTTTTTACCGACAGGCGTAAGCACTGAAAGACGGTTCCGCGCGCCGCTTCTGTACGGGACTGTGAAAGTCTGCTCGTTTATCATGTCGATTTTAATCTCAGTAAGCGACAAGTCGTCATTAATCCCCCAGCTGCTTCCCAAATCATAGAAATTGGCAATTCTGTCAGTTACCACACAATCTCCACAAGAGCGGGCAATTATCGTTCCGTCGTCCGTAAGAAGAAGACCTTCGCAAGTTTCCTGAAAACTCTCAATATGAATAAAGCCGCTCAGTAACGAAATAGGAAGCCGTCCCAGGATAACGCCTAGCACCCTTGCTTTTCCCCAGATTGGGACTGCCATATACAAAAAGTCCCCGCCGCTTCCGCCGTCAATCTTCATGTCAGAGATTACTCGTTCCCCTGACCTTGCCCGCTGGAAGCATGGCAATTTCGATATGTCAGCCGTTTCGTTCCCGAAATTGTCAACCATACGCCCTTTAAAATCCGCAACGGCTATGCTGATAAAATTCTTGGGCACGGATATACTTCTGATTTTTGCCGAAACAGCGTCAAAATCGTTCATGTCAACATCGGACCAGTATGTTCCGGCATGTTCAAGAACATCAAGAAGGTTTTCGAGCCTTGCGCCCAAAACGGCAGCCTGTGATTTTGCGTTCGACTCAAGGTAGAACTTTGCGTCCTCAGACATCATCGCCCCGGCTTTTTTTGAGAACCAGACGAAAGACCCAATCAGTAGTGCAGCAGTGAAGATAACGGCAATGAAAGTCGGAAAATGGAATTTTGTTTTATTCAAGACCAGCCTCCTAGTCCTTCACACGATAGGCAAAAATCATCTTGTTACCGCTTTTTTGGCCTTTTATCTCGTAAAGGTCAGGATATTTCCTGAAATAATCCGTGAATTTCTTGACTCCGAAAAGAGTTATGTCAAAATCAGGCTTGACGCGCTTTATGTATGAGCCTGCGATTGAAACATCAACGAAATCATCATCATCGTTCTGGTAAGTTTCGTAGACGATTTTTATGAGGTTGTCAAGCTCCGTGTTCCCCACTTTTTTCCTGCCTGATGATTTTTCGCCGTGCTCGTTCTTTGTGTCGAGCGTCTTTTCAGCAGAAAGGTGCTCAAGGTAAATGAACTTGTGGCATGACTCAACGAAAGCCTCCGACGACTTTTTTGCCCCTATGCCGAAAACGAATTTTCCCGACTCGCGGAGCTTTATTGCCAGAGGCGTAAAGTCACTGTCGCTCGACATGATTGCGAACCCGTCGTACTCAGAATTGTACAAAAAATCCATCGCATCGATTATAAGAGCCATGTCGGTGGCGTTTTTTCCCTTAACATAATCAATCTGATAAATAGGCTTTATTGCAAGTTCCCTGAAAGTGTCCTCCCAGTTCTTAAGCGATGCCTTTGCCCAGTTTCCGTAAGCCCTTTTAACCAGAATTTTCCCATATTTTGATATTTCAAGTATTGCGGATTCTATCTTACTTATCTGCGTGTTGTCTGCGTCAATCAAAAGCGCGATTCTTCCAACATCTTCTGTCATATATTTTCCTGATTTTGATTAGAGCTGTTCGGAAACTTCAGTTTTCCGAACAGCAACTTTAGAAATTCTGTAATTTTGCAAGGCTTTAGCCTGAAAAATTACGCAAGATCAGTGAGGAAACAATAGGTTTCCGAACAGGTCTATTATATCCCGAAAATGACAAAATAAAAAGGAGAATATAACCGATTTTTCTCAAGCGTCCGGACCAGAGTAGGAAAATTAAAAATCAATATCCTCTTTGCGTTTTGCTCAGGAAGTTTTTTGCCGCAAAGAAAGCGTATTTCTTTCCCAGAACACGCCGTCGGAATATCCTTGAATTGTTTTGTCCGTGTCAGCCATTTGCAATCTCTTTTCAGCCCACAAGCAATACTCTTCATTCAATTCAATTCCGCAGTATTTTCTGCCTAATTTTTTTGCGACAACACTTGCCGTTCCGCTCCCTAAAAATGGGTCAAAAACAATATCTCCTATTTTTGATGATGCCAGAATAAGCTTTGCGTAAAGTTTTTCGCTTTTTTGCGTTGGATGATCCGTGTTCTCAGGCATAGACCAAAACGGAATTGAAATGTCGTCCCAAAAGTTCGATGGGTAAGTCAACCGAAATTTTCCGTCTTTGCTTTCATCCCAGTCTTTTGGCTTTCCGTCCACTTTGTATGGAGCGATAACTTTTCGTTTCATCATTACGGCTTCAACATCGAAATAATAATCATTCGGGTTTTTTACGGCGAACCAAATATCTTCCATTCCGTTTTTCCAATTTGATTTTGCGCCCCTGCCTTTTTCCCGTTGCCATGTAATTCTGTTCATAATCGTCAGTTCTTTTTCTATTGCCCTTTGCAGTGAAGATGTGCATTTCCAGTCTCCGCACATATATAAGGAGCCATTTGGTTTTAACTTTTTACATACTTGGGGAAACCATGTTGCCAAATAGTCATCATAACTGTCATCTGAGCGGGAATTAAATTTCATTCCATTAAAATTTTTTGACAAATTGTAAGGAGGGTCGATGATTATTAAATCAGCAAATTCATCTGGTATATATTTTAGCATGGTTAAAATATCACCATTTAATGTTTTGTTAATAACATCCGTATTTGTTGTTATATTATTCTGAGTCAGAAGTTTTTGTCTTAAAGGCTCAATTTCTTCATTTGCTAATGTCAATGTACGATTGTTTCCTGCGCGTTGTTTTTTTTCCATAAAAATCCTAGTTCATTAGAGCTGTTCGGAAATTTCAGTTTTCCGAACAGCTCTATTATAGACCGAATTCCTAGTTTTTATTTTCATTGAAAAAGGTCATTTTACAGAAAGATTCGGTCATTGAGCCTGCCGAAATGACCATTTTTGCCTTTTACAAACAAAAATTTTGATTACTATGGTTTCGACTACGCTCAACCACCGAAAATTTCTGAAACTCCAAATTAAGGTTATTATACTCTTTTTAAGACGGTACTTCTATAAGAAATGTTTTGGATTTTTCTTGTGTTTTTTTTCCATAACGGGTGTATAATGGAGCTGTTCGGAAATTTTAGTTTTCAGAACAGCTATAGTGTACGCTTGTTAAAAACGGTACGGTTTACTGAAAAAGACCGGATGCCACACAATTCAGAGATGGAGGCGCAATAAAAATGATAACGATTGAATCGCTCAGGGAATTCGGTGCTGATGTTGATACGGGGCTTACCCGCTGTCTTGGAAAAGAAGATTTCTATATAAAGATGGTTAATCTGGGGCTGAAAGACCCCCGCTTCGTTGCGATTAAGGCGGAGCTTGACTCAAAGAATCTTACCGCTGCCTTTGAGATGGCTCATGCGCTCAAAGGCGTTGTCGGAAATCTTGCCCTCACGCCGCTCTATGAGCCGCTTGAGAAAATAACGAATCTTCTTCGCGCCAATACCGATACGGATTATTCAGAAATTTACGAAGAAATTAAAAATAAATACGAAAAACTACTTTCAATTTAAAACTAAATTTGTTATACTGATTTTATCTTATCCAGTACTACTTGCGGGGTTAGCTCAGTTGGTTAGAGCATCACGTTGACATCGTGGGGGTCAGTAGTTCGAATCTACTATTCCGCAAAAAGTACTGGATATTTTTTTGCCCTTTTACAAAAAATGTGATTTTTTTTAATGAAAATCGCTGACAGAATAGTTTTCTGGATTTAAAAAAAAAGAAACCGCCAGCTTATGGCGGTTTATACTATGCCTGAGCTTCATCAATATGAAGGGCATTATATGAAGTCCTGCCTGACCGCAGGTGGATATTGCTACTACATGAACTTAAAAAAGGTAGATATTTTTGTCGGAAATTGCATATACGCCTCCTTGTCGTGCAGCCGGTGTAAGTCCTCATCTCTTTCCTGACCACAATTTAATAATATCACAGAATTTCAGAAATGCAAGCAAAATTTTTAAAATTCTGTGATTTTTTTTAGGCGAAAATAGGCTACCTTATGAAATTAGTGAAAATCTTTTTTTCGGCCTCAGGCTGCGCGACTCCTGCAGTTTTTCCGGCCTCAATGCTCTTTAAAATCCACGCCATGTTTCGCCCGAGGTTTTTCATAATCTGGATTCCTTCTTCGTCTTTCATAACATCGTCTCCGTTCGAGCCGTGAACCATGTTCCAGTAGCGTGATGTGACCACCGGCTGCTGTGCGTATGTGGTGTACTTGTTCAAAACATCAAGACAAGCCGTCGTTCCGGCTCTGCGCGCCACGGTAACTGATGCCGCTGGCTTAAAACGGACTGCGCTCTCGCCTTTCCAGTAGAAGCGGTCCAAGAATGCCATTATTTCTCCGCTGGGGGATGCGTAGTAAACTGGGGAGCCAAGAATCATTCCGTCAGATGCCTTCATTTTTTCGGTGGCTTCATCAACAAGCGCGTCAATTTCTCCTGTGAGGGCGCGTCCGCCAACCCAGAATATTTCCGTGTCGATTCCGTTTTTGTTAAGCTCGTCAGATACAATTTTAAGAGCTGTATAAGTGCTCCCGTTTTCGTTTCGGCTTCCGTTAAAAAGGATTACTTTCATTTTTTCCTCCGTAGAATTTTGAAGATATTTTATCACAATCAAAAAACATTTTCACAAAAAGACTTGTTCTATATAGATAATTTTTGTAAAATTATATTACCTAGTAAATAAATAGGTTTAGGAGAAATCAAAATGGCATATGACTTTAACACAGTAATTGACAGAAAAAACACTAACGCGATTAAATTTGACCTTGCCACAGTCCGTGGAAAGCCGGCCGATGTGCTTCCGCTATGGGTTGCCGACATGGATTTCCCCACCGCGCCCGAGATTCTTTCTGCGCTTCACAAAAAAGTCTCGCACGGAATCTTCGGCTACTCCGTTCCAGACGCAGGTTTTTACGCCGCCGTGAAAAAATGGCAGAAAGAGGAGCATGATTTTGACATTGACCGCCCCCATATTGTGCTGACACCGGGCGTTGTGTTCGCCATCTCCTCCGCAATAAGGGCTTTTACTTCCGAGGGCGACTCCGTGATTATTCAGACACCAGTGTATTATCCGTTCAAGAATATGGTTGTTCTGAACAAGAGAAATCTTGTCACTTCGTCTCTTTTTGAGAAAGACGGAAAATGGCATATTGATTTTGATGATTTTGAGAAAAAAATCTCCGAGAACAATGTTAAGCTTTTTATTCTTTGCAGCCCGCACAATCCTGTTGGCAGAGTCTGGACAAAGGAGGAGCTTTCAAAGATTTCGGAAATATGCGAAAGGCACAATGTAATCGTTTTTGCGGACGAGATTCACAATGATTTTGTTATTCCGCCATACAAGCACACTGTTTTTCAGACGGTTTCCGAGTATGCTGCATATAACAGTATAGTGTCTACATCGGCAAGCAAGACTTTCAATCTTGCGGGGCTGCAGTTTTCAATCAATTTTATCAAGAATCCT
This sequence comes from Treponema sp., assembly GCA_017449265.1. Taxonomy (GTDB): domain Bacteria; phylum Spirochaetota; class Spirochaetia; order Treponematales; family Treponemataceae; genus Treponema_D. The sequence goes on from JAFSJW010000039.1 coordinate 83,200, forward strand.
GAGCTGAAAAAGCGTTTCCGTGATGCAATTGACAAGACAGGGTACGACGAGCCTTCGATTATGGGGCTTATCGCCACGAAAGCCGCATACGAACACGGAAAACCGTGGCTTCTTGCCTTGAAAAATCACCTTGCCGAGAACCTGGCTTTCGTTCGCTCTTTCGTGGCGGAAAAACTTCCGAAAGCAAGGCTCATAGAACCTGAGGGGACTTATCTTTTGTGGCTTGATTTTTCTGCTTACGGGCACACGGATTCGGAGCTTGATGATATTATCGTGAACAAGGCAAAGCTCTGGCTTGACCGCGGCACTATGTTCGGAAAAGAAGGGGAGGGCTACCAGCGCATAAACATCGCGACTCCGCATTCTATCCTGAAAGACGCGCTGGAAAGACTTGAGTCCGTGTTTGGTAATCGTTGATTAAATCATTCGGAAAAAAAAACGCGGTGGCTGGGACTTTCTTCCTGTAGGTAGTTCCAGCCACCGCATATTGTGTATCGGCTTATTTTCAGCACGAGCATCAGCCGTGAGAGAAAGTTTCTTTCGTGTTCACCCGCCCCATGTAGATTTCGCTTCCGATGTCGTATTCGCCGGGAACTCCGATTGCATCTGCCCTGCAGTGCGCGCAGTGCGTGAAAATGTTGATGTACGGATAAGCCGCTTTCCGGGCGTTGTCCAGCTCGGTGAAAGACGGGGCGTGAAGATGCTTAAGCTCGTTCTGCGGAATAAGCGGAATGATGTTGTATATGTGTGCGCCCGCGTCCTTTACGGTGTATGCGATTTCTTCTATATGATTGTCGTTGATTCCGGGGCAAAGTACGGAGTTGACTTTTATCAGCATACCTGAATCCGCGAGCTTTTTGATTCCTTCAATCTGGTTGTGAATCAGAATCTTCGCAGCCTCTACGCCTGTGAAAATCTCTCCGTGATAGATAATCTTGTTGTTGAGCTTTGCTTCTATTTCAGGCTCCACTGCGTTTACTGTGACTGTGAGCGTGTCTATTCCGACCTCAACAAGTTCGCTTGCTCTTTCGGGGAGCAAAAGGCCGTTCGTGCTCATGCAGCGAATCAAATGCGGAAATTCTTTTTTTACAAGCCTGAATGTTTCAAGTGCGTAGTTCGTTGCAAGTGTGTCTCCAGGTCCTGCTATTCCTACGACCGTAAGCTCCGGGCATTTTTCCAGCGCGCGCCTGATATACTCGCAGGCTTCTTCTGGCTTGATTACCGTGCTTGTTACTCCCGGGCGGTTCTCGCTCTCGTTTATTTTCCTGTCGCAGAAGCGGCATTCTATATTGCAGCCTGGTGCTACGGGAAGATGTATTCGCCCTTTGTTGTGCTTGTGCGGTCCGAAGCACGGATGCTCTCTGTAAATTGTCTGTTCGTCCAATGCCATAATTTTTAGTCCTCTTAATTCCTACTATTCTGATAGGTTTAGGATAGTAGGAATTACCTAGTTAGTCAATAGTAAAATTAGATTTTTATAATTACCTATTGATTAACTAGGATAAGTATATTATTATGATATTAACCTAGTTTGTTAATAGGTTTTTATCTTTGAAAAGAACTGGAAAAAAAATGCTTAAAATTTCAACAAAAGGGCAGTACGCGCTTCTCATAATGACCGAGCTTGCCGAGCAGAATCAGGAGAAATACATTCCGTTAAAGCTGCTTTCGCACAGGCATAACCTTTCGTCAAAGTATCTTGAGCAGATTTTGATTCAGCTGAGCAAAACTGGTCTTGTAATGGGGCTGCGCGGAAATAACGGCGGCTACAAACTTGCCCGGCCGGCAGAAAGTTACACCGTAGGAGAAATCCTGCGCGCAATGGAAGGCGACTTGAATCCGCGGACAATCACTGATTCGCCCACGGTCAGCTCGGTCGGAAACGATGATTTCTGGAACGAATTCAGCACTGTAATCAATAATTTCGTGGACTCTTCGACTTTGGAGCAAATCGCGGAGAAAAACCGTCAGTTCAACGGGTACGATTACTGCATATAGCTCAAATGCAACGGCTCTGATTCGCTTTTGCATTTGAGCCTTGTAAACAGCTCTAATAGAGCTGTTCGGAAACTTCAGTTTTCCGAACAGCAACCTTAGAAATTCTGTAATTTTGCAAGGCTTTAGCCTGAAAAATTACGCAAGACCAGTGAGGAAACAATAGGTTTCCGAACAGGTCTAATATCCTAGATTTTCGCCTACAACGATGATTTTGATTCTTCCTGGAACCAGGCTCATTCGTGTTTTTACGAAAATCGCGCAAATATTCTCAACTTTTTCCACATTAAGCCGTTTTGCGTTCAGCGGGGCGGCAACGGAAAGCGCGCGCTTTTCCAAATCGGCTTCGGAAGGAACGATTTTGTTTGCTCCCACGATTGCGACGACGGATTTTGCCCCGAAAGCAATCGCGCTGACCCTGTTCCCGTTTCCGTCTATGTTGAGCAAAACTCCGTCCTCGCTCACGGCGTTGAAACTCGTAAGGAATGTGTCGCAAGTCAGTCCACGGCGCATAATCTCCGCTTTTTCTTCAGGGTTTTTTGCTTTATCCCGGTCAATCAGTACATAGTCCCCGCTTTTTACTGCGTCCAGTAATCCGCATTCTGCTATTGAAACAGAGCCGCCCCAGCTTACACAAGAGCCTTGGGGAATCAGCTCCAGTGCCTTTTTGCGCGCCTCATCCGAATTTGCAACATAGTACGCGTCAAACTTGCGCTTTTTGAGCGCAGAAACAACTTTTTCACAAATTTCTTTTGTGTCTGCCATTTTTTTTCCTCCTGAAATTTCAGTTATAGAACATTTTTATCGAATCAATACGAATTGGAAAAGGGGTCTTTGAAAAATTTTCCGAGAACTTGACACAATTTGTAATTTTATATAACCTACTAATCAGATAGGTAAAATAAATTAATAAAAAATAGAGGCGTGAATGTCAGCGGAAATAAAATTATCGAACATAACAAAAATATTCTCGGACGGTGAAAAACGCGTTGCCGCTCTGAACGGCGTGGATTTTACGATTCCGGCGGGAAGCTTCGTTTCGCTAATCGGGCCTAGTGGCTGCGGAAAAACAACGCTTCTACGATGCATTGCGGGGCTTGAAACTCCAACGACGGGAGAGGTGAGAGTTGACGGCTCAAAAATCACAAAGCCTGGGAGTGACCGTGGTTTTGCGTTCCAGCAGGCAAATCTTTTTCCGTGGCTCACAATCCGCGAAAATGTTGCGTTCGGGCTGAAAGCCAGGCATATCTACAAAAATCGAAAATCAGATGTAGATGATTTCATAAATCTCGTGGGCTTGAAAGGTTTTGAAAAGTCTTATCCGCACCAGCTTTCGGGCGGAATGAACCAACGGGCAAGCCTTGCCCGCGCTCTCGTAGGGCATCCGAAAATCCTTCTTTTGGACGAGCCTTTGGGTGCTTTGGACGCTTTTACCAGAATGACCATGCAGGACGAAATCCTCAGACTCAAAAAAGAGCATGACACAACGATGGTCATGGTCACGCACGATGTTGATGAGGCGGTCTATCTTAGTGATTATGTTGTGATTATGTCCGCCAGACCGAGCAAAGTAGAAAAGATTATCAAGGTGGAACTGAGCCATCCTAGAGCCAGGGGGCAGGATGTGTTCTTGAAATACCGCACGCATATTCTTGAAATTTTGGACTACGCTGGCAAAGTTCAGGAAGTTGAGTATGCAATTTAGGGGCTTCCCCGCCTGTGGCGGGTCGGGCTTTCCGGGGTTTCATTCGCTTTGCGAACGGCTTTGCCGCCCCTACAATCCCTAAGCCATGCAATAAAAAAAATTGGAGGTAATAATATGAAAAAATCAGTTTTATTCGGAATGTCTTTTTTGGCGGCTTCCGTAATGTTCACTGCTTGCAACAAAAAGCAGGCATCTTCTGGCTCGGATGCACAGAAAATCGTCCGAATCAATTTTCAGACAGGAACTCTTTGTGCGGCTCCTGTTCATGTCGCAATGAAAATGGGACTTTTTGAGGAAGAGCTAAGTGCAATCGGTCAGAAAGCAGAATTCGTTCCTCAGGTTGAAGGCGGAGCTACTTTGGCTGAGATGATTGCTTCTGGCAAAGTTGATGCTGGCTACGGCTTGTACGCAACCCAGATGCAGGCAATCGAAAACGGTCTTCCAATTTCGTACACTTCTGGAATTCATGTCGGCTGTACAAAATATTATGTCCGCGCCGACTCAGACATTTATTCTGCGAAAGACCTTCGCGGAAAAAAAATCGGTGTTCCCGGGCTTGCTGACTCAAGTGTTATGAACCTAAAGCGAAAGCTCATGGACGAAGGAATCGGCGTTACGGCAGATAACAACGAAGTGGAATTTGTTGCTTACGCATCGGCTGACCTTGCAATCGCTTTGAACAACGGGGCGGTGGATGTAATCGGGGCGCATGACCCTGTGGCAACAAAAGGTGAGCGCGCTTACAACTTCCGAAAAATTCTTGACACGGGAATCGATGAAAAATTCGTGAACGAATATTGCTGCCAGCAGTTTGTTACCCACAAACTTCTCCGCGAAAATCCGGAAGGCGCGGCCGCTGTAACAAGAGCCTTGCAGAAAGCAAGCGCGTTCGTTGAGGCAGAGCCTCGCCTTGCTGCCAAGCTTCAGATTGAAAACAACCTTGTCGCAGGTGATTTGGACTTCAACGCAGAGCTTCTTGAAGAGCTTAATTTCATTCCGAGCCGCTCTCTTGGCAAAAAAACTTTTGACAAGGCTGCCCGCCAGCTTCAGGAAGCAGGAATCTTAAAAAAGACGACTGACATTGAAAAGTATATTGCCCAGAGCTATATCGAGCTTTTCGGAGTTCCTGACGGCTACACTTACGACAAAGAAACAAAAACTTACAAAGAGATAAACGGCGAGCGCACAAGCTTCTCACTGTAAATTAAAAAAATCGGTCATTGAGCGAGTCGAAATGACCATGCAGAATAAAAATCTGTGTGGTTTCGACATGCTTAACCACCGAGGAGGAAAAATGAAAAACTTAAACATTATCTTTTCAGCTGTAACATCTGTTTTGGGACTGCTCGTCGGCATCGCTCCTTATACATTCGCAAAAGTCTGCTCTATGCCAAAAATGCACTGCCATGCTGTGACAGCACCGACTGTTCTTGTGTTCGGAATCTTGATTTTTGCAATTTCTGCTGTTCAGACGGTATTGCTATGGAAAAGACGCTGATTTTTCGGTCAGCGATTGAAAAATCGCTTGCTTTTTCAAATCTATCAAGAAAAGCTTACAGGACGGTTTTGACAGCGGCTCTTGTGGCTCTTTCAGCCGCCGTCTTGTTTGCTTCGCTCGTCTTGTCTTCAAGTCTTAACGGCGGAATTGAAGGGCTTCGCTCCCGCATGGGGGCGGACTTGCTCGTTGTTCCGAAAGGATATGAGAAAGGGGCGGAAAATATCCTTCTTTCTGGCGAACCGAATTATTTCTACATGGACAGAACCGTGTTGGATTCAGTTCGTTCAGTTGAAGGCGTTGAAAAAGCGAGCGGTCAGTTTTATCTTACGAGCCTTTCTGAAAGCTGCTGCGATTTTCCAGTTCAGATTATCGGATTTGAGCCTGAAAGCGATTTTGTGGTTCAGAATTGGGCAAAATCCCGTATAAAAACTGAGCTGAACGGAGAAGTTTTGCTTTCTGGCTGCAATGTGACCGCCGAACAAGGTAGCGTAAGGTTTTTCGGCTCACCGCACAAAGTTTCGGCACGGCTTTCAAAAAGCGGAAGCGGCATGGACAATGTGATTTTTTGCGACATGGCGAGTTTGCAGAATATTTTTGATGATGCGAGGACAAAGGGATTCGGATTTATTTCGGACGGCGACACAAAAAACAAGCTGAGCACGGTTTTAGTTCGCCTTGCCCCGGACGCTTCGGCGGATTCTGTTGCGTTAAGGATAAAAGGCGCGGTTCCTGGCGTTCAGGTGATTGTGGGCGAAAAGTTCATCCGCAACTTTTCTGAAAAACTTTCGGCTTTCCTTGTGTTTTTGTATTCGATTTCTGCTCTCATGTTTTTGATTACGATTATTTCTCTTGCGCTTGTTTTTTCAATCACGATTAACGAGCGAAGGCGGGAGTTTTCGATTCTTCGCGTACTTGGTGCTAACCGTTCGACGCTTCGTTCTGTGCTTTTTTATGAGGCCGCGGTTTTGGGAGCGGGCGGGGCGGCTTTGGGAATCGGTCTTTCGGCTCTCATAATTATTCCGTTCAACGCGCTTATTTCTCAGAAAATTTCGCTTCCGTTTGCGATGAGCGGGGCAAGGCAGATTCTGGCTTTTTCTGGAGCGGTTTTTCTGGTGACTGTGCTTTCGTGCCTGATTTCCGCTGTAAACGGGGCTGTGAGGATTTCAAAAATCGAGCCTTACGGAGATGTCAAATGATTGAACTAAAAAACATTTCTAAAACATTCGTTACTCCCAGCGGAAAAAAGACTGTTCTTTCTGATTTTTCTCTCAGTATCGATGACGGAATTTTTCTTGGCATTTCAGGTGAGTCCGGGGCGGGAAAAAGCACACTTCTTTCTATTATAACAGGTCTTCAGAAGCCAGACTCAGGAAAAGTATTAATCGACGGAACTGATATTTTCTCTCTTTCGGACAAAGAGATTTGCGCGTTCAGGAATTCTAACATCGGATTTGTTTCGCAGGAGCAGAGCTTTTTGGAGAATCTCACTGTGCTTGATAATGTTACTCTTCCTGCTTTTCTTTCCCAGAAACAAAATCTCTCAAAATCACAAATCCTTTCGCGGGCAAAAAAACTTCTTTCGGATTTTGGGATTGCGCAGCTTTCAGGGCAATATCCCTCAGTCCTTTCTGGAGGAGAAAATCAGCGCGTTTTGATAGCCCGCGCGCTTATGAATGACCCGAAAATCATCGTTGCCGATGAGCCGACTGATTCTGTCAGCGAAAACCAAACAAAAGAAATCACCCGCATTTTTAAAGCACTTTCTAATCAGGGCAAAACCATAGTTCTGGTGAGCCACGACAAGACAGCCCTTGAGAATTGCGATGATATATTACGAATCTGACATTCCGAACTTGTCTCGGAATCTCAAATAAAATAGATGCTGAAAAAAGATGACCGCAAAAAATCAGGCTCTCGATTTCAGTATGACACTAAAAACTTGGAGGTACAAAATGTCTAAAAAAATTTATGATTCACTTACGGAACTTGTCGGTCACACGCCGCTTGTCCGCCTGCACGGATACGAAAAAGAACTGGGGTTGAAAGCCCATTTGCTCGCAAAAGTCGAGTATTTCAATCCGATTGGCTCAATCAAAGACCGCATTGTTTTGCGGATTATAGAAGATGCCGAAAAAGCAGGAAAAATTATCCCTGGAAAAACGACTTTAATCGAATACACAAGCGGAAATACAGGAATTGCCGTTAGCGCAATCGGTGCGATGAAAGGCTACAAAGTCCAGATTTATTTGCAGGAAGGAGTGAGCAGGGAGCGGCTTCAGGTAATGAAAGCATTCGGCGCGAATGTTACAAAAATCGGAGATGTCCCTGAGCTTCAGGACGCGCTCAAAGCAACGAACAATGACTTTGTTGCGGCAACGAACATTTTGAAGCAGCACATACGCGAGCGGCAGGCAGCAGGGGACAGCATTTATTTTGTCGATCAGATGATAAATCCGCTAAATCCTACCTCGCATCACGACACGACCGGGCGCGAAATCTGGGAGGACACGGACGGTGATTTTGCGGCTCTTGTGGCGAGTGTCGGAACTGCGGGAACAATCCGCGGAATAAGCGACTACATTCACGAGCATAGCAAAGATGTGAAGATTTTCGCTGTTGAACCTTCCGCAGACGACGGAAAACTTACCGGAATCCACAATTTTACTGATGTTCCTTTTGAACGAGTTCCTCTGAGCCTCAAAGCGGACGGTGCGATAAAAAGCGGAATCTATGACGAAGTTTTTGTGGCGGACACGAACGGAGCTTTTGAGGCTGCCAGAACGGTGGCAAAGACAGACGGCGTTCTTGTAGGAAACTCTAGCGGGGCTGCTCTTTGGGGAGCAACGAAAATTGCCCGTCGGGAAGAATTTGCGGGAAAGAATATTGTAGTCGTGTTTCCTGACACAGGACTCAGGTACCTGAGCACAGATTTGTTCGGAGTGTAAAATAAAGCTGGAATTAAGTCCAAGATTATGCGGTCGGAAGAGTTTTCATGCATGCTCTTCCGACCTTTTTTTATGCGCTAAAAAATTTGTGCGGAATATTCTTCAAGAAAACTGACAGTTCTGGTAAAGTAGCTTAGGCAGGTGGCAAAATGGCTTTTTTGTCGATTTTTATATTGGATATTTTGGTATTGCTTTTTTTGGTAAATCTAGTTATAGGGATTCTTATTGGAATCATAGGGATTGGTTTTCAAATAAAAAACTATTTGGATATAAAAAAAGGAAGGATAATATCGAAAATCAGGAAAATCGTCGCATTGATTTTTTGCATTGTTGGCAGCGTTTCATTTGTGATTGTGGTGATTCTTTTCGTTTTGTATTTTGTAAAAATAAAGTAAGGAATACATGATAAAAATTACCTCCATGTAATTTTTATCATTGGCAGATTTTGCCGTTGGCAAAACTGCGATTTCGTGCCTCCTGCACGACCGCTAACGCGGAGTTTTTATGGGAGATTTTATGACAAAGTTAAAATCAATAAGCCGTATTTCGCAGATGGAGGCTCTTTTTGACGAAGCGAATGAAAAACTGACGGCGTTTGAAAAACAAATTGCCGAATTCAGAAAATTGCGGGAGAATATGAAAAAACTTGAATCGTATTATACAAGCGCGGAGTGGAAAAAGGATTTTGCGCTAGATGAGGAGGGAATGCTTCATAAAGACCTGAAAAGGGGCGTTCTGTCCGAAGACGGAATCTATAATCTTTTAGAACGATACAGAATATTGCTTGACGACTTGGAGTAAACTGAAATTAGAAAGACCACGGACAAAAAAGCAGGACGGCAGAGAAAGCCGCCCTGTCCTAAGTCTATGCGTTGGCCTGAGCTGTAAGCTCCGCGAGCATTTTCGCAAGTCCCTCATCCATTGTTTCGTTCGAGAACTGGCATGTTCCGACATTTTCGTGACCGCCGCCTCCGTACTTTAGCATGAGCTTTCCTACATTGACTTTTGATGTTCTGTTCAGAATGCTGTAACCGACAGCCGCGGAGCAGCCTTGTCCGCCGCGCCCGCTTACAATCCATGCCGATATGTTCTGCTCAGGATACATACTGTAAATCATAAATCTGTTTCCGGTGTAAATAGGGTCTACGCCGCGAAGGTCAGAGATGATGAGATTTCCGTCAACGCGTGTGTGGGCTTTTACCATTTCCTTGAATTTCTCGGTCTGTTCGTTGTAAATCTCGATTCGTTCTTTAACATCCGGCATTGCGAGAATTTCCTCCGTGCTTTTGTCGCGGCACGCAACCATGAGCTTTTCCATGAGAGCGTAGTTCGGAATGGTGAACTGCCTCCATCGTCCAAGACCCGTGCGCGGATCCATGAGAAATCCAACAAGAACCCAGCCCTGCGGATTCTGAATTTCATCAATCGTCAGATGACCAGAGTCAACTTTGTCAACGGCAACCATGATGTCGTCGTAGTTCGGAAAACGCTCCTTTCCGCCGTAGTATTCGTAGATGATGCGCGCGCATGACGGAGTGATGCGGCTTTCGCCTTTGTACTGGCCTGCAAGCTGATTTCTCTCGAACTCGCTGGAGTGGTGGTCGAACCAAAGACCGCAGCCTTTTACATAAGGCACATTTGCAAGACAGTCATTCTCATCGATTGGCACAAGCCCGTCCTGCAAATCCTTGGGATGCGCAAATTTCCAGTGGTCGATAACGCCAACATCCAAAAGCAGCGCACCACAAACAAGCCCGTCAAAATCAGAGCGGGTAACTAATCTCATTGCCATAAATCAAAACTCCTTTGTTCATTCTATCACGGAAATTCTGGTGGCGCAAATTTTTTCGCATATTTGGGAAGGTGTGGAACTCTGCTTTTTTTTGTTTTTTCATTTTTTATTGAAAGAAAAAACATTGTTATGACGATAATTTGTGTTATAATCCTTCAAAACTAAATTTCAGAACAACTTTTTTATTGTGCTTTGCACCCTTGACTTATCAATATTTATAGCCAACAATAATATAGTAGTTTTTTAATGTTAGCAATTTTATTTTTGGGAGCAGATATGAACAAAAAGCGGGTGTCTATCGCAACTAAACTTTCGATTAGCGTGTCAATCATCATTCTTGCGGTGGTGGCTCTTTCGGCAATTTTGACCAGTCACTTCTTTTCAAAGTACTGCCTTGACAGCTTTTATGAGAGCGCGGAAACGGCAATTTCCGAATTCTCTGACTCAATCTCAATGTTTTTCGGGGCAAAAGAGGCGGAGCTTAATGTGTTCGCCGAATCCGATGCAGTTAAGGCGGCGGACGACACTATTCATTCTTTTGTGAACGAGAGCGGACCGATTCAGATTCTGGAGTATGAAAAAAGTCCGGTTGAAGAAGAAATTCGCAAAGTTTGCAAGAGCTTTGCAAAAAATGACAAGGACATCGCAGAAATTTATCTTGGAACGAAATGGGGCGGATATGCCACAAATTTTGACAGCTCTATGAACGGTGGCTACGACCCGCGTAAACGAGCCTGGTACGAAACTGCGAACAAAGGTAACGGAAGCGTGATGATTACCGATGCCTTCGCATCAACTATCGGGGCTGCTGTTGTCGGAATCACGCGCTGCGCTTATGATGAGAGGGGCGAGTTTGTCGGAAATGCTTCAATCGAGGTTTCGCTTGATACACTGACTACTATCCTTTCAAATATGAAACTTGGAAAAGACTCGTTCTTTATGATGATTCAAAAAGATGGCGTAGTTCTTGCAGACACTGGCATCCGAAAAACCAACTTCAAGAATATTTCTGAAATAAATATTCCAGAACTCGCCTCATTCTTTTCAGGTTCAGAAACAGTCGGTTCTGTCACTGTTCCAGGCGGCAATTACAGCAAGTATATCACAAAAAAAATTACGAACCAAATGACGGGCTATCAAATCATTGCGTTCTGTCCTTACGATACTGTTTATGCGACATTCTTCACGACTTTAAAGACAACTCTTTCAACTTGTATTATTTTTGCAATAATCGTGGCTTTGGTAACAGCTTTGACCACACGGAAAATTATCCGCCCGCTAAAAACAATCCGCAACAGTATCAGCGAGAGCGCGACTCAGATTGCTCAGGGTAAGGCTGACCTTACGCAAAGAATCAGCGTCAAGTCAAAAAATGAAATCGGCGATGTGGCGGAGATTTTCAATGTGTACTCAGAAAAATTGCAGGATATTATCAGGAACATGAAGCAGACGAAAGTTTCGCTTACTGAGGCTGGCGGAATGCTCAACGATTCTACAGATGATGCAATGGATGCAATTTCACAAATCAGCGAAAGCATCGGAAACATGAATGCGGCTCTTGGCTCGCAAACGGCGAGCGTTTCTCAGACCTCCCAGAGCGTGAACAAAATACTGGACGGTATTTCGTCTCTTGAATCTCTTGTTTCTGCCCAGGGGCAGGCCGTGCAGGGAGCTTCTAGCGCGGTTGAGCAGATGATTGGTAACATTAGCGAGGTGAACCGCTCCGTTGACAAAATGGCGTTGTCTTTCGGAAAACTTGAGTCGGATGCGGAGAGCGGGGCAAAGACGCAGGAAGAGCTTCAGAATAAAATCACCGATATTGAGAATCAGTCCATGCTTTTGAGCGAGGCGAACGCCGTTATTGCTTCGATTGCGGAGCAGACCAACCTTCTTGCCATGAATGCGGCTATTGAGGCTGCTCATGCGGGAGAGGCGGGAAAGGGCTTTGCCGTAGTCGCGGACGAAATCCGTAAGCTTTCCGAGACATCAAGCACGCAGTCAAAGACTATCGGCGAGCAGCTGAACCAAATCCAGCAGACAATCGGAATCGTAGTTGAGGCAACGCAGCGCGGCGTTCAGGGGTACGCCCACCTTGCCAGCGAAATCCATGAGACTGACACTCTCGTTCAGCAGATAAAGGCTGCCATGACCGAGCAGCAGGAAGGCTCTGTTCAGATTACCGAGAGCCTTCACGGCATGAACGACAGTACGCATGAAGTTCAGAACGCTTCCAGGGAGATGTCCGATGACAGCAGGGCAATCATGGAAGAAATTCGGATTTTGCAGCGCGATACGGACAGCATGAAACAGGGAATGGGCGAAATGGGCGCGAGCGCGTCAAAAATCAACAGCGCGGGAGAGGCTCTTTCGGAAATCTCAAAACTCATGGAAGATTCAATCGGAAAAATGGGAATGCAGGTTGACCAGTTCACTGTGTAAAAAAAAGCAAAAATTTTCAAAAAAATTGAAAATTTTACTTGCGTTTCTGAAAATCTGTGATATTATTAAATTGTGGTCAGGAAAGAGATGAGGACTTACACCGGCTGCACGATAAGGAGGCGTATATGCAATTTCCGACAAAGATAGCCGACCTTTTTAAGGTCATTTAGCAGACAAAATCCACCTGCGGTCAAGCAGGGCTTCATATAATGCCCTTCATAATGATGAAGACTAGGCATAGTATAAACCGCCAAAAGCTGGCGGTTTTTTTTATGCGCCAATCAGGAGAGAATATGTGCAGAAAATGCGGAAAACCTATTTCCATCCAAATACATCGCTCGTCAACTTGTCCGTTCTGCGGGGCGGACCTTCATTCATGCGTGAACTGTTCGTTCTATTCGCCGGGAAGTCATTATGACTGCCACGAGACTGTGGAGGAGCTTGTAAAGGACAAAGACAAGGCGAATTTCTGCGGCTTTTTCTCCGTAGCAAAGAATTTTAATTCCGCATCCTCTGAAGACAAAGCCCAGAAGGCTCGGGATGCGTTCAACGCGCTTTTTAGCTCTTGATTTAATAGGCGCGTTCGGAAACATCAGTTTTCCGAACAGGTCTAATGCTTTCCGTGCGTACCTGCTTTGAGAATCTTGTGGAAAAGTACGAAAATAACGGGGCGCAATGAGGTGGCTGGAACATATTTTTTTAGGCTCGTTCATAAAAGTTTGGTTCCGACAATCAGCTTGTCAAAACCGAATTCCTTGACGAGCGCAATCCGCGTGCAGTATGGTGTTATTTTCCCTTCCAGTATCAAGTGCGCGAAAAATGTGAAAATGCCCTTTTTGTTTATTTCCTGCATGATGTTTTCTTTCGTGAAGCATTTTTTGAACTTCTCAACATCTTCAGGCAAAAGAACTTTTTCGGCGTTCTTGCGCGTGAGCGCGAAAAAATCCGAGCCGTTCTTTGGAAATTTCAGTATGTTATAGATTTTCGCGGAGCTGTATTCTGTAAATTCTTCTGTTTCTGGATCCACCACGTACATTGCGATAAAATCTCCTGAGAGGGACATGAGCCTTGAGTAAAGAATCTGCTCCTGACGCGCGATTTCCAGAAGTTTTTTCTGCTTCATTTGCGAGTCGATGTTGCTTATGGCGACTATGATGTAGTTTCCGTTTTGGTGCCTCCGCATGATTTTCATGTTCACATAGAAAGGCGAGCCGTCTTTTACCATGCGGTATGCGATTGAGAATGAGCCTTGTTTGTCAAGCTCTTTCATAATATTTTCTTTCGTGAACAGTATGTTGAAAATCTCCTGGTCTTCCGCATACAAATAATTAGGGGAATCTTTTTTGTATTCCTCAAAGAAATTCTCGCCGTGTCGTTCCCTTGTTATGCTCTCTTCCCCGATGATTGAAGAATATTCGATAAATTCATCAGTTTCAAGGCTCACATAAAACAGATTGTAGTAATCAGCCGTGAGAGCCTTTGCGATATTTTCGTATGTTGCCCCTTGCGATGCATTCCTGATTGAAAGAACCCCGATTGCTATTGCAGTTGAGTTCGTAAAAGGATTCTCGGCTAGCTTTCTGAGGATGTAATTCACAGTAGAGCCATCCGGCAGATATTCGTCTACGAGCGTTCTGCTTCCGCCTTTTGCGACTTGCTGAATTGACTGGAGGAATTTCTTTCCGCGCCCCAGTTCTACAAGTTCAAAAGGAATCGTGCGGTTGTTTATTGCGATGGAGAAATACTGCTTGAAAAAGTTTCTGTACGACAGGTTGGAGCGGATATATCGGATTGAGTCGTTCGTTACCTCCACGACAGCCATAGGAATCGTGTTGAATATGTTGTTGAAATCATTTTCGTTGTCGGAGGTAAGTACGGCAAGGTCATGCAGGTTCACGCGTCCGAGCGTTTCATAGTACTGCGCTTCGTTTGGATTTTCGACTTCCAGAATTTTCCCGCTTTTTATCTGCTCAAGAATTTGTTCAAGAGGGGTAGGTTTTCCATAATAGAATCCTTGAATTTTCGAGCAGCCTATTTCCCTCAGGAACTGAAGCTGCTCTTCGGTCTCAACGCCTTCGCAGATTGTGTCAACTCCGATTGCGAACGCCATTTTCATAAGTTCTGCGAGAATTATCTTTCCGTTGTTCTTCTGGTCGAACTGGCGCATAAAGCTCATATCGAACTTAATCAGGTCGAACGGAATTTCCTTGAGGACATTGAGCGATGAGTAGCCGCTTCCAAAGTCATCCATCCAGACTGAAAAACCAAGCTCCTTGAAGCGGAGAATCTGCTTCATAATAAAATCGAAGTCCTTTCCGATTACGCTTTCGGTAATCTCTATGTTCAGTTTGCTTCTGCTTATTCCGGCTATGTCAACGCGGGTGCGGATTTCCTCAACGATGTCGCATGAGTCAAAGTCAGCGCGGGAGAGATTTATTGACTGAGAGATTGTAGGAATCCCAAGTGATTCTAGGCGTTTGATTTTTTCGATAATTCTCTCTACAACATAAAGGTCGAGTTTGTAAATAAGCTTCTCTTCCTCAAGAATCGGGATAAATTCCGCCGGTGACAAAAATCCTTTAACCGGGTCAATCCAGCGCGCAAGAGCCTCCGCATCACATACTTTGTCATTTACCGTGCGCACAATCGGCTGATAGTACACTGTAATCCACCGCTCGGAAATAGCCCTGCTGAAATTTTCTATTATATAGCGATGCTTTTCCTCTGCGTACCGAATTGTCTGATTATAATTGCTGACTCCAGCTTCGTAACTGTTTTTTAGCGTGTTGCAGGCAAGTTTTGCCCTGTCGCACGCCATGTTTATGCTAACATCCTCAATTTTGTACTGATAGATGCCTATATGCGGGTATATTCCGCTTGCCGCTCCGATGCTTTTAAAATCCTCAAAAAACGAGTGCAGGATTTCGTCTTTTTGTAGGTCATCGGCAATGACGGCGAAATGAACGCCGCCCAGCCTGCAACAATTGTCGTTGTCAAAATATCTGGTGAGAATAGATGTGAATGCCTGAATGAATTTATTTCCTTCAACAAAACCATTTTTCTGATTGAATGTTTTCATTCCGTGAAGGCTGAGAAACAAAAGACTTGTCTGACCACCATTTTTTACTATGGATGCTTTTTTTTCTGCTGAAATTTCAAAGAAGTAGGTCATTGTTGGCAGCCCAGTCAGGTAGTCATAATAACTGGCATTCATAATGCAATTATACCACGGAATTATAACAATGCAAGTTTATTTTATGAAATTGAACTAAACTTAAAATAAGATTTTCAGAAAGATAATTTCTGAGATAGCTTGTTGATTTTTTTTTAGAGTGACATTTTTTGACACTAGGGGGGGCTATAATGAATTTTGTGATAAGGGAACTTTTTTTTGCGCCCCCAGGAGTTTCCGCAATAAAAGCGGGAATTTATGGTATAATCGTCTGGTATTAGTGGGAGCGGAGTGCTGTCAGGTTGAGCCTTGCCTGTCGGACGGGCAGGTGATTTCAGTATCTGGATTCTGAAACGAGATGCCATGATATGAAAGTCTGGGAAAAGGTGGTACTCTGATTTGACGGAATCAGAGAGTCGGCGGAAGGTTCTGCCGAACTGTGAAGAAGGCACTGCAAAAACAGCCCCTTACTTCGAAAACGAGATTAACCAAAACCGACCGCCGTAAGACATAATGCGGAACGGGGACGTTTCCCCGTTACCGCGGATAGGAGTACGGTGTTCCACCACCAGACCTTCACTCCTGATTCCATTTTACTGAACGGAGGCATATTATGAAAGACTGCGAAGGAAGAAATGTGGGAATCGACCTGGGCAAAAGAACTCATGAGACTAAAATCATCTGGAAGGACGGAAAAGTGACCGGAACCAACGGAAAGACAAGTCCTGAGGGCAGAAAGAAACTTTATGCCTTGCTGAGAGCCAGTGACAGGGTGGCGATTGAAGTATGCTCGCTGGGAATGGTGATGGCAAAGGAAATAAAGGAACAGGTCGGTTGTGACGTAGTGCTTTTGAATCCGAGTCAAGTCGCGTTGATTTACCGCTCAGTAAAAAAGAATGACAAGGAAGATGCTCTGAAACTCGCACGCCTCGTGCAGAAATACACTGACGACGAGCTTCCGACCGTCGAGCTTCCGACGGAGCATGAGGAAAGCATCAGACAGATTCTGACAGAACTGAGACAGTTGAAGAACGACAGGACGAAGGAAATCAACAGGCTTCATGCCGTGTTCCTGGAGTGCGGAATAACTGAAATAAAGCGCAAGGATCTGGCCACAAATGAAAACCGGGACAGGAGCATAAAGATTCTGAAAGGATTCGCGCTGAAGCAGGCGGAAAGAAGCCTCAGACGAATCGGGCAGATTGAGGAACAGATTGATGAAGTCGAGACGGAGCTTGATAAAGAAATAGAGGGGGACAAAAACGTTGAAGCCCTGATGGGCATTCCCGGAGTCGGGAAACAGCTGGCAGCTTCCTATATTGCATTCATCGGGGACGGCTCGCGCTACCGCAACGTTTCAACGGTTGGAGCTGCGGTCGGACTGGTCCCGAAACTTGACATGTCCAGCACAAAACTCCGGCTCGGACATATCACAAAGTGCGGGAATTCCAATTTGAGGTCCCTGCTGATTCTGGCCGCATGGTCGCATGTCAGGTCAAAAAAAGGCGGGGCAATAAAAGATAAGTTCCTATATATGACAGGAACTCAAAGCAAGTCGAAGAAAATCGCAATCGTTGCGACGGCAAGGAAACTTGCAGAATTGATGTACACGTTGTTAAAAACTGGTACATCTTATGAAAAGAGAGCTTCTGCAGCAGTGGACAAACTTGCAGACGAAGCTCTCTGTTTAGCTAGTTAATTATTGGAGTCAGGAACTTCATGGTATTGACAAATATCATAGGAGTTC
>JAFSJW010000040.1 GCA_017449265.1 Treponema sp.
CTCAATGTTGTCTTCACTGTTCTTAAAAACAATATTGATTACGTTCCTATTTTTCCTCCTGATGTTGATGTCTCAAAACTTGCTGAAAAAACATTGAAAAATGCTTCGTCAAATGATTGACATTTCATAGCAGGTCTTTTTGTGCGTCCAAAAGCTCCACTTCTGGAGAAGTTCTTGTGAATAACGACGGGTTTTCAGAATCGTTCTTTCCTTCGTCAAGAATATATTCTATATTGTACACATTTTCTGCTATTTCGTAGCCGTTTGTTTCAATAGTGACTTTTTCCCGTATGTTTGAAAAAAAGCTTTCCTCGTCTGCCCTGATAGTTTTTTTGAGACATATCACAGCCTTTTTGTCAGCCGAATAATCACGCTCTGAAATCGTAGTTACAGCCTGACTAAGCTCCGACTCATTCGAGACGAAAAACCAGTTTGAGTAGTCGGAAAGGCTTCTGGAAGGAAAGTTCACAGCATTGTCACTGCCAGATATAGACTTGGTGATTTTGTTTTCGTAGATTGAAGTTTTACGGCGGTTATCCACCCAGATTTTCAAGAAAAAATCGTATGTGTCGTATTTTACATTTTCAAAAGTGACAGTTCTGCCCTCAGACACATATTTGTGCTCGCTCTCGCCAGAACCGTTCGGCTTTGAAAAATACACCTCATACTGAAAGTCCGAAAGCTGCGGGATTTGGAGGTCCATAAAAATATCAACATCGGAAGAAGTTGTAGCAGGAATATTAATACTTACTTTCGTTGAGTCAGAAGAAGCTGAATTACCACCCGAGCCGCCCCCGCCTCCGCCGCCGGAGTCACAGGAAACAGCAAGCGCAAAAGAAAAAAGCACTGACAAAAGTACTTTAAGGAAAGACGATTTTTTCATGGAATCCTCCTTGTGCTACACTAAAAGTGTGGTATGCATTTTTACTACAAACTATTTCAATTATACCGCACAGGAGAACATTTGTCAGTAAATAATCGTACTTTGGAGCAAAGCTCCAAAGTACAGCCTCTACAGAAGATTGATTCCGTGTTTTTTGCACTCGGCGCGGTCTTCGTCGCTCCACATGCTCACCTGAATTTCTCCGATATGGGCTTTTTTGAGGAAGAACATACACATACGGCTCTGCCCTATTCCGCCGCCCATGGTGAGAGCCATGTTCCCGTCAAGAAGCCTCTTGTGGAACGGAAGCTGCTCCCTGTCCTGGCATCCGCGCTCCGCAAGCTGGAGGCGCAGGCTCTCCGGGTTCACGCGGATTCCCATTGACGAAAGCTCAAATGAATTCTGCAAAACAGAGTTCCACACAAGAAGGTCTCCGTTCAAGCCGCGGTGTCCGTCGCCGGTCTCCGTAATCCAGTCGTCATAGTCCGGCGAGCGTCCGTCGTGGATTGTGCCGTCGGGCAGTTTTCCGCCGATTCCGATGATGAACACTGCCCCAAACTCCTTGCACGCCTCGTATTCGCGCTGTTTTGGCGTAAGGTTCGGATATTTTTTCTGCAAGTCGTCCGCATAGATGAATGTGATTTTTTCAGGAAGCGTGGGAGTAACTTTGTCCCAGCGGTCATAAATGAAGAATTCCACGCGCTTCAAGCAGCGGTAGATTTTCTCTACAACTTCCTTCAAATGCATGACAGTGCGCTCTTTTTCGTCAATCGCCATCTCCCAGTCCCACTGGTCAACATACAAAGAGTGAATGTTGTCAAGCTCCTCGTCCGGACGGATTGCGTTCATATCGGTGTAGATGCCGAAATTCGGCGCGAGCTTCATGTCCGACACCTTGACGCGCTTCCATTTTGCAAGCGAATGAACGATTTCCATTTTTCGACCGTTCAAATCTTTCACATTGAAAGAAACAGGCACTTCAATTCCGTTCAAGTTGTCGTTCAGTCCGGTATTTGCGGGAACGAAAAGCGGTGCCGTAACGCGCGTCAAATTCAGCTCTGTGGAAAGTTCTCCCTGAAAAAATTCCTTGATTGCGGCAATCGCATGTTCCGTTTCGCGCTCGCCAAGAATGCTCTCGTATGCTTCTGGAATGTACAAGTTACTCATAATGAACCAATTCTCCTATTTTACTCCGACCTTCTGCCGGAAGTCCATGATTCAATCATAATTCTTTTGCGGTCTTTTTACAACGAAAAAAAAGCGGCGCATTTTTTTATAAGCGGGTCAAAAAGAACGAACACAACGCTCATAGCAACAGCAGGAAGATAGTTCGCCGTCTTGATTTTTTTAATTCCCATAAGGTTAAGCCCTATGAAGATGATGAGCGCGCCTCCGCTTCCCGTAAGCTCCGCAATCATCTGCTGTGAAACATACGGCTCAATCAAAACTGAAAGAAGCGTGAGCGCGCCCTGGTAAACAAGGATTGCAATCGCGCTGAAAAGCGTTCCTACTCCCATCGCGGCTGCAAAACCTATGGAAACAAAACCGTCCAGAACGCTCTTCAAGAAAATCGTCGAATAGTCGTGCTCAATGCCAGCCTTGAAGCTTCCCACTATAGCCATTGCGCCAACGCAGAAAAGGACGCTGGAATTCAAAAAAGCATAGGCGAAATTTTTTTTCGGCTTTCCCAATGAAAAGGTGGGGGAAGCCTCCCCCTGTCTCCCAAGCCAAGCCGCTCCGCTCGCCAAAGGCTCGCTCCGCTTTGTTGGCTTGTCCGCCACCCCCTCTGCGGGGGACACCCCCGCAACGCCCCCGTCCCCATTGTCCTGGTGGAACAAGCGCGCCAAAAAACGCCCGAACGCAAGGATTTTTCCGTCTATGTCCCAGATTGTGCCCAGAATTCCTCCGATAATAAGCGCGAGCGCAAGATAAACGACATTCTGGTATTTGAATGCCATCTGGATTCCCATCGTAAACGAAACCACACCGCACGCCATCTGGATTGCATCGGTGATTTTCTCAGAAATCCGCCTGGCAAAAAAAACGCCCACAAGCGAACCTATCATAACGGTAAGGCAGTTCACAAAAACCGCAATCATACATCCCCCAAAAAAAAGAAGGCTTCCAGTTATGGAAGCCTTTTGCGGAGAACCTGACTTGAACAGGCACGAATCGCTTCACTAGCACCTCAAGCTAGCGTGTCTACCAATTCCACCATCCCCGCAAGTGATATAAGATATTATACGAAATGAATAAAATAATCAAGCAGATTTTAATCGGTTCTCCAAAAAATTTTGAATCGAAAAAAACAATATCTTCCGTCCTCGTGAATTTTGGTTTTTGCTCCGTCCGTGCGGCAAAAAATTTCTGTCTCAGAAACGAAGTAGTCGTGAACGGAAAAAAAATCAGCGACAAAAAATCATTAGTCTCAAAGTCGGACGAAATTTTCGTGAATAAGGAAAAAATAATCATTCCCGACGATGTGTTCGTTCTAATCGATAAGCCGCTGGGTTTCGTAACGAGCCGCGTTTCGGACAGGCATCGCACGGTCTATGAGCTTGTGCCTGAGCAAGTGACGGACTACTGCAATCACACCCGCGGGCTTACGCCGCTTCATGCCGTGGGACGGCTGGACGCAGACACGACGGGGCTTTTGATTCTGACCACGGACGGTTTTTTCTCCCACTACATGACCGACCCTAAGAACGAAATTCCAAAAGAGTACCTTGTTACGCTCAGAACGCCTGTCGAAAGCCCGGAGCAAGCCGAGTACAAGTCAATGTGCGAACGCGGAATTATTCTTCCCGCCGAAAAAAAAGCCCCGGAAGAAAAATCCGGCCCTGCAAAACTTTCTTTTATATCGCAGACAAAGTGCAAAATCACAGTGACGGAAGGAAAGTTCCATGAGGTAAGGCGAATATTCGGCGCGCTCGGGAACGAAGTTTCCGAGCTTCGGCGAACAAAGCTCTGGGAATTTTCCCTGATTCCATAAAAAAAAGGATGGAGCGCGTCCATCCTTGCTTGTAAACGACTGTTTTGACCGGACAATCTAACCGCTTCTTTGGATATAAGCCACAAAACCTAATTTGTCAAGTTTGCACAAGGGCAGGTGGTCTGAGAGAGGAAACGACAAGTCTTCAATCAGCTCTATTTTTTATACAGTTTACTGTGGCTTCCGATTCTATAAACATACAGCTCAAGGATATTTTCTTTTATTCGATAGATAAGAACTAAATCTGGACGAATGTGGCAGTCACGGAAGTCTTTGAGTTTTCCAAAAAGCTGATGGTCGTGATATTTTTCATCAAGAGACTCGCCTTTTGCAAGTTTACGAATCACTTCCTTCGTTTCTTCTTTTTCTTCTTCAGAAAGTGATTTTATATCTTTTTTGAAAGCTGACGATTTAGCGAGTTTGTATTTATAAACTTCTTCTGCCATATTTACAAATCTTCGAACATTTCGTCAACGGTATTGTACAATTTTAGAGTACCTTTTTTGCGTTCTTTTTCCATTTGTTTGTCGGCTTTCAGAACAGATTTTACTATTTTTTTTGAATAATAGCCGTAATCATCCAAATACACAGAAGCCCCATCCAGTTCTGCCATTGCTTTCAAAGCCCGAACTAAAGTTCCGCTGGCATTGTTTACAACCACTGTCATACCGTGCCTCCTTTTAGTCAAATAATACCACAGCCATCGCACCTTTTGCAACGCCAAAGGTGCGGTCACAAACGGCTTTGTTTGTGCGGAGTTTATTCCATCAAGGTAAATGTTCCTATAATAACAATCGTGGTGCTCCTTGAGTTCGTACATGATCCGTTTAGCGTAATTGTTTTTCCATCAGATGAAACAGTACCCTGTATCGTTCCGCTCACAAAATGTCCCCAAGAGCCATCAAAAGTAATATCAAGCGATGTTCCTGAAACTGTATAGCTTCCTTTTCCGTCATAACATCTACTGTAAGGGATTTCATACAATTTGAATTCCGTGTTATTTAAAAATTCCAAAGTTTCATAAGTATTACCGCTCAATGATACTCTTCCATTAAGTGTTAAATCTGTTGATTTGTATTTTTTTCCAGAAAGATTAATTGACAAAGCTGACGGATTTGAGCTTTCCGCAACCGAGGTTGTAATCACACCAGAATCGGCTACAGTAACATTAAGCATCTTTACTACAGTAAAAGCAGTGTCCAAAAGCATATCGGAAACATCTGCGTTCGAAATCCCTGAAACAGTGACAGTTGTAGAACCTGCCCCCACAGATGTAAGAACTACATTCCCTGAGCTTACGCTTGCCTTTACGATTTTCTCATTTGCCGAAACAGCAACATTAGGCGTAATACCTAAATCGCTTGCTAGAATATTCTCCGTCTGGGCAGAGAAATTAGTTGAATTCGATGAGCTTGAGCCGCCATTATCACAGCAAGAAATTGCAAGTAATGAAAACGCAGTTATTACGAACAACGCACCTTTCAAAAACTTTTTCATATAAATTACTCCTTGTATTTTAAAATTATTTTTAAAATACAAGAAATATTACCCCCCCCCACTCAATTTATGTCAAGTAGTCATCAAAAAGAAATTTTGCAAAGAATCGGGAGATGGTCTGAGTAGCCGTAGCCGTTGTAGACCTTGTACTTTCGGGGCTTTCCCTCGCTGTCAGCTCAGCTGCCGTCATTCTGCGGCGCAAATGATATGATTTTTGTGCTGCCACACGCAAAGAAGTGGTCTATGCGCTCCCAATGCTCCTTGTACCAGTAGCTTCCCACGCTGCTCGGGAACGAAGTTTCAGAGCTTCGGCGAACAAAGCTCTGGGAGTTTTCGTTATAAAGAAAGCTCCGAAAGCGTCTGCTTAATGCCAAGCTCCCCAAGGATTTTTATTTCTCCGCGCCCGCGCCCTTGTTTTCCGCGAATGACAGCGCGGATAAGGACATTCTTTGGCGTGCCCGCATCGTCTATGAACTCAAGGACGCTCACCTTGTAGCCAGCCTCCTCAAGAATCTCGCAGCGGATTGCGTCCGTAAGAAGCGCGGAGAATCGCTCTTTCAAAAGACCGTGCTTCAGAACGACTCCCAGCGCGTCAAGCGGCGTTCCGTCCGCACTTTTTGGCGCAAGCTGCTTGTTCAGTTCGTGCTGGCAGCAAGGAACGCTCAGTATGGCAAGGGCTTTTTTCTTGATTGCGTAATCAAGTGCAAAATCTGTGGCAGTGTCGCACGCATGGAGCGTCACAACAATGTCAGCTTTTTTGTCCTCCCCGAATGACGCTATGTCGCCCGTAGCAAAGGAAATATTCTTGAGACCAAGCCTCTCCGCAAGAGAATTGCAGTAATCGATTACATCTTTTTTCAGGTCAAGCCCGAAAATAACGCAGTCGATTTTTTTAATCTCGCAGAAATAATAGTGCATGGCGAACGTGAGGTATGACTTTCCCGAGCCAAAATCGATTATGCTCAGGGGAGTTCCGTCTCCGGATGAACGCTTTTTTTCTATAACATCGGAGGCTATGTCGTCCAAAAACTCCAGAAACCGATTAATCTGGCGGAATTTGTCGTGCTTTCCCGATATAACCTTTCCTTCCGCCGTCATAACTCCGAGCATCACAAGGAACGGAACAGGATTTCCTTCCTTTATAATGTGATTTTTTTTCCTGTTCAGATTTGCGTCCATGCCCGGCGAATGAAGCAGTTTCTCCAAGTTCGATTCTTTTTTTTCGCCCTGATTTTGATTTCCGCCGAATTCAGAAAAGGGTCTTTCAATTCTGGTGATTTTCCCTTTTTTGTTCGACAAAATCTGAATTTCGCTTTTTTCAGTTCTTTCAACGCAGCTTCTGAACGAAGTTCCTTCATGCGCTGAAAGAAAATCCGAAAACATTTTTTTGTGAAAAACTTGTTTTTCGGTGAAGAATTCCGCAAAGTAAATATCTTCGCCCTCATTTTTGCTTGACGGAAGATATTTTATCCTTACGCGCATATAATCGTCGCCCAAAAGCTCGCGGATATTTTTTACAGGTTTTGAAAGAGTTACGGAAAAAATCATATCATATTGTATATTTTTCTTCGTAAAAATGATATGGTTATTATCTTATGGGAAAGACGTACGTATTCGTAAATCAAAAAGGCGGTGTCGGAAAGACGACATCCGCAATAAACATCGGCGCATACATGGCCCAGAGCGGAAAAAAAATCCTGCTCGTTGACTTTGACTCTCAGGGAAATATGTCAAGCGGCGTGGGAGTGTCAAAAGACAAGCCCACAATCTACGAGCTTCTTGCAGGTAAGTCAACTCTCGACCAGACCATAAAGCACACGCCCGTAGAGAACCTTGACGCAATCAGCGCGTCCATAGACCTTTCTGGAGCCGCCATAGAGCTTGTGGACCAGGAAAAAAGAGAATTCTTCCTTAAAAATGCAATTTCTCCGGTAAAAGACAAATACGACTACATACTGATTGACTGCCCTCCGTCGCTGGGAATTCTGACCTTGAACGGCCTTGCGGCAGCGGACTCGGTTCTAGTTCCGATGCAGTGCGAGTACTTCGCTCTTGAGGGAATTACGCTTCTTCTACAGACTGTCAAGAAAGTCCAGAAATCAATAAACACAAGCCTCACAATAGGCGGAATTTTCTTCACGATGTACGACTCCCGCACGAAGCTGGCGCAAGAAGTCGTGCGGCAAGTGCAGTCGTATTTTAAGGACAAAGTGTTCTCAACGATAATCCCGCGCAATGTGCGCCTTTCGGAAGCACCGTCACACGGAGTGCCTGTGTGCCTCTACGACCCGAGCTGCCTTGGAGCTAAGAGCTACAAAAATCTTGCTGTGGAGGTGATGAGCCGTGGCTAGCAAATTCGGACTTGGAAGCGGGGCAGACGCTCTTTTCAAGCAGATGGACGAAAACGAGAGCATAAATGATTCTTTCTCGGTCAACCTGAATGAAGTAAGCTCCACATCTAGTGCGGGAAGTGCTGTTGAAAGCGGCGGCGACTCCGCGCAAAGAAAGCTTCCTGCAGGACTGGAGCTT
This sequence comes from Treponema sp., assembly GCA_017449265.1. Lineage (GTDB taxonomy): Bacteria > Spirochaetota > Spirochaetia > Treponematales > Treponemataceae > Treponema_D. The sequence continues at coordinate 7,902 of JAFSJW010000040.1, forward strand.
GACGATAACGGTCAGCTCTGGGTCAAAACGGAGCTTTTGCGCCCGAACCCTTATCAGCCGCGTCAGGAATTCAACCGTGAGCAGCTGGAGGAGCTTGCAAAATCAATAAAAGAGCATGGAATCCTTCAGGCTGTAACTATTGAGGACGCAAACGACGGAACTTTCTTCATAATTGCGGGCGAGCGGCGTACGCGCGCATCAAAAATCGCAGGGCTTGATAAAATTCCTGTCCAGCTGCGCAAATTTGACGACCAGAAAAAATTGGAGATTGCCCTGATTGAGAATATCCAGCGCACTGACCTTAACCCTATTGAGGAGGCGCAGGCTTATCACCGTCTGATGGCTTTGTCGGGGCTTAGTCAGGAAGAAGTAGCCGAGCGAGTGGGAAAGAACCGCTCCACGGTGGCGAATGCGGTGCGCCTTTTGAAGCTGCCTGAGGACATACAGACAGCCCTGGTCAAGAACGAAATTACGCCGGGACATGCGCGCGCGCTTTTGTCAGTAAAAAGCCAGTCCGACATGAGAATCTTGTTCGGAAAAATCATAGGCTCTGCAATGACAGTCCGAGACGCCGAGAAACTTGCCTCCGAGATGAACGATGGGTCGGGCAGCTCTAAGGCAAGTGCGCCCAAAAAAGTCACAAAAGACCCTGATTTGCTTGACACGGAGCAAAAATTCATCGAAGCCCTCGGAACGAAAGTCCAGATTAAAGGCGGCTTTGATAAAGGCACTCTAGAAATATCATATTTCTCAAAAGAAGACTTGGAGCGCATTTACAACCTGATAATGAAGCAGGGAGAATAGGCATCTTTGGCTTTGCCAAAGGTGGCCGAGATTTTGCGCCGAAAACAATGACAAACCGCCCGAATTGAAGTAAAATTAAAATGGTAGCTGTCCAAAAAGTTCGGTTAGCGGTGTCATTCCGAACCCGTTTCGGAATCTCAACGCTGCAGATGGAGTAGATGCTGAAACTGTCATCCTGAACTTGATTCAGGATCAGCATGACACTTGCTTCTGGGACAGCCGCAAAATCTATGTTTATAGGAGCAATTCTATGAAAGTATTCAAATGTATAGGCAGGGGGGGGGGGTATTTTTAACAGCCTTCCTTCTCGTATCACTTCTTTTTAGTTTAAGCTCATGCTCGGGCGGAACGAGCTATGTTGGAACGGGCGGCGGAACTTCAGGCACAAGCTACACCGTCACCTTCAAGACGAACGGCGGGAGCGCGGTGGACTCGCAGACGGTGGCGGCCGGGGAGACCGCCAAAGAGCCGGAAGACCCAAAAAAGGACGGCTACAAATTCGGCGGCTGGTACGCCGACAGCGCGCTTACGAGCTTATTCAGCTTTGCGACAAAAATAGTGAAGGACACCACGCTCTACGCCAAGTGGATTGACGACAGCGTTCCGACGTACAAGGTGACTGTGAATCCGATAACGAACGGAACGGTTACGGCGACCCCGTCGGCGGGCGTGGCGGAAGGCGTCGAGGTGACGCTCGAAATCAAGCCTGACCCGGGCTACGCCCTCGACACGCTCACCGTTGACGGGACCAACAAGACGGCGGACGTTGCGGCGGGGAAGTACACGTTCAAAATGCCCGCGAGCAATGTGACGGTGGGCGCGGCGTTCAAGTCTATTTACAGCACTGGGCTTGTGGGCGACATAGTGCTTTCTGACGGAAAATACATAACCGCCGAAAACTACACCAAATACAAGAGCATTGTTGACGCTAGTAACGAAACGGCA
>JAFSJW010000041.1 GCA_017449265.1 Treponema sp.
AGGGCACTGAAAAAGTCCAGTTCTACAGAAGTAGGGCTGGCTTTTTCATTAGAGGAATGATATAATACAAACAAGGGATGGTGATGAAAAATGTTGAGGAATAACGATCAAATGAGTTTTGATTTATCGCCTTATCAAGGTCTGTATGACGCCATCATCCCAAAAGATCACATATTGAGGCGGATGAAAGAGAATATTGATTTCAGCTTTGTCAACCCAATGTTGAAGAAACAGTATTGCGAGAATTTCGGACGGCCGGCAAAAGAACCGGAAATGATGTTCAAGCTTTGTTTTCTCAAAAAGTTATACGACCTGTCGGATGAGCGGTTGATATCAAGCGCACAGACAGATATGGCATATAAGTATTTTCTCGGTCTGTCGCCGGAAGATAAAATGATAGACGCCAGCCTGTTGACGAAATTCAGGAAGACGCGAATCACAGAAGATATACTGGAGGATATGCTGAAAGAAACAATACAGCAGGCAATCAGCAAGGGGCTGGTAAGATCGGGAACGATCATCGTAGACGCGACCCACACCGAAGCAGCGGTACGTGCCAAGACCGTAACACAGGTACTGAGAGATTTAAGCAGACAGCTCAGGAAAGAAATATATAAGCATGAATATGATTTGTCGGAACGATTCCCAGAGAAGCCGTCGATTGAAGCGGAATTATCTGAAGAGATCGCATACACGAATCAACTGCTTGAGAACATAAAGGAAGGCGTAGAGGAAAGTACCAATTGGGAAATCAAAGAATTGTTCAATCGGATAAAAGACCTGCTTGAAAGCGACAGGATCAGAGAGATCCGATCAAAGGATGATGAAGACGCCCGGTTCGGACACAAAACGCCAACGCATACTTTTTTTGGATACAAAACACATATCGCAATGAGCGAAGACCGGATCATAACCGGAATTGAAGTCACAGACGGAAGTCAACCGGACGGACCGCAGCTGGCAGGTCTGATACAAAAGACCAAACGCAACGGTGTAGAGGTAGAAAATGTTGTCGGCGATATGGCTTATGTCAGCGATGATAATCTTGAAGTATGCAAACAAGAAAACGTAACGCTGTATGCGAAAACCAATTCTGCTGTTGCCGCCGCTGCAAACGCGGAACTTGACGAGGGATTCAACTACAACAAAGACGCACATATGCTGCAATGCCCGGCAGGACATCTTGCGATGCGGACCGAGAAGAGAACTACAGATAGCGGGAATACGTATATGAAATATGTATTCAGCGTAAAAAAGTGTAAGAAATGCCCCCAGCGAGATCAATGCCGTGTAGGGCGTTCAAAGACAAAAACATACAGTATTACACAGGTGAGCGACGTTCACCGGGAACGACTTGATTTTGAGGAAAGCGAAGAATTTCGAGAAAAACTTGAAGTCAGGCATCGGATAGAAGAAAAGAACGGAGAAATGAAAACAGCCCATGGATTGCAGCGAGCAGATTCCACGGGCTTATCAGCGATGCGATTGCAGGCATTTTTTACGGCTTATGTGGTAAATATCAAAAGAATTATCAATACATTGCCCGCGTAAATCGCGTTTTTTCTTTTTCTATTCCGATTTTTACAACTGAAAAACCAGAAAATGAAAAAAGCCAGCATTCCAATAACGGAATACAAGCTTTTTTCAGTGCCCTTG
>JAFSJW010000042.1 GCA_017449265.1 Treponema sp.
AGTGGATTTGTGAAATATGAACTATCTTATCTCTGGTGGCTCACATCCTCGTTGGAGATTCGGGGAAGACCCCATCCTGCTAATCTGTGTACTGCCAGCCAGAGCAAGAAACCCAGTCTTAGTTACGGGGAAAGCCCCAAGGAGGAAACGGGTTATCGGGTCATATATCACGGGTATACTATCCCAAATCGAATAAGATAATTCAATAACATTAATATACGAGGGAGAAAAACATGATTGAAAGCCTTCGCCCGATTTTGGATGAAATATCTGCTTCTATATCTGGTAGCATAATCTGGGACAAGCCGCTTCGTCCTGCAAGATATGGTTGAGAAGCGGCTGTTAAGGACAGATGTGGCGAAAAAGCGTAAATGCAAATATATCAAGTCTGATTCTTGAAAAATGTCATTTAAAAAACTTCCTGCAGTCCCTGAAAGCCTAGACGATTTCTATATGACCGCGCTCAACTGAAATTTGAGACGGAATCTCGCCTTGCAATGCTTCCACATGTGAGATTATCCCAACTTTCTTGTTAGACATCTCTATCTTTTTTAAGATTGCAACTGCCGTTTTTAGTGCGGCGGAATCAAGCGTTCCGAAACCTTCGTCTATGAAAAGCGATTCCAGCTTTATTCCTCCCGAATGGCTCTCAACCGTGTCCGTCATGGCAAGCGCAAGGCTTATAGAGGCTTGGAATGTTTCTCCGCCGGAGAGCGTCGCAGGATTTCTGTTCTGGCCTGTGAAAGCATCGTTTATCGCTATGTCAAGCCCGTGGTTTCCGCGGTTCGTAGTCTTTTCTATCGTGAACTGATAACGCCCCATGGAAAGCTCGTGAAGGCGAATGTTCGCATAGTCTATGACTTCTGCCAGATGCATGGCAAGAATCCAGTCCGCGAACTGGATGTTTTTGGGGTTGTCTCCTGTCAAATCTTTTGAAAGAAGGATAAGAGTTTCGTTTGCTCCTGAAATTTCCCGCCGTTTTTCCTCAAGTTTTTTGTAATCGTCTATTGTCTTTGTGAAATTTGCAAGTTCTCCGGACTTCTTTTGATTTTCTTTTAGCAGCCATTCAGCTTTTGATTCAGTTTCCGATATGTTTTTTTGAATCTCGTCTTTTGTTTTTTTGAGTTCTTCCATATTTTCAGCCGTTTTTAGGCTTTCAAAAAGAGTTTCGTTTGATTTTAGCTCTGATTTCCAATTTTCAATAAAATTTTGCAGATTATCCTGCTCTTTGATAGAAAGTGAGTTTTTTTTGATTTCATCACGGCTTTCAAAATCCGAGAGTTTGATTTTTTCAGAAAGCTCCGATATTGCTTTTTCTTTTTCTTCCAAAGCCGTCCTGCTCGCTTCTTCAAGCTGTTTTTGCTCCCCTCGTACCGATATAAGGCTGTTTCTTGCTTCGTCGAGTTTTTTCTTAAAATCAGATATTTTATCTGTGTCGGACGAAAAAATCATTCTGAGCAAGCTTATTTCTTTCTGAACGGAAGGAAGATTATCGTTTTTTCCAACATTTTTTTCTTTTTCACAAACGCTTCCTTCAAACCTGGAAACATTCGCAGCTTCGTTCGCTACAATTTCGGTTTCTTCTGAAAAACGCTTTGTCAGCTGCGGAAGGCTTTCATTATATTTTTTGGCGCGGTCGTATGATTCGCTTGCCCGCTTTCTTTCAGCCTTTGCGCTTTCAAGTTTTCTGAGAGCTTTTTCATAATCTTCCGCATATTCAAACTGCCCTGCCTGATTTTTCTTTTCCTCCGCCCGTGCCTTTGCCGCCATGAAATTGCGCTGGGCTTCTTCAAACTCTTTTTCGCAGCGTTTTTTGTTTTCTTTTTGCGATTCGATTTTGTCGGAAAGGCTTACGGAACTAGCTTTTGCAGGCGAAGGATGTTCCGTTGAACCGCATACAGGACACGGAACGCCTTTCTTAAGCGTCAGGGCGATTACCGCAGCCCTGTTGTTTTCTTCGTATAGCCTTTGCCTTTCCTCAAGCTCCGAAAGAATCTCTTTGGTAGCCGAAAGATTTTTTTCCGCGCGCAAATATTCTTTTTCTGCCGAAGAAAAAAGCTCGGCCGCCTTCAAAGCTTCTTCCCGCGCTTTTTTTGCATTTTCTGCTTTCTCAAAAATGTTTTCAGCTTCTTTTTCGCAAGTTTCTTTTTCGTGCTTTTTTTCAAGAAGCGCGCGGAGTGCGGAAGAAGAGTCCTGGGAAGTTTTTTCCGCAGTTCCGTCATTTTCAGCGGCTAATATTTCGATGATGTTTTTTTCAATGCTTTCTTTTTCGTTTTTTGTTCTCTCAGCTTTTTGTGAAGCAGAAAGAAGACGCGATTTTGCATCGGAAAGATTTTTGCGCTCCGCTTCAAGTTCCGTTATGAGCGTGAGTTTTTTTTCAAGCTCAGAAAGTTTTTTTTCGTCATCTTTGTTTTTTTCTTCAAGAGCCGCAATTTCTTCCGAATGTTTTTCGATTGCGCTCACTTTCTCTTCGTTTTTTTTGACAGACAGATTTGCTGATAAAAGCTTTTCTTCGATTTGTTCGGCATGTTTTTCAAGATTTTCGGTTTTCGTTATTAAAGCCACAAAATCTTGCGCTTTTTTTGCTTCTTTTAGCCGCCTTGATTTTTCCGCAATCTCTTTTTCTTGCGATTTGAGCGTTTTGATTTTTTCTTCAATCTCGCGGGCTTGTTCGATTTTTTTGATTTTGCTGTCTGTTTCTGAAAGAATTGACTTTTTTTCAGAAACAAATGTTGATAGAGCTGAGAATTCCTTGTTCCCGGCTTCCAGCTCGTTTTTTAGCTCCGAAGCCTTTTTTTCAATTTCTTCGATTGTTGAGTCCGCTTCTATTCTTGAAATCTGGTTTTCGATTAATGAAAGCTCTTTGCGAACTTCCTTTGTCTTTGCCGTGATTGCTTCTACCGTTTTGGTTATGTTCTCAAGCGGAAAGATTTTTTTCAGAGTTTCACTTCGCTCGGTGGAATTCTGCCTGAGGAATTTGGCGAATTCCCCTTGTGGAAGCACCACGATTTTGTTGAATTCATCGAACGGAAGTTTTATTATGTTTTTTTCGATTTTTGCATCCGTTTCGTTGTTTTTTCCCGGGAACGAAATCCATTCGCCGTTTTTTGCAGCTTCAAGCGTTACAACTGATTCTTTTTGAGATTCTTTCCCGTTTCTGTTCGTGTAGGTTGACGGAAGTGTGCGCTGTATTCTGAATTGCGCGCCGTCAACGCTGAATGTGAATGTAACATAAGATTCCGCGCTTTCGGGGGCGAAATGAGAGCGAAGTGCTTTTTTCTGGAGGGACTGGCGCGCGCCCGTGTATTTTCCGTAGAGCGCGTAGCTTATTGCATCGAAAATCGTAGTTTTTCCGCTTCCTGTGTTTCCGCGCACAAGAAACATAGAGCCGAGCTTTTCAAAATCAATCGTTTCGTTCTCGAACGGCCCGAAATTACGCATTGAAAGTTCTATTGGTTTCATTCATCAACCCCCGCAGTTTTTATCTCTGAAAGCATTTTTGAAAAAAGCGAGACTTCTTTTTTTGACTCCCCGTCGTTCAGATTTTCACCGTGCATATCGGAAAGAAAAATAGAAAGCATTTCACCTTCTGATATTGAGCTTCGTTTTTTCATAAGGCTTCGTCTGCGGTAAAAATCCTTGTTGTCGCTCATCGAAACGGCAACTTCCCGCACAAAGGAGATGATATTCGGAAATTTTGATTTCAGAAGCAGCTTCGGGTTTTCGCAAATCGTCCTGTCGGTGCATCTGATTTCAACATAGTGATTTTCGTACTGGGAGTATTTGTCCGTATCCTTAAAATCGCTGAACGGTCCTGAGAGGCGGACGAGAGGATGGTTTGTTTTTACTGGAATTTTTTCGATTTTAACTTTTCCGCTGCCGTCGATTGTCCCTGAGAGAAACTGCTTTTCTCCTGAATCGTCGAAAGAGTATGCGAGCGGAGAGCCTGAATAGTATATTTTGTCGTCTTTGTCCAGCCGCTGGCACTTGTGGATATGGCCAAGTGCTGTGTAGCAAAAATCCTTGAAAAGCGTTGGGGAAATTGAGTCAAGGGCACCGACCTGAGCGGTCACCTCATCGTTCTCTGAGCCGAACACCGTCGCATGGGCAAGCACGACTGGGAAAAGCCCCGCATGATTTTGTTCGTGGCTCTCAAGGATTATGCGCGTGGCTTTTTCAAAAAGCTCCGCCTGCGTTCTGGGCGGGGCAGAGAACTCGTCATCGCGCGGTAAAGAGCCAGGCATGAGGAAGGGAATCTGGTAAACGGCCGTATTCCCGATTCTTGTTGCATCCGAGAGCCGCTCCGTCCCGGCGCATATGTGAATGTTGGATTTTTCCAAAAACGAAGAACCGAACGAAAGCCGCGCCGCGCTGTCATGGTTTCCAGCCAGAAGAAAAATGTGCGCTTTCGGGAATTCCATATTCATTTTGATTAGAAAATCGTCCAGAAGGTTTATTGCGTCCGTGCTTGCGATTGCCTTGTCGAATATGTCGCCAGAAACGAAAAGCGCGTCGTAAGGCTCACTTTTTTCTGCCTCGCGGAAAATAGAAATAATCTGATCAAGGAAAATCCTCTGGTCATCAAGAAGCGGAACATCGTACAGATTTTTCCCCAAATGCCAGTCTGCGGTGTGAAGAAATTTCATGGAATCAGTATATAGGAAAATAGCAATAGGGAGAATAAGAATTATTTGTATCAAGATAATAGACCTGTTCGGAAACTCTTTGAGTTTGCGTCAGCTTCGTTGTCTTCACAAGTCGTCAAGTTTTTCAGGCTAAAGCCTTGCAGCGTCTTAGAATCAGCTGAAGTGGAAAAAATTATGATTCGGTTAGTTTTTTCATCCTCAATCGAAATACAGCCTGTAGGGAAGAACTAGTTTTTTCTGAGTATTATCTTTTTCGATAATCCAATGGTCAAGGTTTGTTTTTGCTTCTGCCACAGCTTGCGGATTATAGTTCGGATTTATCTCGTCATAATATTCAGTTTCGTACCTGTATTTTGTTACTGGCACGGTGCGTCCTATTTGGGTACCACTGTTACTAATTCCGTTTCTTGCCGTAAAGTTGGAATGTCCTATGCTTCCAGGCTCCCATTCCATGACTGTGTACGGAACTTTTACTTGTCGTGATTTTCTTATCGTAAGGGGCGAGCAAGTTTCTATTGTCTGATAGCAGGCATTGATGTTTTTTACGCATTTGTCGTAATATGAAATATTCTCTCCATAGGCTTTGTAGCTGTCTTCGTCATTTTCAAGTCTGAACGACCATGTTTTGAAGTCCTTGGATTTCTTATCATATATTGCGCATTTTATGATTCCGTCCTTGAAAATTATTGCCGTTCCTTTTTTCTTGTTCAAAAGCTTGCTTACTTCGCTGTCATGTTTTCCTTCTTTGTTTTTCGTAAATGGGACGAGTTCGGAAAAAATTTGCACATTAAAATCCTTGAAATACGGATTTTTTATGTTTATCACGAAAAATTCGGTATCTTCAAAATCTTTTTCGTAGAGGTAGAGCGAAGCGTGGATGATTTTAAAACCGTCCTCCCAGTAAATCTTTGAGGCGGAAAACGCATTTTCGCAAAAAAGAATGAGAAGCGGAACTATGAAAAATTTAAGGATTTTCGTTTTCATAAGATGTTCCTCCAAAAATCAGATTATATGGAGAGTTTCCGTTATCGGAAGGTTGGAAAACTTGCGCGGGTATATTTGTCTAGGATAGCCTTTTTCAGTTGGTTTCCCGAGGCGGTAGAATTTTGCATTGTGATTTTTCATTTCAGAGAGAATTGTATTAAGGCTTTCTTTCATATCGCTTTCAATATCACCGTATGCGAGCAGGACAGAGATTCCATTTTTTCCATCAAGATAGGTTTTGATTTTTTCTAAGTTCTCGTGAATCAAATTTGTATCAAAGTCTTTGCTCGGACTGATGTTAATCAGTAAGAAACCATCAAATCCGAGGGGAGAATTCCAACCGCGCATTGCGAATGCGATTATTCTGTCAATTGTGGAATCGTCTGTCCAGTCAGAACCGTCTGGTTTTGCGCGAGCATCTCCAGGTTTTGATCCGAGAATGATTAGCTCGTTTGTTCCTTTCAGCTCAAATTTGAATCGTTTGACTGCATCATCATCAATGTCACCGTAAAATGTCATGCATTCCCCTTGTTTCAATTGCATGATTTTAATCATGCAATTACATATTGAATTATATATCAATTACATCAGAAATCAAGTTGCAAAAACATAATAATAGAGCTGTTCTGAAACAATAGCTTTCCGAACAGCTCTAATGATTTATTTTGAAACTTGTGCTTGTGTTTCCAAAAATCTTTTTTCAATGTATGATGAATAGATATTTTTTAGAAAGAAATTTAATCTTTGAGATAACTGGAAAAAGGAGTTTTGATATGAAAATCGCGCTTGTCGGATATGGAAAAATGGGACACATGATAGAAAATGCCGCAAAATCTATGGGGCATGAGATTGTCGCCACGGTTGATGTTGCCGCAAAGGATGCCACTTGTCTTGTTGCTGCGGGGGATTATGCGGCGGTAGCTGATGCGGTCAAAAAAAGCGGGGCAGAGGGTGTGATTGAGTTTTCGCACCCGACTGCCGTTGTGGGGAACTTGAACGCACTCGTTCCGCTGGAGCTTCCTGTTGTTGTTGGAACTACAGGCTGGGCAGAAAATGAGGAGCAAATCGCTTCGCTTTGCTCAAAAGTCGGCGGAACTGTAATGCGCTCACCGAATTTCTCAATCGGAGTGAATATGTTCTATAAAATCGTTGAGGAAGCGGCAAAAATCATGGCGGAGTACTCGGAGTACGATGTTGCGGTTTGGGAGGCACACCACAACCAGAAAGCTGATTCGCCCAGCGGAACTGCCCTTGAGGTGGCGCGCCGAGTTATGAGCGGAAATAAAACAAAAACGCAGATGGTTTTCGATGCGTTCCACGAGCGTCCGAAAGCAAACGAACTTCATGTTTCTTCAACAAGAATCGGAACTGTACCGGGCACTCACACTGTTTTCTTCGACTCCGCCGCAGACACAATCGAGCTTACGCACAGGGCAAGAAGCCGCGAAGGATTCGCTCGCGGCTCTGTCGTTGCTCTTGAGAAACTTTCTGCAGGACTAAAAAACGGCACTCTTTCAAAAGGCAAACTTTACGGCATGGGAGATTTGTTCTAGATGTTTTTTCCGCGCGTGTTTTTGAAAAATCGGGAGGAGAGCGAAATCAAGCAGGGCTTCCCGTGGGTTTTTGACAACGAGATTGATTCGGTTAAGTTCGAGGCAGCTGACGGAAGCGGCATTAGGCAGCTGCCGCTTTCAGAGGCGGTAGTTTCCGACGGAAGCGTAGTCGAAGTGTTCGCAAAAAGCGGGGCGTTCTTGGGAACGGGCGTAATCAACAGAAAGTCAAAGATTACGGTTCGCCTTATCGGTCAGGAACATGCGGATCAGATTATGGCTGATTCCGCATCGTTTTATGCCAGAAAAATTCAGGATGCGTACGATTTGCGTAAGCTGCGTTATTCAATAAAGGATTCATACCGCCTTGTCTACGGCGAGGCTGATTTTATCCCCGGGCTTATCGTTGAGCGTTTCGTTGACATAAAGAAGAATGTGTACCTTGTCGTCCAGTTCTCAACGCTTTCATGCGAAGTTTTCCGAAAGGAAATCATGGCGGCTCTCAGAAAAATCATAAAGCCTTATGGCATTTACGAAAAAAGCGATGCCCCCACGCGCGAGAAAGAGGGGCTTTCCTTGCGCTCGTGCTGGGACGGCGAGGTTCGCGAGGAAAAAATCGTAATCCGAGAGAACGATGTTCTTATTCAAGTTGATTTGGCGAATGGTCAGAAGACAGGATATTTTCTTGACCAGAAGGATAACCGCAAGATTGTGCAGGGGTTGTGCGAGAAAAAGCGCGTCCTTGACACATTCACGCACACGGGGGCGTTCGGGCTGAATGCGGTGCATGGCGGAGCAAAGGAAGTTATCTCGGTAGATATTTCCGAAGAGGCTGTGGATATTGTCAGAACGAACATAGAGCTGAATCATGCGGAAGGAAAAATGACAGCGGTTTGCGCTGATGTGTTCGCGCTTCTGAAAGAGTATGAGCAGAAAGGCGAAAAATTCGATGTAATAATTTTGGATCCTCCTGCGTTCACAAAGAACGCAAAGAATATTCAGAAAGCTTACGGCGGCTACAAGGAGATAAATCTTCGTGCAATGAGGCTTTTGAACGAAGGCGGAATCCTTGTTACATGCTCTTGCTCTTATTTTTTCGATTCGGAGCATTTTTACGGAATGATTATGAAGGCTGCCGAGGACTCAAAAAGGCGCGTTCAGATTTTATCAAAGTCAGGTGCGGGCGCGGATCACCCTGTTCTGCTCGGCTATCCAAAATCCGAGTACTTGAAATGCGCGGTGTGCCGTGTCATATAACTGCATTTTCTTAATCGGTCCTACTGCCGTTGGAAAGACCGCTATCGGAGTGCGCCTTGCCCGCGCGCTCTCAGGAGAGATTATAAGCGCGGACTCGCGCCAAGTCTACAAAGGCCTTGACATCGGCTCTGGAAAAGACCTCAGTGATTATAATCTTGGCGGAGAGCATATTCCGTACCATCTGATTGATGTGTGCACGCTGGAAAAAGAATACAATCTTTTTGATTTTCAGGAAGGTTTCTACGAGTCGTTCGGCATTATTTCTGAGCGCGGAAAACTTCCGATTTGCGTTGGCGGAACCGGAATGTATGTGGATTCAATTTTACGAAAGTACGATATGATTCCTGTTCCGGAAAACAAGGAGATGGAAGCGGAGCTTTTTAAAAAGGAGCTTCCTGAGCTTGAGCGCATATTAATAGAAGAAAAAGAGAAAATACACAATACTACTGAATTCGGGGACAAAGAGCGCGTTATTAAGGCAATAATAATAAACCGCTTCAACAAAAGCGATGAGTGCAGAAAAATCCGCCAGAGCCTGAACCGTCCTAAAATTTGTCCGCTCGTAATCGGAACGACGCTTGAGCGGAGCCTTGTCCGTGAAAGAATCGCAAAAAGACTCAAAGATCGCATGGAAGAAGGAATGATTGAGGAAGTGCGTTCCTTGCATGAAAAAGGCGCGAGCTGGGAGCGGCTTGAGTCGCTGGGGCTTGAGTACCGCTTTGTTTCGGAGTTTTTGCAAGGTAAAATCGGGAGCATGGAAAAACTCATAGAGCTTCTGGGGCTTGCAATCGGACAGTTCGCAAAGAGGCAGGAAACTTGGTTCCGCGGAATGGAGAAAAAAGGCGTGAAGATTCACTGGCTTCCGAAAGAGCCAGACATAGAAGCTCGTTTCCGCGCCGCCTTGGAATTGTGCGAGCGTGAGCGGGCAGCGGAGTAAGGCTGTTCCGGCAATTTTTGTGCATTTCCCTTGATTTTGTCTTTTTCAGGGGGTATGCTATAAGTTAGCATATTTACTTTGGAGTAAAAAATGACGCTTGCGAAAAAAAATATGTTTTTTTCAATTGTTGTGTTTCTTCTTGTTATGTTTGGAATTGTATTGTCAGAAAGGCTTCTTTCGTCCAGAATAGCTGAAGACTCTGTTTGCCAGGAGTTGGCTGAATTTTCAAAACTTAAGAAGCTTTCGCTTGAGTCTTCCGTTGAGCCGGACATTGCGCTTGCAAAACAGCTTGCCACTTCGCCTATTCTTCTTGAATATTTCAAAAATCCTGACCAAGAACCGCTTCGCTCCCAAGTCTTTTCTGAGATGAAAAACTATCAGGATTTGTTTTCTTCTCACAAACTTTTCTGGGTCACTGACATTGACAAAAATTATTACTTCGACTGCAAATATTCGTACACGGTGGATCCAGCCGCACCTGGTCAGGAATGGTATACGCCTACAATCACAGGAAAAAATCTTGTCAGTTTCTATGTTGATTACGATGTAGGCGTAAAGAAAACTTATATGTGGATAAACGCTCTTGTGTTCGATGAGGGGAAAAATGCCGTCGGAGTCGCAGGGCCTGGAATAGAGCTTGATACATTCATAGATGCGGCTTACAAAGATATGAGCGACGGAATGGAGCTGTATTTTTTCAACACTGCCGGAACAATAACAGGAGCCAAAGACAAGGCTATTCTTGATGAAAAAGTTCATATTGATACGAAATTTCCAAAACTTGATGTAATGTCGTTGTCTTCAGATGTCGGACCCGACGGAAAACAGTTCCGTTTGGGCGACAAGCTGGGAATCTTAACCTATCTTCCGACTTTCGACTGGTACATGATTGCACTTCGTCCTGTCAGACTTTCTTCCAGCATAATCGCAGGTCTTTTGCGGACGATATTCATTTGCTTCGCGCTTGTGTTCCTTGTGCTTATCGTTATCTATTCCGTGTTCATTTATCATTTCATTTCTCCTATAAAAAATCTTGGTGCAGTTATGAGCCGCGTTGCTGCCGGGGATTTCTCTATAAAAATGAACGCGGGCAGAAACGATGAGATTGGAAAACTTTCCGAGGGGTTCGGTTTCGTTACTGAATCTGCGCGGAATATAATAAGCAGCGTAAGAAATCAGGTGTGCATGGTGAACGATATTGCTGGAAAACAGCTTTCGAGCGTGGAGGAGTGCAAAGAAAAAAGTCAGTCTATAGCTTCTTCCTTGTCAATCGTTGAGACGGCGGCCGAAGAGGAAAGACGAGTCCTTTCCGTGGCAAGCGAGTCAGTTGCCCGCACTACCGAAACGCTTTCCCGCTTCCAGAATGTTATTTCAGAGCAGTCCGAATCAATCTCCCGTGCTACGGGCGAAATCGAAAAGCTGCTTTCATGCGTTGACTCTCTTGGAAAATGCAGCGGCGAGTCCGCCTCAAGCCTTAACGAGCTGAAAGCAAACGCCGCTGAGAACGAGAAGCAGTTTACGAGCCTTTCTCAGATAATCTCCAAGATTTCTGATCAGACAGCTCTCATGCTTGAAACGAACACAATCATTGCGACAATCACCGAGCAGACGAACCTGCTTGCTATGAACGCTTCCATAGAGGCGGCTCATGCTGGCGATACTGGAAAAGGCTTCTCCGTAGTTGCGGACGAAATCAGGAAGCTTGCCGAGCAGACCAGGGAGCAGTCTGAGGGAATCGAAAAAGTAATCAGGGATATTACGGCTTCAATCGAGGAAGTTTCAAGAGTGTCGGAGGAAACGAGCGAGTCAATCTCAAAGAGCGTTCTTGCCGTTGATTCTGTCCGCGATTCGTTCAGTCAGATTGAGATGGTTGCGCAAGAAGAGAAAGATTTGAGCACTCATATTTCAGAGGAGCTTCGCCTTGTTTCGGAGTCAAGCGGGTCTGTGGTAAAACAGTTCGGGGCAATGAAAGAGGATAACGATGTTGTTGAGAATGAAACGCTTTCTGCGGCAGAAAAAATCCATCAGCTCACTGAGAACATAAGCATAATTTTCGAGGAGTCCCGCGCAATAAGCGGAATTATCGAGGAATCAGGAAACCTTACGATACAAAACAAAGAGGCTACTGAAAAATTGTCTGAAAGCGTTGACAGGTACAAGCTGTAAGTTTATGGAAAATCAGTTCTCCCGCACAGCACTTTTGTTCGGGGCGGAAAATGTTGAGAAACTCTTTTCATCGCGCGTAATAGTGTTCGGGCTTGGCGGCGTGGGAAGCTATGCCGTTGAGGCGTTGGCGCGCTCTGGAGTCGGCTTTCTTGATATAGTTGACGATGATGTTGTTAGCGAAACGAACTTGAACCGCCAGCTTTACGCGCTTCATTCTACGCTCGGAAAATACAAAGTCGATGTGGCGGAAGAGCGTATTCGGGACATAAACCCGAACTGTAAAGTCACGAAGCACAGGACTTTTTTTCTTCCGGAGAATTCTTCTCAGTTTGATTTTTCCAAATATGATTACATTGTGGACTGCATAGATACTGTTGCAGGAAAAATCCAGATTGCGCTTAAAGCTCAAAAATCTGGTACACGCGTTATAAGTTCAATGGGCGCGGGGAACAAGCTTGAGCCAACGAAGTTTCAGGTGGCGGATATTTTTGAAACATCCGTCTGCCCTCTTGCCAGGGTTATGAGAGCCGAGCTGAAAAAACGCGGGGTAAAGAATCTCAAATGCGTTTTTTCTACGGAAAAAACTTCTGTTGTGAAATCGCATGAGGCTTTTGGTGAAAAACATCCTGGCTCTGCGAGCAAATCTGTTCCCGGAAGCAATGCGTTTGTTCCGTCTGTTGTGGGGCTTATTATTGCCGGGGAAGTGATAAAAGACCTTTCAGGAGTATGTAAAAGCTAAAAAATGCACACTTTTGCCGTCAAAATTGCACTGAAAATTTTTTGCGCGTTCCTGATTCTTCTTATCATTGTTGGGAACATTAGGAATTCATACAATTCCAAAAAACAGTATTTTTTCTTTTTGAATATACTTCTTGCCACATTCCTGATGCTTGTTTTTGATGTTTTATCGAAAACAAGCACAATTGTTCTTCTTGGGGCTGTGTTCAAAAGTTTCTCATACATATTCTATTTTTTAACAATCACTCTTTTTTCGTTCTATATTACGGCTTATATCCGGGAAAAAACTGATTTTTCATATTTCCTTGCAAAAATGACAGTTCCTGTTTGCGCAATTTTCGCACTTGGCTGGAGCTTGTCGGCTTTTAACGAAATATTTTTCCTTGTCAGAAAAGACCTTCATCGTTTTATATACTGGGTAGGTCAGCTCGGCGGAACTGTTGTCATTTCCATTTGCTTTGTGATTATTTTTAAGAATCGCAAGGTTTTAAAGATTTATGACAATTTGTTTTTTCTCTTGTTTTCAATTTTTCCGGCTTCTGCTTTTTTTCTTCGTCATCTGGTGTATTTTTTTTCAATAGATATTTCGCTGGCAGTTTCGGAGCTTCTGATTTATATTTTCATAAATGTAAAGAAAACTCAGGAACTTTCTGAGCAGCAGCTTCTAATATCAAAATACAAAGCTTCCGCTATGTACAGCCAGATTCGGCCGCATTTTATTTTTAATGTGCTCAATTCGATTTATGTCATGTGCGCCAAGGACTCAAGGCTTGCTCAGAACGCAATTGAGAAATTTTCGGATTATCTTCGCTCTAACATTGAATTCATCGAAAAAGATGAAAAAATCTCGATTGGGCAGGAAATGAACCTTGTGAAAAATTATGTCGCCCTTGAAAAACTGCGGTTTGCCGACGAGCTGAAAGTAGAGTACGACATTCAGGCTGATGATTTTTTCATTCCGCCTTGCTCCAGCCGCTCGTTGAGAACGCTGTAAAGCATGGCCTCTTACCAAAAAAAGGCGGCGGCACAATAAAGATTAAAACCTACAAAAACGCTGGTTTTAATGTTATTGATATTTATGACGACGGCGTAGGCTTCGTAAAAGGCGGGGCGTATAATTCTGAGCATAAAGAAAAAGAAGGTTCTCATATCGGAATAGAAAATGTGAACGACAGATTGAAAATTCTTTGCGGCGGGTGCGTTGAAATTGCAAGCATTGAACGCTGGACTGTGGTTCGCATAAAAATTCCTGTTTTTTCTTCGGGAAAAGCGGAGGGTAATAAGTGAAGCTTAAGATTTTTGTCGTTGATGATGAGTATCTTTCGCTTGAAGGCACTGTTGACATTGTGAAAAAAATTCTTCCCGATGCAGATGTGCATGGATTCAGGGACGCTGAGGAAGCTCTGGATTTTGCAAAGAAAGAAGTTCCGTCTTTGGCGTTCCTTGACATTGAAACTAGAAGCATAAGCGGTATTGAGATTGCAAGGCAGCTCAAAGAGCTTAATCCAAATGTGAACATAGTTTTCGTAACAGGCTACTCAAACTATATGGAAGACGCGTTCGCACTCCACGCAAGCGGATATGTGATGAAGCCGATGAGCAAGGAGAAAATCAGGAAGGAAATTCTGAACCTTCGTTTTCCTCTTATGGAGAAAAAAGTTCGGGTACGGACATTCGGGAGCTTTGAGGTTTTTATTAACGATATGCCGGTTTTTTTTAATTACACTAAGACCAAGGAGCTTTTTGCAATCCTTATCGATGCCTGCGGCTCGCTTCTTTCCGTGAACACGATTATAAACATACTCTGGGACGATGATGATGGCGATGCCCACAAATCTTATTTCAGAAATCTTGTAGCAGATTTGAAGCGTATTTTTTCCGATGACGGTCTTTCTGATGTGATAATAAACAGACGCGGTTATCTTGGGGTGAATTGCTCAAAAATTTCATGTGATTATTTTGATTTTCTTGGTGGGAACCAAAACGCAATCAGTTTGTTCAATTTTGAATATATGAGCCAGTACAGTTGGGCAGAAAACACGCTTGGGCTACTTGTGTCCAAGAAAGAAAAATAAAATCCCCAGTCATAGGAAAAGCAAGATGCAAGAAACAGACTGGAGATTCAATTTATAGTTTACATTATATAATGCTATGTGTCACAAAAGCGTCACAAAATCATTAGCTAATCTCTAAAAATTTTAGTTTTCAGAGGATTCACTAATGATTTTTTTTAATTTAGTCCACCTTGAACTGGTCAATTTGGTTTCCGATTTTTACGATTGACCCCTGCATTTTTTCTGCAATGTCGTTCAGCGCAACTCCTGTCTCGTTGATAGTTCTTGCACCAACGCTCATTTCTTCCATGCTGCCTTTCATTGCGGAGGTGACTTCCTGAAGGCGGCGTACTTCCTCAAGAATTGCCTTGTTTCCTTCGCTCATCTCCATTGCGGCGTTGCGAACCTCAGATGTGCTGTCGTTCATCATGTGGAGGGCATCAGTAATCTGATGGGAGCCTTCCTCCTGCTCTTGCATTGCGGCTTTAATCTGGACTACGAGCTGGTCAGTGTCCTTAATTTGGTGCGACACAGACTCAAACGCCGTGTTGGAATCGCCAGAAGTAAGAACGACCTCATTGATTGAGTCTTTGATGTTGGTGAGCTGCTCGCCGATTGTTTTTGACTGGGCTGTTGATGTTTCTGAGAGCTTTCTGATTTCGTCCGCTACGACAGAGAATCCTTTTCCAGCCTCTCCCGCATGGGCAGCTTCGATTGCCGCGTTCATAGCAAGAAGGTTTGTCTGCTCAGCAATAGCCGAAATGGTGGAGTTTGCTTCCTGAAGCATTGCCGACTGCTGCTCAATCTGCTGTATGCGCTCGTTGACAGCCTGCTGGCGCGCAATACCAGTTGAGATGTTTTTCTCAAGGTCTGAGAAAGACATTGCCATTTTTTCAACCGAGTTGTTCACCGACTTGATGTTTCCAATCATCTGCTCGACAGCGGCAGAGGCTTGGGTAACGCCCGAAGACTGGGTTTCAATCATGTGCTCAAGGCTTTCGATGTTTGATGCGATTTCATTAACTGCTCCTGCCGTTTCATCAACGGAAGTGCTCTGGCTCATAATCTGCCTGTGCATACTGTCTATGTTCGCAAGAATCTCAGTTATTGCGCTGGCTGTGTCCTGAGAGCTTGATGCCATATCTTCGCCTGCTATTCCAAGGGCTTCTTTTGATGCTTTTACATCCGTGATGATAGTCTGGAGCTTTTCGATGAATCTGTTGAATCCGTTTACGACAGCTCCGACCTCATTGTTCGATTTTGTCTCAAGGCGTTTTGTAAGGTCTGCGTTCCCTGAGGCAATTCCTTCAATCGCATTCTTTACGAAAATGAGCGGCTTTATTGAAATAATGAGAAGGAACGATGAAATTCCCAGCGTCAGGATAAGAGAACCAAGACCAAAGGCAATCATAAGCATTTGTATCTTGTTCGCAAGGTCATAAATCTGGCTTTCAGGAATTGAAATTGCGAATCCCCAAGGCGTTCCGCTTATAGGCGTAAAAAGGCACAAATCCTTGCCTTTTCTGCTTGTTGAGTTTACGAACTGGTTTCCTGACTGACCGTCTGCTATTTTCTGCGCTACTGCCACTAAATCACCGTGGTTTTTTGTGTCGGATATGCCGGTTATGAGATTCATTTCCATGACATATTCTGCGACAGGGTGGGCAAGGACAGTTCCGTCGCTTGCGAGCATCCATGCGTATCCGTCCGTCCCGATTTTGATTTTGTTGATTTCTTTTGTGAGCGTCTGGAGGTTAAGGACGCCTGCAACCATTGCGATAGTCCTGCCGTTAACTTTGATAGCCCTTGTTACATGTACGATTGGCTGACCAGTTGATTTTGAGATAACAGGATTGTCAACGGTTCGTTCTTTTCCAGAAACCATGATGTCCTTGAAGTACTGGCGGTCTGAAACATTTGCCGAGGCTCCTGTGTCAGCCTGGTAATAACCGTCAGGACCCGCAATCATAATGTAGTCAAAATCAGGGTCTCGCAAATTGTTCTGGTCATGGAGCCATTCATAAATCATTCCGAAATCCTCGGTTATCATAACTTCCGCATTGACATAAAAATCAAGAGCCTTGAAATATGATTCAAGTTTGTTCTCCACGGCACGGGCATTTCCTTCAAGGATTTCTGTGTAGTCCGCCGTAGAATCCGAAATGATGTTTTTCTCTGCGTTTTTTGTGATGAAACGAGCCTGAAGAATGTTAAAAAGTATGATTGTTCCGCCTATTCCCACAATAAGACTTAGAACAAGGCTTTTGTTCTTATTTTTAAACATGGATACTCCTGTAAGAACTTCACTTTTTTTGTGTTGCTCATTTTAAGTTTAATTTTGTACGATTTTATATTATAGCAGATTTTAGTAATGATTCAACGAAAAAATCTATATTATGATATTTAGTGATATAAAAAAATTGCGGGCATGATTTTACTGATTCATGCCCGCCTGATAGTATAGAACAATCTGTTTGAGCTGTTCCGCTCTTTACTCAAACATTAATCCGCCGTTTCCCGCTTTAACGATGATTTTACTGTTCTCGCCAAAATTGCCGGAAAGAATTTCTTTTGCAAGGGGATTTTCCACATAAGTCTGGACGGCTCGTTTTACAGGACGCGCTCCGAATGCCGGATCGTAGCCTACATCACTCAGGTAATCGATTGCGCTCTGCTCGAATTGAAGGCTTATGCGGCGGTCAGAAAGGCGGGACTTAACGCGCTCCAGCTGATTCTTCACGATTCCGCCGATGCAGTCTTTTGAGAGACGGCCGAACATTACGATTTCATCGATTCGGTTCAGGAATTCCGGGCGGAAAGTCTTTTTCAAAAGCATATCGACCGCCGGTCTTACTTCTGTAAGCTTGTCGTTCGTGTCGGCATCCAGAATCAAATCGCTTCCGAGATTGCTTGTCATAATGATAATCGTGTTCTTGAAGTCCACCACGCGTCCCTGTCCGTCGGTGAGACGACCGTCATCAAGCACTTGCAAAAGCACATTGAATACATCAGGGTGCGCTTTCTCAACCTCGTCGAACAAAATCACGCTGTAAGGACGACGGCGCACAGCCTCGGTGAGCTGACCGCCCTCATCGTAGCCCACATATCCCGGAGGCGCACCGATAAGGCGCGTGACCGAAAATTTTTCCATATACTCGGACATATCGATTCGGGTGAGAGCTTTCTCGTCGTTGAAAAGAAAGTCCGCGAGAGTTTTTGCAAGCTCGGTTTTTCCAACGCCAGTTGGTCCTATGAACATAAAGCTTCCAAGCGGTCTGTTCGGGTCGTTTAAGCCTGCGCGATTTCTTCGGATTGCATCGCTTACGACAGAAACGGCTTCGTCCTGCCCGATTACGCGCTTGTGCAAAACATTTTCGAGCTGAACATATTTCTGCTTTTCGCTCGTGAGCATTTTTGCAATCGGAATTCCTGTCCATGTGCTTACGACGCGCGCAATGTCCTCTTCCGTGACTTCCTGCCGCAAAAGCGAATCGGAAACGCCGTTGTCTTCTTTTGCGTGGCGCGCTTCATCAGCTTTCTGGGCTTCAAGAAGTTCTTTTTCAAGAGCCGGAATCGTGCCGTATTTCAGTTCGGCCGCTTTGTTAAAGTCGCCCTCGCGGGTGTATTTTTCTTCCTCAAAGCGGGCTGCCTCAAGTTTTTCTTTCAGCTCACGGCTCTTATTGATTTCAGCTTTCTCGTTCTGCCATTTCAGGCGCATGGCATCCCGATTTGAAACGACTTCGGAAAGCTCTTTCTCAAGTTTTAAAAGCCGCTCTTTACTTGCGGCATCGTCTTCTTTGGAAAGAGACTGCTTTTCAATCTGAAGCTGTAAAATCTTTCGCTCAAGCTGGTCAAGCTCCGTAGGCTCGCTCTCAATCTCCATTTTGAGCCGGCTTGCGGCTTCATCAACAAGGTCAATAGCCTTATCTGGCAAAAATCTGTTCGTGATATATCGGTTGGAAAGCGTTGCGGCTGCAACCAAAGCCTCATCGTTGATTTTTACGCCATGATGAATCTCGTATTTGTCGCGAAGTCCGCGCAGAATCGCAATCGTGTCCTCCACATTCGGCTCCGCACAATAAACTTGCTGGAATCTGCGCTCCAATGCGGCATCTTTTTCTATATATTTTCGGTACTCGTTAAGTGTCGTTGCCCCGATAGCTTTCAATTCGCCTCTGGCCAAGGCAGGTTTGAGCAAATTGCTTGCGTCCATGCTTCCTTCGCTTGCGCCTGCGCCCACAATCGTATGAAGCTCGTCGATAAAAAGAATTATCTGCCCATCAGACTTTGTTACTTCGGTGATTACGGCCTTAAGTCTCTCTTCAAACTCGCCGCGGAACTTTGCGCCTGCGACAAGGCTTCCCATGTCCAGAGAAAGAAGACGCTTGTTTTTGAGCGATTCGGGAACATCCCCTGAGGCGATTCGTCTGGCAAGCCCTTCCACAATCGCAGTCTTACCGACGCCAGGCTCGCCAATCAAAACAGGATTGTTCTTCGTTCTGCGCACCAGAACCTGCATGACGCGGCGGATTTCCTCGTCACGCCCAATAACAGGGTCAATCTTGTCCTGCCGTGCCCTGGCGGTCAAATCAGTGCAGTATTTTTCGAGAGCCTGCATTTTGCTCTCAGGGTCTTGCGAATCAACTTTCTGATTCCCGCGGACGCTCTTCAATGCCTCAAGAATCGTTTCCTTTGTGATTCCGTACTGTCTCAGAATCTCTCCCGTCTTGCCATCGCTCTGGCTCATTGCAAGAAGAAGATGCTCCACCGAAAGAAACTGGTCTTTGAGAGCTGCCATTTCTTTCTCTGCTTTTGCCAGTACTTTCTGAGCTTCGCCCGAAAGCTGCATCTGAACATTTCCGGTTACGCGAGGATAAGTGTTTACAAGATTTTTTGCCGCCTCAAGTAAATTTTCTTTTTGAACGCCAATCCGCTCGATTACAGGAACGGTTATACCATCCTTTTGCTCAAGCATGGCGACTAAGAGATGCGGCAATCCGATTTCGCTGTGGTCATTTTGCTGTGCAAGCGCGCTCGCGCTCTGGAGCGCATCTTGTGTTTTTAAGGTAAACTGCTCGTAATTCATAACAGACCTCCATTTTCTCTTTCAAGATTAAAATAATCAGAAAAAACGGAATCGGCAAATTTTTTTTGTTTACATTAGAGCTGTTCGGAAGCTTCAGTCTTCCGAACAGCTCTATTTTTCCGTTCTGGAGGAACTGCTTTTTGTTAAAGCGCAAGAGAATCAACCTTAGGCAAAAGCTCTGCGATAAGTTCCGAGCATCTTTCTACGGATATTTGGCGAAGTTTTTTTTT
This sequence comes from Treponema sp., assembly GCA_017449265.1. Classification (GTDB taxonomy): domain Bacteria; phylum Spirochaetota; class Spirochaetia; order Treponematales; family Treponemataceae; genus Treponema_D. The sequence continues at coordinate 19,649 of JAFSJW010000042.1, forward strand.
CTACATTCATTATGGAAGTAAAACCTGTTACCGATATACTACGGTGTTTTTGCAAGAGCTGGAATTCCGCTGGTAATCATTTCGGAAATCACTTTTGCGATGAATGTTTCGGCTCATGTGGCGGAGCTTCTGCGCTCGTCAATCCTTGCTACGGAACAGGGGCAGGCAGAAGCCACACGCACGCTGGGCTTCTCAAGATGGGACGCTTTCCGCCTTGTAACCCTTCCGCAGGCAATAACAATCGCAAAGCCAGTGTACCAGTCCGCGAGTCAAGCGAATTGCTTGTATTTGCCCCAAAATGATTGCAGATACGAGTTCGGAGGGTTCCCGTCGAACAACCCGATTTGCTCGATGCTTCTTACTATGGGTGTGATACAGTTTTTCTTGTTTTTGTTGGGATTTTTTTCTTCGATTGAAAGCTCGGTTATGACGCTTTTTCCTTTTGACCATTTTGCAAGAACGTTGTAGTATGTTTTCTCCCAGCACAGATAATTTGCCGTTGTCGTTTTTCGACCAAATTTTATCTGCACATTGATGAAAATTTTTCCGCTTGTTTTGTTTGCGCAGGAATACTGCTCCCATCGTGAGATTTGATTTTGTATGGCATCTCCATTGTAACCTTGTCCTGTTTCCTTGAAGTTGCTTAAAATCGGAAGAATGTATTGTGCATATCCGCGCCCGCGTTGCATCTGATATTTTTTTTCTTTGTATTTCAGATATTCAAGGTGAGCGACAAAATATTCGAGCAAATGTTTGAATTTCTCTACATCTGACATAATGTTTCCTCCATAGTAGATAGTTTTGAATTCAGTTTCCAACGCAGTCCACGGAACGCGCTTTTTCGCACCTCTGTGGACTGCGTTTCTTCTTTGATTAGGAATCTACTTCCTGTATTACAGGCGTATGATTGTCGCAACCACATCCGCTGGATTTATACTGTAGATACTTGATTGCGTTGCTAGGGGTACTATAGGAGAAGTCGCATTCTACCCCACAATAGCGGCAATACGCCTTGTACTTTACGTGCCTCGGTCTCGGGTGCGTTCTCCTGTATTCTTCATCGCGCGCCCGCGCGGCTTCCCAGTCCGTCGATTTTCCCGCGATGAAATCCCAAATTGCTCCCATACTCGTTTCCTCCTCGTATATTAATGTTATTGAATTATCTTATTCGATTTGGGATAGTATACCCGTGACATATGACCCGATAACCCGCAACCTCCTTGGGGGCTTTCCCCGTAACAAAGACTGGGTTTCTTGCTCTGGCTGGCAGTACA
>JAFSJW010000007.1 GCA_017449265.1 Treponema sp.
TATGTCTGCACGGCGCGGAATCCGCACTGCTCAGAATGTTTTCTGAGCGACTTGTGCGCGGAATCTTTATTTTCCCATAATCGCATCGATTGATTTTATGCATGCATTGCGAAGCCCACATTCCTCAAGTTTTGTTACGCCTCGGATTGTAGAACCGCCAGGAGAGCAAACATTGTCTTTGAGTACGCCCGGATGCTCGCCTGTGGCAAGCTGGAGCTTTGCCGTACCCCGAACGGTCTGGCTCACGAGCCTGTAAGCCGTTGCCCGCTGGATTCCGTATTTTACCGCAGCATCCGCATACGCCTCGATGAACAAATCCACGAAAGCAGGCCCGCAACCCGAAACAGCCCCGCCTATTCCCATGAGGTTGTCCGAAAGCTCCTCAACAAGACCGATTGTAGCGAACAATTTCCAGATTTCTTTCCGCTCATCTTCTTTCAGTGAATTGGATTTTTCAAAAAGAAAAACGCCTTCGCCAACCATTGCGGGCGTGTTCGGCATGACGAACTGAATTCGGGTGGAAGAGTTGAGAAGCGGCACATACTTTGCGAAATTCCAGCCCAGGGCTATTGAAACAAGGGCTTTGGCACTAAGTTTGTCCCTGATTTTTTCAAGAACTTCTTCTATTTGGTACGGCTTGCATGCCATTATGATTGTATCTGCAAAATCGCAGACCTTATCCAGCGACTTGCACGGAACGAAGCCGAATTTCTGTGCGTTCGCAGCAAGTTTTTCCTGATTAGGGGCAAAAGCCGCCATTTCGATTTTTGATTTTGCGAATCCTGAGCAAAGAGCCTGCGCCATATTGCCCATTCCGATAAATCCTATTTTTTCCATAATACTACTGTACCACGGTTTAAAGCAGAAATCCAGCTGGCACAGAATTAGTTCAGAGTTTGGGACTTAGAGCGAATTTGGGCTGGGTCAGGGTTCTCGGTAGTTGAGCTTGTCGAAACCACCGAAATTTTCCCGAAAAAAGCTCAAAATTCCCAATTCGTGTGGCGATTTTTTCTCTTTCCTGTTCTAGATAAATTTTATATTATTTCAAGGGGTAATTTTATGAAAAAAATCATTTTTTCTTTATTAAGGCACTTATGACGCTCCTTGCGCTCACGCTGCCAATTTCCTGCGACGGAGGTGGCGGAGGCGGTTCAGACTCTTCCCGAAGCGGCGCGGTCGGCTTAAGAAATAAGGCGACTGCACATGCGAAAGATTGTAAACAAACTCGGTCTTATCAACATAGATAAAACTTGTCTATAGGTGGATTTGGAATTGGCTGCATAGTTTCTGCAGCAACTGGTGGAGAGAGCTTCGAGCAAATTCTTGAGTAGCACAAAGCTTGGTCGGAACACTGGTTTTACAATCTCGAATAGGCTGCTAAAAGCAAGTCTATCCGAGATTGTATGTAACAAATCGAAATCAAACATTCGGAAACTTCGGCCACAAGGGGATCTGCAAACAGCCCTAATACTTCCAGCCGAGCATTCCCTTGCCGCCGCTAGAGAAGACCACACCGATTTTAAACATTTGCTTTCCGCTCACGGCGAATCTGTCTGCGTAGCCGTTTGCGCTGATTTGCTTTAGTGCCTCGGCTGCGACCGCCTCAAAATCACGCCCCTTGTCCATCTTCAGCTCAAAGATAAAGACGGAATTCTTTGTGGCTACCACCACATCGCTCCGTCCTGCCACAGACTGAAGCTCGCTTAGAACACGGTAGCCTGAAAGGCGGAAAATCAGGTGTGTGACAGACTCATAGTAGTTTTTGCACATATCTTTTTTGACGACGGTGGGCAAATCAGCGATTGCGGCTTTTATGATGGAAAGAACCTTGTCGATGTCTTTTTCTTCCAATGCATCGCAAATATTGTCTATTGCAAGCCCCAGGTCATCATCAGGCACTTTTAGAAACTTTTTGAGGAGAATATTTAAAAATCCTTCCTCAATCTCACGGTTCGGAAAGTCCAAGGTGTAGACACATCGCGGGAATTCAAATTTTTTTATCGTAAGATAGCCGCTCTGATAAATGACTGGCAACATATTCTTTGAGTCTGGGTCGTAATTCTTGAACTGGTCTTCTTTTGCCTTGCGACCATTGATAATAGTTGCAAGACTAAAAGGCTCGTTTTCAAGAGTTTTGACCAAGAACGACGGAGTTCCGCTTTCAAACCAATATGAGCCGAAGTTCTTTTCATAAAAGCATTTTAAGAGACAGAAGGGATTGTAGACACCTTCGCTTCCGTAAGAAAAATGGTAGCCGTCATACATTTGAGCCAATTTTTCCTTTGTTTCAGGAAGGGAGAGATTAAACTTCCTTGAAAGTTCCTCAATCTCGGGCATAAAGTATTTTTCAAGCTCTGATTCTGAGATTCCGCACAATGAAGAAAATTCCCCGGCCATACTTATGTCATTCAGTTGGTTCAAGCCGCTGAAAATGTTCACATGGCTCACTTTCGTGATTCCCGTGATAAAAAGAAAACGGATGTATTTATCCAAATCCTTTAAGGGACTGTAAAAACTTCTTAATTCCTGACGGTTCTTTTCTTCATCTTCGGTATAAAGGGCATCCAAAATCGGCTTGTCGTACTCATCGATGAGAATGACGACAGGCTTTCCGGTCTGCCCATAAGCAGTGGTAATCAGCCTGTTGAGCCGTGGTGCAGAACGCTCGTCCGTCACTTGAATATTGTATTGTTTTTCATATCCTGAAAGAATCAGATTCAGTGCAGATTTCAGGCTCGTCAAATCGGGATAATTGTCCGCTCCAAAACTGATTTTGAGCACAGGATATTCGGTCCACTCTTTTTCGAGCTTTTCTATTTCAAGGCCCGCGAACAGGTCTTTCCTGCCAAGAAAATAATACTCCATTGTGGAAAGCAAAAGGCTCTTCCCGAAGCGGCGCGGGCGGCTCAGGAAATAAGGCGACGGCACCTGAGAAAGATTATAAACAAACTCGGTCTTATCGACATAGATATAATCGTTCTCGCGGAGTTTCTTAAAATCCTGAATGCCAATGGGCAGTTTTCGGCTCAAATCCATAGAGAAATTATATCATAACTCTGTCAGGCTGTCATTTGTTTAGAAAACCAAATTTTTTTTCAAGAATTTTCCGCCCGTTTTCAATTTGCTTCGTCTAAATATACAGAGTAAATCAAATACAGTGGAAGACGAGACTTTTACAAACTCTTTGGTTGCGGGGAGTAACAAAGAATAGGGAACTTCGAAACTGTGATGTAAGAACATCTTTTTCTTCATTACAGCCGAAGTTGTTTGTAAATTTTTTTACAGTCTTTGCAGCGGACTAGTCGAATAATCGGGCAGATTACGATATGAGGAAACGACTCAATAAAAAACAAATAAAGGCACTTCTCTATTCTCTGTTTGATTACCAGCGTTTTATAGGCAACAAGCATTTAAACAATGCGATTCTCCAAGCCTTACAGGAAGATGAAAAACTGGAGGATATGGAGCTTGATGCCGTAGCGGGCGGTACAACTTCCGATAAGCAAATTAATCATCTGGAAGGTTGAGCAAATCCATTTCACAGAGCCGACGGATTTTTTCACTATGAGAAAGTCTCTTAAATTCCTCTTTTTTTGACAGATTTTCCAAAAAAGGGCCGCTTTAGAGGCTCTGTCTTTGAGAAGCGAAAAAAGATTTTCGGAGCAGTCGGGAATATAGTAGGAAATTCGGCTGCCTTCATTACCTTTGATTCCCATAAAATATTCAAAATACTCTGCCTTATAAAAACCGAACGCGGAAGAAATTCCAAAAAAATCTGCTATCAGTTCGTCATGCAAATGATTCATAGAAATTCCGAAATGTTTTTTCGTGTAAAAATGGGTGCACTCATGTTCCAGACGGATTCGAAGGGATTTTTTTTGCCAGTCGTCTTCATCAAGACCAAGCGTCTTTGCAGATACATTGCTGTAGGGCTTTTCAGAAAGAATGATAAAGCGTGTTTTTTTTCCGAACACAAAAGAAGCTCCTGTGGAGCTGAGATTTTCAGGTCGCTTCCCCTTATAAATGAGGTTTGTGACAAGTTTTTCAAAATCTTCTGCATCAGCAATTTTTATGACGGGGATTTCTCCCGCAACGGAGGCATAGATTTCACAGAAAATATCATCAGGATTATTAAACTTAACAGGAAGTGCAGGAATGAGTAATGTGTTTATTGCCCGTTCAGAACCTTTTTCGTTTATGGCAGAACTAAAGTTTCTCCAGAAGTCCAAAAAAGACGCGTCCTCTTCCGCATTTTCATTGTAAGAGACAAAGTGATTCTTGCAGTAGTCAGTAAAAATTTGATTTTCGTTCGGATTGAGCAAAGATGAATGTGAAAATCAAGAATTTTCCGCCCGTTTTCATTCTGCTTCGTCTAAATATACAGAGTAAATCAAATACACAGGAGGAATTTACTATGAAAACATTACAGGATTTGTACAAAGAGGTCATGGCAAGCGATGAGCTTAAAAAGGCTTTCGCCCAGGCCGCAAAGGACAACAAGGTCGCAGACTTCCTCAAAGAGCATGGCTCTGATGCAACAGAGGAGGAGCTGAAGGCATTCTTCGCTGAAAAGGCCAAGGATGACAAGCCGCTTTCAGAAGACGATCTGGAGAATGTAGCTGGTGGAGGATGTGGAGCAGTAGAAGGTGGTAACCCTGGTAAACCTGGAATTGGGTTTAGTATTGGTACTGGTGGATGGGGCTGCGTGATTTCTGCGGCTGCGAAAAAATGCAACCCGCTTCCAGTACTATAGAGTTATAAATAAATGTGAATCCAAAATAGTCTGCTAAAAGTAAGTCTATTTTGGATTTTATGTAACAAGTCGAAATCATACATTCGGAGTAATATGTGTTTGAAGCCTATATAAAAGAGCAGATAGACCGTGTAAAATGTAGTTTCTATGCAGGACTGCTCTGCCAAAAGGTAGAAGAAAAATTTGAGTCCAGCCTAAAAACTCTGACAGCCTTAATAACAGGTAGCAGCTCAAAAAGGCTCATTGCAAATGAAATTTCTGGTGAAAATCCTTATGCAGCTATGCTGCCCGAGCTTATTACCAGCGAGCAGCGCAAAAAAGCGGAAGAAACAATACAGCAAAAAATTCAGGCTGGTACGCTTTCTCTTCCTGAACCGCTTTTAGAAATTCTTACAATTCGGCTAAAAAATGTTACGGACGCATTCCTTGAAATGCTTTGCCGTATGGACAAACATAAGGAAGAAATATCTTCAACCCTTTTGGGCGGAAAAACATATACAAAAATCACTGATATTGAACTTTCAGCAGGCGATACCCACAATCACGGCAGGAGCGTGGTTATACTCCATACCGACACTGGAAAACTTGTATACAAGCCTCACAACATGAAGGGCGATGCATACATATACTCACTTGCAGAGCGTTTTTTCCCAGAATTCGTAGGTATTCCAAAGGTCATAGCCTTTGATGACCGCTTTGGTGTATGTGAATTCATCGAAAAACAGCGTTCCGAAGGCGAGGAAGAGGCTCGCTCATTTTGGTATAATATGGGCGGCACCACCGCATTCCTTAAAATCCTTGGCAGTACCGATATGCATTTAGAGAATATAACCTGCCACGGTGGAAAACCATACATCCTTGACCTTGAGACAATTCTTAGCCCTATAAAATCAAATCCTAATACTAAAAAACGATTCCCCCAACTGACAGAAATTCTGCCACATTCTCCATATTCCACAGGCATACTTCCAAGCAAACTGAAAGAGGTAGAAATCAGTCCCTTTATGAGCACAGATGAAAAAGGACTTGCTCCTATTGTAAATGGTGAAAAAGAGCCAGTCTTTCATTATTTGGATTCCTTTCATGAGGGATACCACGCAGCCTATCAGCAGACTCTAAACAGCCGCGAAGAATTAGCTGCTGCGCTTCGAAATGCACCCGCTGATATGCCTATCCGGATAATTGTCTACGGTACGCAAGAATATTTTGATATAATAATGCGACTTTACAATCACGATTCCCTTGCCACGGCAGAAAATTATCAAAAATCCAAAGACATTCTTTCAAAGCTCTTACTTAAGCATCTTCTCCCTGACCTAAAAGAATGTGCCGCAAGCGAACTCGAACAAATAGAAAGAGGAGACATCCCCTATTTCTACACCACTGCAAAAAGTCGCTCAATTTTTTCTGACGGCATGGAAATCATAAAAGATGCCTTTGAAAAATCAGCCACGGAGCACGCTCTTGAAAACTTGTATGCCATGGGAAATACCGATGAGCTTTTCGACAAAAAACTTCTTGACCGTGCGATACGGCAATATCAGTCAAAAATCCTTAAGCGTGAGGAGCTTCCCCAAAAAACACCGAGTCGCACAGCAGAGCCTCTTTCAAAAGAAGTGGCTTTAAGCGAGGCTGAAGAACTGCTTAAGGAAATGTATTCTCTGAACATTCCTTCCCCGAATGGAAGTCTGTTTTGGGGATACAGTAATGCCAACACGAGCGGATTTTCCTTTTGTGATGTGGATTTGTTCAATGGACTTGCAGGACTTGCCGCCTTTTCTTCCGCACTTTTTCATGCCACTGGCGATGCTGAAGCAAAAAAGATTTCAGAAGTAATAACGGAAAACTTTACTGACTCCCTTCAAAACTTTTATGAATATCACAAATCCTATGATTTTGCCTTCGATTATGCCCCGCAGCTGGGAGAAGCGGACGGTATTGCGGGAATAATAACAGCCTTAAGCCTTTTAAAACGATACTCGCCCCACTCTCAGCTTGATGCTCTTTGCACTTCCGTAATTGACTTACTACACAAGTCGGATCTACAGCGCTATGGAGCAAGCGACAGGATTATTGGCATAGCAGGTCTATTGTCCGCTATGTGTCGGTTTGAAGAATTTAGGGACGAGAAAAAAATCATCCGCACTCTTGCCGACCGGCTTTTGTCCTTAAAAAATCTTGAGTGCAATGGGAAATTTTTGTGGAAAACACTTCTTGATAAAGAACGCCCCATAAGCGGGGCCGGGCATGGTCTCATAGGAATTGCGGAAGCCCTTTTTGCCGCGACAAAAATCCTTGGCGATGAAAAATATGCCGAGGCCTCAAAGGACGCACTTGATTTTGAATGTGAGATATACGAAAAATATCAACCAAAATTTGGAAGCTGGGCGGACTTACGCTCCTATCCGCCGGAAAGCCTTATGCACGGCTACTGCTCTGGGGCTCCTGGCATTGGCATAATGATTGAGCGCATTAAAGGTATGAACTTTACAAACGAGGCAATCGAAAAACTTGCCTCCTACGCAAAATCGGCAGTAGATACGCTTCCATTGAATGTTTGTGACCATCTGTGCTGCGGAAATTCTTCCATAGTTGAATATTATCTTACTGTGGGAAAGCATGAAGAAGCGGGAAAAGTGCTGGGTGCGATGTATGAGCGTAAAAAAGCAGAGGGGGATTACCGCTATCAATTATACGACACTAACAACGGAAAGACTCCATCGCTCTTCTATGGCATGAGCGGTATAGGGTATGAAATGCTTCGCTATGCTTTCCCTGAAAAAATAATGTCAATTTTATAAACTTCTGAAGGAATTACTTTATGTTTTTTAAATTAGCAGATAATATCGCTTTGAGAAGCTGGAATGATGTCAAATACGCCTATTATAGAAAAAGGGACGTGTTTGCCCAGCCGCTTACACAGAAGCAGGCACAAGTTATGCTTTTATGCGACGGAGAACACTACATTGAAATTGATGATACGGTAATGCAGCTTTCCCTTAACCGGCTGATACTTCCATGCGAAAAAGGAGAAAGTCCGTCAAAGTGGTCTGCATACAGGAAATATGACAACAAGTATTTTCCCAGAATGAATCTCATGATAACCGGCAAATGCAACTATAACTGTCTGCACTGCTTTAATGCGGCGGATAATGCCCCCCTTATGACAGAATGGAAATTCGATGAAGTCTGCAACCTCTTAAATCAGGCAGAGGCATGTGGCATTCACGCTTTTACGATAACAGGCGGTGAGCCTATGGTTCACAAGAATTTCATGGATATTGTAAAAGAAATATACAAGAGAAACATGTATATCGATGAATTAAACACGAACGGATTTTTTATAACGCAACAAGTACTTGATGAAATGAAAGACATCGGTTGCTTCCCGCTCATAAAAATATCATTTGACGGACTTGGCTGTCATGACTGGATGCGTGGACACAAAGGAGCCGAAGAAAAAACACTTGAAGCAATGAAACTCTGCATAAAAAACGGTTTTAGGGTAAAGGCTCAGACGCAGGTTCACCGAAGAAATATCGAAACGATGCTTCCCACTGCAAAAGTGCTGAACGATATGGGAGTTTCTGAAATGCGTATTATTAGGACGACAGAAGTTCCCCGCTGGACACAAAACGCAGGAGATGCCTGTCTTACTATTGAAGAATACTACGAAAAGATGCTTGATTTTGCAAAAACATACCAGAAATCCGGCATGAACATGTTCATTACGGTATGGCAGTTTTTAGCACTCAAACCAAAAGAAAAAGCATTTAGTATCGTGCCTGTGCAGTGTTCCAAAGGCGAATATAAGCCCACATTTTCAGGTTGCCGTGGAAACCGCGGGATGATTGCCGTCACTTCGTCGGGAGAAGTAGTACCCTGTATGCAGGAATCAGGCTATCTTATGCAAATGGGAAAACATTTTGGAAATGTGCATACTGACAGACTGAAAGACATACTCACTGAAAGTCCCTACCTTGAAAATATCTGCACGACAGTCGGAACCATTCGCGAGGAAAACCAAAAATGCGGCTCCTGCAAATGGTTCGAAAACTGTACGGGCGGATGCCGGGCTCTGGGGCTTTTATTTTCAGGAAAAGCATTCGACTTTAACGGCTCAGACATAACCAAGTGCTTCTTTTTTGAGAACGGATGGTACGAAAAAGTCACTGATACGCTTGGCGAATGGACAAACTTATCAGTGATTTAGGATAGTACTGATTAACACTTACTCAATTACATAGAGCCTGTCGCTGTTGAGTACATTTTCAGAGTTACCCGTTACTTCAACCAGTGAACCTGTATAATATTTGTATTCGAGTACGCTCTTAAAGTAAGCAATCATAATCTGATAATACTGGATTTGAGCATCGAGGTATTTACTGTCCTGATTTGACATTTCTTCAACGGTAATAAGCCCTGAAGTAAAGCGTCTCTGCTCGTTATCGTACAACTGCTCCCGCAACTCAAGAACATTGTTTGCATTCACAACCTGATTGCGCCAGCTGTTCAGTTGGGAAACATTGTTTTTAAGTTGTGCCGAAAGCGTATTCTTTGCATTTAAAAGCTGCACCTGAGCCTGTTTGTAAGATGCCTGAGCATTTTCCACGTTTGCCTTGCGGGCATTATTTGGAACCGACATCGAAAAAGATATTCCGCCGGAAATATTTGCGCCTGGCACATTCTTTACAAAAGACTGTATAAAATCGCCAAAACTGCTGCCGTAAACCGCTCCTGTTGAGCACCTACAGAAAAATTTATAGCGGCATCAGGACGGCTTGTATCAGCCGATCCATACTGCCAATACGCGTCTGCAATGTACGCTGCATTTCCTCAAGCTGCAGTATATTGCTGTGGGCCGTTAAATATGACCAGTAAGCCGTGGCTGTAGAAAGCAGGGTCTGGCAGACACTGTCTGTCAATCCGTACTCCATCTGGCGATAGTAGGACTCCGCAGCCTTTATGTTATTCGCCGTTATGGATGCATTAAAAGATTTAAAGAGCGGAAGCGAAAGGGCAAGTTCCATCGTACCACGGTTGTAATAGTCCGTGCCGTATGTTTTTTGATAACGCTGCTCTACAGCATCAGTTCCTTTATAAGTCGAAAGCGTACTTGCAAGACCAAGAGAAAGACGCGACTGCAAGCCTTACGGGGACTTACGCGACCGGCTGGTATATGCCGAGCATAAATGAGCTTTGCGACCTTTACAAGGTCAAGGCCGAGGTGAATAACAGTATAGGTACGACCAATGGTACACAATTGTCTAATAATTATTATTGACCGTCCAGTCAGTCCCCAACTAACAACTCCAGCGCGTGGGCCATCGATTTCAGCACGAGCGGTCTCTACTCCGACAACAAGATCAATTTTGATACCGACTATTTTGTCTGCGCTGTCAGAAACTTCTCGAACTAGGAGATTCGCTCGAACGAGCAGTTTGCTCTGAGCTTGGGATTGGTGGGGGATTGCTTGCGAGGGATTAGTTCTGAGGCTAGAAGAAGTCTCTGGTTTGGGCTTGGTTAGGGCTGCTTGTCTGGGATTGGTTCTGAGCTTGGAACTCAGAGCTGACTCGGGCTTGGTCAGGGCTGCCCCTTCAGTTTGATTCTAAACCCCGGAACGGATTGCCGATTTGGGCTGAGTCGCGGGCTGCATTCCCAACAATCAATCCGACACAAAAAAAATACGCGTGCGCAGGTTCGCACCGCCAAACTCGTTCTGTGCGTGTACGAGTTTGCAAAGCAAACTCATTCTGCGTGGAGCGTATTTTTTTGCGACTTGGAGCTGATTTGCTCTGGGCTGCTCGTGAGGGATTTGCTCTGGGGGTTGGAACTCAGAGCAGACTCGGGCTTGGTCGGGCTGCCCCTCAGATTGATTCTAAAACTCAGAACGGATTGTCATTTCGGGCTGAGTCGCGGGCGCATTCCCAAACAAACAATCCGACACAAAAAGTGCGCAGCGTGAAGAAAAGCAGAAAGGCTTGGA
>JAFSJW010000008.1 GCA_017449265.1 Treponema sp.
AACTGCACTTCGGCGTAGGCCACATCTTGGCTGATGTCAAACGACTCGACCTTCCACCAGGAGTTGTCCGGCTGTGCGGTCATGTCGTTCTTCACCCATTCGGGATAGGCTCCCTGATGGAAACAGCGCTGCTTGCGGTACACGGAGCTCTCACCCTTGTAGTCCGTAAAGGGGATTGGAGTCCACTTGGAACCGACATAGTTCTCCTTGTACTCCACCGTCACAAGATCCTCTTCGGAGACCTTGCAGATGTGTGCAAAGCGCAAGTACGCGTAGGCATAGTTGCTCAAATCATACACAGGAGAGATCAATTCGATGGAGTCCCCTTCCGCGTTGGGAACAAAACCCCATGCAGCCTTCCCACTGACACTCAATGTAGTGTCAATCATCCACGCACTCTGCGGACTGCGGGTGAAACTGCTGTTAGTCGAATTGAAGTTCTCTGTGAATGTCACACGGTTTTGTGAAAAACCGAACGGCATCATAAGCATGATAGCCGCGAGTAAAACAAAAAACTTCTTCATTTTAAATAATTTAAGTAAACTAAAAATAATTGTTTTAAAAATGCAAATGTAAACAAAAAAATAATTGTTGGTAACCTCTAAAATTAATTTATTTTACTGTTTCGTCGCAGCTGGCAGCAGAGGTTGTTAAAACCGCCAGACCACAACGGTATTTATTTATTTCGATTTGCAAAAGTAAACAAATTATCGATACTATTACATCTTTTTTTATTATTTTTTAAGAAAAATTTACTATATATATATATGTTACGGATAAAGTTTTTCATACTTTCTCCGGCTGCAGCAACCCCAGCCGTATAATCTGCTCGTAACGGCACATATTATAAACAAGGTTGACCATTCCCGTTATGGTCGCTGCCCTCGCCAATCCGATTGTGCGGACATACAGTCTGTTCATGACACATTCCATGAAGCCAAACACATGTTCCACGCGGCTGCGTGTCTTGGATTTCAGCCTGTTGTTCTCCTTCTGCTCCTCCGTCAGCGGATGGCCTCTGTAACCCTTCTCACATATCCGGTCCTTCACCTCATACTTTTCCAGCGTTTCCTCCTTACCCACATACGCGCTGTCCGCATACAGTTCCTGACCCTTGTCCTTTTCGTCCAGCAGGTTGTCAAGCGACTTGGAGTCGTGCGGTTTCGCAGATGTCGTCTCCTGACTGATTATCAGCTTGCTTTTGGCGTCACTTTTGATGTGGTTCTTGTAGCCGAAATAGTTAACGCCACCTTTCTGTGTCCAACGGGCGTCCGTGTCCTTCTGGCATTTCTTGTGTGGTTTGTCGTTCCAAAGGTCGTCACCTTCATCATTCTTGATCTGCTTGTTCTCATCCGGTGTGTTGTGCTGGCGCGGTGCCAATACGAAACTCGCGTCAACCATTCTGCCCTCATTGAATATCAGATGCTTCTTGTTCAGGAAGTCAACAAATTTCTGGAACAGAACCTCGGCTACGCCGCTCTTTACCAGCTTCTCACGGAAAAGCCATATCGTCTTCGCGTCAGGAACCTTGTCCCCGCCTGACAGGCCGAGGAAGCGGCGGAAAGACTGCCGGTCCTCTATCTGGTATTCGGTCTGGTCATCACTGAGATTGTAGTAGCGTTGTATCACCATGATCTTGAACATCATCACAACGTCATACGGCTTCGCACCTGCACGGCTCTTTTTATCCTTGTTCAGGACCGCATCCTCAAGCTCATCACGGAACATCTCAAAATCAATCACCATCGACAACTTCTCCAACGGGTTGCCAATCTTGGAGAGTCTCTGCTGCCGTTCCTCTTCGTCAAACAATGTCAGGTATCCTGTCGCTTTGTATTTCTGCATGGCTTTTCTTTTTTGAATTTCAACTATATAACGAAGGATTTTTTGTCTTATTGTTTGATTGCTAATTTTTTATCTATTTTTAGAGGTGTCCTTTTTTTTTGCCACGATTCCCGAAAATGGCCAATTCCAATTACAGAAAAAAGTGCGGGAATCTGATCCGACCTGTCCTTAACAGTCCCAAACCCGAAGGCAACTCTGCCTTGATGATGCGCCCCTCTGTAACATAAAGTAAATCAATAGATAATGTTAAAAAGGGGGCATTTGTGTGATTTTATCCGCAACACTTGCACCATACGGTTTAAAACGCCTCAGACAAAATCAGACCAACACCTTTTTCTTATTTTCCAATATTGAGTCTACTTTAAAAAGTCGTTAATCACAAAATCTGTCCTTATAAAATATTGTTTTTCAATACATATTTATTTGTTAAAAGTCTCAAAAGGGACTTTTTCAAGTGGATTCAATATTTAGAATAATAATTTGCAAAAATAAACAAAAATATAATATGTAACGGGGAAAGACCCGAAATTTTTTTCAGATGTATAAAAACCTGATTTGAAAATCAGGTGGAGGGACAAATTGTCCTCCTGCTCAGAAAAAGCGGTAGCCCACACCGGCTTTCACAATCGCATCGCTCCAGAAATTGACCTCCAGCATTCCGTACCATGTCCTACCAACCTGCAGACCGAGCGGTGTGAGGTTGAAGGCAGGTATCAGTGAATTGTTGGGTTTTTCCGATTTCGGGTTGTTTTCCCAAAACAGGCATACGCCCGCATCAAGGCCCGAATAGAGCCGTACCATCGGTTTGTGCAGATAGGTGAAGCGGATGCTTGGCATCAGCGATATCGAGTATATGTGGAAGTGGTAGTCCTCGATTGTTTTCTCCTTATCAATGAAAACGATATCTTTTGTGCCTTCCAACACCGCTTTTCCGCCTAACTGCAGCCAGGGCCTTGTCTGGAAATAGCCCTGGAGCGAGTAGGCTCCTAAGATGTCAATCCGGTGCGGTGTGCCGTTCAGGCTTTCGGCCAGCCCCTCCATGAAGGCCCGCAATACAAGGACGCTCAAACCCATATAGGAGATAGGGCCTGCGGATGCGCTTATGTCGTAGCGGACCGGATATTCCGGTTTTGGGGTTATGGTGTCGGATGGCGTCTGCGCCTGTGTCATACTTGGATGCAGCAGAAGGGACAGCATTGCCGCAACAATCAGGATACGTCTCATAAGGACACCTCTAAAAATAGATAAAAAATTAGCAATCAAACAATAAGACAAAAAATCCTTCGTTATATAGTTGAAATTCAAAAAAGAAAAGCCATGCA
>JAFSJW010000043.1 GCA_017449265.1 Treponema sp.
AAGAAAAGATAAAGTTTATCTCCGCAGAGTTGCCAACATTAAAATCAAATATTGCTGCAAAACAAGCTGAATTATCATATTTGTTAAAGCAAGAAACCGAATATACATCCAAAATTGCGAAATATGATTCCTTTGAAACTTTGGAAGACATAATAGAAGACTTGAATAATGCACATCGCCAGCAGGGAGAATATGAAACAGTAATAAAACAGTTGTCAGAAATAGATGATAATTTAACAGCATATAATAACGAATTGAAAACTATTTCTGATGGACTGTTTTCTGATGCTTTCAAAGCAGACTTAGATGCCCGCATTGAAAGGTTTAATAAGTATTTTTCCACTGTGTCAAAAGAACTTTATGGTGAAAGCTATTTTTTATCAGTTGACATCCAAGAAAGTAAAGGGAAAAAGTTCTATAAGTTCAGCGCATATAATATGAACTTGAGTTCTGGTAAAAAGCAAGGTGAAATTCTTTGTTTTGATATTGCCTATATTTTATACGCAAGACAAGAGAATATTCCTCATTTAGATTTTTTATTGAATGACAAAAAAGAATTGCTTCATGGAAATCAACTTGAAAAAGTTGCAGATTTTGTTGCCAAAAACAACATTCAGTTAGTCCTTACTATTTTAAAAGACAAATTACCACAATCTCTTGTGAAAGAAGATAATATCATTCTTGAACTTTCACAGGATGATAAATTGTTTAGAATTGAGAATGAGGAATAAAATATGAAACCTATGATAAAATATCGTGGTGGAAAGAGCAAAGAAATAAAATATTTTGAAGACTATATACCCTCTGATTATTTTCGTTTTATAGAACCATTTGTAGGAGGAGGAGCTGTTTTTTTCTATTTAGAACCATCTCATGCTGTGATAAATGATTTAAATGACAGACTGATTCAATTCTATAAAGGAGTAAAAAATAATTATTCTTCGTTTAGAAATGAGATTGACAAAATTTCCCAGATTTATAAACGTAACCAATTAGAGTATGAAGTATTAAAGCAAAGTCAAAAAGAAGTATATATCGAAAACAAAAACGAGGAATTGTATTATAGGCTACGTGATATGTATAATAATAAAATCGAGAAAAAATATTTAGAAGAAACACTTTATTTCTTTATAAATAAAACTGCATATTCAGGGATGATACGTTTTAATGCTAACGGAGAATATAATGTTCCGTTTGGACGCTATAAAAACTTTAATTCTAATATAATAACAGATGAACATAATAAATTATTAAAGCATACAGAAATATATAACAAGGACTATTCTGAAATTTTCAATATGACTAAAACGAACGATTTTATTTTCTTAGATCCTCCTTACGACTGTGTTTTTACAGATTATGGTAATATTGTAAATAATTCAGATTTTTCAGAAGAGAATCACAGAAAGCTCGCTCAAGATTTTAAGAATTTAGGTTGTAAAGCATTAATGGTTATTGGAAAAACAGAATTAACGGAATCGCTTTATAAATCATACATAAAGAAAGAATATCCGAAGAATTATGCGGTAAATATAAGAAACCGATTTAAATCAGAGTCTATGCATTTGATTATTACAAATTTTGATAAATAAGGGGTGTTAGAAATGTCTTCAAAAGATGTTATTAAGGAATTTATCGCGACTAATTTTCAGAATTGGGAAAAACAAGATTTCCCACAAGATATAGACTTCTCTACATCTGACAATGAATTATATAAACTTGACACAGGAGAAATAGTTTTATTTTCATATACGAATGTAAATATTACAGGAACAGAACGTGCAAAACCGCAAATTCGAGTATTTCTAGAAGGAGCACAAGCTCCATTTGCTTTTGCCAAAGAAAATAATTATCGATTTTTTTTATTTACGATTTTTACACAAGATGACTCTATGGCTACTGGCCTGACTGCTTTTGCTCCTCGAAATTTTATTGTTTCATTGGAAACAAATTTAGACAATGAAACGTCTCGTCGTGATTTGAGAAGTTTATATGATTATGTTCAGGATAATCTCAATAATAAAAATTTTATTCGCTGTCCGCGAGGCTCCCATAATGCAGGTATCAATCAAGCTTCATTTATAAATATTGGTGATAAATCTAACCGAATAACAAATGTTTTTGAAAACTATGTTACATTCTTTGATAATAGACCATATCTAGAAAGTAAGGATATTAATTCGGCAACTCCAATATCAGACGAAAATACTACTGAATCATCAGAAGAAAATACCTCAAGAATTGTTCCATCTGCCACAACC
Source organism: Treponema sp. (assembly GCA_017449265.1). GTDB lineage: Bacteria > Spirochaetota > Spirochaetia > Treponematales > Treponemataceae > Treponema_D. The sequence goes on from JAFSJW010000043.1 coordinate 2,262, forward strand.
TTCACAGCTCCCGAACAAGTCATCTATTACGGTGTTCCAGGAAGCGGAAAATCGCACGAAATAAAACATAAGCTCGAAACAGAATACAAAATTCCAGAACAACAACAAGACTTGTTTGTTGAGCGTACCGTATTCCATCCTGAATATACAAACGCAGACTTTATCGGCCAGATAATGCCTAAACTTGTGCAGGGAAAGACCGATTTTGTTTTTAAGCCGGGACCGTTTACTTCAATTCTCAAAAAAGCCCTTTGTGATAGTCAGAACAGATATGTTCTGATTATTGAAGAAATCAATCGCGGAAATGCAGCCGCTATTTTTGGAGAGCTTTTCCAGCTTTTAGACAGAATCGATGCTGCTAGCAAAACGACTTCTCACGATGGTTCACTCAATACTTACGGCAAGGGATGGAGCGAATACTTTGTGATGAACTCTGAAATCAACAATTATATCCGTGATTCTGACGATACTTTTGACGGCAAGGCATTGGACATCAACGGAATCCATTTTTCTGCAAACACAGGAATCCGACTGCCACCAAACCTCTCGATTCTTGCCACAATGAATACAAGTGACCAGAATGTTTTTACGCTCGATAATGCTTTCCAACGCCGTTGGGATATGAAGCTTATAGAAAATGTGTTTGGCGATACAGAAGAAGAAACAAATCAAAGAAATGCATTTGTCGATTCCGCAAAACAGATTACTTGGGAAAAGTTCCAGACTGCAATCAATATAAAAATCTGCAAAATGAGCGAGGCTGCTGGACTTTCTAGCATGGAAGACAAGCGGCTCGGCTGTTGGTTCGTAAGGGCTGAAAAAACAACTGAAAAAGATAAGGATGGTAAAGATATATACATTATCCGAAATGAATTTTTTGCGGAGAAGGTCTTGAAATATCTTTGGGACGATGCCTTTAAGTTCTGCCGTGAGAAAGTCTTTAACGGTTACACGAATCTTGAAAGTCTTACACGCGACTTTAAGGGTGATAAAGAATTTTCTGTCTTTAAGGATTTGTTCTCCGAAACTGAAAACTAAGGCGGCTTGTTGTGGCGGTTTTGGAACATAATAACAGCAGTTCATTTTCTCTTTTTGACGCCTGCTCATATAATGCAAGTTTGAGCGAAAAGGATTATTTTGTCGGCATAAAATATGAGAATGAGTCTTTAAGAATAAAGTTTCCGCTTGGTTATAAAAGGGCTTCAACAGAGGAAGAACTTAAAAAAGATGTTTTGAATCTAATCGGAGTTCTTTCTTCTTTGAGCGATGCAAATGAATCTTTCATTGAAAATCAGAAAATTGCTCATAAAGAAAAAGTCGTTTTCCCAATTCATGCTTACCTGTATCTGATAAAGGATTTTTTGACCAACGGCTATTATTTTGAGAAAGAAGTTGTCTACACAAAATCAAGCAATGGAAAAGCAAACTGGGCAAAAACCGCAAGACAGGTAAAACCGCTTTTGCAAGATGACAGTGTATTTTATACAGAATTCATCACAAGAAAAGTAAAGCATAATGAAAATGAGTTGATAAGTCAGATTCATCAATATTGTGTTTGGGAGAGCTTTTCAAAAATCGGATGGTTATTCTCTTCATTTGTTCCTGTAAAACCTCGCATAAAATTCAATAAACCCCTTTTTCTTTCTATTATTAAGACAAAGCTTTCTCAGACTTTCAATGAAAAAACATTGCTCTTATTCAACTACATGATAGATGTCATAGAATTTCTTGATAAATCTAGCGAGACTAAAAACTTTACTTACGGTACGAACGAGTTTGAATACATTTGGGAAAGCATGGTAGATTCTGCTTTCGGAGAAAAGAACAAGACAAAATATTATCCGCATTGTTATTGGGAAATTGACGGTAAGGAATATTCATCCGACCAGCTGGAGTTCAAACAGTCCGCTCTCCGCCCTGACACCATAATGATTACAGACAAAGGCACTGAGAATCAGAAAACATTCGTGCTTGATTCTAAGTATTACCGATACGGCGAATCAAAACAGTTAAATCATCTTCCAATGTCCGGCTCAATCATCAAACAGATTGCCTATGCCGAATACATTGAAAACAAAGAAAAAGAAGGTAAATTGAAACATAGCAAATCAATTCACAATGCTTTTATAATGCCGTTTGAAAGCAAAGATTCTTCCATAAATATGAAATTCGTTGGTTCTGCCTACACCGACTACAAAACTGGAGACAAGCCGTATTACAAAATCAGGGCAATTCTGATTGATACAAAGTGGCTCATGGAAAATCATAATCGCAATGACAAAATGATTGCTGAACTTGCGAAATTGATTGAGAGAGGACAAAAATGAACAAGTTTTATAAGTTCCTTTTGACAATTAGTTCTACACTTTGGTTTCTTGCAATTTGGGTGGTTTGGTACATATTTAATCTTCCAAAATGTGAGAGCTTAAAGTTTAAAATTAGTATTTGGATTGGCTGTCTAATTGTTGTTTCTATTCCTATAGTTTTTTCCATGTTTTTGAAATTCTTTATTCGATTCTTCTCAAAAGAAGATATAAAAAATGTCCAATCATGTAACCTTGCTGATAATGAATTCCTTCCTGTGTATTTAGGTTATTTCTTTGTTGCCCTTGGAATTGATAACTGGAAATTATTAATAGTTGTCTATATCTTGATTCTGATATTTACATTTGTTTCAAATACTCAATATTTTAATCCATCATATTTGATATTCGGTTATCACACATATCATGCAGAAACTGAACAAGGTACTCAAATTATTTTGATTATAAAAGGTAAAATCATTAGAAACAAAGATGAAATAAAAAACATGAAATTTTATAGATTGAATGATACAACATATATTTCAAGAAAGGTAATGGAGAATGAAAATGAGTAAATCGGTAATCTGCAAAACAAAAGATAACTACAAAAAGCTTTTTGAAGATGATGAAACTTTATATCCAGAAATAAAAGACTTAAAAGCGATAGAAGATAACAGTTTCGTTTTTGACAATCGGACAAATCTTGGTGACTATGAATGGTTTAGGCTAGAAAACTTTTCTACAAAAAATTTTGCAACAAAAGAAATAAAAGAGAAAACAGCTGGTGCAGACTATGATTTGGCAGCTCAAACCGATGCCGCAGGAATTGAATACATTTTCGAATTAGCAGATGAAAATATATTCTTTCAAAAAGTAACTCGAAATGCTTTCATAAAGAAAAGAAGTTTTATTACATTAGGAGAGAGGTTTGAAAAAAAGGAAAATATTTCCTTGTTCCAAATAAATGCTTATCCAGATGCAATTTACGATAGAACAAAGGATATTTTGTATTTTAGAAGGCTATTTTCAATAACAAAAATATTTAACGGGATAAATGAAATCTACAGAGCAGCAACTGATTCTGAGGTTCAATCGTTTCTTGCTGAAAAAGCATTCTCTTTAGCAGATGGTTTTTCTGCTGAAAAGGTAAAGATTCCTAATCGTAAAAAAATAGCATTAGTACAAGATACTTTTTCAAAAATGACAAAACAAGAAAAGAAAGAAATGTTTGAATATATCAAAGATTATTATCCGAATTTAAGTTTAACTAATGGAAAAGCGCAAATTTCAAATGAAGAAGATTTGAAAAACATATTGTATGGTTTAGAAGAAAGGTTTTATACTACATTAATCACAAAAGAAAAGAGAATTGCAAACTCAATTACATCAGCAGAGGTAAAAGGTTCGCAAACACGGAAACGACAAAGAAATAAGTCAGTTTGAAATAGAAAGAAAACGCCTAACATTGTTTTCAAAGCCGACACAGCGGTCAAGCCGCTGTGCGGTTTAAAACGATAGTTGTGTTTATCTTCTTGCCAAGAATTCTGAAAAAGAACATGTTGTATTAGCAAGAAAGCAAGCAGTTTTCGTGTAAAATGGTTTTTCAAAGCGGATGGAGCGGACAAGCCGCCCGCGTCGTCTCCTTACAGTCCGTTTGCGCTAAGCCACTTCTTCACGCTTGATTCCGCTCCGTTGCATGAAGAGCCGTTTATCGCAAGACCTTTTGCCAGGGTCGCAGTCGGGCAGAGTTTTTTTATGTCCGACTCGCTTCGTCCCATACCGCTTCCTTCGTGCGTGCAGAACGGAAGGATTTTCTTTCCCGCAAAGTCCGCGCTCTCCAAGAATGTGAAAACCGCCTGCGGCATCGTTCCCCACCAGCACGGATAGCCCAAGATGATTGTGTCGTAGTCGGAAATGCTCGGAATTGTGCCTTTGAGTTCTGGGCGTTCGTTTGCCCTTCCTTCTGCTGCGGCGACTTCGGTACATTCCTTGTAGTTCACGGGATATTCTTTCACCGTCTTGATTTCAAAAAGGTCTCCGCCAGTCGCTTTCTGCGCAAATTCAGCCACGACCGCCGTATTGCCCTTGCTGATGTTTCGGATTTGTCCGCCAAAGTAGTTTTCTCCAGTGTGCGAAAAATATGCGATTAAAGTCTTCATAAAAGTTCCTCCAAAAATGTTTGTGTTGAAAATCGCGCAAGGGATAGTAGCCGCGCCGTCAGGCGTTCGCAAGCGACTGTAGGGAGCTTGAGAATGTAGCGACAGCGGAACGGCGGATAGCCCGACCGCCACTTGTGGCGGTTGCGCCCATATATAAAAGATAACGGATAGGATTACCTTTTGTACAATAGAAGTTTTGCAAGGTACTATGCGTTCTGTGCATTGTAAAATTTCTTTTTGTCTGCTAAAATAAGAGCATGGAACTGATTCAACTTAGGCAGCTTGTCGTGATTGCACAAGAGAAGGTGCTTTCTCACGCGGCGGAAAAACTCAACATCTCGCAGCCCGCGCTGACCCGCTCGATTCAACGGCTGGAGGACGAGCTGGGCGTTGTGCTTTTTGACCGCACAAAGAACAGCATGACGCTGAACAAAAACGGAGAGATTGTCGTGGAACATTCACGGCGCGTGCTTTCTGAGGCGGATTTGCTCATTCAGAAAGTGGATGCCATCAAGTCTGATTTTCCTGCAATCGCCATCGCAACCTGCGCGCCCGCTCCTCAATGGAAGCTTTCCGCCGAGCTGACAGCAAGGTTTCCTAAGGCAAAGATTACTGCAACCATGCCGGACGAGGACGAGATTATTTCGCTCCTGCTTTCCGAAAAGGCGACGCTTGCGATTGTCAGGAGAGAGATTGACAGCGAGGCGATTGAGACCGTTCCATTCATGGACGAGCAGCTTTTCATGCAGATTCCGCTTTCTGATCCGCTTTCAAAAAAGAGTGAAATCCGTTTTGCAGACCTTGCCGGAAAAGAAATCCGCGAGTACACGAACACAGGCTTCTGGTACAAAGTCCACCGCGAGCAGATTCCTAGTGCCACCTATATTGAATACGACGATTTTATGGTTTACACGAATGTGGTAAAGTCACAGAATCCGCTTACCTTTGTGACGGAACTTGGGCACACAAAAAGCGACAGCCGCGAAGGGTGCGTAACCGTCCCGATTGTTGACGACGAGGCGACGGCTCACTACCGCCTTGCCTATTTGAAGAAAAACAAAGCCGCTTTAAGCGAGATTGTCGGCTGGGCGAAAAAAGAGGCTAAGGGGTGGTGACAAGAGCTACCGCATGGTCTGAAAATTTTCGTATCAAAAAACTAGCTCCCCCCTACAGCTCCCCGTATTCTTCATCAGAAACTTTCTCGCACCATTGGGTGCTTGTTTCTTCGCCCGGAATTTCAATAGCAAGGTGTGAAAACCAGTTGTCTTTTGCCGCTCCGTGCCAATGCTTTACGCCAGCGGGAATATTGATTACCGTTCCCGCTTTCATTTCAACAGCGTCCTTTCCTTCTTCCTGATACCAGCCCTGGCCGCCAACGCAGATTAAAAGCTGTCCGCCACCGGACTTTGCGTGGTGAATGTGCCAGTCGTTGCGGCAAGAAGGCTCAAATGTCACATTAAAAACAGGGAACTGATTGCCTGAAATCTGCTCAAGGTAGCTTTGCCCTGTGAAGTATTTTCCGTAGGGATTTTCGCCTCCGATTGGGAAAAATATTGTGTTCTGGTATTTGTCTTTTTCTGCCATATTGATTCTCCGTTGAGTTTATTTTTGTGTTCTAAAGTGAAAGTACGGCTTTCACTTATCTTGTTTCCTCGCGTAAATATTCACCTGTTTTTGACTTTAAGCAATTTACTATCTCTTCTGGCGTTCCCGAAAACACCACCTCTCCGCCATCCGCTCCTCCGCCTTGACCCATTTCAATTATGTAATCCGCTTGGGCGATGAGTTCGAGGCGGTGCTCGATGATTATGACCGTGTTTCCGTCGGCGACGAGTTTTCGGAACAAGGCAAGAAGTTTTTCGGCATCCTTGTTGTGAAGCTCGGTGGAAGGCTCGTCGAGAATATAGACCGCGCCTTTTTTGTGAAGTTCGCTCGCAAGTTTTATGCGCTGGATTTCGCCGCCCGAAAGCGTGGCGGTGGAAGCCCTGAGCGTTATGTAGCCAATGCCGACATCTTGAAGGGCTTTGAGCGGCTTTCGGATTTTTTACGTCAATGTGTTTGAGGTTGTGCGAATGAAGGTCTTTCAACTCAAAAAACTCTGTAAAGTTGAGCGGATTTTTGTTGACCGTGATTTTTTCGGAAAGCGTTAGGGCTGTTTTTGTCTGAGTTTTTTTGAGGTCGTCGAGCGAGCCTTGAAAAACGATGTTTCCGCCGTTAACGCCCGCACCTTCGCCCATTTCGATTACGTGGTCGGCAAGCGAAATCATCTGACGGTTGTGTTCAACGACAAAAACGCTGTTGCCCGCATTTTTGAGCGAAACAAGGATTTCTGCCGATTTTTTCCGCATCGCTCGGGTGCAGCCCCGCTGTCGGCTCGTCAAAAATGTAGGTGATGTTTGTGAGCGGCGATTTGAGGCTGCGAACCATTTTTATGCGCTGAATTTCTCCGCCCGAAAACGTGTCAGTCTTTCGTGAAAACGACAGGTAGCCGATGCCGACATCCACCATCCGCCGAAGATACGATGAAATCTGCCGCGCAAGGCTTATGCCCATCGGCGAGTTGATTTTTTCGATTTCCGCCAACAATTCCGCCGCAGTCATCTCCCCGTAATCAACGATGTTTTTGCCGTTGATTTTGGACTCCAACGCCTTGGGATTCAAGCCAGTGCCGCCGCAATGGGGCAACCGCCTTTTTCTACAAACGAAAGGATTTCGTCCTGCAAGGACTTTTTGAGTTTGGTGATGTCGCGTTTCAGATACAGCCGTTCAAATCGCGGGATAACGCCTTCGTAATCAACCTTGTCAACGCGCCCGGTGTTGTTGCTGCGGATTTCCACTTTGATTTGCTTTTTACTCAGCGTGCCATCAGGCTCACGCTCGCCGTATTTGAGGTAGTCCCACTCGGCTGCCGAAAAATCGCTGAGTTTCTTGTCGGCGTTGATTTTAGGGTTCGCCTGATAAAGGTATGTCTGCCAGCCGTTTGAGAACTGACTGAAACGTATTGCGCCCTCGCGAAGGGTTTTGGCGATGTCGAAAAGCAAATCCTCTTTCAAGACCAAATCCGTACCAAGCCCCGTGCAGTGCTGGCACATTCCCATAGGGTGGTTGGCAGAATACGCCATCGACCCGCCCGCGCTCGGCTCGCCGCACCGCGAAAACAACAGCCTAACAAGCGGCGCGACATCAAGCGCAGTGCCGACTGTGGAACGGCTTGAAACTCCGATGGAATGTTGGTCAACCACCACGGCGGGCGTAAGGTTTTCGATTGATTCCACCTTCGCGCGGTCGTAATGCGGCATCTTGTTGCGAAGAAAAAGCGGATAGTTTTCCTGCCACTGACGGTTTGATTCATTGGCGATGGTGTCGAAAGCGAGGCTAGATTTTCCGCTGCCCGAAACGCCGCAGAAAACCACGAGGCAGCCTTTGGGGATTTCAAGCGAAATGTTGCGCAGGTTGTTTTCGTGTGCGCCGGTGATGATGATGGGTGCTAAAGGTTGTTCTGAGTTCATCATTTATTCGTCCTTCAAAAAATCGCTTTCAAATTCTGCTTTGAGTAGCGTTAGGTATTCTTCACGTAGGGTAATAAACTGCATCATTTTTTCCTCTCCGAATTTCTGAGCCGCTTTGATTTCGGAAGAAAGCAGTCGGGAAGCGGTTTTTTCGGCGAGTTTCTTACCTTGTTTAGTGAGCAGAACTTTCTTGCTGTTGCGAGTTCCGGGTACGGCTTCAAGCGTAACCATGCCGCTCTTTGCAAGCTGAGATACGGCTGAATTTATCGTCTGCTTGGGGAACATCATCACTTCAGAAAGCTCAACCTGCGTCATGCCTTCGTCAAAAGCAAGCAGATAATAGAAAATCCACATCGCACAGGCCGAGATTTCAAAAGAAGCAGAAACCCTGCGGTAGAGCGAGTCGAAACGGTTGTCCTGTTTGCCCATTTCTGTGAGCGAAGAAATTATTTTTTCGTCGTGAGCGTTTTCCATAAGCATGCCTCATTAAAATAAAATCCGAAATCGGACTGTATATAACAAGATTAGTCTGATTTCGGATTCTTGTCAAGGTTACGAGCGGGCGGGCGGGGAAAGCCTTCCCCCGCAACGCCCCGATAGATTGTAAAATTGTTTCACACTTTTCTTATCGTACCCGCCTTGGCAAAGTTGATGACGTGACAAAATCTGAACTTAAAAAGATTCTCGGGAAGGGAAATGTTACTGCGGTGTTTTCAATTCGCTAGAACTTCTCAAATGCAAGCCGGGGATAATTATCCTCTTCAACATAAATTGTTCCGCAGTGATTGAATCCAAGTTTCTTCAAAAGATTCTGCATGACAATATTGTCGCCATGGGTGTCTATGCGAAGATTGCCGCATTTTTCAAATGCCCAGTTAATGCAGAAGGCGCCTATGCCCTTTTCTGAGCCATCACCTGCAACCCGATGGACAACGCCATAAGTATCACTGCCAGTCCATGCACCTTCAGAAATATTTATGTAAGTTGGTTCAATATTCTTTCCCTGGATGAAATAAAAAACTCCGATAACCTGTTCAGCGTCATTAAGGCAGACATAAGAGTTGCCCTCTTTTATATCATTATGAATCAGGTCCTCTGGAGGCCAGTTTGTCGGCCCCCACTGATTCGGGTTTCCATGCGTTTTCATATATTCACGCGCGAAGGCATAAATTTCCATAATTCGTGTAAAGTCTTGTTCTGTTGATTTTCTGATTTTCATTTTTATACCTCAACTTCATCTCCAGAGCGAACATAACTCAACTGGGCGTCCATGATTTCTTTCAGCTGATTGAAAACTGGGAGACCAGTGCAGTGACAGGTTGCAAAGAGAGCCTTGTATGCTCCGAGGTGATTTGCGATTTCTGATATCCATTGGAATTGGCTTGCCACCCTCGAAGCGGTCGTCGTCCTCAGTAATCTGGCGCAACACACGGGCGGGATTGCCCACGACGATGACGTTTGCGGGAACGTCCTTCGTCACCACAGAGCCGGCACCCACAATCGAGTTGTCGCCGATGGTCACGCCTGGCAGGATGATGGCTCCCGCACCGAGCCACACGTTGCGGCCAATGTGAATCTGCTTGTTGCGCTGAATCTTGTACTTGCGCAGACGGGGCGAAACGGGGTGGATGCTTGTGGCCAGCGTACAGTTAGGCCCAATCATCGTGTCGTCGCCGATGTAGATGTCGCCGTCGTCAACGAAGCAGCAACTGAAGTTCACCACCACGCGCTTGCCGAAATGGACGTGGCGCAGACCGCAGTTGGCACTCACAGGGGGAATCACGTACAGGTCTTCGCCATACATGCCGCAAATCTCCTTCAGGATTTCGTCGCGCTCCTTCAATCCCTCCGGCGTTTCGTCCGTGCGGTTAAAGTCGTTCAGCCGCCGCACCAGTTCGTGCTGATAGGCGATAAACTCGTCATCCACGCTGTCGTACATTTCTCCATTGTTCAGCATCTCATGATACTGCTCGTCTTTTGTCCTGTCAATCATAAGTACATTTTCCATACTTGCCTTCTATGTATGTAAGCCGCGATACCCGCAGACTCTGTATGACTGTTAAAAATTATTCTTCCTTCAAAAAGTCGCTTTCAAATTCTGCTTTGAGTAACGTCATATATTCTTCGCGCAGGCTGATGTACGCCTGTGTTTTTTCCTCGCCAAATTTTTGCGTTGCCCGGATTTCTGCCTGCAAGAGTCGCTTTACTGTCTTTTCTGCATAATCCCGTCCTTTTTTTGAAAGCAGGACTTTCTTGCTGTTCCGCGTTCCCTGCACGGCTTCAAGAGTGACTAGATTGTCCTTCACGAGGTTCTGCACTGCGGAATTGACGGTCTGCTTGGGGAACATCATCGCTTCCGTCATTTCAAGCTGTGTCATTCCATCGTCTGAAAGAAGAAGATAATAGAAAATCCACATCGCACAGGCCGACATTTCAAAGGAAGCGGAAACCCTGCGGTAGAGCGAGTCAAAACGGTTGTCCTGTTTGCCCATTTCTGTGAGCGAAGAAATTATTTTTTCATCGTGAACGTTTTCCATAAGCATGCCTCATCAAAATAGAATCCGAAATCGGACTGTATGTAATAATCTTAATCTGACTTCGGATTCTTGTCAAGGTAGCGGAACTGAAACAGAAAGGTCTTCATTACTTATTTACAAACACTCGTTGCTGGTTTTCCTCTACAGCTCTCCATATTCCTTATCAGAAACTTTCTCGCACCATTGGGTGCCGGTTTCTACTCCCGGAATTTCAATCGCAAGATGTGAAAACCAGCTGTTTTTTGCCGCTCCGTGCCAGTGTTTTACGCCGGCCGGAATATTGATTACCGTTCCCGGCTTCATTTCAACAGCGTCCTTTCCTTCTTCCTGATACCAGCCCTGGCCGCCGACACAGATTAAAAGCTGCCCGCCACCGGATTTTGCGTGGTGAATGTGCCAGTCGTTGCGGCATGAAGGCTCAAAGGTCACATTAAAAACAGGGAACTGATTGCCTGAAATCTGCTCAAGGTAGCTTTTGCCTGTAAAATATTTTCCGTAGGGATTTTCGCCTCCGATTGGGAAAAATATTGTGTTCTGGTATTTGTCTTTTTCTGACAGTTCCGCCACCTTTTCATTCCAAATTTCTTTTGCAAGCCTGAATACAGCCCAGCCCTTCGGCCATCCTGTGTACATCGTGGCGTGGGTGATGATTGCGGCAATCTCTTCTTTTGTAACGCCGTGTGCTTTTGCATTCTGCAAGTGATACGAAAGAGACGAATCAGTTATTCCGCTTGCCATAAGCGAAACTACGGTGATGATGCACTTCGTCTTTACATCAATCGCACTTTCGTTCCAGACTTCGCCAAAAAGAATGTCGTCGTTCAAATGCGCGAACATTGGCGAAAAGTCTCCGAGCTGCGTTCGTCCTGCTGTTTGTGTGATTTTCTCTGACATAATAAGATTCTCCGTTGAGTTTATTTTTGTGTTCTAAAGTGAAAGTACTGCCGTAACATTTCCCTTGCCAAGAATCTTTTTCAGTTCGGCTTTTGTTACTCCGTCAATCTTTCCAAGCGGCGTAAAATCCCACGAGTTTTTGTCGTAGTAGATTACAAATCGTTTCCCAAGATAAAGAATCAAATCTCCTGCGTCGGTGTTGGTCGGCGTGTCGTTGCGGGGAAGAGTGACCGGTAAATCTCCCACTTTCTCAAAATTGCCGTAATCGCGCATGTCGATTGTGACGCTGCCTTTTTTAAGCAAGTCCACCAGCGCGCGCGAAGATGAATTGTCATAAAGAGTCGCGGTAAGCTCATGCTTGCTTGTTCCGTTATCAACCTGAATGTTCAGCTTCATGGGGAGAACTCCTTTCGTTGGTGTAGAGGTATTGTTTTCAGCTGCACAAGCTATAGTCATGACTAAGATTGCTGTAAACAAGCTCAAAATAAATCTTTTCATTTTCTAATAAACTCCTTATCGCTTTCTGGCACTCCGCCTTCATCAGCCACAAATCGCTCTACAGTCATGTGAAGGTCGTACTTTTCGCGAAGCCCTGCGATTTCTGCCATCATCGGGGAGGTGTGGTGAATGTCTATCGCTTCCTGATTTTCCCACTGGTCGATGAGAAGCACGGTTTTATCTTCTTTGCCATCAAACAGAGGCTGATAATACTCATATCGCAAGTTGCCTTTTTCGGCGCGGATTTTTTCAACGACTCCACTTTCTGTCATTTCTTTTGCAAAATCGATTGCGGCATTTCTTTTGCCGGTGTATCTAAGGTGGACTGTAATACTCATCTTCCTCTTATTTCAAAAGCCCTTCAACATATTTCTTGATTTCATCAGCCTTGCCGCGGGTAAAGTCTTTGCCGCCCCTGAAATCCGCTCCTTTTGCGTATTTGGCAAGATCGGTGCCGCTGCGTCCAAGACCACTTCCACCTGATGTACAAAGTGTGATGATTTTCTTGCCTTCCCACTTCTGGCTTTCTACAAAGGTGTACACGATTTTTGGAGCGTAAGCCCACCAGATAGGGTAGCACAAAACTACAGTATCGTAACCAGAGATGTCGATGGGGATTGCGATTGCAGGACGGCTTTTTGGGTCGTTGCATTCAATTGATGAAAGCGATTTTTTGTCGTGCCAGTTGAGGTCTGCACTGGTGTATTTGTGAACCGGCTGAATTTCAAAGATGTCTGCACCCATTGCTGATGCGGCATCCTTTGCTATTTTTTCTGTTGTGCCTGTTGCACTGAAGTAAACAAAGGCTGTTTTTGCTGATGCTGATGCCATAAGCAATCCTCCAAGTAAAAGTGTAAGAATAAGTTTTTTCATTTTCAATCCTCCTGTAATGCGCTAGGGATTGTAGGGGCGCGAAGCGTTCGTAAGCAACCAAAGGTTGCGGTGAATGAAGCGATAGCGGAACCCCGAAAAGCCCGACCCGCCGTCAGGCGGGTAGCGCCCAAATATTACATACTCTCTTTCAAAATCTGAACGATTTCTTCGTGAGTCAGCTTGCGGTAGCCGCCGTCCAGAAGAAAAGAGCCTTTTGCAATTCCGTCGAACATTTCGGGGGTAACGCCAAGCTCTGAGATGTGGAGGCACACGCCTATTTCCTTCATCCAGTCTTCCATAGCAGCCAAACCCGACTCAGCGATTTCTTCATCAGAAAGGCCAGCAGCCTGAACTTCCCACACGTTCTTTGCAAAGCGCACGAACTTCGGCAACCCGTCCTTCATAACGAAGCGATAATATGGAAGAGAAACGCCCGAAAGCGTCATGCCGTGAGTTGCGTCGGTAAAGGCTCCGATTGACTGACCAATCATGTGAACCATCCAGTCCTGAGTCTTTCCCTTGCCGATGAGGGTGTTGAGAGCCCAGGTCGCAGTCCACATGATGTTGCTTCGGGCTTCGTAATTCTCTGGCTCTTTTACTGCGATGCGCGAGGCGTGAATCAGAGAGCGCATAAGGCCTTCTGCAATGTAGTCGCTAGTGTTGTCGTCGCTGCCGGAAAAATACTGCTCCATGATGTGGCTCATGATGTCGAAAATACCTGCGACCATCTGACGCTGCGGAAGGGTATAGGTGTACTTGGGATTGAGGATTGCAAACTTTGGAAAAACTTCTTCGCCAAAAACGTGGCCAATCTTAAGCTTCTGCGCGTGATTCGTGATTACAGAACCGCCGTTCATTTCGCTGCCAGTTCCGACCATCGTGAGCACCGAGCCAACCGGAATGATTCTGTCACCGGCCTTTGGCTCTTCCATATTGAGGTAATACTTTTCCCAAGGGTCGCCGTCGTACCAGGCTGCAACAGAAACTCCCTTTGCATAGTCGCACACCGATCCGCCGCCAACTGCAAGGATAAAATCAACGTTGTTTTCGCGTGCAATCTTACAGCCTTCAATGAGCTTTTCGCTCGTGGGGTTCGGCATAACTCCGCCGTCTTCAAAAATCTCCTTGCCGTTTGCCTTAAGGATTTTGATTACTTCATCATAAATGCCGTTCTTTTTGATTGAACCGCCGCCGTAGCTGAGCATGATTCTCTTTCCGTATTTTGGAAGCTCGGTGTTCAGAAAGTCCAGCGCGTTGTCTCCGAAGTAAAGTTTGGTGGGGTTTGAGTAGGAAAAGTTTCCGTTCATAGGTGGGCTCCTTAATGGTGTTTGTTTTTTTTGTAAGTAACACAGTGTTATTAATAGAAAATATAACAGACGAGGTATTATTTGTCAAGAAAAAGTTTTTGATTTATTAAATGGGCGTTCCCGCCGAAAAGCGGCGGTCGCTATGCCTTTAATAGGAAATCCGTTAAAATCGACAGTCCATCGGGACTGTCGATTAGGATTTTCCTACTAATGGGGGTGTGAGATTAATCGAACCCAGGTTCCGCTTGCGCTCCAGCCGCTTCCTTCGCTCGTTTTACTCGCTCAGTCCAGTGGCCGGCTATCGCCGCCTTGCACATCGCTAACGCTGGACAGCGATTTTATGGAAAGAATTTATAAATTGTGATAAGTTGATAGTATAAGATTAAGTTATGCTGATTTTCATAAGATTTCATTAAGTTACTAACTTAATGCTTTTTGATGCATTATGGTTTAAAATGTTTGCAGGAGTTGCCTTTAATGGAAAACGGAATAATCTTATACACCGACGAAAACGGCAAGACGAATGTTTCTGTACGTTTTGCAGACGAAGACGTTTGGGTAACGGCAGTCCAACTTGCCGAAATTTACAATACTACTCGGCAGAATATCGGGCAGCACATTGAAAACATTTATAAAGACGAAGAACTGCCGCGAGAGGCAACTATAAAGAAATTCTTTATAGTTCAAAAAGAGGGAAATCGTGAAGTAAAACGTGAGATTGACCATTACAATCTCGACGTCATTATCGCAATCGGCTACCGTGTTCAGTCAGATATTGCCGTTCGTTTCAGGAGATGGGCAACACAGCGGCTTCACGAATATATCCAAAAAGGCTTCACAATGGACGATGAGCGGCTAAAGCAGGGGCGGAATCGCTATTTTAAGGAACTTTTGCAGAGAATCCGCGATATCCGTTCAAGCGAGCGGAACTTTTATCAGCAGGTTACGGATATTTATGCAACGGCGACTGATTATGATCCACGTTCAAAAACAACGCTGAATTTTTTTGCAACTGTTCAGAATAAATTGCATTATGCGGTTCATGACGAGTTTTGTGAACCGCATATTTTATCGGACACAAAACTCGCTAGCGAAGCGATACATACTGCGGCGGAACTCATTTACGAGAGGGTAGATAGCGAAAAGCCTTTTGTTGGAATGACGAATTTTAAGGGCGATTATGTTACAAAAGATGATGTAAAAATCGCAAAGAATTATCTTTCAGAACTTGAATTGCAACGCCTTAATCTGTTGGTTACAGAATTCTTGGATTTTGCAGAGTTTCAGGCTCTTGAAGAAAAACCGATGAAAATGCAGGACTGGATTTCTGCTCTTGATAATCAGATAATTGCTCATCAAAGAAAAATCCTTGAAGGCAAAGGTTCCATTTCTCATGAACAGGCAATGCAGAAAGCAGAGAAAGAATATGATTTATTCCGTCAAAAAGAACTTGCTAATCTGAAAAGTGATTTTGATTTATTTCTGCAGGATGTGAAAAGTACAAGAAGTGCCATGGAAGATAAACAGACAAAAACTAGTGAAATGTGTAAATAATCTAAGCAACACCCCGTCCCTAACAACCAGAATAACCAACAACCACTCACTTGTAAAAACTCCCGTTTTGAACTATCCTAAAACCATGCCAGACTACAAACGCGCCCGCACGGACGAACAGAAAGAAGAAAGAATGACTCAAATCAAAAAGGCGGCGGACGGACTTTTTAAGACCATGCCTTATACCGAAATCACTCTTTCTACGATTGCCGAAAAGCTGGACTGGTCTCGTGCGAACCTTTACAAGTACGTCACCACAAAAGAAGAAATCTACCTCGAAATTACCCAGGACAGGATGACCGAATATCTGGATTCGCTGCTCACCGTTTTTCCCGAAGGCTGCCGTTTTTCGCCGGAGACTGTTGCCGAAATCTGGACGGCGCAGGTTGCAAGCCACGAGGATTACTTCCGCTATGTTGCATTCCTTCTTACGATTATCGAGCGCAACGTTACCGTCGAGCGCCTGACAGTTTTTAAGAAGACTTACTATGACCGTGCCTTTCTTTTGCAGAAGCGCCTTTCATACGCACTCGGAATCACCGAGGAGCAGGCCGACAATCTTTTTCTTGCAATAATGAATTACGGTGCAAGCTATTTTTCCAACTGCCAGGCAAACCCGCTGATTATTCAGACCCTCAAAGCTCTCAAGATAAAGCCGAAGGAACTCAACCTTGCCCGCGACGTAAAAGATTTTATCCTGATGAATATTAAGTGGATGAAGAAGTAATTGGGCGTTTCCGCCCGCTTCGCGGTCGGTCGCTACGTTCCAGGTTCCGCTTGCGCTCCAGCCGCTTCCTTCGCTCGTTTTACTCGCTCAGTCCAGTGGCCGGCTATCGCCGCCTTGCACATCGCTAACGCTTTGTTTGCCTTATAATATCTTTTCCAATTCCGCGATTTTTTCTTTTGTCGTTGCCCAGCTTGTCGCAAAGCGGACGACGGTGCGTTTTTCATCGTATTTTTCCCAAAAGCTGAACTGCACTTTTTCTTGCAGGCTTTTCATCTTTTCATTTTCAAGAATAACAAACTGCTGGTTTGTTGGCGAATCCATAAACAATTTGTAGCCTCTTTTGACAAATAGATTTTTCAGCTCTTCTGCCCGCTCAATGGCATTCCGGCTGATTTTGAAGTAAAGGTCGTCGGTAAAAAGCGTGTCAAATTGGATTCCTAAGAGCCTTCCTTTTGCCAAAAGCGCGCCGTGTTTTTTTACGAGGTTGTCAAAATGAGGCGGCATATTCTTTTTTGTAAAGACAACCGCTTCTCCGCACAAAGCCCCGACCTTTGTTCCGCCGATGTAAAAGACATCGCAAAGTTCTGCAATGTCAGGTAAAGTCATGTCGGAAGATTTGCTCATAAGTCCGTAGCCGAGCCGCGCACCGTCAAGAAAAAGCGGGATTTTGTGCTTATGGCAGATTTTTGAAATTTCAGTCAGCTCATTTTTTGAATAAAGCGTTCCATATTCGGTGGGGTGGGAAATGTAGACGATTCCTGGAAAAACCATGTGCTCATGATTTCCGTCCGCATAAAAATCAGTGATGAAAGAATCAAGTTCCGCCGCATCAATTTTTCCGTCGTGAGAGGGGAGTGTAAGAACTTTGCGGCCTGTAAACTCAATCGCTCCAGCCTCGTGAACGCTCACATGACCGCTTGCGGCCGAAATCACTCCTTCGTAAGGTTTTAGCATCGTGTCGATTACAATCTGATTTGTCTGAGTTCCGCCCGTCAAAAAAGAAATCTGCGCGTCAGGAAGAGAGTAGGCGGCGGCAATTTTTTCTTTTGCAGACTTTGTGTAAGAGTCCGTGCCGTAGCCCGAAAGGCATTCCATGTTCGTTTTTGCCAGCGCCTCCAGAATCAGCGGATGTGCGCCTTCTATATAATCACTTTCAAATGACAGCATTTTTTCTCCTGATTTTTGTTGATTATATCAAAAAGAGTGAATTTTTGTCACATCTTTGTTATCAGTTTCTTTTTCTCATTTTCAAAATCTCGTCTTATTCCACGAGCCTTATATTTTTGCAGATTCCGCAGTCATCGGACAAGCCTCCGGCAATTTGCGGAACTCGTTTAATTTTAGCCGTCCGTCGCACACGCGGTGGTTGCGAACAGGATTTCCGGCGGCAATCGAATACGGCTCAACATTGCTCCCGACCACGCTGTTCGCGCCGATAATCGCTCCGTCGCCAATGTGAGCGCCGGGAAGAATCACCGCATTCTGACCTCCAAAATAGTTTATTCTTCCTTTGCGCTCCAATGCGGGCGTCCATATAACAATTGGTTGTACCGCAGCGGGCCTGACTGCCTGTCGGCTATGATGCATCGTGCGCGCAAGCGCACTAGATAATAATTTCCTTAAATGCAAACGACCGAAGGTCGTAACCTTTGTTAGGTTGCTTTTATATTAAATTAGCATAATCTCTTTTTACATAAAAGATTCTCATTATAGATACTTCTTTCTCAACATCATCGATTAAGTACAGAGCGATATAATTTTTTTTGAAAAGAAATCTGTGATATCCTTCAGATTGCAAAACTGAATCATTACTTAACGGATACATATAGGGATTATCTGAAATATTGTTTTTTTCTTCGAGAAATTCTTCAAGTAAACTTTCAGCGGCGCTTGGATTATAAAGTTTATCTGTAAAATAAATTACAATTTCGGATAAATCCTGCTCGGCCTTTTCCATGATTCGGACATTATAGGCCATGATTTTTCCTTATTCTTGAAATTGCATCTTCAACAGAAGAATACTTTCCCTGTTTCATATCCTGTTTTGCTTCTTCAAGTTTTCCATATACGTTTGCAAGGAACATGTTCTTTTCATAAGTTTCCATGCTCATTAAGACCATGTCTCCATATCCATTTTTTGTAACAAAAATAGGTTCTTCTTCTTCATGGCAAAGAGCTGAAATTGCTGTTGTGTTTTTTAAATCCCTTATAGGAACTATTCTTGGCATTTGTATTCTCCTTGTGGGATTATTTTACCACGATATTTGTTTTTTTGTCCATAAAAATGGCGGGCTTGACCCGCTGCTAAAAAATCCAGACAAGCTTGACTTGGCTGGATTTTCCATTTTTTCGTAAATCTTAGTTTATTCTTTTTCGGCATACATCCAAACTTTAGAACTGGATGAATAGGCATACTCAAAAAATGCAATATCATTTCCCAAAGTTTCTAAGCAAGCTATTTCAGCATTGGCTTGAACTGTTGTCATTCCATACTGCGTTAGAAAATCACGAATTTCATCTTTTGTAACACCTTTTGTGCTGTTATCATAATTTGATGTTGTGTTTTGATACAAATAATCTCTTATTGTTTTTATATTTTCATGTGTTATATTTGCTCCATACGATGATGCCATGCTAAATGCGGTAGTGTAAGTTGAATTGGATACGACACCGATTTCAATCTTGTATGTTGTAGTTGGAGTTGATGGGTTACTACAACCAATAAAAGAAAATGCGAATACTAAAGTTGTAATGAAGGTAATAAAAATTTTTTTCATGATAAAATCCTCCTAGATTTTATTTAATTAGAATAAATGTCAGATGATTTATCTTATTAACAATAAGTGGCGCAGTGCGCCATCAACCTAACAACTGGTTGTACCGCACGCGGCTTGACCGCGTGTCGGCTACGAACTTTTGTTATGCTTTGTTTACTCAATCGGTAAATATATTCCAAAATACGGACTTTCTTCATGAATTTCCAATATTCCTTTTAAAGGTTTGTCCGAATATTTTATTATTTTTTCACGATATTCAAATCGTGTTTTTATATCGTTAATTTCTTCTCTGCGTTTTTTAGAAATATCCAAGAATGATTCTTCTTTGTCTAAACCTAAAAATCTACGATTCAATAAACTTGCGGCAATTCCGGTGGTACTGCTTCCAGTAAATGGATCTAGAATCCAGTCATTTTCTTTTGTTGAAGCAAGAATTATACGGGCAAGCAAAGGCAACGGTTTTTGAGTTGGATGCTTTCCGCAAGACTTTTCCCATTTTGCAATGGCTGGTAGACTCCACAAATCTCGCATTT
This sequence comes from Treponema sp., assembly GCA_017449265.1. Classification (GTDB taxonomy): domain Bacteria; phylum Spirochaetota; class Spirochaetia; order Treponematales; family Treponemataceae; genus Treponema_D. The sequence goes on from JAFSJW010000043.1 coordinate 21,933, forward strand.
GTGTCCCCCCATTTATTTCTTTCATGAGTTCATAATTATAATAGTGAGTGACTTTTTTATTTTTCCTTGCCCAGAGAATGAACTCCGTGGAATGAGTAAAAAACTTACAGGATAAATTCGGTGGTGGATTTGTCTTAGCCCAAGTAATGCAATTTAGAATTCTAAAATCTAATTCGTTGAGCATTTGTGCCACAGAAAAAATATTATGATATGTACCAGAAATCCAAATTGTTCCGTTTTCCTTTAGTTTTTCACGGCATAATGAAAGCCATTTAAAATTGAATTCGTTATCTTTCTCAAAACCTTGAGATTTATCCCAGTCGCCTTTGTTCACGGAAACTTGTTTTCCGCTCTGAACAGAAATTCCTCCGTTAGAAAGAAAATAAGGTGGATCGGCAAAAATCATATCGAACTGAAAATTGATGTTGGGTAGCAGCTCAAGGCTATCACCTTTTGCAAGAGTAAAGTCTTTGTTTTCTGAACGATACCATGCTTTTATAGACATTACAATTCTGATTTTACTTTTGAAAGAAACTCATCCAAGTTCGCAAGATTATATATACTTGGAATAAGAGAATATGCCTCGCCCAGTTTGTTTTTCGCCTTTAACCAACCGAAACCGTCTGTTATCCAAACAAATTCAAATTTTTCGTACTGATTGATTTTTGGAGCAATATCTGTATAAGCCCTCGCAACTTCGTTTAATTTTGAGCCGCCACCATTGTAAAAATTCGTTTCGATAAGATATGTTTTCTTTTTTGTCTGAATAACAAAGTCAAATCTTTTTAAATCCTGACCAAGAGATTTTATTTCTTCAAACTCCGTGCTGTTCACTTCTGAACGGAAAGAAATATTTGCACCTTTGAATTTTGAGGCAACTGCTTTTGCCATATTCTCTCCGCTACGATTTTTTCTAGCATTTGTATCAAGTCCAACTTCTACACCAAAAACATAATCTACAAGATTTGTAACATTCTTGTTTTTGAAAACCTCGGCAAGCCCTGTCTGTTCGATATAATCAATAACACCTTGCAAAGATGTAAAATAACTTTCTAGCAAAACAAACTCGCCATTTGCATTAAGAGTTTTCTTTTTGTCTTTTGTTCTCACAGCAAGAAGAATATCAAGAACTTCAAAAACTTTTGGATTTTCGTCATAAAGTTCTTTTATAGCTTTCCGCAAATCATCTTTTCCAATCAAGTAATTCAACTGGTTGAGTTTGATTGCGATTTTATTTGTATTACGGATCACTTTTTCAAAGTCTGTAAAATAATCGAGAGTAGCGTTTGTTTCGCTGAGTTGCGAGATAAATAAATCAAAATTCTTTTTCATTTTTTTGCTCCTAGAAAACTGATGCGATATTACTGATTAAAAGTTCATTAATTGCACCACGCTTTTTTGCGTTTGAATTTATCATTCGTGAAGCAGAAACTCTTTCTATTTCAAAATGTGAATAAAGGTCATCAAAGAAATTGTCATTTTCGTTCGCATTTTTGGGGTCTGAATTACTAGCTAATACCTTTGCACCTTTATTTGAAATTTCTGTAATGAAATTTCCAAGCTCAATTTGTTCCTTGTCTGAGAAGCCATTTTCTGAATAAGAAGTAAATGCAGCTGTTTGTGTAAGTGGTCTATAAGGCGGATCAATATAAACAAAAGTTTTATCATCGATAAAATTTTTGCATTCCTTATAATCTCCGACTTTCATTTCTACATTTTGCAAAAGTTTTGAGCATACTCGTAAATTTTCTTCATCACACAAAAGCGGATTTTTTGCATTATTGAATGGTACATTAAATAAACCTTTCGAATTTACCCGATACAAACCATTAAAACAAGTTTTGTTTAGAAAAATGAACAAAACCGCTTTTTCAAGATTTTCAGCTTCGTTTCCATTTACTTTTAACTCGTTATATCGATTGCGTTTTTCGTAGAAAAAGTTTTTATTTTCTTCCATCGAGTGATTTTTATAAATTGATTGAATTTCTGAAAGCTGAGAAATTAAAGACTCGCAATTATTCTTTATTTGAGAATATGTATTTATAAGTTCTTTATTTATATCATTTATTAAAATTTGCGAAGGTTGAAAACGACTTAAAATATCAAAAAGCACCGCACCACCACCAACAAAAGGCTCGCAATACTTTTCTATTTTTGAGGGGTATTTTTCTCTTATTTCTTCTAGCAGTTGGCTTTTCCCACCAACCCATTTTATAAACGGTTTTGCCAACATAATGTATAAATTATACTCTATTTTAACGAAATTTTCTACTATCTTTCTTAAACCAGCCCAGTGGGCTGTGAGCATAACATAATCTTATATCGACAAATTATCATATTTCGGAAAGCATTTCTATAATTCTGTCCTGCGTTAGGGATTGTAGCACCTGCGAAGCGGTCCCGAACGAAGTGAGGGATGAGCCGCGCAAGACGGCGAAGTGCGAAAAGCCCGACCCGAAGCGTAGCGAGGGTAACGCCCACACACCATTTTCAGCGCAAAATCTTACGATTTGACATATAAAACTTTATGATTTTCCGTTACGCTCGCTGAAATTCCATGCTATAATAAGACCATAACCGCAAATCAGGCGGAAAACACGAAACGCCAAAGGAGAATGATTATGAGAAAGGAACTTGAAAAAGGATTTTTGACGCCGCAGCCGGTTTTTATCGTGGCAACGTATGACGAAAAGGGAAATGCCGATGCTATGAACGCGGCTTGGTGCGGACAGGTGGGACCGAAGCAGCTTTCGCTCTCACTTTCACCTCACACGACTACGGAAAACCTGAAAAATCAGAAGGCTTTTACCGTCAGCTTTGCCACAAAGGAGCAGATTGCCGCCTGTGATTATGTGGGGCTTGTGTCGCTCGGAAAGGTCGCCGACAAAATGCAGAAAAGCGGATTCACGCTCACAAAAAGCGGAAAAGTAAACGCACCGATTATCAATGAGCTTCCTGTTGCGATTGAGTGCAATGTCGTTTCTATCACCGAAGAATACGGAGAAACCCGCGTTGTGGGCGAAATCGTGGGAATGAGTGCGGACGAAACTGTCCTGACAGACGGCAAGGTTGACTTGGAAAAACTTCATCCCGTGATGTTCGATTCTTCCGCACTGTGCTACCGCGAAATCGGCGCAAGTATTGGCAATGCTTGGAACATCGGAAAGGAATTGATGTAAGAGCGGGCAAGGAGCGGCTTATGAAAAAACTTATTTTCGATGGCGGCTCTTCGCTCGACAAAACGCTTTCGGAGTTTCTGGAGAAGAACGGAGTGAAAACATGAACACAAAACGAATCCGTATGCCGCTCGACATTCTGATGACAATTCTCTCCATAATTCTGATGGGCGGAACCGTGCTGTTCCCCAATGACCGCGTGCATCAGATTTTGGGAATGACACTGCTCGTCCTATGGGCGGTGCATGTGATTTTGAACCGCCGCTGGTTTGGCTCGCTATTTAAAGGAAGATATGCTCCGCACCGAATCATGCAGATTGTCGTGAACCTTGGAGTTTTGGTGTGTGCGCTTCTTCTGATGATTAGCGGCATGATGATGGCGTGGTTCATTCCGTCAGAAATCGTGGGCGGCGGACTCGGCTTTGCCCGAATCATTCATCTGATTGCCTCTCACTGGTATTATGTTTTTATGGCGTTTCACATCGGACTTCATGCTTCAATGATAGCGAGGATTGCTACGCAATCCTCAACGAGTTCCACTTCGCAGAACTCGCAGAATAAACTTCCTTCTAAAAAGATTATTCCGCTACGAGTAATCTGCATTTTCATCAGCCTTTACGGTGTGTATGCCTTTATCACCCGAGGCCTTTGGAAATACATGTTCGGTCTGCAGCAGTTTTTCTTCTTTGATTTTGAACGCGGTTATTTGCTGTTTGCAATCGATTATCTTTCCATTCTTGTCCTTTTTGCGACCATGATGCATTATGCAGGAAAAATAAAGAAACAAGACTGTTTTTAACAGTGCGGTGTTCGATGGCTACTGTTCGCGTAAGTGATAATTTTTAGGGCGTTCCCCTACGCGGCAAGCCGCTTCGGGTCGGGCTTTTCGCACTTCGCCGTCTTGCGCGGCTCATCCCTCACTTCGTTCGGGACTGCTTCGCAGGTGCTACAATCCCTAACGCAGGGAGCGGCACTGTGTAGCAGGACAAAAAGAATACTTGTGAATTGCTCATATTACGAACTTACGCAGTGCAACGAGCAAGGCAAACGCCAATTTCTCTAATTTTTCTTTCTTAGTTTGTAGAACAATTCTCTGTTCGATGATACAATGTAAGAAAGTGCTGATTAACACTTTAATCCTTAAAAGCGTAAATTGTCTGCCGATGGGGTTGCGTAAAAAATCATGGTAAGCGACGTAAATATGGCTCGCATGAGGAAAAATATGTCACGACGAAGAGTTGTTATTACGGGAATGGGATGCGTTTCGCCGGTGGGAAATACGGTGGACGAGGCATGGAATACGGTAAAAAATGGAGAGAGCGGCATAGGAACGATTTCGCTGTTCGATTCTTCCGCGCTGAAAGTGCATATTGCGGGCGAAGTGAAAAATTTTGACGTGGAACGTTATGGTATTGACCATCGTGCAATCCGAAAGATGGCGCGCTTTTCACAGTTTTTATTGGCGGCGAGCGCACAGGCGATAGATGATGCGGGCTATACCAAGGACACGCTCAAAAGCGAAAAAATCGGGCTGATGGTCGGCTGCTGTTTGGGCGGCATGGACGTTGCGGAAGAAGGATTCGTAAAATATTTTGACAGCGCGTTTGGACCTGACCGTTTGCCGCCCCTTACCACACCGATGATGATTTCTAACGAAGCCGCCGCAAACGTGAACCTGTATTATGGCTTGCAGGGACTTTCGTGGACACTGAACACAGCCTGTGCTTCGGGAACGGACGCAATCGGGTTGGCGGCGGATTTGATTCGGAGCGGACGGCTGGATATGGCTCTGAGCGGCGGCACGGAGTCGGCAATCAACGGCTTTACGGTGGGTACGTTTACGGCGTTGCAGGCACTTTCGATTAAGCGCAATGACGAGCCAAAAAAAGCGAGCCGCCCCTTTGACAAAGACCGTGACGGTTTTGTGCTTTCGGAAGGAAGTGCGGTGCTGATGCTGGAAGAGTTGGAACATGCGAAAAAACGCGGCGCAAAAATCTATGCGGAAATCGCGGGTTTCGGCTCTTCAAACGATGCCTACCACATTACTGCGCCGCTCAAAGACGGAAGCGGTGCTGCTCTTGCGATGAAAGAAGCGCTTTCTGACGCGGGGTTGCAGCCGACTGATGTGCAGTATTACAATGCGCACGGCACTTCTACCAAGGCAAACGACAAGGGCGAGTCTGCCATGCTGAAACTGGTGTTCGCTGAACACGCGAAAAAATTGAAAATTTCTTCTACCAAGAGCATGACGGGGCATCTGGTGGGCGCGGCCGGAGCGATTGAGGCTTTGTTCTGCGTAAAGACAATTACTGACGGTTTTATTGCGCCCACCATCAATTTGGACGCACCTGACATTGAGAATGGCTGTGATTTGGACTATGTTCCGAACAAGGGAGTCGCGTGTGCGGTTGATGTTGCCGCAAGCGCGTCTTTGGGATTCGGCGGACACAACGGGGCTTTGATTTTGAAGCGATATGTGGACTAATGCCCCTAAAAATGCCGCGCCGGATTGGAGCGGTTGTGGGCTGAAATCGAAGTGTAAGCCCACAATCCCGCAAGGGACGAGCCGAAGTAGGCGAGCCGCGCAAAGCCGTTCAGCCAAAAAATGCGCCATTCTTTTATGCGTACTGATGTGGCTTTGTCCGAAAAACATTTTCGCGCAAAATTTCTATAAAGAAAACGATGGGAAAAAGCATTATCTGTCTGCGATTTCGGGTATGCTGGCGGCTCAATTTGTTGTTGGCGCGTGGGATCGTTTTGTGCTTCGCGCTGAATGGGCTCAGGTTGGCTGGAATGACGTGAAGAATTTTTACAGGCACGGAACGGAGTGGGATGGCGACTGGTATTGGACGAATTTTGTGTTGCATCCGTATCAAGGTGGATTGGCTTACTTGGCGGGCAGAAATTCAAATCTGAACCGTGTTGAATCGTTGGTGCTGACGGCGGCAAGTGATGTCCTTTGGGAATGGTTTTTTGAGACGAATGCGCCGAGCCGGAATGATTTGGTCTATTCGTTTTTGGGTGGATTTGCGACTGGAGAGATGCTGTATCGTCTTTCGCTGGAGGCTGACCAGATTCATTGGCTTTTGGGTTGGGCAGTGAATCCTGAACGGTTGTGGACGGAATTCTGGACAAGGCAGCGTCCCCGTGGCTCTGCGGGAAATATATATGAATTTACGGTGCGGACAATGGTGGGAACAACGCACACAAGGGCATGGTCTGACGGCGGGGCAGGGAACAGGACGGAGCGGTTTCCCGTGTATTTTTCGCCGGAAGTGAATATCGTGTACAACAATCCTTACGGGCATGATTCCAATGTGCCGTACAGTCAGTTTGAATTGCGTCTTGGCGGGGCGATTGGAAAAGGTTCTGGTTTTTGCCGCGGAATAAAAGAAGCCGAAAAATACCTGATGTACGATGTTTTTATTTTTAGTAGCGGTATGCTGTTTTCCCGCGCGCCGGATTGGGGTGAAAACAAAGATACGTCGCTTGGAATGGTGTTTGATTATGATTTTCGCTGGCATTCATATATGGATATATCTTCGCTTGCGCCAGGTTTTGCCATTAAACAGCGCATTTCGTACGAGAACAGCAGAATTGAATGGCAGTTCCATGCGGACGTGAATGTGCTGGGAACGACGGATTACTATCATTTTCATCGGGATTCTGATTTGGCGCAAGCATTCCGAGACTATAGTTACATGGTTGGCGGGGAGAGCGTTTTTTTGTGGCGGTGGATTTCTGACAGCGGCTGGATGGCGGAATGTAATCTGCGTGGCTATCTGGCGAGGGATTTGCCCAGTCAGACACAGGGGCCGCAGAGCGCGGGCTGGGAGTTGTTCGGATTTGTGGACTTGAATCTGGAAATGCCCCTGTCGAAAAAGGTGCGCCTTGGGCTTACGAACGAAATCTATGCAAAAAAAGCCTGGTATGAGACGGCGAGCGATGTAGTGCAGCTTGCCTATTCGGGCGGACTCTATGCAAAATTACAGGTAAAATGAGGAAAAAAAGCGGAAAAGGGCTTCTATTGACAGAGGACAGGAAAAAAGATATACTTAGAACGTAAAAGTTACCGAATATTCGGTAACTTTTTGCAAAATTTTACCGTGGTAGTTTTCTTTTAACAATGATATGTAGTTCTGCAGGTCTTCTGAGACGAATCCTTTGTCTTTCTCTGCTTCTTTTTTTGCTTTTGCCTTTGCATGCACAGAAAACAGGACGTGAAGCCGGACTTTCCCCGTCAGAAGATATTACATTTGATGCAAAAAAAGCCTTTTCTCCGCCGAATACATACGGAACGCCCGTGCACGAGGACAATGACGGAAAAAAACACTATCTTGTGGCGGTGACGGGTATGCTGCTTCCCATTTTTGTCATTCATGCATGGAGCCGCTTTGTGGTGAATGCGGGCTGGGCACAGGTTTCGGCAAGTTCCTTCTGTGACTGGCGGCGGACGGTAGAATTTGATGATGATTATGTCTGGACGAATTTTGTCCTGCATCCTTTTCAGGGAAGTCTCTACTATATGGCGGCACGGAATGCAAATCTGAACCGCTTTGAGTCTCTGGGGCTGACGGCATTGGGTGATTTTTTGTGGGAATGGTTTGCGGAGACGACGCCCCCTTCTGTGAATGATTTGACCTATTCCTTTATCGGCGGTTTTGCCGTGGGCGAGATGATGTATAGGCTTTCGCTGGAGGCGGAGCAGATTGCCGATTTTTTTGGCTATGTGGTGAATCCCATGCGTATCTGGAGCGACCCGCTTACAGGGATAAAACCTCGGGGCAGGGTGGGGAATATCTACGAGATTTCGATGAAATATAAACTGGGTACAGTGCGTTCGTATTCATATTCCGCCTATGACAGCGTGCAGGCTCCCGCGGAACATTTTCCCATCTTTTTTTCTCCAGACCTTACCATTGTCTACAATGACCCCTACGGACATGATTCCAACGACCCCTACAGTCAGTTTGAATTCCGTTTTGCACTGGGCGTGGGGGCTGGTTCCGGCAGATGGCGGGGCATGGTAGGCGAGGAACAGGACCTCATGTATGACATCTTGCTGTCGTCAAGCGGCATGTTGTTTTCGCGCTCGCCTGATTTTGGCAGCGACAGAAAGACGACGGTGGGCATGGTGCTTGACTATGATGTGCGCTGGCAGTCTCTTATTGATTTTTCTGCGCTTGCGTCGGGCTTTGCCTTTAAACAGCAGATTCAACATGCCACTAGCACTACTGAATGGCAGGTTCATCTGGCATGGAATCTTTTGGGCATGACTGACTACTATTATTTTCACCGTTCGCCAGATTCAAACATGGCAGGTGCGCGGCGTGACTACAGTTATATGTTTGGACCCGCTGTCTTTTTCAGATGGAACTGGCTGACAAAAAAAGGATTTGCGATTAAAAACGATGTACATTCCTATGCCAATTATGATTTTGCTTTTCAGACTCAGCCGAATCAAAGCACTGGCTGGGAATTCATTACTTTTTATGATGTGAATCTGGAAATGCCGCTCCCCAGGGAATTGTTTTTGGGGCTTGGTCTGACTTGCTATATAAAAAAGGCTGTGTATGCGGAGGTGGAAAATGTATTTCAGCATGCATACTTTGCCAGTTTCTATCTGAAAAAGCAAGTGCACTAAAAAGAAAGCGTGTAGGGGTGCGCCTCAGGGAAGACGGTTTGCAGGAAAATTATTTTTTTTCGATATACAAAGATTGTTTTTTTCTGTAAAATCAGTGCGGGTGGAAAAAAGCAATGAAATGTAACAGCACACGAAACGGCAACGGCTATGTAAACTTTGAGCGCGCGGTAACTGATTGTCTTCCGGCAGACGGCGGACTCTATATTCCGTCGGAGAGCCCTGACTTGCGCCGCTGGATTTTGTACACGAATGAACATACTCCTTTTGCAAGTATTGCCGGTGCGCTTACGTCCGCATGTATCAATGACGAGTTCAGTCCGATTATCTGTGAGACGATAGCGACGCGGGCCTTTCCTTTTTCGCCCAAACTGACCAAGTATACTGACCGCTTTTTTACGCTGGAACTCTGCAATACGCCTACGGGAAGTCACAAGGATTTTGGCATTTCATACCTTGTAAACTGCATGGAAACGATTTTTCAGTTAAAGGGTGGATTTGCAATCTTTCTGGATGTGACGGTGGGTGAATTGGGAGCCAGTCTTGCGAGGGCACTGCGGGGCAAAAAATACCTGAAAGCCCTGCTCCTCTATCCAAAAGGAAAAATGCGCGGACTGGCAGAAAGTGATTATGTCTGGAATGGCGGCAATATCTACCCGATAGAAATTGACGGAACGGAAGCGGACTGTCACCGTTTGGTAAGGGAAATTTTTTCTGACCGCGCACTGGTGGAAAAATTCCATCTGACGGTGGCGAACACTGCCAATATCGGACGGCTTATGCCTCAGGTTTTTTTCTATCCCTATGCCTTTAGCCGCCTGAAAAAAGACGTACATTCGGATATTTACTACGCCATGGCTCCCGGAAATTACAGCAATCTGGTGGCTGGTCTTTACAGCTGGCGGCTTTCGCTTCCGCTGAACGGTTTTATCTGCCCCTCCACGAACGAACTGATTCTGGACATGGAAGGACAGTGCGCCGTTATGGATCAGATGGTGCCTTTTGACAAGCGAGAACCTGCTGACCCTGCAAACCCGTCCAATTTGGAGCGGCTGGAAGACGTGTTCCACAACAATACCCTCATGCTCAAGAATCTGGTCTTTCCTGTGCAGGTAACGGAGGAACAGGTAGCCCAAGCCTGCCGCAAACTTTTTATGAAGTACAATATTTTTGCCGACCACTATACTTCATCCGCTTATGCAGCCGCCCAGAACAATCGGGAACTGACGGCAGATGATGAAGGCGTTGTGGTGCTGGTGGTGCGCGATCATCCTGCCCTGAGTGCGGATTATGTTAAGCATACGACAGGTGAAATGCCCCTCATGCCCGAAAACATTGCGGCGGTGCTCAGACCGACAGTGCTGGGGCGGGAGGCTATGCCTGCAACAAGGCAGACTGTTGAAAAAGCACTGGCAGACTGCATGGCAGGATGCTAAAAGTCTAGTGGGCAGAAAAAAGCCAGACTGTGAACTGCATTTTGTGAAGTGCAGGTGTCAGTCTGGCTTTTGTTTTTAGCGATTACGGTCTCTTACTTCTTCTTTTTTGCGGCTGGTTTTTTTGCAGTCGCTTTTGTTGCTGGCTTTTTTGCGCTTGCTTTTGTAGACTTTCCCGCCACGCTTTTCTTTGCCTTTACCACTTTGGGAGCAAAGGACAGTACAAAGGCATCGCAGTGGTAGGCGGCCTTATCCTTTGCCTTGGCAAGCACCTTGTAGAGGGCAAGCAGTTTTTCCTGTTTTGCCTTTGCGCTAGACAGCAGGGGAATGGCAATGGCAAGGAAGAGGCTGGAATCAGTCAGTTCTTTGTTGAACCACGCCACGTTGTCGAACCAGTGCGCTTCGGTCAAAAGCCATGCGTCCTTGCCCTGTGTGAGCCGGGAAGCAATCAGGTAGGCGGCATCTTTTTCTGTCTGCTTGCCAGTAAGCGTAGGCTGTTTTTCTGCCGCCAGGGCGAATGTGCGGCTCAGGAAATTCCATACATGCTGCTCGCCCGCGCCCGCTTCCTTGAGGAATTCATAGAATTTGCGGTCAAATGCCCAGCGGCGTGCCAGTCCTGCTTCGGCAATCTTTCCGACAAGCGCATAGCAGATTAAAAGCAGTAGACCTTCGTTGTGGGCGAGGGCACCTGCGTACAGGTAATCTGCCGCGGTTGTTGCCTTGGAAAGTTTTGCAATCAGTTTTTCGTAATCCTGCTCGCCCAGCGGCTTGGTCAGTTTGGGAACCGCTTTGACGATTGCCGTCATTTCTTTCTTGAACTGGGCAAAGAGTTTTGCGGCGGGCGGAAGGACTTTTGCTTTCTTCTTTCCAAAGTGTTCCCGCTCTGCGAACTGATTTGCCACTTCGTAGAAATGGAGGGCTTTTTCTTCCATTGCTGCCAGTATTGCTCTGACCGTAGGAGTCTTAATCTTTTCTGCCTTGCGTTCTTTTGCCGTAAGCAGGAGGGCGTGTACTTGATTGACCAAATCCGCCGTGATGAGGGGCTTTAATGCGTCGTACAGTTCGCGGTAGTGGTATTCCTGCCATGCGATTTCCATGTCAGGCGTGCCGCGTCCGTTCAGGAATGTGCAGAGCGTGCTCCACTTGCCCTCTTCATCATCTTTTTCCTCGCGGATATTCCAGAAGACCTGACTTTCAAAGCCATTCAGACTGGTGTACATGCCGTGGTCAATAATCTCGTTGTTCTTGCGGATATACCAGAGCCCAGAACGCTGTTCCTGAAAAATCATGAACATGTCATCACCACGGGTCAGCCCCAGTCCTTCGCCGAGAGTGCGGGTCACCTGCTGCTTGTCATTTTCGCCAGAACCAGTTTTTACGGCGTAGGGGCAGGACACTTTTATCCAGCCGTCCGCGCGGTCGTATTTGTTGTTATAGAAGACAATTGCACTTTCATTTCCCGCGCGGTTTGAGTAGGCGAATACGTTGTCATTTACGTAGCCGTTTGACCACACATCGTAAAAGAGGAAGTCTTCTACGCCGGCAAAGAGATAGCGTTTTTTTATCAGGGGGAAGATGTCATGCCAGTGGCGGTCAAGCAGATACTGGTCAGGCTTTTC